>CAYQMG010000031.1:0-14542 GCA_964418585.1 uncultured Gammaproteobacteria bacterium | reverse complement strand
CACAAAGTCGCCGAAACTGAAAGCGTTGGTCATGAACTGCTGCAACTCGTGGAGCAACCGTTGCGAGTTCTTCAATACAAAACTGGCCCCTATCGCCTCTGCCGTCCGCGCGTGCTCCGGGTTGGTGGACTGAAGCAGGATGGGGATGTCCGGCTGCCTTGCCCGCACGTTCCGGGCGAAGATGACGCCGGCCCGCGGGTTCGGGCGGCCATCCTTGTGAAAGTCCACGTCGGAAATGACCCCCAGGATGTCCTGCTGGTGCCGTTCAAAAAAGCTCCACGCTTCCTCGTAGTTCTTGCACAAGATGATCTTGGGCCTCGCCCGCATGCGCAAGTACTTGTGAGAGAGGTTGATCCCTTCCGAGATCAGCCGCTGTGACTGCTTCAGCAATTCGGTGTAGATGAGCGGCAGGAAAGAGGAGTAGAAGCTGACGTTGTCCTCGATCAAAATGATGCTCTGCACCCCGACCAACTTGCTGTCATGCTCGACGTTGAACTTGTCCTCGAGGTGCTTGATGATCCCGATCAGAAGCCGAAAATCCCCCTGCCACACGAAGATCCCGTCGAACACCGACGTGTCGTGGTGCGCCATCAGATCCTTCAGTTCCCGGTTGTCGTAGGTCAGCAGCACCACCGGGATGCCGATCTTCTCCTCACGCGCTTTCTTGGCAAGCGTGAGAGCGGTCATGTCCTCCACGTGCAGGGTGGTGAGGATGAGGTCGAACCGTCGCTCGTTCTTGGCCAACTGAATCGCTTCCTGGCCGGTGGAAACTCGAGTCAACTCCGGGGCATTGCTCAAGTGCAAGCCCCGGTACTCGTTCCTGAGCAGTTCGTACAGGCGGCCGTCTTCCTCGAAGAGATACAGGTCATAGAGGCTGGAAACCAGGAGGATATCCCGAATCCGGAGCCGCATGAGATTCTGGAACCCCTGAAAACGGGTCCCGTATCCATGTTCGATCCAGACCGGGTCGACATACTTGGTGGCCACGCTGGTCACCCCCCGACCGGGTTTCCCCGGACGCCACCGGAAAAGGAGAAGATGAGGAGACGCCCCCCGCCCCTCGCCGGCACCGGCGGACGCCCCCCGACAGGATGTGCCTCACAGGCCGACCCCTGGCCGGCCACCGGGAGCCCTAGACGAGGCCCTGCTGCAACATGGCGTCCGCCACCTTCAGGAAGCCGCCGATGTTGGCTCCGTTCACGTAGTTCCCCGGCGTCCCGTAAGCCTCGGCCATGTCCACGCAAGTCTTGTGGATGCTCTTCATGATACCCCGCAAACGGTTGTCCACCTCCTCACGGGTCCACGGGAGCCGCATGCTGTTCTGGGACATCTCGAGGCCGGACACGGCGACACCGCCCGCGTTGGCGGCCTTGCCAGGTCCGTACATCACGCCGTTGTTCAGGAAAATGTCCACGCCTTCCGGAGTCGTGGGCATGTTGGCCCCCTCGGAAACCACGTAGACGCCGTTCCGAACCAGGTTTTCCGCGTCCCGACCATTGATCTCGTTCTCGGTGGCACTCGGGAAGGCGCAGTCCGCCTTGTGGTCCCACAATGGATTGTAACCACGGCTCGGATCCGCCGGCGTGTAGACCGCGTTGGGATACTTCTCGGCATACTCCTTGATGCGTCCTCGCCGCTGGTTCTTCAACTCCATCACGAAGTCGAGCTTCTCGCGCGTGATCCCCTCTTCGTCGTAGATGTATCCCGACGAGTCAGAAAGCGTCACCGCCCTGGCACCAAGCTCGAGCAACTTCTCGACCGTGTACTGGGCCACGTTCCCGCTCCCCGACACCAGGCAAACCTTCCCCTCGAGGGTCTGGCCTCGAGTCGCCAGCATCTCGGCGGCGAAGTAGACGGCGCCGTATCCAGTGGCCTCGGGCCGGATGAGCGACCCGCCGTAGTTGAGTCCCTTGCCGGTCAGCACCCCGGTGAACTCGTTGCGCAACTTCTTGTACTGACCGAACAGGTAGCCGATCTCCCGCCCGCCGACACCGATGTCTCCCGCCGGAATGTCCGTGTTCGGACCCACGTGTCGGAACAACTCGCTCATGAACGCCTGGCAGAACCGCATGACTTCATTGTCGCTCTTGCCCTTGGGATCGAAGTCCGACCCGCCCTTGCCTCCACCCATGGGGAGCGTGGTCAGGCTGTTCTTGAACACCTGCTCGAAGGCCAGAAACTTGAGAATGCCGAGGTTCACCGAAGGATGGAAACGCAACCCTCCCTTGTAGGGACCGATGGCGCTGTTCATCTCAATCCGGAATCCACGATTCACGTGTACCTCGCCCTGGTCGTCCATCCACGGCACACGGAACATGATCACACGCTCCGGCTCGAGAATCCGCTCCAGAATCTTGGCAGTCCGGTACTCGGGATGCCGCTCGAGCACCAGGCTCAACGACTCGATGACTTCCAGAGCCGCCTGGTGGAACTCGGGTTCGGCGGGGTTCTTGGCCTTCACGGCCTCCATCAACTCGGCAACGTAGTCTTGCATGGAATGCCTCCGACAAGTGATGGTTAGGGTGATTCGACCAGACGAAACCAGCGGGAACCGCCAGGCGGCTCCCAGGAGATTCCTCAACGTTGTATCCTAGCACTGGACCCAGGGGGTTGCAAGGTCCGAATCGACCTTCTCCAACCTTTCCTCACACCAGGGGCGAGGCCGGGTCCGCTCCCGCGTTCATCACAGTCCCCGTCCTCTCCTCCTGAAGACGGAAATCCTTTGACTCAAACAGAAAAACGTTCATAGTGACCCTCAGGAACACGCCCCTCACGCCGGGACCACGGACCCGGACCGCGGCCCGCACAACCTGCACGAGGAACCATCATGAACAGGCTCGCTCCGAAAGCGGCGGGGGCCGTCGGTCCCGGCCTGGTAATCACCCTTGCGCTGCTGGTGCACGGTCCTGCTCGAGCCCAGCTTGCGGCCACGCACGTCTACCACAACCACATGCCCAACTTCTGGGCCTACTACGACGCCGACGACCACGCAACCGCCCCCGTTGGAACCCCTGTCCGGTACACCTACGACGGATATGTGATCGAACTCAAGAACGCCCCTCCGCCCGACTATCCCTACTACCTGCCGGACGGGCAGCCCATGCCTCATGACGACCTGGTCTCTTACTACTCACACCACGCCAAGATCGGGGCCTACATGTCCTGGCCCATGGACACGGCTTACAGCAACAGCGCCGACCACCCCTTGAGTCAAACCCAGGTGACCATGTCGGGCGCCGTGATAACGAACGTGGACAGCCTGAACACGCTCCAGAACGTGGAGGGCTACGACAACCCCGACTGGGGCGCCTATTGGAAGTCGACCGTGGACGATTTGCGGACCACCCACGGATTTCGTGCCCTGGAACTGGTGCACTTCGCCGGCCACCACTGCATGGGGCCACTGGTGGGCAACGAGTTCCTGGTCAAGGACATGATCTACAACAACGTCACTCAGGCTCAGACCTTCTTCCTCGGTGACAGCTTCCGCTCCTCGGTGGGATTTTTCCCAACCGAACTCGGCTTCTCGGAACGCATCATCCCTGCACTCAAGAAATTCGGCATCACATGGACCGTGGTCCCGAACGTTCAGCTTTCTCGCACACTCCTGGACTACCCCTACCTCGACGACCCGGGGGTGGACTGCATGATCTCTCCGCCCAATCGCGCGGACCTGCAAAACTCGAGCCCGACCGGAGCATGGGTGGCGAAGCAGATGTTCAATGAGCAACAGGTGACGCACAACAAGTTTCCATTCGCATCCATTCCCCACTGGGTGCGGTACGTGGATCCGGACACGGGCGAGGTTTCGCGGGTGGTGGCCATTCCGGTGGAAGAGGCCAGTTCCTGGGAGGAGGGATATCAGGGCTCCATTACCGCGGACATTCTGAAACCGTTCATCGAAGATGCCGCCGCCCTGGGGCGGGTTCAGTATTTCGTCATTGCCCACGATGGAGACAACGCGCAGGGGCGCTCGGGCGACGGGGGGACGTGGGCCAACTCGGGCAACGTGACCTATGCGGACCCGGATGTAACCGGAATGGGGGTCGAGGAGTATCTTCTGGCCTACCCGGTCCCGGAGGACGACGTGGTCCACGTGCAAGACGGTTCCTGGATCGACACGCGGGATTCCTCCTCGGACCCCACCTGGTACCACTGGCACCTGCCGTTCGGTATCTGGAAGGATCAGTTTGCCGACTTCAATGCGGTAAACGGGACCAACTACGCACCGAAAAAGAACATTTTCGGCGAGGAAGAGGGCATGACCGTGTCCCTCGAGTACGGGTACCACTACCTGGAACGCAATTTCGCACTCCTCCAGGCGGCACTCAACTACGCACTCACCGCCGAGCAGATCTGGCTCGATACCCACTCCGACTACTGGAAGCCGACCACAGCCCTGGACCGGGCCGTCACCTACCCTGGCAACCAGCTCAACCCCTGGATGCTCTCCTACCCGGTCAAGGGGGACCCGAACCAGGACTACGCCGGAGGGGCCAATCCGGCGGAACTGGCCTGGTACTTCCTCCTCCCGGCCATGGACTCGGGCTTCGGCTACTACGACGAAAACGTGGACGACGATGTCAAACCCACCCTGTCGTTCAACCAGTCGCTCGAATTTTCCGAGCCCTACGTGGCCGGGCACCTGGCCGCCGACCGCACCGGCCCCTCGGTGTGGTGGCCGCAGCGATATCCGTACAATCCGGGGAGCGCCAACAAGAGCAAGGCGGAGGGGTGGACGCTCCACTATTTCGATCCCACCTTTGCCATCTACACCTACGCCTACGATGTGAACGGGATTGCGAACATCGTGGTCAAGGTGCGGACCCACACGGGGAAGCGCATAGACCCACTGGACAAGACCTGCCGCGTGTACGACCCCGAGGCACTGCGCGCCGATCCACAGGTGGACCCGGCTCGGGTGAGCGACTGGGTGTCCTATCCCATGACGCGGCGGAATCTGACCCCAGACATGAACGGGGTGGCGTGGCAGCCGGGCAGCATGGAGACCATGGCCATCCTCCCGGCCAGGAAGATCGGGGACCTCTACTACACCTATTTCCACGACTACCGGGACCAGATCCTCGATTACTACGTCGAGGCCGTGGACTCCCTCGGCAACGTGACGCGAACCGACATTCAGCACGTCTACGTGGGCCTCGGAACATACTCCCGGAACGCCGAAGGCAACATCGTGGAGGACCCGGATGGGGACATCCAGGGAACCTACCCCTTCGTCACCGACCGCGTGCCCACCCTGCCCGTCACCCTCTACATGCAGGGAAGCACCACCAACCTCCCGGAAGTGCGTCTCGAGACACGGCTCCCCGGGGAGTCCTGGGGCACCCCCCAGGCCATCCCGCCCATGGAGGGCGCGCCCCAGTACTTCCGCGCAGACCTCGAGTACCCTCAGGACGCGGCTGGAATCGAAGCCCGGTTCACCGAGGATGGCACCAGCTACCTGCCTTCTCGAGACGGCGCCCTCCTCACCAACGGGACCTGGACGTTCTACGCGGATGGCACCGTCCGGAGCGGACCTCCTGAAAACCTCTCCTTTTCCGCCACCGTCTACTACTACTCCCACTTCGGAGACCCCACCTACATGCACTACCAGCCCGAGGGAGGATCCTGGACCGAGGTCCCGGGAGAGCAGATGGCGGTCTCCGAGTTCCCCGGCTACTACGTGATCACCGTCGCGCTGGGGTCCGCCACCTCGCTCCAGGCCGCCTTCAACAACGGGTCCGGCGCCTGGGACAACAACGGCGGCCAGGACTACACCTTCCAACAGGGAACCTCCACGCTCACCGACGGCACCATCACGGCCGGTCCTCCCGAAGATTCACCCGGCAATCGTCCTCCGGTCGCCGACGCCGGCGACGACATCGTGGCGGCCCCGGGAGACCGGGTCACCTTCGATGGAACCGGCTCGTTCGACCCGGACGGCGAAATCGTGTCGTTCGAATGGAGCAACGGACTCGTCGGTCCAACCCCTTCCACCACCTACAATGAAACCGGCTCGTTCGAAGTCGTGCTCACCGTCACCGACGACCAGGGGGCCACCGATTCGGACTCGGTGACCGTGTCCATTCGGGACGGTTCCGGACGAACCACCACGGTCTATTATCATCGAGGCTTCGAAACGCCCTACATTCACTACCGGCAGGCGGACGGAACCTGGACCGATCCCCCAGGGGAGCCCATGCCGCCCTCCGCGTTCGATGGCTACAATGTGGCCGAGGACATCCTTCTGGGGGACTTCACGTCCCTCGAAGCTGTGTTCAACGACGGGGCCGGGACCTGGGACAACAACGGTGGGGCAAACTATGTGTTTCCAGAAGGAGTCTGGACCTTCGATGCCGGAGAGATCCTTCCGGGGCCACCGGGCGGCGCGCCCACGCCTTCTCCAACCCCCTCTGTCACGCCCACGCCCCCGTCAGAAAACCTCCCGCCGGTAGCGATCATCACCCCGGAGGATCCGACGGTGGAGACGGGGCAACGGATCACGCTGAGCGGTACGGACTCCGAGGACCCGGACGGCTGGATCGATACCTACCGATGGAGCAACGGGAAAACCGGCCCCACGGTCGTCCTCTCATTTTCCGAACCGGGCGACTACCTCATCGGGCTCACCGTGGTGGACAACGAGGGGGCCGAGGACGCCACCTCCACCACCGTCCACGTGGAACCGGCAGGGTGTGCGGCCGGCGACTCGTCATCCGGAACTGCGTGGGGATTCCTGCTGATTGCCCCGTGGCTCGTCCATGGGCGCAAGCGGGATGTCAGGCCAGGCACCCGGCCTGACCAGGCTCAATGACCTCCGGCCCGTTCGACACCGGTCGGCGCCTGGTATCGAACGAACCGACGCCCGGACCCACGGCTGTCACTCGTGGCTGAGTGCCACCACGTAGCCCCCATGTTTTCGCACGTTCAGCACACGCTCGGCGTCGAACATGAGGTACTGACCCTTGATTCCTGTCAATGCGCCTTCGACCACGGGCGTCTTGTCGAAGGAGAGGCTTTTGACCTTTCGCGGGGTCTCGAGCACGGGGTAGTGGATGGAGGTCACCTCGTCATCCTCGCTCAGCCATTGCCGGAGTGAGGGCTCCAGCCTGGCACCAAGCTCATGCTTGCTCGCCACCAGGTCCACGTCGAGGTCGATGTCTCCCTTGAGCATGCGCTGCCAGCCGGTTCGATCGGAGACGAACGCCTTGAGCGCCACCTCGATCAGGCCGGCGATGTACCGGTTGGGTGTTTCGGCCAGCCGGATGGCCCGGGAAGCCCCCTGGTCCACCCACCGGGTGCTGGTATCCGCTGCACTGGTCACCCCCACCTTGAGGCCGCTGGACACGGCGAGGTAGACCACATGGGGCCGGAGATGATGGTTCTTCTCCCACACCGGGTCTCGACCCTGCCCCTCGTGCGCCCGACACAACTCCGGACGTATGATGCATTCCGAGTTCTCGGGTCCATTCGAGAAACATGGATAGCAATAGCCCTGGCCGAACGATTTCTTGATCTTGCGCCCACAGGCGAGGCAATGGATCTCCCCGTCGAACTGCAACCGGACCGTGGCGCCGAGCAGCGGGTTGAGGTCCACGGACACCTCGCCCAGCGGCAACCGGTACTGCACCGGATCTGCAAGATCGGACTCCATCTTTCTAAGTATCCCGGCGATCATCAGGAGACTCCTCAACTGGATTCTGGTTGACGCCCCTCCCCTCGGGGTTTCATAGTGCCGGCGCCCGGAAAAAGCAACGGGGACACTCCCCACCGATCGCGAGGAGGCAGATTGGAGACGCATGCCCTCATGCTGCTGGCGGTGCTGGGCCTGGCCGCCGGGTTCGTCAACGTGATGGCCGGCGGCGGTTCGCTCCTGACCATGCCGGCCATGATCTTCATGGGGCTTCCCCCGGCCGTGGCCAACGGAACCAACCGGGTGGCCCTGGTGGCCCAAAACCTGACCGCGGTCCGCACCTTCCATCGGGGCGGGCTGTCCGATTTCAAGACGAGTCTCACCCTGGGCCTTTGCACCCTGCCCGGAGTGGTGGCCGGTTCCCTGGCCGCCATCCGGATAGATCCGGCCTGGTTCAAGCGCCTCCTGGCCCTGGTCATGGTCGCGGTCCTGGTCACGACCCTCCGCAAGAGCGTGGCCTCCCCGAAGTCACAAGACCACGGCACAGGGCGTCCAAGGCTTGTCGGTGCGCACCTGGCCATGGTCGGTATCGGGTTTTACGGAGGATTCATTCAGGCCGGCGTGGGGTTTCTCTTGATGGGAGTCCTGACCGGGCTTCTCCGCCTGGACCTGGTGCGCGTCAACATGCACAAGGTGTTCATCGTGGGACTCTACATGGTGCCGTCCCTCTTGATTTTTGCGCTCAAGGACCAGGTGATATGGTCGGCCGGGGCCGTACTGGCCTGCGGAAATGCGGCCGGGGCCTGGTTGGCGACGCGCGCCCAGCTCCGACGCGGAGAGGCGCTGATCCGATGGGTTTTCACCGCCGCCGTGCTGGCCATGGCCATCCGGTTGGCGTGGGGATGAGGTTGTGGGGCGCCCCGGCGAACGGTGGAGGTCCCGGCTGCGCGGGACCGCACCTTCCCGGAGCGGGTCCCGGGCGTCCTATTCCGTCCGAATGATGCGAATCTTCTCCCCATTTTCATCCACCCGGATGTCAGCATCCCGGTCGTCCCGGTCGGGGAGTTCGGGGTGCACGGTGCAAGAGCGAACCGTGCCGAGTTCCCGGGCACCGAACCGGCCGGACACTCGAACCCCCAGGAAGCTACGCTGGTCGTCCGGTGCCGAGTAGGCGACCTCGAACGTGGCCTTCCCCCCCCGGTCGAACGTCCCGTCCTTCACACGCCTCGCTTCGCCCTGGACCGTCAACCCATCCGTGCCCCAAACCTCGATCTCCACGTTGCGCGCCGCCCCCAGGAATCGCACCTCGAGACGAATGGTGTCCTCTCCAGGGGTGCAGGTGACCTCCACCGGAGCCGCCGGCTTGCCCGTGGCGCTCCCGGGACCTTCCTTCTTCTCGGTTCCAGACGCCACGGCTGCGGCCTCCCCTTTCTCTTGCACGGCCCCCTCCTCGGTCCCGGGTTGCTCCCCGGCAAGGGCCTCCGCATCCGCAGACGTGGCACCTTCCCGACCCGGCTCGGTCTCCGACTCCACACGCGCCTCAACCCCGCCGTTTCCGGTATCCGTCTCTGTCGAGACCGTCTTGGCTCCGTCGGTCGCACAGCTCGAAAGGACGAGCAACCCCACCATCATGGCAATCAAACTTTTCATGAGATCCTCATCGATGAATGCGCGAACGGCCTCCGTATCGCCGTTCCCCCGAAGGGTTACCCGGGCGTTCGCGCCGTTTGCGTTCATTCATAAATCTCCAGGGTCGCCGTGTACGGAGCGGAAACGGTGGAATACCCCCGGACGTTCACGATGTATATCTCTCCTTCGGTCGTCCTGAAATCGGTGTACTCGTTTCCGCTCGTCGAGTAGGACCAACGAACGTAGTCCCCGTGGTGATAGATGTACAGGTCCACGTCCTCGGTCGCCGTGGTGGCGACCTTGACGATTTCGCCGTCTCCGGTAAACACGACATATCTATTCTGGGCCAACTTGTTCGCGTCCGTACCGCCGATGAAGTTCAGCTCCAGGGTGTCTCCGATGGAGGCCTCGATGTAGAGCGGCAAGGCCCCGTCGACGTTCCCATTGTGGGTTTCGCCGTTGGCCCAGTCGTCCTGGATCGGGTCGATTCCGTAGGTCCCGTTGGCGGTGTGGTAGGTCACGATCTCGTCGATGGCGTCCGCATGCTCGGGATAGAGTTCCTTCAAGTTGGCGATGAAGGAAAAGATCGTGGTGAATGCCGCCGTATCCTTGTGCTCGCCGATGAGCACTTCGTAGATGGGTTGAAGGCCCAGTTCCAGATTGTCGTGGTCCTCGTTGGCCGCGTCGTACAGGTCATACAAGATGGCCTGGATACTTTCCTCCGAATACCAACCCGGGTGGTGGGCGCTGGAGGTGAAGTTGTCCTCCATGTCGAACTCGAATCCGTAAGCCTGCTTGTTGCCATACGAATCGGTGTAGATCGAGTCCGGGTCGAGGATCATGGCGCTCAGCCCGTTGCCCCATCCCTCCCCCAGGGCGACCCTGGGATCGAGCACGTCCCCTGTGGTATGGGCACCCCCGATACTGTCGGACCTGCTGATGTTGGACTCGAAGTAGTGGCCCCACTCGTGGACGATGACGTGGGTATCGAACTCGTCCGTGTCCTGGTTCTCCTTGCCGAGTATGTAGAGTTCCTCACCATCCCAGTGGGAGGTGGAGATCTGCCCTTGTTCCACCTCTCCTGACTCGGGGCGGTTGCCCGGGCTCCAGTTGATCCGAAGTGGGGGAAAGTCCGGCGGGGGCACAGTCTCGTCGATGAACCGCCGGGCCGCCGTGTAGGCAGCGTCCAGGATGGAGAACGGTGCAGCAGCTCGAGTTCCCACGTAAGCCGTACCGGACCAGCCGGTCGTGGCCACGAAGTCGTAGGTCGAACGCTCGAGGGCGTTCAGTGTTTCCGAGGCCACCACCCAGAGCGAATCGCCGTGCGTGTTGTCCTCGACCCGAATACTCGGCGACTCGGTCTGGGCGTAGACACGGAGTTCGACATAGTTGGTGCCCTCCCAGGCAAACGCATAGGTGGCGTCGTCACCCACGACCATGCTGTCGATTTCGGTCCCCTCGAGCGCGTCCACGAGATGGACGGAGACCCCCCGGATGGGGCGTTCGTACGTGTCTCCGTACATCAAGCCGCCCCGGCTGTGGTCATAAGGGACGAATTCGTAAGCCAGGGTGCCGGACAACGAGTAGGCGCCTGGCACCGGAGTCAATGCATACGGTGTCGGCGTCGCCGGCTCAGGCGTGGCCACCGGCGAAGTGTCGTCGTCATCACTCACAGTGACAATGCACCCCGTGAGCCCCAGGACCAGCCCCCCGCACGCCACGATGGCAAACATCGACATCGGTGCTCGTGCGCTACGCAATACCCACATCTGCTCTCTCTCCCTGTGTCTGCAACCGCCCGCCAGACATCCCGCCGGCCTGCTTTCCCTCCCGGGCTTTCCCGGCGCGCCGGTGCAGCGTTGTCGTCATCCCCCCAACGCCGGTCAAGGTGTTTTCGAGTCGCCGCCTTTCAGCCGAGGCGTCGTGCGCGCCTGAACACTGCGCTCCGCCTCGGCTCCCGAGCCCTGCTCAAAAATAGTTCGCCTCGAGTAAGGCCTCCCCGGTGACGTGTCGGGTCTTTCCGCCCTTCAAGGTCACCACCAGGTCGTACCTCCCCGTGTACCTGTGAAAATAGGGGTTGGTGTAGAACGCCTTGATCGCCATGCGAATCGGCCAACTGACCTGCCCGAGGACATCGATGGCGTCCAGGAACCGGGCCTCCCGTACGGTGCCCTCCACCTGGTATCCGTTCGCACGAATCGTGACCCGGTACTCGGTGGGAATCTTGAATCCCGACGCCACCTTCCGCCAGGCGACAGGCTCGAGCTTGAAATTTCGCGATCGGGCCACGATCCGCCCATCCACACCCACCAGGCCGAACTTGACCACCGCATTCCCGAACGTGTCGGTGAGCACCTGCTGGTGCAAGACGATGGCCAGGTCCTGGTCCAGCACGCGCAGGGTATACCACCTGGAGACGAACGATGGCACCTTGATGTTGGACCAGGCGTGATCGTGGTACCCGTAGCCATCCAGTCGGTACCGCTTGCCGCCCGCCTCGAGATAGCCGGAGGACCGGCCACACGGGACGTGCATCCCGATGGTCCAGGCCTCGCGTCGATCCTGGTAGAACTCGATGGAGCCGTTTCCGAATTTGTAAGGGGGGAGTCCGTTGACGAGTTCGAGGTTCAGCTCTGCGTCGGCATCGTGGATGGCCACGTGATAGGCCCGGTCACTCCGCCATGCCCGGGCACCGGCGATGGTGACATCCATTTTCTCGGTCGAGGCCTTGACCTCCTCTCGAGTGAACTCGCGGTGCACGTTGATGTGGCCTCCATCCGGGGCGTAGTAATCGATTTCGTAGGTGCCATCGAAGGTGCGAAGCCCGAGGTTCGTGATCGAGAGCATGGTGAACAGCACGCCACCGTCATCGGTTCGGAGCATGAAAAACCAGCTTTCTCCGTAGCTGCCGCTGTCCTCGAACTCGGGGTGCCATGCCTGAAACCGGGGAGACACGCCCGGCTCCCCTCCGCGTTCAAAGGCATGGAACGGCTCCGCGCCTTCCACCGACGCAGGGATCGCTGCGGCGATCCACAGTGCCACGGCCCACCCCTGCCAGGGACGGCCCGCTCCCCCCGATCGACCTGTCCTCTTCATCGTCGCCGGCTCCCTCCAATCCACCGGGCCGGCCCGGATCGCTCGTACCCGATGCCTCCCTACTCCATCTGGAGCCTACATGATAGCACAGGTGCGCTCCCTCGCCATCCGGTGACCCGTGCGCGGGGCAGGTCCGACTCGAAGTCGGCCGCGCAGGCGGATGGCCGCTCCGCCGTAGGCCTGCCGCCGAGAGGCGGTGTTTGCGCGAAGCCCGGGACTCCAGGCGCAGCGGTTCATTCCCCGTTTCCCGAATCCCGCGGAGCCTTGCCCGAATCCCGCCTCCCGAGTCCCGTTCCCCGTTGTCCAGGTCTCAGGCAGCGTTCTTGGGTGAATCGGACGTGACGCGAGGGACTGTGCCCCCCTCGGGAAATGCGTGACTACCGGGCACCGTTGCAAGTTTGGGGGGCAGTTGCAGGGTCTGGATCAGTCTCTGAAACATGCGTTGCGGCGAGTGCATTGCGCGTTTGCGCGCCATTCCTCAATCGAAAGTGAGGCAAGCCTGCAACCGGAACCTGTGAGCGCCTGTTCTCGGCGGCACACGCGATACGACCTGAGCGCGGGCTTCGCCGTGGGACGCGTGGAGACCACTCCGCCGACGTTTGCCAATCAGAACCGGTCATTGCACGAATCGCACCGGCCCGCACTCCCTTTCGGGTCCCCGGGCGTCGGGTGGACACAGGCCGAACCTCTCCCCTCACCTGTTCCGCGAAAGCCGTTTCCGTGGCCCTGACTCGCGCTATCCTGCACCGTGTGGCGCCCGAGATGGAGAAGTCAGGGCCTCCATGAGCGGGACACACGCTCTCACCTGCTCCACGGCACGCGCAAACGACTTGCCTGTGTCGTAAACGGCTTTAGCCGGAAACCTCTTTTCCGCCAGGCACTGATTCCAACGGTTGCCCAGACAGGTGCCGGATTTCTTCTTGGGCTGCTTCATCTCGTCCAGGCTCGCCCGGTCCTTCTCCCATGACTCGAACACCTTCGTGTGGCGCCCTCGGTCCTTTTTCTTGCAAATCCGAATCGCTTCGGCGGTGTTCTGGTACAACCAGGACTCGATGCTGTAGTGGGGGACCAGCAGGATCAGCTTCTCCATCTTCTCCATCACCTTCTCCATCTTCTCCATCACCTCGGCGCTCCCTCCGGAAGGCCCCGAGGCTGGGACCCCATCCTCGGGTGCACCGCTCCTGGACGATCGACGGCGTCCTTTCCGGCGCCTGGCCTGCTCCGGCGCAGGGATCATGCCCTCGACGATCACCCCGGGCTCTCCATCCGGGGGAGCGCCCTCCAGTGGCTGCTCCGGCGCAGGGATCATGCCCTCGACGATCACCTGTACAGGGTCCTGAATCAGTTTTCGAAATTTCTCCACGTTTTCCACCTGCTCGCCGCTGTCACTCCCCTTCCACGTGCAATCCGCATCGATGTGCCACAGAACGAATTCTCTCTCCTGAAGCAGGGTGGTCGCGATCTCTCTCACCAAGGCGACACGCTTCTTGTGGTCCCCCTCGTTCTTCGTGCTCTTCCAGAGATTGGCCCGAGCAGCGTAGGAGGCTTCCTGATCCTGCAACGGCTCAAACTTGACCCGGTCCCCCGGCGGGACGCCTGAGACCAGCTCGAGAATATGACGAGCCAGTGCCTGAACGGTAGGAATCGCCTGCTCCGAACTGTCCTCGGTCACCACCAGGATGGTGCAGCAAGGTGCGCTTCGGGATGCCGCCTCGACATGGCTACGCCGGCTTCTGGGCCTTCAGGAATTCGCTCACAAACGGGCAATCCTTCTTGGAGGCAGTAAAGAATCGGCGCGCACCCTCCTCCCCAAGAGAAGCCCAACGCCACCGACGGGCACCGGCCTGACCGCCCGGGACGTTCGTGCACTGAATGAAGGTCTCCTGGACCTCCTTCGCCGAGTCGAACGACAGGTAGCACAGCCACAGTGGGTTCTGGGTCGCCACGAACGATTGCCTCAATCTTATCTCCTCCAGGCTCATCCCGGCCTGCCGCAGTTCCTGCAGTTCATAGCCGCGCTGCACCAGCGTCTGCGCCAGGAGGGGACGCACCTCCCCCCCCGCTTGAGCATCCACCCGGAGGATACCAGGCTCCTCCGGTGTGACGCGCAGCACGCCGGGAAGTCCGCCCACGGCAGAAAGCAAGGCCGCGTCGGGATTGGCTACCCGGATGAAAATTTGCCGC
>CAYQMG010000030.1:0-56369 GCA_964418585.1 uncultured Gammaproteobacteria bacterium | reverse complement strand
CTCGGACTGGCCATCTCCAGGAAAATCGTCGAGGCTCACGGGGGCACGCTCACCGCAGAGAGTCAGGTCGGCCAGGGCACCACCATGCGTATCCGCCTTCCAGACACGGATCCATCCAGGGGGCCGTCACGCGGAATCGGTTGAGTGGGTCCGGAACTCCGCCTTGGTCCCGGGGCAATGGACACAAAAATGCCCGCACGCCTCAAGACGTGCGGGCTCATGTTGTTTGCGCGACCAGCGTCCTGACCGGCGTCGTTCGAGAGCCTCCGGGCGTCACCCCATGCAGGGACCATCACCCGGCGACAACAGGCCGGCACCATCCCCCTTCCGGCAGCGTCCGCACCGCATTCTCTGCCACATCATCGCGCTCGGCACCACGCCGTCACCACGTCCACTCCGGTCCACTCCCCGCTCGAGACATCACGCCGCTCCACATGCGCGCCCACACGCTGCTCCACTTCCCGGTTCCACCATCACATGCCGCCTCGTTCGCTCCCTCGTTCGCCTCCTCTGCTGCCCGTTGCCACCAGACCTTCTCTTGCTCCGCCCTCCACCCGGTCGCTCCTCCTGACAGGCGCCACCGCTTCAACAACAGGGACTCGACCCAACCACCACCACATCCTCACCACTCAACCTCGGCGCACCGCCTCTCCGACTGCCGCCACCGCTACCCCTTCTCCCACCGTTCACTCCCACTCACAACGTCTCACTCACACCGCAACACACGTCCGGAATCGCTCCAGCTTCGCGCTTCACCTTCAACGCCGCTCCCGCTCCCGCTCACACCTCAAACCACATCACGTCCGCTGCCGCCCCACGTCCTCCACCAGATCCGCTTCGACCGCCACACAACCTTCACTCGACCTCCACCCAACATCCCCGCTCATCTGCGACCTCGACACGCAACCGCCACGTCCGCTCCTGCCCGGGCACCCACGCACCTCCTCCGCTCCGCCACACCATCACATCCACAGGTCGAGCCCCATGGGAATCCACGTTCGTCCTCTTTCCTCTCCACTTCACCACACTCCTTCCACTTCCGCATGCGCCTCCCAGGCCGGTCGCCCAGCCTGCCTCTCCACCGGTTCGGGTCCTCCCCGACGCAGGATTCCGGTCGGCCTCGATCTCTCGGTTGGGGAGCCGCCCACACCTCGAGGATGCTTGAACGGAGTCAGACCGTCCCGAAAAATGGTATCTGGGAGAAACCGCAAGGAAGGATCGCCTGTGACCGCTACCGCAAGCGCTACCGCATGAGGACTGTTGGACGGACGCTGCCGGCCGTCCACAAGAAGTAGTATACTACATTTTCTGACAATGGAAGCAAAATTTCGAAAAAAAATTCAAGAAAACTGCGTGCAAAAACGCTTACATCGAGAGTTGGCTTCGAATGGAACGGCAAATTGAAATAATTTGTGCCCGGTTACGTAGTGCAGAATGACCAGGTGAACCTCGCACAGGGGGCAGGCGTCGTTGGGACAGGAGGGAGACAATCTGGTGGCGCGGGCTCGAGGTGGGGACGAAGCGGCACTGGAAGCGTTGGTGCGAGCGGCCTCGCCGGGGGTCTACCGTTTCATCCTGAGGATGGTTCGTTCGGAGGAGGATGCACGGGAGTTGACGCAGGAGACGTTTTTGAGAGCGATTCGGAACTTCGATCGGTATGATCCGGCGTACAGTCTGAACACTTGGTTGTATCGAATAGCGAGGAACCTGTGTATCGATCGTGCGCGGCGGATGTCTCACTGGCGGCGCAGCGAGGGGGACGTTGAGGATGGCGGTGCGGGTGTGGGCGTGGAGGGTGGCGTGGAGGAGGGGGGGGCGCAGCTTGACCGGGTACTGGAGGGTGAGCGGCGGGCGCGATTGGAGCGTGCGGTTGAAGCGTTGAAGCCGAAGTACCGGGAGGTCATTCTGTTGTACCACTATGAAGAGATGACCTACCAGGAGATGGCGAAGGTGCTGGGGATTCCGCTTGGGACGGTGATGAACCGGTTATTTCGAGCGCGCAAGCAACTCCGGAAGTTGTTGGAGTCTGAGGCGCGAGGATGGTGGGAGGAGGGGACGAGGTGAAGGTATCCGGGCGATGGCATCCGGGGGAGGTGGAGCTGGATCGGTACCAGGCGGGAGTTCTGACGGGGTGGCGTCGGACGTTGGTGGCACGGCATCTCGGGAAGTGTGCGTCGTGCCGGAAGGATTTGGAGAAGATCCGGGCTCTGGACGGGCTTTTTTCCGAGTTGAAGCGGGGAGGGGGTGCGCCCTCAGAGGTGGTGGATGGAGTTGTGGCGGCGGTCCTGGCGGCTTGTGAGGAGAAAGGAGCTGAGGGGGCGGGAGCCTGGGTGCCTGGGATGTTGTGGCGTCGAGGGGGGGCGTTGGCCCTCTCCCTGGTGGCGTTGAGTGTCGCGGTTGCCCTGATGATATGGCCTGAGCTTGCGGTGGGGATGGATCCAGCGGGCATTGTGGTGGTGGCGTCGAAGCGGTTGGTGCTGACGGCGATGGTGGTGGTCCGTGTGGTGGGTGCGTTGGACCTGGCGCTGGGGCCGGTGCGTCCCTGGCTATGGACAGGGGCATTGGTCACGCTGGCCGGCTGCCTGTTGGTGGGATGGCGGTGGTCGGCGGGTGAGGTGACATGGAAAGGGAGCGGGCGATGAACGGATGGACGAAGGCAATCTGGGTGGTGGGGGCGGCCGTACTTTTGATGGCTGGGTTCCGATGGGAACGAGCCCTGGGGGAGGGGGGCGTCGTGGGGACTGGTGCGTCGGATGTCCGGGAGTCCGGGGGGGCAACGGTGGAGGAGCTTCAGCGTGAACTCGAGGAGACCCGGCGGAGGTTGGAGGCGCTGGAGAGCCAGTTGTCGGCGCTGAGCGGAGAGGAGGGGGAGGCGGCGGTCACGGCGACGCCGTTGTTGTCGGAGGTTCTGGAGCGACTGAAGAGGGAGCGGGAGGCTGCGTTGCAGCAGGCGGAGAAAATGCTGTCGGAGGCGCGGCAACAGGCGCAGGACGCTCGCAGTGACGCGCTTCGGGAAGCACTTGGTGCGCTGGAAGAGGCTGCCCGGACACTTCAAGCTGAGGCGGATCGTGCGGTGCTGGAGGGACTTGACCGGTCCGATGGGGGGGAGAGCGAGGAGGCATTCCGGGCGTCTGCTCGCAGGGCTCGTGCCGGGGCGCGGGATCTCCTTTCGAGGCTTCGGGGCGCGGAGGAGGCGCTTCGGGACGCGGAGCGGCGTGTGCGTCACGCCCGCCGGCAGTCGGGGGATCTTGGAGATTTTCTTGGAGAGCAGGAGACATCGGACGGAAGCCGGGTGGCACTGGGGAGCGACGCGGTGGTGGGGAAGGGGGAGACGGTGCCGGAGCTGGTCGTTCTGGGGGGAGACGGTGTGGTTTTGGGGAATGTCGCCGGGGATGCGGTGGTGCTGGGAGGGGATCTGCGCGTGGGCAACGGTGCTCGAGTTGGTGGGGATGCCGTGGTCCTGGGGGGACGGCTCAATGTCTCGGACGAGGCCACGGTGGTCGGACAACGGGTGGTCCTGTCTGCGGGCGGGGTCCTGTCCCACATGGTTGGCTTGGGGGACGACGGAAATTTCGTGGATGATGTGGAAAATGAAGAGGAGGTGCAGGAAGTGGACGGGGATGGCTGGAGAGCAGGACTTCTCTCCCGCTTGAGGCGCGGCGCGGCGCTGTTCCTGGTGCTCGTTTCGATGGGACTCCTGAACCTGACCTTCGTCCCGGATCGGATTCTCACCATCTCGGAAGTACTGGAAGATCGCCCTGGATTCTCCATGTTCCTCGGTTGCCTCTTGGTGTTGGCATTGGTCCCGGCCACCATCCTGCTCGTCGTGACCCTCGTCGGCATCCTGTTGATACCCTTTGTCTACGGCGCAGCAGCCTTGACAGGACTTGCCGGACTCACCGCCCTTGCGCTGATTCTCGCGCGCTACCTCCCCTATGGGAAGGGACCGCGAACACAGGGCGGAAAGCTGCTCTGGGGCAGCGCAATCATCAGCATGGTCTGTATCCTCCCCCTTGTCGGTCCCCTCATCGGAACCGTGGGCGCCATGCTCGGCCTCGGCGCCGTGGTCCTCTCCAGATTCGGAAACCCGGAACCCTCCAACGCCTTTTGACCCCACGAAGCCTGGCATGGGGGGCTTCGAGTGTCGTCCGTAAGCGCGATTCTGTCGGTACGATTCAGTCAGAACGTTCCTCTTCCCCCTTCAAGGCGGTTGCGGTAGCATGGGAACCACGATAGGAAAGATGCTGCCCGGAGCGGTGGAGTTGAACCTGGCATCGAGACATCGGGTGTGGAATGGGAACGGCCTGCTGGCCGGTGGCGCCGGACTGGCTTTCGCATGGGTCCTGTATCGAAACGCCTGGATAGGGGACGACGCATACCTCACTTTCCGCACGATCCAGAATTTCCTGGATGGATACGGCCTGCGCTGGAACGTGATCGAACGTGTGCAGGCGTACACGCACCCCCTATGGTTGTTGGTGCTGACCGCACTTTCCAAGGTCACAGGCGAATTGTTCTATACCACCATCGTGCTCTCCATGCTGCTCTCCGTGGCCGTGGTCGTGGTTTTTTGCCTTTGGGTGGGTCGGGGAGGTGTCTCCTCTTTGGCCGTGGTTCTGGTGCTCCTGTTCTCCCGCGCGTTTGTCGACTACTCGACCTCGGGTCTCGAGAATCCGCTTACTCACTTGCTCCTGGTCCTGTTCTTCGCCACCAGTACCAGGCTGCGCCACGGGGTGCGCAAGGACCGGGTGATGGCCACACTGGCAGGCCTCGGCACCCTCAATCGGATGGACACGATTCTCCTGTTCCTCCCACTTCTGGCATGGCACCTCCTCGCCAAGGGCGAAACGGAAACGGGAGGACCGGTGGGAAAGGGGAGGAGGGCCCGTGTCGTGCCGGGATGGCGGTCGCCGGAGCGCTTGCAACGAGCCATGGGGGCTCTCGTCCTCGGATTCGTTCCTGTGGTGTGCTGGGAGGTGTTCTCCCTGTTCTACTACGGATTTCCTTTCCCCAACACCTATTATGCCAAGACCGGGACGGGTATTCCCGCGTGGGAACTCATGGAACAGGGGATCTACTACTTCCAGAACTCTGTCCATCAGGACCCTTTGACCTTCGCAACCATCACCGCCGGGGTACTGCTCTCGGTCCGGAGCAGGGAGCGCTGGCAGCAAGCCGTCTCGCTGGGGATCCTGGCCTATCTCCTCTACGTTTTGCGGATCGGGGGCGACTTCATGAGCGGCCGATTCCTGACTGCTCCGCTCGTCGCAGCCCTGGTGCTCGTGGCCAACGCGGACCCCCCCGGGTCACGCTGGCTCTCCTGGCTCATGTTGGGCGCGATCTTCGCGCTCGGGTTCGCGTCTCCGAATCCTCCTCCTCTGAGCGGACGATATCCCCCGAACGACGGATGGGACGCCCATGGGATCGCCGATGAACGGGCAGAATACTTCCTCTACACCGGCCTGGTAAACACGCACTTTTCCACACACCGGCCGATGCACCCCTGGATGAGACTCGGCGAGCAGGCCCGGAAGTCAGGATCTCGGCTGCTCGTCAAGGGGAGTCCCGGCATGTCCTGCTTCTATGCAGGACCGGAGGTCCATTGTCTCGATCGCGACGCACTCGGGGACCCTCTGCTCGCCCGTATCCCCGCCCTTGTCACCGTGAATTGGCGCATCGGACACTTCTGGAGAAGGATTCCTCGAGGATACCGGGAAACCCTGGAGACCGGGGAAAACCGGCTGGAAGACCCCAACCTCCATCGTTACTACGACAGACTCTCCCTGGTGGTGCGAGGCCCCTTGCTGAGTCGCGAACGACTTCTAACCATCTGGAAATTCAACATCGGCGCCTACGACCCCCTCATGGACGCCTACGTGGCTACCCTGCCCGAAGTGACCCGTCCTTACATGAAAGAGGAACGTTGATGCGACGCGACGCCACTCCGGGCGGTTTGATCCTCGGCGTGGGGCATATGTGCCCCGGTCCCTGAACGCACCGGGGCATGCATGGGCCATTCAAGGGGTGCTCGAGTTCCCCTCTCGCCGTCACCTGGTCTGGAACAGGCCGCGTCGGGTTCGAAGGAGAGCGAGGTCAACATGGAATGAACAGATGTGTTCGGTGTGGCCAAAGAGTGGTTGTCCACGCACCAGTTGTCGCGCCCGGGAAGAGAGACTTGGGCAGGCAAGGGAATTTCCGCCACAGTTGCGTGGAAGGATAGTGCGCTGTTGTGTGGCGCAATGGCACAGGGGTTGCACTTCAAGGGTGCGCTTGGGCACCGAATGTGTCCCGAGAGGTCCATGGAACCACCAACCGAAAAGGTTGGGCATGTCAGGAGGTGAATCGAGATGCAACGAGTACGCGCAGGTAGCCGTCGTCCTTCGGCCTGGAGGCTGTTTCGAGTTTCGACTCTGGGTCTTTTTTCGCTGGCTGCAATGGCGATCCAGCAGGGAGATTGTGATTCCACGGGTGGGCCGGGGGACGAGGTTTGCTATCCAGGAGCGGACGGACGCTACAATGCTTGCTACACGCTCGACCCCATGACCAATCCGCCCCCGTCTGGGTATGAGTACAACCAGGGGTGCGAGGCGTCGTACGGGAGCCAGTACCAGACGCCGGCCGCGCTGTTGGACCTGACCACGGCCGACCCGGACGACTACGTGGCACCGAACTTCAAGCTTGGCGAATTGGCCCAGGAGTGGAAGGGGGACTACGCGGTGCTCCAGGTTCACGCGGTGGAGAAGTTGCAGCGTTTGCGTGACCAACTGGGTCCGCTGGTGATCATTTCCGGGTATCGGAGTCCGGCTTACAACGCCTCGGTGGACGGTGCGACCTGTTCCCGTCACATGTTCGGCGATGCCTTCGACATTCAGCCTCAGTCTGCCTCGGCTCAGGCTCTGGTGGATGCGTGCGACGCCTTGGGGGCCGGGTACATCGGGGTCTACGAGCAGTGGGTGCATTGTGACTGGCGCTACGACACCCTGGATCCGGCCTTCTATCACAGCGGGGCTTTCAGGACGGCGGACGACTTGCCACTCCTGGATGCGCGGCTCGAGATTCACGGCGGGGTGTGGACGGCGCCCGCCTTCGGGTGGGACGAGGGAGAGCCTCTGAGGCAGTGGACCGCCTATGACCGGGCCGGGAATGTGTTGAAGACCGCAGAAGGAAGGACCTTTTCGCCACCGGAAGGCACGGCCGAGGTGGAGGTGGTGGTGGGTATGGCCATCACCCGGCGGCTTGAGGTGCCGGTGGCCAGTCCCTGAGAGTTTTTTGGGGAGGGGAGGGCAGGCGCTGTCCGGCCTGTCAGCCTTGAGCATTCCGAGAACGTCCCTCGAGGTCGGTATGGGATTGTGTCCTGGCCCGGGTGTTCGGGGGTGACTCAGGGCAGGGTCAGGGCGAACTCGCCGGCGGGTTCGAGGCCGGGGTCCAGCCAGGTCTCGTCGTGGTCACCGGAAAGTCCGTCCGAGGAGCCGAAGATGACCTGAACCGCACCCGTGTCGGGGACGCCGTTGTAGTCTTCATTGGGCACGCCGACCACCAGGTCCCAGTAGCCATCCCCATCGAAATCGCCGGCAGACAGGGCCCAGCCGAAACGGTCGTCCGGTTCGTGGGCGCCGTACAGACCATTGGTGCCCTGATACCACATTTGCTGCAAGTATGCGCCGAGTCCACCCGAAGAGCCGTACAGTACGTTGACGGCCCCGGCCGCCTCGTCGCCGTGGATCTCTTCGTTCGGCACGCCCACGGCGAGGTCTTCTGCGCCGTCTCCGTCGAAGTCGGCGATGGTGACCGAGAAACCGAAATGGTCATTCGCTTCGGGGGCGCCCGGCACACCAGGGGAGTCCTGGTGCCAGAGTTCGTCATCAGTCGAGGAGGGACCGGTCGGGGAGCCAAACAGCACGTTGACAGCCCCGGCCTGGTAGACATCGCCGAGTGTTTCGCCCGGGATGCCGATGGCGAGGTCGTCGATTCCGTCTCCATTCAGGTCTCCCGCAGCGAGCGAGAAACCGTACTGGTCTCTCGCCTCGCTGGCACCTTCGATACCGCGCTGATTCTGGTACCAGAATTGGCTTCTTTCGCTGGTCAGGCCGGCCGGGGAGCCGAAGAGTATGTGTACCGCACCGGCGTTGTACTCCGGACCAATGTCCTCGTCCGGGACGCCCACGGCCAGGTCGGCGTAGCCGTCGCCGTTGAAGTCTCCGGAAACAAGGCTGGAGCCGAACCGATCGCTGGTTTCCCCGGTGCCTCCGACCCCGGAAGTGTTTTGCGTGAACATCTGGTCTCCGGCTGACGTCAGTCCGAGAGGAGAGCCGTAGATGATGTTGACTGCACCGAGATCGGTGATACCGTCGGCGTCCTCGTAGGGGACCCCCACGGCCAGGTCAGAGAATCCATCCCCATCGAAGTCTCCAGACGCCAGGGAGAACCCGAAGTAGTCTCCGCTTTCCACCATGCCCTCGATCCCTTCCACGTCCTGGTGCCACATCTGATCGCCCTCGCTCGAGAGTCCTTCCGGTCCACCGTACAGCACGTTGACCACCCCGGCCTCCCGGACATCCTGGATGGCTTCTTGGGGCACTCCGATGGCAAGGTCGCCGTACCCGTCGCCATTGAAATCGCCGTAGGCCAGTGCCCGACCGAACTGGTCATCCAATTCGCTCGCTCCTTCCACGCCGGATCTGTCCTGGTGCCACCACTGGCCGGCGACGAGGCCCGTCGGACTACCGGGCAGAGCGTAGACCGCGCCGGCGTTCGGGGCGTTCGATCCCACGTCCTGGAGTGGTGCCCCCACGATGAGGTCGGTGAACCCATCTCCGTCAAAGTCTCCGTGTTGGGCCAACAATATGGCGCTGACGGCTGCGTCGAGTTGGATTCTCGGCCGGGTAATACCATTGGCCGGATCCGTAACGTCCACACCGGTACGCTTCAAGATATCGAGAACGTGATCCACGTCCGCTTCAGGGGCGATGGTCTTGAGCACGGCCCAGGCGCCGGTCACGTGGGGCGCGGCCATGGATGTACCTGTCGCTTCCGCATTGGCGTCTTCCGGAAAAGCAGCAACAATATCGGTCCCTGGAGCCAGCAGATCGAGGATTTCGGCACTGTTGGAGTCCCCGTTGACCTGATCCTGGTCGGTGGTGTTGCCCACGCTGATGGCGGTCGAGACACAGGAAGGGGCGTCGATGGCAGTTTTGTTCCCTTCGTTCCCCGACGCCACCACGGTGGCGATTCCGAGCGACCGGAGATTGTCGATTGTCGGTTTGAGTGTCGAATTGTCGCATGCGTTGGAATAGGCCTTCCCCGTCAAACTCATGTTGACGGCAGCAATGTCGTACATGGCCGAAAGGGTGACCACGTGATCCAGTGCGCTGAGCAGGTCGGACATATACGCCTTGATACACTGCTGCGCACCATTGCACGTTCCGGCATCGTGAATGGTGGAGAACACCTGGATGGCGATGATGTCTGCTTCCGGCGCCACCCCGTTGATGCCGGCGGCGATCGAGGCCACATGGGTTCCGTGACCGCAAATCTGGCTCGTGGCGAGTGGACAGTGGATGGCCGATCCCGGTCCCTGCATGTGGGGGGCGTTGTTGGGACAGTTGGACGTGACCGTCCCGTCTTGGCTGTTGGTGGAGAAACAGGCCTCCTCCACCACCCGGCCGGTGAAATCCTGGTGCGAAGCCTGAATGCCGGAGTCGAGAATGGCCACTGCCTTGCCAAGCCCGGTGTAGCCCTCGGTCGTCACCGAGTCGGCCCCGATGAGCGGAATGCTGTCGGACAGTACCGGGCTGGTGAGTTCATCCGCCATCACCCGCACCACGTCGGGGCAGTGCGCCAGGGCTTGCAATTCGGCATGCGTGACCTCCAGCGCCAGGAAGGGCACGTGGCGGTATCGCTTCACCGTCTCGAGGTAGGCCGGGGCCACTTGTTGGAGGATACGAGCCTGAGTCGCCTGAATTGCTCGCTGCTGGCGTTCCACGCTGGCACGGTCCGGCAAGAACCCCTCGGGCGTGAAATCGGCTGCAATCTCCACGATCACCCGCACCGATCCGTGCTCCCTGGCCACGTTTTCCAACGCCGGGAACGCCTGACCCGGCACCGGGTCTGCCTTGAATCCGGGGGAGCCTCGCTCGTCAGGTCGCACGACCTCATCGGCCTGGACCAGAAAGGTCAGCCCCAGGAAAACGAAGAATGACAGAGGCGTCAAGACGAAAGCAGTTTTCATGCCGTTCCTCCTTGTGTGCTTGCCGGCTTTCTGGAACTCCAGGTTCCGAGTCGCCGTCTTCCCGGTAATTGGGGAAGGGCTCACGGCCGGCGGTTGTCGGTTTCACTCTCTCCCTTCTGGAACCGCCTTCAGATCTGGCGCCCCTGGGGAAAAAAAACGATTCGCCCCGGTCACAGACACCTCGGAACCGGTCAGAACCACCGGAAATTTCAGTAGTCACACGCTGAGCAAGAGACGAAAGGAGCCTGGAGAGAGGTTGGACGTGAGTGCCGGTTGCCTGGTTGGAAAGAGCCTGGTATTAGAAGCTTTCGAGACCCTCGAAACCGCTTTTCGGGCCTGCGAGAACAATATGTTCGCCCGCTCTGCTCTCAGGACCCTCGCTTCGGTACTCCTCGCCGAGCCTCGCGCGATTGCCCTCGAGGATTGTCTCAAGGGTGACAGGCGTTGCCTGGAACGGCTCGTTCGATACGCGACCCCCATCTTTCGGAGGCGTATCCGAAAGGTGCTCCGGGCACGAAAGGCACGGACCATTCCCGACGAAGTCGTGGAGGACATCGTCCAGGCTGCGTTCGAAGCGCTTTTCAAACACGGCGGGCGGGCACTGGCAGCTTATGACCCAAAGCGCGGGATGTCCCTGGAAGGCTACCTCGGCCAGATTGCGGCTCGAGAAGCAGGGAATCACCTCGACCGTATGTGGGCCGCCAAGCGGGGTGGGGTCGCCGGAGAGGTTGTTTCCGACCCCACAGACGGCCCGATTGCTCGAGCAGCGATCGCCGGGCACGATCCGGAAACGTTGACCCAGGGCCACGAGACCGCCCGTCGGCTCGAGCAGGCACTTCTGGAGCGACTCACCGACCAGGGACGATTCTACTTCCGCATGCTCTATGTGGAGGCGTTGAGTGTTCAGGAGATCTGTCGGGTCGCTTCGGTTTCCCCGGACGTGGTCTATTCCTGGCGCAAGCGGATCCGGGCGGCCTTCCGCCAGGTGCTGGCGCAGGACGAGGACGGGTGAGGAGAGCCACGATGGACGAGTTGGATCGGCAGTTGCACGCAATCGGAACCTCGGCACTCGAGCGACTCGAGGCGGAGGCCGGGGCGGATCCGGAACGGGAGCGGCGCGAGACGCTGGCTCTGGACTACCTGGCCGGACGACTCTCGGCCAGTGAACGCAAGGCGGTGGAACAGGGCCTGTCGCAAGACCCGTTGCTCGCCCACGCCCTGGCCAGGGCTGTTCGGGACGAACGCCCATTGGATCCCGAACGAGTCCGGACCATCCTGGCGCTTGCTTCGCAGGAACTGGATGGTGGTGTCACGGCCCTTCCGTGGTGGCGCCGGCTGGGTGTACGGTTTGGCACGCCGGCTGGTGCCGGGAAGGGTGGCAGGGCGTTCTGGACCCGACACGGACTCTGGGGGGCAGCCCTGGCAACCGTGGTCGTGGGCCTGATTGTGTTTGTGCCTTTCCGCTCGTGGTGGGCCGGACCTGGCCCGGAGGCCCCACCCGACATCACGCTCGAGCTTCGAGGGCAGCAGGTTCGCTGGATGGGGGACGGGGAGGCGCACCCTTTGCCGGATTCGGCATCGATCCCGGTGTATGGACCGGAATCGTTGTTTGAAGCTGTGTTGCGCGTGGCCGAGGAGGGGAAGGCCGTGGACGTGGTGGTATTGGCCCGGTATCCTTCTGGTCGGGTGGTGGTCTTGGCGCCCGGGGGGCCGTTGGAAGTGGCTCGAGGCCCGGGCGGCGTGAGGCTGAGTGGGACTGGGCGGGCAGTCCTTGGGGACCGTCCCGGGGAGGTCGGGCTTTGGTTCGTGGTGGCGCCGTCCGGGGCACTCCCGTCCCCGGTTCGACTGGCGGGTGTTCTCGAGTCCGGGGCGGACCATCTCGCCGATCTGGCCCGGCGTTCCGGGTGGTGGCTCGAGAGTCGGCGCGTTCGTCGGTCCGGCGCGTAGCCACGATTCCGTTCTCTTCCAGTTTTCTCCAGCCTTGGTATCCTGACGTGCGGCCGGACACTCATTCGGACCGGGAGGAGTGGGGGATTCCGGGGTCACCCAGGACCACGAACGCGGCCCAGGTGTGCATGCGGGCATACCGGTGGCCGAACATGCCTTCCCTGTGAGCCAGCGCTGCCTGGCGCAGGGCCTGGTCCCACGTCAACCCCTGCTCGAGCCATCCCCGGTAGAACGAGTCCATGAGGTGACGCGACTCCCCGTCTTGCAGCGGCCAGAGACTGGCCAGGACGGAACGAGATCCCTTGGCGAGGAATCCGGTGGCCATTCCGCGAAGGATGCCCTGGGCCATCAATCGTCCGCCAGCGGTTTCGCACCCGGAAAGGACGACCCGGTCCGGAACTCGAGTAAGTTCGAGGAGATCCAGTGTGGTGAGGGCTTGCCCGCCAGCCAGTGCAAGGTAGGGACCCACGACCGGTTGCGAGCCCTGCCGCCCGTGCCCGGCATAGTGAAAGAGGCTCGCCTGCTCGAGGAGGCGTAGGACGGGGTCGAGTCGAGCGTCATCCTGAATCAGTAGGGTGGGACGCTCGAACAGGCTCGCCACCTGAAGCGCCTCTCGTTTGGCTCCCGGCAGGTTTCGGTCGGGGTCCGCCACGATGAGGGGGGAACGGCCCGGCGTATCGAGGGGCAGGGCGAGACTGCGTCTCAGGCGGACCCACGCAGTGGTTCCCGGGATGATGGCGGTCGCGACCCGTTCCACCAGAGGGACATTGTCCACCTGGAGAACGTGGAAGGGGAGGAGAAACAGGGCGTCCGTGGGGGCGATGAAGAGGCGTCGAGCCGGCAGGATGTCGGCGAATGGTCCGATGAGGACCCTTCCCAGTTCTGCAACCGCTGTCCGGACTTCCGGTGCTTCCTCGAGAATCTGGCGGCGGAGTGTCCGAACGCGGGACCGGATGGCGCCCGGGGTCACGTTGAGCGTACGGGCCCGGAACCGGTCGGGTGAGACCAGGTAGGCCACGAGGGACGTGGGCGTGGTGGAGTATACCAGGAGCGCCTCGTCTGGAAACAGCAAGCCCTGAATGTCGGAAACCCCTGGCGGCTCAGCACCAGGTACCGGTGACAGGCGGTCCAGCCACGCCGAGAACTCGGTGCTGGTGACCAGGTAGGCACGCCGCGCGCGCTCGCGCTCAGCCTGCATGGCTTCCCGCTTCGCCCGACTCTGAATCGCTTCGAGCGGATCTGGTTCGAGGCGTGAGCGGATTCTCTGGAGTTCTTCCATCCACGCCCGCCATTGGGAAGGATGGGCGCGGCTTGCACGGGCTGCTCGAGTCGCCGCCGCCTCGGTCATGGCTTCATTTTGCCGACGTTGCTCGGAAATACGGAAAGCTCGCTCGACATCTCCATGTTGCCAGGCAAGCGACTCCGCCAGAGCGAACACCTCTTCCCGTCCTCCGAACAGCCCTGCTCGATGGATACCCGGGTCCGCCTGCCTGGCAAGCGACACAACGCGCTCGATCGCCGTCTCCACTGCACGTTCCGCCTCGGGTATGTGCCCCATGCCCACCAGGGCCTTGGCCCGGCCCAGAGCGCCCGACCAGCCAGCTTCGGGCTCAACAGCCACCTGGACCTCCACCGACGCATAGTATCGATACGCCTCCGCAAGGCGTCCCTGGGCAAGCGCGAGTCCAGCGCGGAGAAACGCGAGAAACAGACGCTGCGGCGGGGAAAGATGTTGTTTTGCCAGAACGAGCTGTTCAATACGCTCTTGAGCGCCCTGGCTGTCGCCGTGATCGAGTCGGAGTTCTGCAGAACGGAGCAAGTACCAGGCAGAGGCGCTGTCCAGGCCACCGCTCCGGGCAAGTTCTCTCGCCTTGCGGTAGTGTCTGTCGATGGCGTCGAGTTCGGTGTCCAGGAGGCCGCTTTCCCAGGCGTGAGTCAGTGCCCGGGCCATCAATCCATGGAAGTCCGCCACGTCCTCCAAGGCGCTCGCCCGGTAGGACCGGTTCCTCGTTGCTTCTCGCCGGGCATAGTAGGGCCGGGCTGATTCCAGGTGAGAGAGTGCGGTCTCGGGGTCACCCAGTTGCAACGCCAGGCGAGCCAGTTCGAAATGAGACTTGGCCTCCTGCTCCACGTCCCCCAGGGCCTGCGCCTCGGAAAGGACCTGGTGTAGACGCGGAAACGCTTCCAGGTACCGTCCCTCGAGAAGCAGGCAGGAGGCCTCCAGACGGCGAAGGTCGATCTGACCGACACGGTCGCCGACCCGTTCGGCAATGGCCAGCCCCGAGTCAATCGTTTCCATGGCCTCCTGGTACGAACGCAAGCGGTCCAGGAGAAGGTGCGCTCGGACATGGAGAGCCCGGACCTGGCGTCGCCTGGCACCCAGGCGGTCGGCCAGATCGGCCACTGCCTGGTAGGCGTCCACAGCCTCCCGGGTCCTGCCCAAGGAACGCAGGCTGTACGCCCATATCGCCCCAACATAGAGCTTGAGATGCGGGTGCGCTCTCGAGTCGAGTGACACCCATGCCTCATGGCAGGGCTTGATGGCCCCATGCCAATCCCGGGCCCGCCGCCGTTCCACGCAGGTCGCCGCCGTGGTCCCGGCAAGGGGCAGCGAGGCCAGGGGAGGCCGCCAGTAAAAAAGGGCTTCCGCCGACCCAACCCCGGCGCGTCGCGCTGTCTCCATGACCCACTGGTACACGGATCGGGTCGCGTGGTGAGCAGGGGGCGGCTTGGGAATCGGGTGGTCCGGTTGCCAGGTCAGGGCCACGAACCGACTGGTTTCAGGCAACGGCTCCCCCGGCGCGGTCATCTGATCATACCAGACCAGTCGACGGACCCGGGCGCGGGGGCCGGACACGATCTCCCCCGTCCCGTTCGGATACACCACGGCCAGTACCACCACCGCAGGATCGGCAAGCGGCGTCACGATGACTCGGACCTTGCGCCCAGGTTCCACCTGGCACGTGATGGTTCCGGCCGCGTCCTCCATGATCTCGGCGCAATCGTGCAAGACCACATCCGGTCGCAGCGCCGTGATCTCATCACCGTCCCGACCCGAGCTACAATGAGTCAGGACCGCGATCAGGACGAAGAATGCGTACGGGGGACATCGCCTTCCCGCACCTTCGTGTCCAGACACCTGGCTTTCTCCTACCAGGATGGGCCGTCGCACACGCAACCTCGACCACCGGTTCGACGACCTGGCAGGTCGCTAGTCCCGGCAAGCAACTCGGCGCCACGCCTTTGTCCCGCGACGACGCAGATCCTCCATCTCCCCTCAACGGGCAATGTCTGCCTCGAGTCGGGCCGCCACGTGGTTCCCCTGCTCGTCGTATGCCGGCGTGACAATGTCAATCGTGACACCTTCCGCTTCCCCAGGAATGGCAAAGGTGAGCTTTGCCGCTTCCGTGCCATCCTCCAGGAATGCCGGAACACTCACCGAGGGCGCCAGGCGCATGCTGTCGTCTCCAATCGTGGCTGAAACAGCGACCGACCCGCCCAGCGAAACGGTCACTTCGATCCGGGAGCCCGTCACCATCGCCGCCACTTGACCACGCTCGTCCTCGACCAAGGTTGCCCGGGAAACTACAAACAGCGGCCGGTCCGGATCACAGTCCTCCCGCGGCTCGCACGGCGTACCTCCTCCAAGCAGCATGCCGGAAATCTTGGGCATGGTTTCGGCGTTCGTCGGTGGCTCCGAGTCTTCTTCCTCGTCGTCACCCGCGTCGCCTTCGTTGGAACTCCCCTCTTCCTCCTCGTCCCCTGAAGCGACCGCCTCCGTCCCGACCAACACCCAGGGCGTCGCACAAATGGCGTAACCCTCTGCCTCGTAGCACGTTTCCGGGGCCTTCGCAGCAGCCTCGTCGACAGGCTCCAACAGACAGCAAGCAATGACCGCGCACAAAGCACCATGAAATCCCAGAACGTGGTTCGTCATCGTGGATACCTCCTGTCGTTGACGGGCAGGATTGGTGGTCCCGCCCATGGTCCACTGGTTGTTGCAAGTAATGCGCCAGCCGGCGCGGCCTACCCATGGATCTCTACTGAACAGAAGGCAGGATCTGGCAGATGACGAAAAAAAGCAGAATTCACACGCCGTGCCCGGATCTGGGCCGCACAACTTGTCGGCATCACAGAGAACCCATCTTGTTGATCTCCTCCACCAATCCTTCCCGAATTGCCTTCGCCCCCTCAATAAACTTCGGGTTTGCAATGCGGTAGATGATGGAATGCCCCCGCCGGCGCGTCCGCACAGCCCCGTGATCCCGCATCACACGCAAGTGCTGAGAAACGTTGGACATCGAAAGGCCAAGCTTGCTCGCGAGCATGCCTACCGACTGCTCGTCCTCTGCCAGCAGCCACATGATTCGCAATCTCGTTGGTGACACGAAAACAGAGCAGAATGCGGCGTGAATCTCAAAAATGTCCCTGTCCACTTCCTCCATTTCGTGCACCGTCGGCAACGAATGAGTTCTGTTTGTGCCCGACATGATTGGCTTCCCATCCTGGTTTGCAAGCTTGCATAGTTCTGCAAGTCTGCATTTTTCTGTTGACGTTTCGCTCCGGGTTGGATACAGCCGTTGCTCGTGGTCTGAACGAGGAAGGGCCTCGTTCTCAGGTTCGGTCCCATCATTGGATTGCAGGGGGTTCTGATGACACAAGAAGTGCGTTCCGGCCGAGTGTGGTTTGTGGTCCTTTTCCTGGGGTTGCTTGTCTTGCCAGACGCCAAGGCGGCGAAGATCAAGACAGGGGATGACGGCTTTCTCGTGGTTTCCGGATTCATTCAACCGACTCTGGGCATGGTTCTCGACCCGCCAGATGATTCTGCGGACGTGACAACCGACTTCTATCTTCGCCGCGTCAGACTGTTTTTCAAGGGGAGATTGAACGAGAATCTTCGTTTTTTCTTTGGCACGCTGAACCTGAACGTGGGGAAAGCGGGGGACTACTCGAGCCGCATGATGTTCGGGGACGCCTGGGCGGAGTACTGGGCTTCCGATGCGTTCATGGTGAACGTCGGGTTGTTGAAGCTTCCGTTTGGCCGGCACAGTCAGCAGGGGGGAGGGGGGCTTCATGGGATTGATTTTCATGGAGTGTTTCTGAACGAGTACTACGTGAAGCGTGCCAAGACGAGCGTTCCGACTCGTGACATCGGTGTCATGTTCCGTGGATTGGTGTTGGACCGACGGATTGACTACCGTGTGGCGGTTGTGGATGGACTGGAACCGGGGGCGGAGGATGTCGCGAGCGGATTTGGTGCGCAAAGCCGGTTCGATCTCCCGCGTGTTGTGGGGCGGGTGGCTTTCAACGTGTTCGATGCGGAACCGGAATACTTTTTCAAGGGCACGCATCTGGGCAAGAAAAAGGTATTGACCTTTGGTGTGAGTGCGGATGTGCAACCGGGCGTTCGTTCGGATACGGCGGACGGGGTCTACTATGCCTTTGCCGTTGATGCGCTGGCGGACCTTCCCATGGGAGAGAATGGGCTGACGGTGACGCTGAACGGCTATTTGTGGGGGCCGGGGGGAGCCCATCCGGAAGGCGTGGGGTTTTGGGGAGACTGTGGGTATCGAATCAAGCGTGTGGAGCCCATGATTGCGGTTGAGGTCATTTCTCCGAAGGAAGGGGACGCCGGGAGCCGGCTTGCATTTCTTCCTGGAATCAACTGGTGGATTCGAGGGCACCGGGCGACGTTGAAGGCCCAGTTCGGGCTGACCCAGGTGAACCGTTCGGGCACCTGGGCGAAGGAGGGTCTGATTCAGAGCCACCTCATGTTCTGAGGAACTGGTCTGCGGAACCGGGCCATCCGACAGGGGGGACAAGGGGGGCGCCACAGGTCAGAAATTTTCTGCGCATCTGGAACCGGTGTTCTTGCTGCGAAGGCCTGGCCGGGATGATGCCTGGTGCACCGGGGGGCGAGGTTCTCGGTGGGTGATGGCAAGCGGTGGTGTAGCCAGGTGTTCTTCTGGATTGCCGCGCCGATGGGGGCTCGGCTCAATCCTCGGGGCGCTCCCCATCGGGGGCCATCTTTACCAGGCGAGGCTCGAACCGCGCGAGCACCTCCACCAGGTCGGCCTGTTGGGCCATGATGGTCTCGATATTTTTGTAGGCCATGGGGGTTTCGTCCAGGCCCGCCGAAATCAGCTCCACTCCTCGGGCTTCCAGCAACTTGCGCAACTGGTTCCAGGTGAACGACTGTCTGGCCTGCTTTCGACTCATCTTTCGTCCTGCCCCGTGGGAGGCGGAGTTGAGGGATTCGGGGTTCCCGAGGCCCCGCACCAGGTAAGCTGGGGTGGCCATGGAACCGGGGATGATTCCGAGCACGCCGCGGCCCGCTGGAGTCGCCCCTTTCCGGTGGATCACCACCCGCCGGCCGTCCGGGAGAGTTTCTTTCCAGGCGAAGTTGTGATGGTTTTCGATCTCCACGAGCACGGCGGCTCCCAGTGCCTGGACGATGTGGCGGTGGATGAGTTCGTGGTTGGCCGCCGCGTAGGCCCCCATGAGTTCCATGGCCTGCCAGTATTCGATCCCCTCCTGGGTGTCGAGGTCGAGCCAGGCGAGATGGCGCAATGTTCGCGGTAGGTGCGGGTGGAGCCGTTGGGCGAGTCGGCTGTAGTGCGTGGCCACCAGGTTCCCCGGGCCGCGGCTGCCGCTGTGACTCAGGAGCGCCAGATAGGTGCCAGGCTCGAGCACGTTGGTGTCTTCCCGCGTGACGTGGAGCAGACCGAACTCGACGAAGTGGTTGCCGCTTCCACTGGTTCCGAGCTGTGCCCAGGCCTTGTCCTTGACGCTTCGGGTCACGGGAGAGACGTTCCAGTCCGCATCCATGACCGGATGATTCCGGCGTTTTCGGAATGCCGCCCCCACGCCGAACCGGGTCTCGGATTCCAGCACGCGCTTCAGTCGGTCGCGCTCCTCCTCAAGCGCTTTTGGGGGAAGGTCCAACACGGTCATTTTCATGCGGCATGCAATGTCCACCCCCACAGCATAGGGGATCACGGACTGCTCCGTGGCGAGCACGCCGCCGATGGGCAGCCCGTATCCCTGGTGCGCGTCCGGCATGAGGGCACCCTGGACCGATATGGGTAGCCGGCAGGCGTTTTCCATCTGCTCCACCGCGTTCGGATCCAACCCGTCGCCCCATTTCGTGTAGGGTACCGGGGTCGAGCGTACCCGACCCGCCTCTGGCTGCATGGAAGGTGGCTCCAGGAGCGCCCGGGCGAGCTGTCCGAAGTGGCCGTGATGGAGATAGTACTCGGGGTCGTTGACCAGGTGTCGTACCACCTGGCGCAATTCCTTTTTGGTCATGCCTGCTCGAGCCGCCTCCACAATGGATGCACGGGCCAGCTTGAGCAATTGTTTGGGGTAGCCAAGTTTGAGGAGTTCTTTGTTTTTCATGGTTCCTGGTTTCGACCCCCGGCACCGGTCCCATCCGAACGTTGACTGCTGGCTTCGAAGTGTTCCATGCGCTCGAGTCTGGACAGGCGCTCCTGCACCAGTCTGCGGCTCTTTTCCTTGTGCGCCAGAGTCAGAGCCTTCTCGTACATGGCCCGCGCTTCATCGTATCGGCCCTGCCTGGCCAGGAGGTCGGCGATGGCCAGGTGGGTTCGGAAGTGCCGAGGGCTGTGCTCGAGCGCTTTCTGAAAAGCCTCCACCGCCTCGTCCAGGCGGCCGAGCGCTCGATACGCCTTGCCCAGGTTTCTGTAGACCCGCCGGGAGCCGTAGCCGAGTTCGACGGCCTTCTTCAAGGTCTCGACAGCCTCCTCCGGTTGTCCGACCCGAAGATAGGCGAGCCCCAGGTTGTTGTAGTATCCCCCCCATTCCGGGTACAGTTCCACCGCAGTCCGATGTTGTTTGAGGGCTTCTTTCCAGTCCTTCCGGTCCTGGGCCAGGTTGCCCAGCATAAAGTGGGTATGGGCCAGGTCATGATCGATGTTGATGGTCGGCAATGGAACATTCGTGATCGCGAGCCCGACCGTTGCGGCGACGCTGGGAACCGCAGCGCGTTTCCAATCTCGTTCTGCAACCCGATCCCACAGGTCTGCCACCGTGCAGCCGGCCATGGGGAAAAACGCGAGCACCAGGGGCAGGCGATAGCGCATGGACACGAAGGTCATGACCAGGGAGGCCAGGTAGGCCCCGCCGTACAGGAGGAGCACCGCCTGACGACGCCACTGTTTGCGGCGGAGCACGAAGCCGGCCAGCCCCAGGCCTCCCACGAGTCCGAATCCCACCGTGGCCCATCGCAGCAACCAGGAATAGCTTTTCGCAAAGTAGTAGTTGGTCTCGAGCGGTTTTTCGTAGGCGTTCAGCGAGTAGACGAGCTTGCGAAAGGCCAGCTCCGCTGCCTTGCCTGGCTGGTCAACCATGAATTCCATGGCGCGGCGTCTCCACCAGGCGCTGGCCTCGGACGCTGTAAGAGAATGGCCCACCGCCTTTTCTGCAACCGAGATCGAAGACTTCACCAGGGACTTCTGACCGCCGGCCAGCCCAGAGCCTCGAGGCGTCTTGAAAAACCCGTCGGCATCCGGGTTGTTCCCGATCCAGAAATTTACACCGCCATGCTCGGGCAGTGGAGACCAGGCGCCGCCTTCCACTCCGTTCCGAACCGCAACCGGCGTGAGCACGACAGCGGCCCCCAGGAGCCACATTGCGGTGGACCGAAGCACGGGTTGCCAGGCAAAGGATTTTCTCCCCAGGTGGGCGGCTGCGGGCAGGAAGGGAAGCATGAGCACCAGGTTTGGGCGTCCAAGCACGGCCAGACCGAACAGGACCCCGGCAACCACCATATGCCGCGTCCCCCTGTGCGGGTGCGTCAGCAGCATGAGCGTGCCAGACACCAGGGCCAGGACCCACACGGTGGCCACGAGGTTGCCGGCGGAAAAGATCATGGGACCGTAGATGGCCGCGAGCACCAGGGCGACCATGGCCGGGCGTCGGCCAAACAGGTGCAGGGTGGTCCGGAAAATGAGGTAACAGGTCAGGGTGTCCACCGCGGCCTGGACGATGCGCAAGGTCCAGAGGTCCGGTCCCAGAAGCGCGTAGACAAGCCCAATGGCGTACGGTGCGAGTGGGTTCGAGGTGAATGGACCGTGACCCAGGATGTCGCCCGAGGCGATGGCACGTGCCCAGGCATGGTAGTTCGCCTCGTCGAGAACCAGTCCCTCGAACAAGACGGTCTTCTCAAATTCGAGGAGATAGAACACGCGCCACAGAAACGCCAGTGCCAACAGGGCCGGGACAGGCCACGCCAGGTGACCTTGCAACACGTTCTCTTCCGTCTCCCTCTCGGCTCGAGCGGCTTTCCGGGACGGACCCTGCGCTCGTGCCCGGGCGGACTGAAGCGCTGCCCGCTCCCGCCTGGTGAGCCGACGAGGAGCACCTGTCGAAGACGAGGGCGGACCCCCTTCCGGACCATCGGCCCCTTGCGGCCCGCGTACCCGAGTCACCGCGGGTCGGCTCTTTCCCCTGGGCGCCTCGCGGGACCCGGACCCGGCTCGGGTGCCCCCGGAATCCCGCGCGGTTCCGGTATGCTTGCGTGGTCGACGATTCGACTTGCGTCTGGCCAAGGTCGTCTCCGTGGCACCTGGTGTGGTGGTCGTCACTGCAACGTGGCGACCCCAGTATAGCCCAAGGATGCGACGAAATCAGCATAGAGGCGCACAGCCTCGTAGTCCCGGCTCACCGCATAGTGGTTGTCTTCGGGGAACTGGAGCAATCCGCCCGTGGCCGGTTGTCCGTCCGGCCCGGTCACATTGAGGCTGACCGGGCGCGGGACCGGGTCGATTCCCAGAAGCTCGAGACCCGGGATGGTGCGGCCCAGCGGCTCGATGACTGGAAGTTGAGCCGCCACGATCATGGCCTCGATGGTGTAAGGAGGGGTGGCTTCATCGAAGAAACCTTCGGTCTGTATCACGGTTCGAGCCCTCCCATCCACCGGTCGGACCTTGAACAGAGGGGCGTAGTTGATGGGGTCCGTGATGTCCACCAGAGTCTGAACCACGGCCATCACCGGGTGGAACTCATCCAGCGGATCGCTCTCGGCCATCCCGAGAACGGTGCGGAACAACTCGGCAAAATCAATGTAGTCCTTGCGCAAGAGGATCGTCTGGGAAAGGCCTCCGCCCGCCTCGGACAGAAATGCTCCGATGAGATTGGTCTCGAACGGGGCGATGAGTGCGCCGGCAATGGCACCATGCGAGTGCCCGAAAAAGACGATTCGGTCCGGGTTGAATCGGATCTCGCTCCCGGTGGGACTTTCGCTCGCTGGAACCACCAGTGCGGTGCGGCAGAGCCAGGAGAGGTAGAACACATCGATGGCTGCCTGCCGGAACACGGATCGAGCCGAATCCGGGTTGAGAAAATTGAAGGACATCAGCTCCGGGTCCGTTCCCTCGGGCGCGCGTTCCCCGTGAAGCGGTTCGTCGATCCCTATGACCGCGATACCCCGTTGTACGAGCATGTCCGCCGGATGGTACGCCCCGCCGTAGAGCATGCTCTTGTAGTTTCCACCGGTTCCGTGGGCATAGATCGCCAGAGGCCACCCACCGGCGGGTTGGGGGCCCTTCGGCACCGCCAGACAGAACCGGATGGGTTCGTCCGGAACCTGAACCACAGGATCACCCTGATCGTCGAAGCGAATCGCCCCTCCCGTCTCCGCATACGGCGGGTCCCCTTCCTGGAAGTTCGGCGCCCGGTAGCGCCCCTCGAACAGGTGGTAGAGCCGCCCCGCCCGGGGAACCCCCTCCCCGCCACTCTGATTGGAAGCCTCCTCCTCCCCCACATGCTCCTGCTCCGGTGCTTCAGGCACGAACCAAAGAGGACGCGCCATGGCCGGATCCAACTCCGGCTCAGGAAGCGCCCGGTGAAGGTACGTCCGAATCGTCTCGAGGTCCGAGACTGGATCCTGGGTGGTGAACACCGTGGCCGTGGCGACTTCATCGGCCTCGATACGCATCTCGGCCAGCACCGTTCGCAGGGGGGCATAGGCGGCCACGAGGCAGGGGTCCACAGCACCTTCAGGACCCTCCCCGGTGAGCACCTGGGTGAAGCGTGGATCCGGAATCAGGCGTCGTCCGGTCGCGTCGTGGAGCGTTGTGAGCACGACCGCGGCGTAGGTGGTACTGGGCCGGAGAGGGAAACCCCAGGCGGGCGCCACCGCCAGGAGGTGGGACGGGGAATAGGTGGTGGCGGGGATGAAATATCGAGCATGCAGTGGGACGCGCTGGCCGCGCTGGGGAGAATCCGGGTCCACATCCACCAGGAACAGGGGGGCGTCGGAAGCCAGAGAGTCCCCTGGGACCTGAGGCAGACCCCGTTGGTCGATGTCGACCTTGAACCGGAAGTAGACCGGTGAGTTGTTGCCGAACCCGGTGATGTCCTGCTCCATGCTTTCCAGGTACATGGCCAGGATGTCGTTGTCGTCCGGGTTGGGGAAGCCACCCATGTCCGGATGGCCGACCTCATCGGTGCGACAGTCGGAAGGCCATGGAAAGTCAAAGAAACTTTCCGGCAGCGTGGGATCGAACCAGACCGACGGCGTCGCCTGTTCCCCGCCCGGAACCGGACTTGACCCGGCCGGGGGCCCGTTTCCCGATTTGCAGCCGGGTCCTGCGGCGATGAACACGGCGAGGAGTGCTGTGGTCAGGCCGGGTGGATGGGCCCTGGGGGGCAGGCACACGGTGATATCCCTCCTTCTCGAGCGTGACGGCAACGGACACATAATACGGTATGGAGCGCCCAACCAGCCACAACAAAAGCGGAAGTCGCGTGCCTGAAGTGCTGGTATGTGTCGGCGCCGCGCGCCGGGTGTCTCGGGGCTCGAGGATTGAAAGTTGCACCTATTCGGATTCTTCGGAGTCCTCGGTGGTGCGGGGTTTGCGGGAAGTCCGGGGGCGGAAGGGGCGCACGTTGTCGGGCGGGGGTGGAAGGGGTTCGGTCGGGGCAGTCTCTTCGTTTCCGCCCCAGGCTTCGGGCCACCGTTCCTCCTCGAAGTTCTGGATGATCAAGCGCTTGATCGCCGAGTAAGGGATGCGGCATTCATACAGGGTGTCGAACGAGAGCACGCAAGCCAACCCGTCCTCGAGGGCTTCGGGCTGTGAGTAGGCATGATAGGCGGCCTGGAAAGCGAGCAGCAGAGGATATTCCTCGGCCACAGAGGGAGGAAGGCCCATTCTGATACGAAGTTCAGGCGGGCCGCCCACGATGAGGTAAAAGTCCAGACCGCCGTCCCGGGCGGCCTCGATGGCGCGTCCTAGCGAATGCATGGGTCGTCCTATCGATCCAGGATGGTCCACTCGATCCTACGGTTGAGCGCCCTGCCGCGCTCCGTCGCGTTCGTGGCGACCGGGCGAGTTTCTCCAAATCCCTGAGTCTCGAACCGGGATGGGTCCAGTCGTCCAACCTCGACGAGATACTGCTTGACCGCGTCGGCCCGGGCCTGCGAGAGCCTCAGGTTGTAGTCCGCCGCTCCCTTGGAGTCGGTGTGACCTTCGATGCGAATTCGAAGGTTCGGATGCTGGCGCAGAAACTTGATGGCCTGCTGCAACGTGGGATACGATTCGGGGCGGATCACCGCCTGGTCGAACTCGAAATAGATGCGATCCGGAAGCACCAGCTTGTCTTCCTGGACCACCACTTCCGCCACCGGCGCGCCCTCCTCCGGGCACCCGTCCTCGTCCTCCACGCCATTCATCGTCTCAGGCTCGTCCGGACACCGGTCCACCGTGTCCAGGATTCCGTCGCCATCGTTGTCCATCTCCGGGCACCCGTCCTCGTCGTCGAATCCGTCCGGATCCTCCTGATCGTCCGGGCAGCGGTCGTCGGCGTCCGCGATTCCGTCTCCGTCGTTGTCCAGATCCGGACACCCGTCCTCATCTTCCCACCCATCCAGATCCTCGGCCTCGAATGGACAGGTATCGTCCACGTCTGCAATCCCATCCCCGTCGTTGTCCGGGTCCGGGCACCCATCTGCGTCCTCGAACCCATCGATGTCCTCTGGGTCGTTCGGGCAGGCGTCCTGCTCGTCCGGCAACTGGTCGCGATCGTTGTCCGCGTCCAGGCACCCGTCATCATCCTCGAACCCGTCCCGGTCCTCCGGCATGTCCGGACATCGGTCCGACCCGTCCTCGATACCGTCCTGGTCGTTGTCCGAGTCGGGACATCCATCGTGGTCCTGGAATCCATCCCGGTCCTCCGGAGCGGTCGGGCAGAGATCCTTGGTGTCCACAATGCCGTCTCGGTCTCGATCGTTGGTTCGCGAAGCGCCCCAGGCGATTCCGGCGAGAACGCGGTAGTCGGGAGACCCGTACCCGGCCACAAGTCCGGCGGCTGCCGCCAGGGTGAGGGTGAGGGTCTCTCCCAGCGAACGGGAAAGTCCGACCATGGCCTCGAGAGGTGCGTCCGAAACGCCCTGGGACTCGGCCGCGGCCACCCCGGTCACACCAAAGAGGTCGGCGGTCAGGTACCATTGGCCGGCCGGCACACCGATGCCGGCCCGGTAGACCAACTCGTCATCCACGGTCAACGTGCCCAGGGTCAGGGGCGTGGGGCGGTAGCGGTACCCCACGTTCGCGCCCAACCACACCTTGCCCAGGAGAACGTCGGCAATCAGGTTGGCACCCACGCTGAACTGCCCGCCCGTGTAGGCTTCCGGGCTTCCGGTCGGAAGCCACAACCGCGGCTCGAAGGCAAGACCGGTCCGGCGATCCATGCGGTTGAGGATCCGGAGACGCAGGCCCAGAGCCATGTCGTTCAGGGCAGCCCGGGAGGGGTCGATGCCCACCAGGTCCGTGGACGGCGCGTCCTGGTACGGCGTGGCGGGCAGAAGGAGGAAGGCCTGGAGTGCGTCGAGGATGCCCACCGCAGCGCCCAGGTTGGCGCCCAGCACAGCCTTTTGAAGTTCGCCGACACGCTGGTCACCCTGCATCAGTACCAGAGGGCTGTCGGCATAATCGGCCCAGAGTCCCACGACAAACCGGCCCGAAGGAAGAGTTTGACTCCCCGATGTCACAATTCCACCGTAGACATCGAGTGCAGGGTGAAACTGCTGGACCTCGAGGGCCGCCGTCTGGGCCCGGGCGGAACCGTGGGCCAGCACAAGGGCGAGCAGGAGGGGGGCGGCGCTCCTGCTCGAGTTCTTGCGGCGGCGCCGAATCAGGGAGACGAGAACCACGCCCACGGCCAGGAGCGTGCCGTGGTCAGGGCTCCCCGAGGTAGAGCAGCCCTGGCACCCGCCACCGCCCATGACCGTGACGGGCAGTTCCGGTACCACGTCGTCTTCAGGATCCAGAGGGTCCCGTTCGCCCTCGTCCACAGCGCCATTGCAGTTGGCATCTTCGGCCTCCGGGCCTCCATCGGGAACCCCACCGCCGTCAGTATCCGAGGAGAGCGGATCGGTGGTCGTGGTCGGGTCGGCATCCGGGACGAAGAGGTCCGGGTCGGTGTCCTCCCCTTCCGGTACCGTCAGGCCCAGCTCGGTGCCGTCCTGGATACAGTCGCCATCGGTGTCCGGATTCGAAGGGTCGGTTTCGTCCGCAGTCCGGTCTCCGTTGTGGTCGGCATCTTCCGTTCCATCGAGGAGACCGTCGTCGTCGGTGTCGTCGTCAGCCGGATCCGTGGTCGTGGTGGGGTCCTCGTCCGGGACAAAGATCTCCGGGTCCGTGTCGTCGCCGACGTTCCAGGTGCCCACGCCCGCTTCCGTCCCGTCCAGCAGCCCGTCCTGGTCCGTATCGATTTCGTTTGGATCCGGTTCGTCCGGGTCCACGGCGCCGTTGTGGTTCAGGTCCTCTGTGCCGTCGAGGAGACCGTCGTCATCGGTGTCGGCGTCCAGGGGATCGGTGGTGGTTTCCGGATCCTGGTCCGGCTGAAATACCGATGGAGCGGTATCAGGAGATTCATCGCCGGATTCGAGCCCCAGTTCTGTACCATCTTGAAGCCCGTCTGCGTCCGAGTCGCGGTTGGCCGGGTCGGTCTCGCCCTCGTCCTGGGCTCCGTTCAGGTTGATGTCCTCTTCTCCGTCCTCCAGGCCGTCGTCGTCCGAATCGCGGTCTCGAGGATCCGTGGTGGTGGAGGGGTCGGCGTCCGGCACGAAAACGCCGGGATGGGTATCCAATCCAATGTCCGCACCGGTGAGACCGGCCTCCTGGCCGTCCAGCAGCCCGTCGCCGTCGGCGTCCGGCTCGAGCGCGTCGGGAATTCCGTCCTGGTCAGCATCTCCGGTACCCTCCTCCCCGTCCAGCAGGCCGTCGTCGTCGGAATCCGCATCGAACGGATCGGTTCCGAGGATGGGCTCATCCACGTCGAGGAGACCGTCGTCATCCGAGTCGACGAAGTAAGGGTCGTCCGAAGGGTCGTTGGGATCCCCCTCGCCCGGATCCATGGCGCCATTGCAGTTTCGGTCTTCATCCCCGTCGTCTGCGCCGCCCTCGTCGGTGTCGGCCTCGAGTGGATCGGTGGTAGTGGACGGGTCCGCGTCAGGGATGAACCCTTCCGGATCGGTGTCCATGTTGGTCGCGGGGGCGATGGGCTGTTGCGGAGTGGGCAGGCCGACCTCCACGCCGTCCTGGAGGCAATCGCCGTCCGAGTCGGCGTGAAGCGGAGAGGTTTCGTCGAAGTCCTGAATTCCATCCTGGTTGATATCCTCGTTGCCGTCGAGGATTCCATCGTCATCGGTGTCAGCGTCTTCCAGGTCCGTGGTCGTGGATGGGTCCCCGTCGGGCACAAAGGTACCGGTTTCTGGGTGCGTGTCCTCCGAGGGTTCGGTGACGCCGGACTCCGTGCCGTCGTAGAGACCGTCGTTGTCGGAGTCCGGGTCCCGATAGCCGGGAAGACCGTCTCCGTCGTGGTCCCCTTCAGGTTCCTCCTCGTCGAGCAGCCCATCGTCATCCGCATCGATGTCGAGGAAATCCGGGGTCCCGTCCCCGTCGGTATCCTGTGGATTGGTCTGGTCCACGGCGCCGGTTTCCGGATCCACGGCTTCTTCGCTGTCAGGCACGCCGTCTCCGTCCGAGTCGTCATCCAGCGCGTTCGGAATGCCGTCTCCGTCCCGATCCTCCACGCCTTCCGTGCCGTCCAGGAGTCCGTCTCCGTCCGAGTCGGGGTTGTCCGGGTCGGTCCCTGCCGCTTCCTCGGCCAGGTCGGACAGCCCATCCTCGTCCCGGTCCAGGTCATCCTCGAGGAAGTTGGGATCGGTCTCCCCCTCGTCGACCTGCCCGTTGTGGTTCGCGTCCTCGCTCCCGTCATCGACTCCACCGCCATCGGTGTCCGCAACCGTGGGGTCCGTGGTCGTCTCTCCAGCGTCGGCGTCCAGGATGCAAACATCAGTCAGGGTATCCGGCGTGCCCCCGGTAACGCCCAGTTCTGTCCCGTCCTGGAGCCCGTCTCCATCCGAATCCACCTCGTCAGGCCACGTCTCCCCTGCATCGCGGGCTCCGTCGTGGTTGGCGTCTTCGTCGCCATCCGCCAGGCAGTCGTCGTCCGTGTCCTGATCATCCGGATCCGAGGTGTGCGTGGGATCGCCATCCGGAACGAACGTAGGACTGTTCACGTCCGTGTCGGGCCCGGCACTGTCGCTGGTTATCCCCGCCTCGGTGCCGTCCAGAATCCCGTCTCCGTCCGAATCGGCGTCGTGCACGTCCGGGGTCCCGTCTCCGTCGGTGTCGTCAAGCCGGTCCAGGAGTCCGTCCCCGTCCAGATCCGCTCCCCCCTCCAGAACATCCGCAAGTCCATCGTCGTCCGCATCGGTGTCCAGGAAATCCGGGCGGCCGTCACCATCGAAATCAGCAGGTTGTCCGGGGTCGGCACCTGCCTCGAGGCTGTCCGGAATGCCGTCTCCGTCCGAATCCAGATCCCGGAAATTGGGTGTGCCGTCTCCGTCCTTGTCCGCACCGGTTTCCTCCTGGTCCGGGATGCCGTCCGCGTCCGAGTCCAGGTCCAGGTAGTCAGGTGCCAGGTCGCCATCCGAGTCGATCGGTTGGGCCGGGTCCGGGCCCGCTTCCGCCTGGTCACTGATTCCGTCTCCATCCGAATCGTCGTCAAGGAAGCAAGGGATGCCGTCTCCATCCGGATCGGTGACTCCCTCCACCTGGTCCAGAATGCCGTCTGCGTCCGAGTCCAGATCGAGAAAATCGGGCGTCTGGTCCCCGTCATGGTCCGCGGGTGAGTCGGGGGTGGCGCCCGCCTCCAGGGCATCTTCCACCCCGTCCGCGTCCGAGTCCAGGTCCAGGTAGTTGGGCGTCCCGTCCCCATCCTGATCGGACGCGGTCTCCACCCGGTCCGGAATGCCATCACCGTCCGAATCGTCGTCAAGGTAGTTCGGGGTGCCATCCTGGTCGGAATCCTGGTCTGTTTCCACCTGGTCGAGGATGCCGTCTCCGTCAGCGTCGTCGTCCAGGTAGTCCGGTCGCCCGTCCTCGTCGGTGTCTGTCGGGTAGATTGGGTCCGGGCCTGCTTCGGCTGCGTCCAGGATACCGTCCCCATCCGAATCCTCGTCCAGGTAGTTGGCGATTCCGTCTCCGTCCAGGTCATCTCCGCCTTCGATCAGGTCCGGGATACCATCGCCATCCGAGTCCAGGTCGCGGTAGTCCGGGAGGCCGTCTCCGTCCGAGTCAATCGGAGACGTGGGGTCAGGCCCGGCTTCCACCGCGTCCGCGATCCCGTCCGCATCGGAATCGGAGTCCAGGAAATCCGGGGTCCCGTCCGTATCCGTGTCCCGCGGCGCCCCTGCATCCCCACCGGCTTCCACCTCGTCCGGGATGCCGTCCCCGTCCGCGTCCGTGTCCAGGTAGTTCGGATCCCCGTCCCCGTCCTGGTCCTCGGTGCCTTCGACCACGTCATAGATCCCGTCCCCGTCCTGGTCCGTGGGGTGCAACGCGAACGAGGGGACCGTGGCCGACTCTCGTGGCGCCAGCTCAATCTCGAACGACGCAGGTGCAACCGAGAAACCAAAAGGAGGCGCAACAGTTACGGTGTAGGTTCCGGTGGCGAGATCGGAAAAAAGAAAGAGCCCGTCCCCATCCGTTCTCGTGCGCACAAGGTCCACCGTGCCGTCTCGGTCCACATCGCCGTCGAGCAGCACCTGAACCTGGCTTGCCGGTGCATCTCCGGCATCGTCCTGCCCGTTCAGGTTCCAGTCCTCAAACACCTTTCCGTCGATGGATCCCAGGGGCGGTTCGATTCGGGCTGCCAACAAGGTCTGTCCCTCGTCCAGGATGAAGTCGACGCCCACGCCGACCGCATCCGCAGAGCCCATGTAGCACCCAAACGAGAACTCAATGGGGTCGGCCCACGGGTCGAGGTCGGCCGAAAATCCAGGCAGTCTCGAGAATTGCTCGACCGTGAACTCGAGGTGTGGGGCATCGGCGGTGGGACTGCCGAAAATGATGCCTTGATGGTCAGGGAGTTCCGTGTCGAAGACCAGGTCCAGGGACACATAGGCGATCCCCAGCGATTGGTTGAAGGTGGAGACGACGTAGTCCTGGATGGTCGTGCCCCGCGTGGACGGCTTGCCGGCAATCACGTCCGGGTTCCCATCTCCGTCGGTGTCGAAGAAAACACTGAATGTCTCGGTGTCTCCGAAATCAGGATGGTCCACGCCGTGATTGTCCTGGAGGGCTTGACTCGTCCCCCCCGGATCCCCGTCCCCGTCCACGTCCCCGGCAATGGCGGGTGTTTCGATCCCCACATGAAGGATGTCTGTGGCCGGATCATAGAAAAACCAGACCGCGGCCATATCCAGACCGCTGATCGTCCCGGGTGGAAGCCCGGAAGGGACGCCCACGTCCCCAACCGTGTCTTCCGTGACCAGTGTGGCAGGGTCGGTCGAGTCAAAGTCATCAGGGACGTTCCCGGTAAACGTCGGAGCTGCCTCCAGGGGAAGTGGGAGGAGGCACGAGGTGAATATCAAGGCGGCGGCCCAGGATTTCATGGCGCAGAATCCTTCCCGTGAAGCATGGTGCAGGAAACATCAACCCAAGAGTGATAACAGAATTGTAGCCCGATCCGCAAGTGGATCGTCCAGAAACGACACAGGTCTGCTGGTAGAACGTCGAAGAGTTCGCTTTCCTGTGGACACAGGCTGGGCATGGCTCGAGGCCAGGTCGCGCCGAGCGCTTCATGCTACAATGGCGCCATGTCCATGCGGATCCTCTTCGTTGTGCACGATTTCCTTCCCCAGGCGGTGGCAGGGACCGAAATCCTGGTGGCCAGACTCGGTCAGGCCCTCTCGAAATGCGCCCAGGTCACCATCTTCTGCACGAGGCGCAACCCGGAACGGCCTCAGTACGGAATCATGCGGGAAACGGTTCAGGGTCTGGACGTGATCGGCATGGTCCAGAATTACCCCCATGGCCCTCTCCGGCGTGCTGTGAGCGATCCGGGCGCGGAGCGTGTCTTCGCCGGGGTGCTCGAGGAACTTCGGCCGGATGTGGTCCACTTCCATCACCTCGCATTCTTGCCTCTCAGCCTCCCCCGTATCGCGGCTGAAAAGAGGGCGGCAACCATCTTCACCTTGCATGATTTCTACCTCGCCTGTCCCACCAGTGGCAGAATCGTGGACCATCCGGATGGCACCCCGTGCCAGGAGCCGAGTCTGCAACGGTGCGCCGAATGCCACGCGCACCATCGTCACCAGGAAGGGGGCCTGGAGCAGCTCGCCCAACAGGTGGGGCAGGTGCCGTTCCTGCCGCCCGGATGGCCGTTTCGGCTGTTTCGTCGCCTGCCTCATCCGGTTCGAACCGCGATCCGCAAGATCAACCTCCCCGGATCACCAGACCCTCCTTCGGCGCTCATTCCCGATGTGGCCGCCTGGCGTCACCAGGTCAATCGGGTGTTTCAGACCGTGGATCGGTTCGTCTCTCCGTCCCGGTTCCTTGGAGAATGGTTCCTCGCTCGAGGATTGCCTCGGGAAAAACTGCGTATCCTTCCGAACCCTTCTCCAACCGACCTCGGGGTGAAAGCCCTCCCTCCTTGGCCGCCACTGCGGCTGCTCTTCCTGGGAACACCCGCCCCTCACAAAGGCCTCGAGCCGCTGGTCCAGGCGGTCGCCCGGTTGCAGCCTCGGGTGGACCTTGAAGTGTGTGGAGACATGGATGTGTTTCCACGGTACACTGCCCAGGTTCGACGTGCCGCCAGTGCCCACGTTCGTTTCTCGGGTCCCTGCCCTCCCGCCTCGATCGGCGAGGCGTTCGCCCGGAATCATCTCCTCGTGCTTCCCAGTCGATGGCCCGAAAACGCCCCGTTGACAGTGCTCGAGGCCCATGCGTGCGGCCGGCCGGTACTGGCACCGCGGATCGGCGGTATTCCCGAATATGTCCGGGATGCGGTGGATGGACTGCTCTATCCTCCGGAGGAAGCCTCGGGTCTGTACGAAACGGTGGCCCGACTCGCCGCCGATCCCGCCCTGGTCCAACGTCTGGCGGCCGCGGCTCGTCCCCATGCCAGCCCGGAACGCCATGCGAAGCAGACCATGGACCTCTACCTGGAGGTCCTGCGTCGCCGGTAGGTTCTTGAGCACGCCTCCTGCGATACCCTCCGCCACAACCTGTATCTTGCAAACGCCGTTGACAAGTCGAGACCGCCTTGCTAGAAGGGGGATACGCCCGGGAAAGATTCCCCGGCCGTCGTCGCCAACCGTCGGCACCGAGTTCCTGAGCGGTGCCGGACCGTCGCGAGGTTTGCCATGGTCAACAACGTCTCGAACAGCTCTTCGGGGTGTGGAATGGGTTCGCGCATGAAAGTGCTCGAGGAGCGCGTGAACGGGTACTTGAACCGGATGGGCGTGGAGCCCCGCCGTTCTCCGGACGGGTTGTACCTTTTCAAGTACGGCTCCACAGTGGTCATGATGAGCCTGCTGGAGGACGAATACGGCACCTACGTGCGATGTGCCTCCACCCTGCTCAAGGATTTCAACATGACCAGCGATCTGGCCGCGCGGTTGCTCCGCCTCAATGCGGAAGTCCGCTTCGGTGCCTTCCTGCTGTTCGATGACAATACCCTGTCGTTCGCGGCCACCATCTTGGGGGACAACCTCGACTACGAGGAATTGAGGCAGACGTTGGAGTACGTGGCCAAGACCTCGGACGACTACGACGACGTCCTGCAGCAGGAAATCGGCGGAAAAAAGGCCAGTGATATCCTGCAGGAAGCAGAAAACTTCTCTTGATCACACCGTGAAATCACCCCTGAAATCATTCCACGGCCGCACGGGAGCGGGCCGGGGCGACCCCCTCGGTATTCGGAACCACCCGGCCCGGTTTCGGTCTGCTCGGGCATGTCAGCGTCGACGAAAGGCTGAGAACCGGGGCTGGGCCGCCTGAAGCAGGCGCTGGGGAGGAGCTTCCAGCCAAAGTTGATACCAGAGATCTCCGAATTTCCCCATCTTCATCTTCTTCTTGTTCTGAAGATTGAGTTGCACCGCCTTCAACGCCTTGTCATCCGGGCAGGCCGTTGTGCCTCGAGCCAAAACTTGCAACGCCTCTTCCTTCTTCCCCGTCGCCGACATGAGATAGGCGTAGACACCCCACACAAACGCCACCTTCTTGTTGCTCTTTGCCGTGCGCTCAAGCACTTCCTCCATCTTCTTGAAATCCTTCTTCCGGTAGTAACACGCGGCAAGCATGAGCTGCGCCATCCAGTTCTTGATGAAGGAATCCTTGAGATAGGGAAAGGCCTTGTCATACTTCTTCTGGATGTAGTAGATATATCCGATCTGACCGTTCAACTGGCTCTGGCCGTAAAGCAGCCAGCGCGAGAGTCCGGAGCCCGACTCCAGCGTCCGGATCGCCAAATCAAACTTCTGGCCCTCGAGCTGGCGGATCGACGCCTGCTGCAACGCTTGCAGCTTGTTGACCATGTGCCGGGAGATGAGAAAGAACACCAGGACGGCGACGAGCGACCCGGTCAAAACCATGGCGTACACGTTGTAACGAAGAGACACCAGCAAGGCTGTCAGGATCCCGCTGGCAAGTCCCACGGCGATGGCATACATGCACTTCCCCCTGACGCTTTTCGGATAGGTCCGCTATCCTAACGGTACCCGGCACCGGCTGTCAATTCGAATCCGGACCGGGAACACGGGCGTCCAGGGAAGGCCCGGTCCAGGCGTCCCGGATTCCGAACGAAAGGAATCTCGACACGGTCGATGTCGCTGGAGAGGAGACGACATGCGGTTGCTGATCGGGGTACACATGGTGCCGACCTACGGCGTGGGAGGCGCAGGCCGGGTGGCCCTCACCCTCGCGCACCGACTCGCTCGCCGGCACGAGGTCACCTTGTTTCACCCCATGCCCCACACCATCGGGCCGGTCGGAACAGAGCACCGGCGGGTCGAATTCGGGGTACGCTTGATCGGCCGCGTCCTCACTCCCCCCAACCGTTTCCTGGATACCTTTCATCTCCCGGAGGCAGAAGCCTGGTTTCGGGCACTCCTGGCCGAGGTGCGTCCAGACGTCGTTCATTTCCATCACCTGACCGGCCTGTCCCTGGCACTCCCGACCCTGGCGCGGCGCGCAGGAATCCCAGTGGTGATGACCTTGCACGACTATTGGTTGGTGTGCCCTCGGGGGCAGTTGATAGATCTGGCCCTGCAGCCCTGTCCCGGCCCGGGCGTGTTCCGCTGTGGCCGCTGCCTCGAGGATCAGGTGCTCCTCGACCGCCCCATCGGGCGGATCGTACGTGCCGGCGTCAGGCACGTGCCCGCATTGCGGGGTGCCGTGGAAACCGTGGGCGGTCGGCTTTCCCGGTATCGGCGTCAAGCCGTTCAGCCGGCCGGGGAGCGATCTCGGGTCGTGTCCCGGCCCGGGATTGGGGCGGCGCGGTCCATGGCCCGTCGTATCGCTGCAGCCTGGGAGGCCCTGGATGCCTGCACGTTGCTGACCGCTCCTTCGCGCCACATGATTCGTTCCTTCCGGCCATGGGTGAAACAGACACCAATCTGCCTAGTACGGCAGAGTGTCGGGCCGCGTCCTGCAAGGCGGCCGTCAATTCCTCCTTTTCCGCCGTTGCGCATTGGATTTCTGGGTGCCATGATTCCGACCAAGGGGCCACACGTACTTCTGGAAGCGTCGGCGAAACTGTCCAGGGATGCGGTGGATGTGGTGTTGGCCGGTCCGACTCCTCTGTTTCACCGGCAACCGAACTATCCTCGCCGCCTGGAACGGTTGGCACACGTTGCGCACGCCCGGCTCGAGCCGCCGGTGGCACCTGATCGGGTGCCGGACTGGCTGTCTCGCCTGCATCTGCTGATTGTTCCGTCCATCTGGATGGAAAACGCGCCACTGGTGATTGCCGAGGCCTTTCGCGTCGGGGTGCCGGTGGTGGCCAGCGAGGTGGGAGGGATTCCGGAGATGGTTCGTGCCGGGGAAAACGGAATGCTGGTGCCGCCGGGAGACGTGGGGGCGTTGCGCGTGTTGCTGGAGCGGATTGCGGCCGAACCGGAGGAGGTGCGTACCTGGGCGGAGGGGGCGTGGCGCACGCGACTTCCGGATCCGGAGATTGAGGCAACCGAATGGGAGCAGATCCTGGATGCGCTTCGACGGGATTGCGGCTGAAGATTCCGGTCGGCGAACCGCCTCGGGGTTTGGTATGATGTCGTAGGCCTCCCGGGTGAGGATGGGGTCGGAGCAGGCTGCGCTTGCGAGACATGGGCGGTTCTGTCAGCACGAGCGGTCAGTTGTTATTGCCGCAGCACGGGTCGCGATGGATGTTCCGAAGATATTCGGCCGCTACCAGCCGTTGAAGGTGCTGGGTACCGGGCGCAGGTCCCGCGTGATGATGGTGAAGGACCTGCTCGACAACGAGACGCGGGCACTCAAGGTACTGCTGGATGAGGCTGGACGGGAGGGCTTTTTCCGGGAGTTCGAACTGCTGGCCGGGATCAACCACCCCCAGGTGGTCAAGGTCTTCGATTTCGGCCAGGACGGCTCGGGGCTACGCTATTTCACCATGGAGTATCTGCCGGGGCGCCCCCTCTCCGGGGTGGTCTCGGAAGGTCTGTCCATCTCCCGGGTGCTCAACATCGCTGCCCAACTCTTCTCCGCCCTCGCTGCAATCCATGCTCGAGGTATCCTGCATGCCGACCTGAAGCCCCAGAACATTTTCCTGGTCGAAGAAGGAGACGGTCGAGATCGGATCAAACTGCTCGACTTCGGTTTGGCCGGCCACCGGCTCGAGGACGATCCTGGGCGACGCCGCGGAACCCTGCCCTACATGGCGCCGGAGTGGTTCCAGGATGAGCGCGTGGATCAGCGGTCCGATCTCTATTCCGCAGGGGTCGTGATCTTCGAACTGCTCGCCGGAAAAACCCCCTTTGACGGCGTGGAGCCGGGAGAGATGATCCAGCGAAAGATCCGGGACGAGGTCCCATCGCTGGAGGCTCTACGCCCGGACTGTCCCCCCGAACTGATTCGACTGGTCCACTGGCTTCTCGAGCGTGCGCCCTCGCGTCGTCCCCAGTCGGCCACGGAGGCATTGAAGGCCCTGGAGGCTGACGGCCATGACGGGACCCTGCAGGCGTCGTCTCTCGCTCTTGCCGGGCTGCCCACTGCCGGCCGCCAGGCCGTGCTCGACCGTATTCGGCGGGCGCTGGAGACCGTGACCACCTCGATGCACGGTCGGATGTTCTTGATCCAGGCCGAGGATGGCGGTGGCAAGACGCGCCTGCTCCAGGAAATCAAGCCCCTGGTCCAACGGGAAGGACACAGACTGCTCGAGGCCCGTGGTGGGGACGTGAACGGGCAGCCACCGATCCGGCAACTCCTGACCCAACCGGTCAAGCTGGAGGCCAGGGAGAATGAGTCCCTGATCGAACGGAACCACGGGGTGCTTCAGCAGATATTCTCCGATATGGAACGCTCCCCGGTCGCTCCGATCCGGTCGTCGAGCGAGTCATTGGGCGTGATGGACGGTCTTTCGAGCTTCCTCATCGAGTTGGCAGGACAGCTTCCCCTTGTGATCCTGTTTGACGACCTGCACAAGGCAGACCCCTTGACCCAGGGCATGTTCTCTCTCCTGGGATGGCGACTCTCGGAGGCGCCGGTCATGGTCTGTGCCACCGTGGACCTGGACTGGATCGACTCGGGCGATGAGCAGCGGGAACTCGCCGGTCGCAGCGGCGTGGAAGTGATCCGGCTTCCTCCGCTCGACGCAGAGGACCTCGAAGGAATCCTGCAAGACCTGTTCGGATTGACCCATGGCCTGAATCGCCTGGCCGTGGAGATCGAGGGGACCACCGGGGGAAATCCGGCGCTGGTGAGCGAGGCGATAGAATCATTGGTGGACGCGGGCGCCCTTTTCCTGGAGCGCGGCCGGTGGTACCTGTCGGAGGAACGGGCGTTCGAGGTGCTGGATCCGTCTCGAGGCTCGGTTCGTACCTCGGCCTTGCTTCAGCGCCGCGTGGACCCGTTGAGTCCAGTGGAGCGGGAACTGTTGGAGGCCGCAGCCGTCCTGGGGGTCGAGTTCGATGAGGCGCTCCTGGTAGGCTTCGTGGGCGGAGGCGGTTGGGTGGCAGGCGTACTCGAGCGACTCGAACGTCGGGGCCTGTTGCTCCGTTCCAAGGAGCGTCCCGACCGACTGCGGTTCCAGCAACCACGGCTGCGGCCCTATCTGCTCGAGCACCTCCCCCTGGAGGGTCGGCGAGCCCTTCACCGAAGGGCTGGAGAATTCCTCCTGACCTCGGTTGGAACCATCGACGACCCTCGCAAACTGCCGGACCGGGTCCTGGACGCCCTGGCCCAGCACTTTCTGGCCGCGCAGGACCTGGACGCCGGCCGCACGTTCGGCCTCGAGGCGGCGTTGCGGGCGGAGCAGAATCAGGCTTACCGACTTGCTCTGGAACGGTACCAGCAACTCGTGGATCTGGCGACAAGCTACGGGGTGACGCCTCCACCGGACATATTGGAGAAAATCGCAGACCTCAAGCTCAAGCTCGGCAAGGTCGAAGAGGCCCTGGCAGAATACCACGCCCTCCTTCACCCGAGCACGCCCTGGGAAGAAGGGTGGATGTCGGCGCCGGCCGGAACCCTGCCGGCCCGGGCGCGGATTTTCGGCAAACTCGGCACGGTATATGGCGAATATGGCGAATTCGCCAAGGCCCTGGAAGCCCTGTCCCGGGCCATCGAGTTGGTCCCCAGGACAGACCTGCGCACACTGGCTCAGTTGGCCGGGGCCCGGAGCACGTTCTTGCTGATGAGCGGCCAGTTGGACGCAGCCGAACAAACCGCCAGGGCCGCGCTGCAAGAACTCGGGGACCACCCCCTGCCGCGCCTGGTGGCTCCGGCCATGCGCCTCTGGTCTGCGTTGGCGGACGTGTCGGTGAGCCGCGGTCGACTGGATGAAGCCGAGGTCTACGTGGACCGCGGATTGAACCTCGCTCACCCCTCGACCACCACGCTGAGTCCTTCTGAAATCCGGGAGATCCGCAAGAGAACAGCAGACTTGCACTATATTCGCGGCGTTGTGCTCAACCAGCGGTGTGCCCTGCCGGAATCCATCATCTCCACGCTGGAAGCGCTCGGCCACTACGAAGAACTCTGTGACCTGGCGTTCGTGGGCAAGTGCTACGACAACCTCGGCGCAGCCTACTTCCGGCTGGGAGACTGGACCGAGGCCATCGACTACTGGGAACGGTACCGGGAAATCGCCGAACGCATGCGATCCCGAAAGGATCTGGTTCGGGCACTCACCAACCTGGGCGGTGTGTACCTGGAAGCAGGGCGGCTGGAGCGAGCATCGGCCGTGCTGGTCGAGGGGCTCAGCCTGGCCCGGAAGGCGAACCTCCGGCAGGCACTTCCTGCGCTGATGGGGACCCTGGGCGAGGTGAAGACCCGGCAAGGACAGCACGAGGAAGCACACCGCTTGCTGGAGCGCGCCACGCGCCTCGCCCATGTCCTGGACCGGAAAAAAGACGTGGTCACCCAGATGCGCCGGCTCGCTCAGCTTCATCTCGAGGAGAATCGCCTGGGCCGGGTCCGACGGACGGTGGATGAGGCCATCGCGTTGGCTCAGGAGGCGCAGTCGCCCCGGGAGGAGGGCGTCTTGCTGGGGCTCCGCGGGGTCGAAGCTGCCTACCGAAACATGACCGATCGGGCACTCCAGAGCTTTCGTGCCGGGGAGGAACTCCTCACAGCGGCCAAGGCCGACCTGGAACGGGCCCGACTCAAGTACTGGCAAGGAATCGCCTACGCCAAGATGGGATTCCCCAGTGAAGCCGAGACGTCGCTCCGCTTCGGGGAGGAAACATTCCGGAGACTGGGGGCCGAATGGGACCTGGCCAGAACCAAGGAAGCCCTCGATGGCCTCGGCGGTCTGGCCGGAAAGGGAACCCCCGCCTTCCGCAAACTCCAGCTCCTCCTGGATGTGACTCGAGGTCTCAGCGCCGAGATCGAGATCGAACCTCTGTTGCGCAAGGTGCTGGAAAAAGCTATCGAACTGACCCAGACCGAGCGGGGGTTCGTCATCCTGCTTGATGAGCACGGAAAACCGGTGTTCCACCTCACCATGCACATCCCACGACTGGAGTTGGAACGGGGAAAGGTGGCACAGCTTTCGTCCACCGTCCTCAACCGCGTCCTCGACACCGGGACAGCCATTGCCGTCACGGATGTGGAGCAGGAGTTCGACCTCCGCATGCAGGCCAGCGTGGTGGAACTGGGACTTCGAGCCGTCATGTGCGCCCCACTCAAGCGGGGAGACCGGATTCTGGGACTGATCTACGTGGACAGCTCCAAGGTCACTGAGAGCTTCTACCAGGCAGACGTCTCCCTCCTGGAGGCGCTCTGCGACGCTGCTGCGGTCTCGCTCGAAAATGCCAAGTTGGTTGAGGCATTGCGGCGCAAAACAGACTTGATGAGCATGTTGGCGCACGAGTTCCGAAGCCCCATCTCCGCCACCATCGCGTTTACCCAGCAACTGCTGCGCGGCGCGTCCAACCTGACCGATGAACAACGCGAAAGCCTGGAGGCCATTCGAGAGCAAGGATATCGGCTCAACCGCATGATCGGAAACATCCTCGACCTAGCCATGATGGAGGCAGACAAGGTGGCGTGGCAGATGCAGGAACTGGACGTTTCCGAGGCCATCCGGGCTTCCGTCCGGGAACTCGAGCCGTTGGCAGAGGAAAAAAACATCCGGGTCACGGTGGAACTTCAGCCCGAGGTGGAACGGGTTTACGGAAACCTCGACCGGCTCATTCAGGTCTGCACCAACCTGCTCAGCAATGCCCTGAAGTTCACCCCTCCCAGGGGACGGGTCCGGATCACAACCGAGACGTTTGAACATCGTGCTCTGGCTGGAAGCCAGTTCGGGAGCCATCGCGCGACCCAGGAGTCGTGGGCCACCCGGACGCTTGGGGAAGGAAAGCGGCTCTCGGAAACCCGCTATCTGGCCGTCCGGTTCATCGACAGCGGGCCAGGTATCGCCCCCGAAGACCTCAATCGAGTCTTCGGACGCTTCACCCAGTCTGGAGACCAGGAAACACGAAAGCAGGGAACCGGTCTCGGCCTGAACATCGCACAGGAAATCGTCGCCGAACATGGTGGAAGGTTGTGGGCCGAAAACGTGCCCGGCGGCGGCAGCATGTTCGTCTTCTGCCTGCCTGTCGTGACTCGAGACCCGCCTTCAGATTCCGACACTTCCGCTTGAACCGGGACCCAGTGGAGGCCGAACTCGAGACCACCGTCGAAAGGCCCGCCTCACGTGCGACCGTATTCCTTGAGCTTCCGGTACAGGGTTCGAGGTGAGATACCCAGCACCGACGCGGCCCGACCCTGGTGCCCCCCGACATGCTCGAGAACCCTCAGAATGTACTCCTTCTCCACCTCGGCCAGCGACTTGGTCGGGGGGTCGGGCTCCGGCGCACGCTCCGGAGCCGGTTCGGGCGTGGGGGAAGGGGGCGGAGGCGGTGCAGCCGCCTGGGTGATTTCGAGGGGGAGGTGCTTGACCGAGATTGGCTCACCCTGTGCCATGATCAGCGCCTTCTCCAGCACGTTGAACAATTCGCGGATATTGCCTGGCCAGGGTACCTTGGTGAGACACTCGAGCGCCTCGGGCGTGATCTTGGCTGGCGGGCCTTTTCGAGAGCCCAGAAAATGCTCCACCAGAAACGGGATGTCCTCCTTGCGCTCGCGCAACGGCGGGATACGGATGTCGAATCCCTGGAGCCGGTAATAGAGGTCGGCCCGAAACCGGCCTTCGTTGACCTCTTTCAACAGGTCCCGGTTGGTCGCCGAGATAATCCGGAAGTCCACCTTCACCGGCTTGGTGCCCCCCACCCGAAAAAAAGTCCCGGTCTCCACAACCCTGAGCAGCTTCGACTGGAATCCAAGATCCATCTCCCCGATCTCGTCCAGGAAGATGGTCCCCCCCTCCGCCATCTCGAAGTAGCCCGGCCGGCGACGGGTCGCCCCGGTGAACGCGCCCGCCTCGTACCCGAAGAACTCACTCTCCATCAAGTTCTCTGGAATCGCTGCACAGTTGATGGCCACAAAAGGACCGTCCCGTCGAAGACTGATTCGGTGGATGTACTGGGCCATCACCTCCTTGCCCGAGCCGGTCTCACTCAGCAACAGAATCGGCGTCTCGGTAGGCGCCACCATCTGCGCCAACGTCAGCGCTTTCTGGTACGCCGGACTCTTCCCCACCGGCGTGACCACCGGATTCCGTTCGGCAAGAAGAAATTGGAGACGAACCACTTCCTTCATCAGACGCCGCTTCTGCGCCGCCTGCCGCACGCGCACCTCCAGCACGTCGGTGTCCGCCGGCTTGACAATGTAGTCGTAGGCGCCCAGCCGCAACGCCTGTACCGCTTTCTCGAATCGCGCCTCCCCGGTCATGATGATCACCTGGGGCGGCGAAAGCTCCTCGCTCAGTTGCTTCAGAAAGCCCAGCCCATCCATGCCAGGCAACCCAAGATCCAGCAGGATGACGTCGAACTCCTCCTTCCGGGCATATTCCTGGGCCCGCTCCGCACTCCCCGCTGCCTTCACCCCAAAGTTGCGCGCCAGCAGCTCCTTCTGAACCGCCTTGCGCAACCCGGGATCGTCCTCCACCAGCAGGACGCTTATCGGGCGATCGATCTTCGACACGACATCCATGACTTCCCGGATGGTTCATGCAGGGAAGCGACGAGAGGGACACCACATGGTCCCCGCCGCGGGCGGCCTCCCACCCCTTCCCAGGCAAACACCGGCCTCCCGGTGCCCGCGGTTTCCGATTCAATCTCCAGGCACTCCATTATAACACAAGGTCGCACTCCCCGCACGTGCACGATTCGTCACACATACCACCCAGGTTGGTAGAGAAAAAATGTGCCCCGGGACACAAGAACACAGTATAGATCAGGCGGGATCAGGCGTGGCCTTGCTGGCCTCGCAAAACAAAACGTGGACCTTCCCCGGATTCGATCGTCCCCGCATCGATTATACACTCCCGCACCTGCGTAAGGGAGGGAAGTTCGTACATGATGTCCAGCATGACAGACTCGAGAATCGCCCGGAGACCTCGAGCCCCGGACCCACGCTCGTATGCCCGCCGGGCAACCGCCCTCAGGGCATCGTCGGTGAAGGTGAGCTTCACATTCTCGAACTTGAATAGCTTCTGGTACTGCTTGACCAGCGAGTTCTTGGGACGGGTCAGCACCTCCACAAGATCGGCTTCGCTCAGCTCCTCCAGGGCCGTGATCACCGGAATACGACCAATAAACTCAGGAATGAAGCCAAACTTCTCCAGGTCCTCCGTCGTCACGTGACTCAAAAGAGGACGCTCCTCCTCCTCACCCCCTTCAGACCGAGGCTTGTATCCAATCGACTTTTTCCCGATCCGAGCCTCGATGATCTTCTCGAGGGAATCGAACGAACCACCACAGAAGAAGAGTATGTTGGTTGTATCGATCTGAATGTATTCTTGATTCGCAAGCTTCTTGTTGCCTCGAACCTGGATACTCGCCTGGGTGCCTTCCAGGATCTTCAACAGGGCTTGCTGCACGCCCTCTCCAGAGACATCCCGGTTCACCGAGGTGGTAAAGCTCTTGCGCGCAATCTTGTCGATCTCGTCGATGTAGACGATACCCTTGGACGTGCGCTCGACGTTGCCCTTGGCGGCCTGGTAGAGGCTGAGGATGATGTTTTCCACGTCCTCGCCCACGTACCCGGCTTCTGTGAGGCTGGTCGCATCGGCGATAACGAAGGGAACATCAAGGAAGCGCGCGAGGGTCTGGGCGAGGAGCGTCTTTCCGGTGCCGGTGGGGCCGAGCATGAGCACGTTGCTCTTGGCGATCTCCACGTCCGATGCGCCGCGTTCCCGGATTTCAATGCGCTTGTAGTGGTTGTAGACGGCCACCGAGACCTTTTTCTTGGTGAGTTCCTGGCCCACAACGTAGTTGTCGAGGAAGGCCTTGATCTTGGCTGGCGGTGGGATACGTTGATGTCCCCAGTGGATGGGCTGAAAGGGGTCGTCTTCCTTGATGATGTCGTTACAGAGACTGATGCACTCGCTGCAGATATACACCTTGGGCCCCGCGATGATCTTGTCGACCTCGCGCTGGTTCTTGTGGCAAAACGAGCAGCTTATGCCCCCTGTCAGATCGAATTTGCCCATGCCTGAGTTCGTTCATCGTGTGGTTACCGGCGGAAACACTGACCCAATTATATGTAGGCGTATCGACGAGCGTCAACCCGAATCGGCGGAGCCGCGGAAGTTCGTGAGATATTTGGGCAAAGGCATGAACCGGCTCAGGCGCCATGGTTGTGCGGGCCGTCCTGAGGTCCCCCGGCGGCACGCTCGGTCGATTCGGGCGTGGTGCCGGCCCGTGGAGCGAGTTGCACGCCCAACGCAAGCTGGATCACCTCGTCGACGTTTTCGACAAAATGGAAGGTCATTCCTTCTTGAAGAGGCGCGGGAATGTCCACCAGATCCTTGCGATTTCTCGTCGGCAGGACAACCTCGCGAATGCCCGCCCTGCGGGCGGCGAGCACCTTCTCCTTGATTCCTCCAACCGGGAGCACCTTGCCCCGAAGCGTGATCTCGCCGGTCATGGCCAGGTCTGAACGCACCACCTCTCCACGCATGAGAGATGTGAGCGCGGTCAAGAGTGTCACGCCGGCGGAAGGGCCGTCCTTGGGGATTGCTCCGGCCGGCACGTGCACGTGGATGTCCAACTGATCGAATACGTCAGGAGCCAGCCCAAGGTGCTCCGCATTGGCGCGAAGGTAGGTCAGCGCCGCCTCCGCCGACTCCCGCATCACGTCTCCAAGTTGCCCCGTGATCTTGAAAACCTTCTTGCCCCGCATCTTGGAGGCTTCGATGAACAGGATGTCTCCTCCCGTGGCCGTCCAGGCCAGCCCGATGGCTATGCCGGGAATGTCCACCCGCTCGGCAATGTCCGAAAAATACTCGATCGGCCCCAGATAGGTCTCCAGGTTGTCCGGGGTGATGGTCTTTTTCTCACGGTCGTTCAGCGCCACCTGCTTGGCCACCTTGCGCAGGATCCTCGCCAGCTTCCGCTCCATGCCACGTACCCCGGCCTCCGACGTGTAGTGCCGGATGATCTCCACCACCGCTTCCCGGGTGATCTCTACCTGGTCCTTTGACAGACCGTGCTCCACAAGTTGCTTGGGAATCAGGTAGTCCATGGCTATGGACACCTTCTCTTCTTCGATGTATCCCGGCAGTTCGATGACCTCCATCCGATCTTTGAGCGCCGAAGGGACCGGATCAAGTACGTTGGCGGTGGCGATGAACATGACCTGGCTGAGATCGAACGGGACGTCGAGGTAGTGATCCGTGAACGTATTGTTCTGCTCCGGATCGAGAACCTCCAGCAGGGCGGACGCGGGGTCGCCCCGAAAGTCGGTGCCCACCTTGTCAATCTCGTCGAGCATGAACACCGGGTTTCGCGTCCCACAACGCTTGATCGCCTTGATGATTCGGCCCGGCATGGCTCCGATGTAGGTCCGCCGATGCCCTCGAATCTCCGCCTCGTCCCGGATTCCCCCGAGGGAGATACGCTCGAACTTGCGCCCCAACGCACGGGCGATCGACTTGCCGAGAGAGGTCTTGCCCACCCCGGGAGGACCCAGAAAACAGATGATCGGTCCCTTGGTATCCGCCTTGAGCTTGCGGACCGCAAGATACTCCACGATCCGCTCCTTGACCTTCTCCAGACCGAAGTGATCCTCGTCCAGGATTCGTTGGACCTTCGCAAAATCCGGATTGTCTCGCGTCACCTTCTTCCACGGCAGACTAACCAGCCAGTCCAGGTAGGTGCGCGACACCGTATATTCCGCCGCTTCCGGATGGATCTTCGCCATGCGATCCAGCTCTCGCTTCGCCTCCTTCTCCACTTCCGAGGGCATGCGCGCCTTCTTGATCCGCTTCCGAAAGTCCTCGATCTCGTCCGACATTACGTCCAGTTCGCCGAGTTCCCGGCGGATGACCTTGATCTGCTCCTTGAGATAGTACTCGCGCTGGCTCTTGTCCATCGCCACCTGGACCTCCTTCTGGATCGTGTCGGAGATCTCCAGGTAGTAAAGCTCACGGTTCAGCATCCACAGCACCTTCTTCAGGCGCTCGTTCAGTTCCACCAGCTCCAGCACTTCCTGAATCAGATGAACAGGAAGATTCAGGTTGGATGCCACAAAGTCGGCGAGCCGCCCCGGATGCTCGATGTTGTTGATCACCATGTCCATTTCGGGGGGCAATGTCGCAGACTGGTTGTGAAAACGCCGAAACTTCTCCACCAAGTCGCGGGCAAGCAGCTCGCTCGTCTCATCCGGATCCTGCTCCGAGAGCAACTCCGCTTCCACCACCAGGTTCGGCTGCGTTTCCACCACCCGACGGACCCTGAAACGCTGGATTCCCTGCACCAGGATACGCTGGACTCCGTCCGGGAACTTTAAAATCTTCAAGATGGACCCGATGGTGCCCATCTCGTACAGGTCCTCGAAACTCGGAGTTTCCAAATCGGGATCACGCTGGGCCACAAAACCCAGGACACCCCCCGTGCGCACCGTCTCCTCCACCAGACCGGTGGAAGACTCCCGGACAACGACCAGAGGGGCCATCATCTGGGGAAAAAGGACTACGTTGCGGAGGGGAAGGATGGCCACTTGCTGGATACGGCCGAATTCCTCTTCCAACCCCTCGCCAGGCGGTTTGTGGGCGTAGTTGCTCATGCGGCGGTCCTTGTGTCAGAAACGCAAACGGCGACTCTCCGCCCAGGAAAGTCGCTCGTCGGATCACGCCAAGCTCTGCGACACTCGATGTGCAGAGTCCCGGACGGGAACGTGTCGGCGCCAGGAAGCTGTTCGTGGGCAAACGGTTCGCCCACTCCCCTCCCCGGCCAAGCAGGATTCTGGGTTTTATAGACGCGGTCGCGACACATGTCAAGACTCCCGGTCAGGATATTTCCTGTCAGCGTCTTGAAAACCGCCTGTGCCGGTGCTATCGTTCAACTGTTGCCGTCCCCTCGGGTTGTCGGGCTGATACCATGTCTTCCTCTCCCGGGCGCAGAAGGGGGGCCAGACTCTGCGCCGGAGCATGTCTCAGGTTGAAGGATGTTCAAGCCAAGGCCATTTGCACGTCGCTACTTGCTGCTCGACAAGATTGCGACAGGCGGCATGGCCGAAGTGTTCAAAGCCAAATCCTACGGGATCGAGGGCTTTGAAAAGCTCGTGGTCATCAAGCGTATCCTCCCGCATCTGTCACACAACCCGCGGTTTGTGTCGATGTTTATCAATGAGGCCAAAATCGCGGTCAGCCTCAACCACAGCAACATCGCCCAGGTGTTTCATTTGGGCAAGGAGGGTGAAGACTACTTCATCGCCATGGAGTACGTGCATGGCCGGGACCTGATGCAGGTGCTGCGCATGTGCCGGGAAAAGGGGCAGTCCGTGCCCATCCCTCTGCTGCTCTACATCGCCGCCGAAGTGTCTCGAGGTCTGGACTTTGCCCACCGCAAGGCGGATCGGTCCGGCAAGCCCTTGAAAATCATCCATCGTGACATCAGTCCTCACAATGTGATCGTGAGCTTTGAGGGCGAAGTCAAGATCGTGGATTTCGGGATCGCCCGGATCACCTCAGAATTGATGGGAAACTCCCCGGAAGGGCGAGTGGGTGGGAAGTACGCCTACATGTCTCCGGAGCAGGCGGAAGGCCGGAACATGGACTCGAGGTCGGACCTGTTCAGCCTTGGGTTGGTGTGCTACGAACTTTTGACTGGACGCAAGGCCTATCAGGGCCAGGATCTGGTGGGCAAGCTGGAAGCCGTTCGAGGGGCGAAGTTCGTACCACCTGGGCAACTTCGGCCAGACCTCCCCCCGGGCCTGGAGGCCATCCTGATGCGCCTGCTGGCCAAGGATCCCGACGACCGGTTTCAATCGGCCGGTGAACTCTATGAGGAGCTGACGGACCTGTCGTTCAAGCTGGGGGACATCGTCACGGCCCAGGAGGCCAGCAAGTTCATGCGCCGGCTCTTCGCCGAGGAGATCGACCGTGAGCACGATTCGTCGGGATTGACCGCCCTGCTTGGGGCCATCGACCGGATGGGTGGCGAGGTTTCCACTCCCACTGGGATTTCCATCACCGAGGCCGGTGACGAGACCTCCACAGGGGCCGAGCGGGCGGTGGGACCGTTCGATCCGAACCGTACACGTCCCACAGGCCAATTGCTCCCGGTCTCGGTCCAGGACTACGCCAAGCGCAACGTGATCCTGCTCCTCGTCGACCCTCATGGACTCCTGGATCTCTCCCTCCAGATGCCCGACGACGACTATCTGAGACTCCATCTGGAGTTGTTGGAGTACTTCGACACGTTGGTCACCGCGCATGGGGGCATCATCGACCGGGTGGTGAACGACCGGGTCTATGCCATGTGGGGTCTGGTTCGCACCCAGGAGGACGATGCAGAGCGGGCCGTGGCGTGTGCGCAGGCCTTGAAGGAAGCGGTGGCGCGGTTCAGCAAGGAGCGCGGCGTGTCTCTCGATGTGACCGCGGCGGTGCACCAGGGGCCGGCGTTGGTGAGTGCCGCTTCCACCTGCCCCCGGTGTCTCGCCCTGGGTGATACGGCCCGGTTGCCGGAACGGGTTGTACTGGGCGGTAACCCGGGAAGCATTCTGGTGAGCGAGGTGGTCAGGCAACTGTGTGCGCGCCGGTTCGAATTTGAGGAGGAAGCACCGGTTGCGGTCGGATGGGGAAGTGGGCAGGTGCAGGTCCATCGGCTGATTTCGGAGCGACCGAATCCGGACCGGGCCGGGGAAGGCGGTGGTGGGCAGGGGGGAGGCGAGCGGTGGTACGGCCGCAAGTCCGAACTCCAGACGTTGCGTCGGGCTCTGGCGCGGGTGAGTGAGCGGAAGGGGTTCGTGCTCGGTGTGACCGGCGAGGCTGGAATCGGCAAGTCGCGGTTCGGCCGCGAGGTGGGGCGTCTGATCAAGAAGAGTGACGTGGGCTGGTGGGTTGGGGTGGCTCTATATCGCCAGCGGGAGACGCCTCTGGCTCTTTTTCGTGACATGATAGGGAGTTGGTGTGGGATCACCTCGGGGGATTCGGCCGAACAGGTCGTGGAAAAACTCGCCACCCTCTCTCAGGCAGGTCTGGATGAGATCGACCGGAAGTCCCTGGCGTCGCTGTTTCAACCGTTCGATGACCTCCACACGCCGCTTCACCGTTCCCAGGAGGGACACGAGGGTATCTTTCGCGCGTTCCGGCGCCTGGTGCGGGGCATGTGCGCGGATCGGCCCAACGTGGTTCTCATCGAAGACCTCCAGTGGATGGACCCGCTTTCCCTGCGACTGGTTGCAGACATTGCGGAAACCGCTTCCGGGCTCCCTCTTTTGCTCCTGGTCACGTACCGCTCCGGGTTCCAGCCTCCTTTCGCAAACGAGGCCTGGTTCGAGGAGATGACCCTCGAGCGCCTGGACCAGGAGAGCACGACCGAGATGGCACGCCGGATCCTGAGGGTGGAGGAGATCCCTTCGTCCTTGGCTGCCGAGCTATACCGCCGCTCCGACGGAAACCCCTTGCATCTGGAACAATTGGTGAAGCTCCTGGTGGAGGGCGGTCACCTGGTGGTGACGGACGGCCGGGTGAAGGAAGTGGGCGCTCACGCGGCCTCGCGGGTCCCGCCAACCGTTCAGGGACTCATCGAGTCGCGCGTGGACGGCCTGTCTGAAGCAGGGCGTGACGTGGTGGAGGTGCTGGCCGTCATCGGCCGACGGGCTGATTGGGACGTGGCTCGCCAGGTGACCATGCTCGGAGAGGCGCTCGAGTCCGTGGTGCGGGAGCTTCGGGAGCGAGACCTGGTCGTCACAGACGAACGGCGGATCACCTTCCGGGACCACATGACCTGGGAAGTGGTCTACAACAAGCTGCTCCATCGGCGGCGGGTGCTTTACCATCAGCGCGTCGCCGAGACCCTGGAGAGCTTTTGGGAAGGAGATCTGCGGCGACATGCCGAGGAGATCTTCCACCACTTCGAGGCGGCCGGGCAACTGGTCAAGGCCTCGCGCTACGCCGGCCTCGCCGGGGACCGATACCGCAATGAGGAGTTTTTCTCCAAGGCCATCGATTTCTATCAGAAAGCCATCGACTTGCTTCGCGACAGCGACGTGGCCGGGGACGAGATCGATGTGCTCCGAAGGACCGCCGAGCTTTCGCTCAAGGCAGGCCAACTTCAGGGATTCCTCGGCGACCGGGATGGGGCTGAGTTGACCCTCGAGCGCGGGTTGGACTATGCCTCCGACGTGGAAGACTCCATTCTGGAGGCCAAACTGCTCCTCGAGTTGGGCCGTGTGCGCGCGGATCTGGGCGACCGCTTCCTGGCCCAGAGCTACCTGGAGCACGCCCTCGAGCTGAGCGAGGCCCAGGGAGACCTGGAACTCTCCTGCATGGTGCTCGACGCTCTTGGCTCCTTCTACCTGGAGGCCGGAGAGAACGAGGCGAGCGCACGAGCGTTCGACAAGGGGTTGGAACTGGCGTCCAGGCTCGGGAATCCCGTGGCGATTGCCCGACTGCTCAGAGGAAAAGGGACCTACCGGATTCGTGTGGGTGAGTACGCGGGAGCCTTGCAGCAGTTCTCCCGTGCCCTGGAACTGGCCAGGGAGGCCAGCGACACCATCCTGAGTGGCCGGATCCTCAACAACATCGGCAATACGCACTGCTTCCTGGGCGAGTATTCCCCGGCCATGGACGCCTATCGCCACTCGGGCGAAATCCTGATGTCCGCCGGATTCATGCGGGGCGCCATCATCAACTACCACAACATCGGAGACCTCTACTTCCGCCAGGGCAAGCTGGGCAAGGCTTACACCTACTTTCGTGAATCGCGCAACATGGCGCGTGAGTACCGTTGGGCGATGGGGGAAGCGTCCAATCTGGTGTACATGGGCTACATCAAGGCCGAGGGCGGAGACAGCGAGTCTGGTATGGCAATGCTTCAGGAAGGCGTGGCCATGGCCAGCGAGTTCCACTTGCCGGAGTGGGTCGCCACCGGTCGGTGGCTCGAGGGGCTTCACATCGCGAAACGGGAACCGGAACGCGCAGGGGCCGTCCTGGAGGAAGCTCTCACCATCGCCACTTCATTGAGAGACAAGAAGCTCGTGGAAGAAGTCCGGAAAGCGCTTCACGCAATCCGGTCGAACGGACACTAGGACTGGTTCGACCGCGCCACAAGGTCCACGATTGTCTTCAAGGACGCCATGTCGACCGGTTTCCCCACCGTGGCACAGGACATGTCCAGCAATCTGGTGCGCCCCTCTTCCGACAGATCGGGAGGAACGAGACAGATCATCCGGTCCCGAACGCCGGGATACTTCTCGCCGATGTCGGCCAGAGACGCCAGACCGTGCTCCTCGGGCATCAGGACATCCGACACCACCGCTGCAAAGTCCTGACGGACCTCCAGCGCACGCACCGCCTCCTCCGCGCTGTTGGCCTGGAGCACTTCATACCAGGGCTCGAAATAGCGGCGGAAACTCCTCAGCAGGTTCTTGTCGTCATCGACGAAAAGCACCGGTCGCCGTTCACCCGCTTCTTTCTCCGGGGGTAGGGTCACCGGGTCCACGTCGGCACAAGGCAGCATGGCGTGGAACTTGGCCCCCCCTTCCGGATGACTCTCCACGGTCAGCTCGCCCCCAAGCGATTGGATGAGGCGGTTGGCCGTCCCAAGGGCCAGATAGGGAAGCCCGCCACTGGTCGCCAGGTAGGAGAAGTCGTCCAGATGTTCGGCGATGTCCTCGGGGAGCGGCATCCCGTTGTGCGTGACCTCCAGAACCCCTTGGTCCCCGTCCAACGCCGTGCGGATCCAGATCTCGTTCGCCTTGGGATCGCGCTTGTCGAACGAGCGTGCCGACGCCAGCAGCAGGTTCACCATGGCCCGTACACAGGTGCTGCGGTGCACGGACACCAGGATGGGCGCGGCGTAGTCCTTCTCAATGTGTGCCCGACTTGAAACTTCTGCATCGACCAGGGAAACCGCCGATTCCGCCATGTCGTTGAGGTTGCATGGATCCTTCCGGTCCGGTTGGCCCGGCAGGATGTCCGCGAGATCTCGAGACAGGTTGCGGATTCGTGCCAGGTTCTCGGTCGATTCGTCGAAGAGGAAGTCGAGGTCGCTCAGGATGGACGCCAGATCCACGTTCCGGATGAATGCCTCGATGTCTCGATTGCGAGCACCGCTCCGGTAGAGTTCGACCACGCGCTTGATGTCCCGAATGTAGCCACGCAGCCGGCGAACGTTGGTCTCGAGGGCGGAAAAGGCGTCGCCGACTTCCCGCGCCATGCCTCCGGCCAACTGCCCCACGATTCCGAGATTCTTGGATTCCAGAAGATCGGTCTCCAATTCCGCCGGCACCAGGGGCTTCAGTACGATTTCCGCGAACCCAATCGGCCGATCCTCCTCGTCGGTCAGTACGGAAAGCTCCAACACGATGGGTTGCTTCCGGCCATCCGCCCGCGTCAAGGTGCACGGCACCACCACCTGTCCCTTCTCCGTGGCCTCGGCCTGAAGGCTCTCCCAGTCAAATTCCTCGAGTTTCAGCACCTCGTCCTGGTGCTGGTTGATGGCGTCGTTGGTCTTGACCCCCGTCAGATCCTCTGCGCCGCTCGACCAGGTCAGAATGACGCCCGACGTGTCCAGCGTGACGATGGCAGACGCGCGGGTGTTCTGAATTTGAAGCTGGTAAATGGATAGTTCCTTGATGGCCTCTTCCAGGGCAACTCGTCCGCTGGCCAGTCGGTTTGCCTCCTGCTCGATGTCCCGGACCTTGTTGCTGAGGTACTCGACCCGCTTCTCCAGTTTCTCGATGTGGACCTGGGCCTCCTCGTAGGCCTCGTTGCGAGCCTCCAATTGCGCCTGGTATTCCTCCGCTGATTGCCTGGCAGCAGAAAGCGCTTCTTGATACTCCTTCTCCTTGGTTTCATCATGAACGATGGAAACCAGGGCGATCGGCGCGCCTTTCTCGTTGAAGATTACCGTGGACTCGAACCGCACGAGCAAGGGTTTGCCGTCCGCGTGAAGTACTGTCAGTTCCTTGCTCCAGCGGCCCTCCTTGTCGATGGCCTCGGCCATGGACCGGCCGATCTCCTCCCGGTCTTCCTCGGGAAACAGCACCGAAAGCTCCTTCCCGATCACTTCCTTGGCAGAGTGCCCAAGCAGCCGCTCCGCACGCCCAAGCCAGTTGATGATGTGCCCTTTCAGATCCGACACAACCACCGCATCCGATACCCGCTCAAAACAGGACGCCTGGAGCTTGACCCACTGCTCGAGCCGCTTCTTCTCGGTCAGGTCGAACCCCATTGCAATGAACCCATGCACCTGGCCTCGAGCGTTCTTCAGGCGTGCCGTGGACCACGAGATGTTCTTGACCTCCCCGCTCCGGGTGCTGATGGCCAGCTCGGTTTCCCGGATGTGCTGGTTTTTGTACATGTTCTCGTGGATTCGCTGCACAATGGCCCGGTACTTTGGCTCCGGGTACATGCCCTCGAGAAGTTTTTCGAGGGTAGGGGTGTTTTCGCGGTTGAATCCGGTGACCGTCTCCATCTTCTTGTTGATTTCGACGATACGACCCTTGGTGTCGATGATGTAGACGAGCATGCCCGATTTCTGGATCAGGGCCTTGGTGTACTCCTGTTCTTCCTTGAGCGCGTCTCGAAGCTGGCTGCTGGCTGCGGACGCTGTCGGGGAGACGACTGCTGCGGTCTCGCTTCCGTCGTGGAGATAGGCTCGGACTCGAGTCGGATATCCGTTTTCGTAGATGGAGACCGCGTTGCTGTCCACCAGGAATTCGCGTCCGCTGGTGGGTTTCACTTTCCACGTGGCCGTGATGTCGCTTTCCCCTCCGAAGAGTTCCTCGAGCATCTTGCGGGCTTCCTTGGCGCTGGGGGCGTCGAGGATGTCGTCGAGGGTGATGTCGTCCAGTTCGGCCGGCAGGCCGAGGCGCTCACGGACCTTTCGGTTGGCGAACAGGAGGTTCCCGTCGCGGTCCACGTCGAGGATCATGATTGGAAGCGCTTCGAGAAGATCCAGCGGGCCGGTCGTGGCAGATTGGCCTTGGTCGTTCATGTCGTCTCCTCATCTGTCTGGCGGTTCGCTCGGGTTCGACACCGTCCAGGCAGGTTACCGTGGGCGGTACGCCCGCAATCATGCGCGCTGAGCCGGGACGACACAGCGTCCGAGACTCCTACCTAATACCGAATATTGCATACCCTGTCAACCTCACCGTAACCTCGTTCCATCACTGGTCAGTGGCCTGTCTGTGGTGGTAGGACGCATGGCGTTCCTGAACGACCCGGGCGATGGATTCAGAGGTTGCTTCGATCAATCCGAACTCGGTGATGATACCCGAGATCAGGTGCGCCGGGGTGACGTCGAATGCCGGAGTTTCCGCCTGGGCATCGGGTGGGGCCACCCGGACCCGCGTGGTGGCTCCGGATTCGGTCTGCCCCGAGATCCACAAGACTTCGTCCGCGCTCCTGCGTTCGATCGGGATGTGGGTGCCGGAAGAACACGCCTCGTCGATGGTGGAGGAGGGAGCGGCCACGTAAAAAGGGACACCTGCTTCACGGGCCGCCAGTGCCAGGGGATAGGTTCCGATTTTGTTCGCCACGTCTCCGTTGGCTGCAATTCGGTCGGCACCCACGATGGCAAGGTCCACTTCCCCTCGAGCCATGATGGAAGCGGTGGCCCCGTCACAGAGGATTCGGAATGGTATCCCCTCCTGACTCAGCTCCCACGCTGTCAGTCTCGATCCCTGGAGGCGGGGGCGGGTCTCATCCACCCAGACGAAAGGCTTTTTTCCCTGCCGGTGTGCAACATAGATGGGAGAGAGGGCGGAACCCCAGTCGACGAATGCCAGCCATCCAGCGTTGCAGTGCGTCGAAATCCGCGCTCCGGGGGCAATGAGAGGTGCACCGTGTTCGCCGATTCTGCGGCATGCCTCGGCATCCTCGTCGGCAATCCTTTGTGCCTCCTCCACCGCACGGCGTTTCGCTTCCTCCTGCCCCCCCGCATCGAAGCCACTTCGCGCTGCGTCCAGTACCCGGTTCACCGCGTAGAACAAGTTTTGGGCCGTGGGGCGGGTTCCTCGGAGTCGCTGCGCCACCACCTCGAGATAGTCCTGAAACGCTTCTCCGGAAGCCTCGAGTACGCCTTGCGCCATTCCGAACCCTGCAGTGGCTCCAATGGCCCCCGCTCCCCGCACGGTCATCCCGGCGATGGCTTGCGCTGTGTCGGCGTGGGTCGGAAGTCGAACCAGCCGAAACTCGTGCGGCAGGCGTACCTGATCGATCATCACGACTGTTTTGTGCTCGAGCCACACGGTGCGATGGTGTATCCCTTGGACCTTCAAGTGTTATCCCTCCTGTCCGCGATCGGTCAGTGCATGCCCCGGAAAGCTCGGTTCAAGGACACTGACCGGACAACCTTCAGCCTTCGGTCCCGGGTCAGCTCACGTGGTACTGAACATGTTCTTGAGGCTGTGATAGAACAACAACTCGGTCAACCGTTCCGCACCGCGCTGAATGGCCTGCTCCCGCGCCCGCTGGAGATCGGTGGCGGCTTTTTCTATCTCCACTTCCATGGGCTCCACTCGAGTGCGTGCAGAAAGGAACCTGAATGACTGGATGTCCAGAGTGAGGCGGTAAACGGTCTGGTACTTGAGGCGGGGGTCAGTACTATCCTGGACAACGGTGCCTTTCACGGCCACCTTGAGGAACGAATCCGGGTTGGTGGAGAGGCTGGAGGTGGGATCCAGGATACTGTATCCGTAATTGAGCAGCAGGGGTTGCATTTTTCGAAATAGCTCGTCTCCAAGCCCCTGATCCTGCTCGTCGTTGGTGCGGATGTTGACACGCAGCCTCCGGAATCGTTTGAACCGCGCGCGAGCCACATCTTCCCGAAGGTAGCGGTTCCAAAGAGGAAGCGCGTCCTCGTAGGGAAAGTACTTCTCCGGAATGGCCGCCATCGCTTCGAGGATGGGGTGGTAGTATGTGCTCGGGTGCTCGGGGTCCAGTTGTCCCGCTGCTTTGTAAGCCTCAACCACACCGATGAAATAGCCGACTCGCGCCTTGATGTCGGCCTCTGCCTCAGTTGCTCCGTTCGGAATCATGCGAGTGAGGGCATCGAGTGCCTGGAGGCAGGCGTCGAACTGCTGCTGTTCGATCTGTTTTCGGCAGTCCTTGATGGTGATCTCGTAGCTTCCTACCACCAGATTCGGCTGGGACGGAGACGCTGCCTGCGTCGTCCGCGTCTGACCGGAGAGAAAGGCCAGCACGACCACACCGATAATCCCACACCATGAATTTGCTCGCATATCCGCCTCGACCACCGTTTTCGGGATCGTCCTCCCGCCGGGAACGTCATGAAAAATCAGGGTAACGCCTCTACCGGCAAGTTGTCAACCCCGAGGAACGAAGGTCAGGGCCAATTTGCTTGCATCCACCAACGTTGGGCTTCCGGATTCCCATGGGACGGTTCATGGAACAGGGAAAGGAGGTCGCGCCCAAGGAGCGGGGAGACTGTTTCTCTCGTTCTCAGGAGATGAGTGCCACGGATGATCCGCCGGCCCTGTTCACGGGGCCGGGATTTCCTGCTCCACCCACCAGCGCAGGTCCGTGGAGCCCACCAGAAGCACCGTGGCTGCGCGCACCGCCCGCTTCCCCATCAGCACCTGCAATGCCCCAGGGTCCGTGAGATAACGCCCAATCTGCTCCC
>CAYQMG010000029.1:0-17482 GCA_964418585.1 uncultured Gammaproteobacteria bacterium | reverse complement strand
GGAGCCGACGCCCGAGTTGGCGGAGCCGACGCCCGAGTTGGCGGAGCCGACGCCCGAGTTGGCGGTTCCAGTGGCGGAAGAGCCGACACCAGGTCCGGAGGAAGCGGGGGGGGCGGTGTCGACGCCGGAGGCAGGGGAAGCGCCGGCGGGGGCGGTGGCGCTCAAGTCCGGGACCGGTTCGGCCCAGGGCGATGGGGACGAAGGTGGCGCGGAGGGGGAAGGTGCCGGGGGAGAAGCGGAGGAGGGGGAGACGCCGACGCCGGTACCGATTCCCACGCGGACCCGCAAGCGGGCGTCGAGCATCTATCGGCCCATCCTTGAGCCTTGATTGGCATCGAGATCATCGACGCGAGACGTGGATGTCGTCGAACCAGAGTTGGCCGGTCATGGTAAGGAGGCACCCGATCCGGACCGCGACCGCGTCCATGGGCACGATGGCTTCCAGCTCCACCGGGACCCAGGTTTCGACGGTGCCTTCCAGCAAGGAACTCTCGATCGAGGAGACCTCGAGTCCCTTTTCGTTGAGGAAGGTGAGCACGAGGTTGGCGTGGCGGTGCTGTCTGGGACCGAGCGTCACGTTGCGGGAGCGCATTTTTCCGGTGACGGTGACCTTCTGTCCGGGAGCCACGGAGAGGGGGGTGGAGCGGACCTCGAGCCACCGTCCGGTGGTGTCATTACCCTCGAGCCGGAGGCACTGCGTGCCTTCGTAAGGGTCGTCTGTGTCGAGGCTCCAGAGCGAGCGGACGCTGGGGCCGCTTTGTGTCTGGATGGCCACGACATCGACCTGCCAGTCCGTGGGGCCGTCCTCATCGCCGATCTCGAACCCCCCGTTTCGGATGAAGCGGCGCAGGGACGAGCGTTCGATACTCATCACGATGTCATCGAACGAGAGTTCGCCGATCATGGTGAGGACGCAGGCGACGCGGAGCGTTTCCGCTGCAGCCGGGACGATGAACTCGAGGTTGACCCTTTCCCATCCTGTGGTTCCGAGGAAGTCACGGCCGACGATGCGGCGGAGGAGAGCGCCGTCGCGGCTGAGGACCCGGATTTCGAGGTGCGCAGCCCGGATTCGGCCTCCTCGAGGGGTCACGTTGCGTGCCCGCATGCGGGCCTGGAGGGTGATTCGGTCGCCCGCACTGACCGGGACGGGGCGACTGACCACGCCGAGCCACTGGTTGGTGTCCGCGTCGGCAGCGAGGCGAAGTGCGGAACTATCCCTGCGGGTACCCCGGACGCGGTCGACGGACGAGGGCCTGGGAGCTTCGGTCGCAGGTTCGATGACCTCGATGCTCCATTCTCGAGGGACGACGCCGTCCCAGGATTCGAATCCGGGGTCTTTCAGCCTGGGCAGTTCGACGGAGCCCTCGAGGGAGAGGATGGCGCGGTCGAGGAGTTCGGGCAAGTAGACGGGGAGGGTGGGGAACCGTGGCTTGACGGCCTCCCACTGCTTGAAACCGTTTTCGAACACGGGCACGAGGCGGGCACTGGGACCGCCGAAGGTAATGTGCGCTGCCTCGAGAAGGGTGGGGCGATGGCGGTCGAGGAGGTAGAGCACGGCTGCTTGAGCGAGCTGGGCTTCTGCATCCTGTCGGAAACGGGTGATTTCCTGTAGCTCGAGGTGGAACTGTTCAAAGAGGGGGGAAAGGAACCAGTAGGTGGCCTCCTCGTACCGGATCAGGGTGGCGGCGTCCTGGTCGGGAATGCCGTCCTCGTCCATGGGGAGCACGCTGATGTGGGCGGTATTGCCGTCGGGAAGCAGGACGGAGAAGCGTGCCGGTTGTTGTGCGAGCAGGGATGGGACGAGGTAGGTCGTGCCATTGCCCGGGGGCATGCCGGTCCATTCCTGGAGTTCTGGGAGGGGTGCCGGGCCGGGCAAGGCGTTTTGGCATGCGCGCACCATGGAACCGCGGGCCTTGGCGTAGCGGTGCAGGATCTGAGCGATGCCGCCCGAGTCGTAGGCATGCCTCATGCCCTCGAGCAGGGTTTTTGCGTCCGACTTGCGTTTGAGGATCGGTTTCAGGTCGTCGGTGACCACGGAGCGGCCGAGGGAACGGAGCCGTGATGTCATCTCGGGCGGGTCGGTGTGGAGGAGGGCGAACCGGTAGATGGTTGCGGGGGGCAAGCCCTGGGCGATGAGGTCGCGGAGGAGGCGTACCGCCGGGATGTTCCTGGCCTGTGTGGTGTCGGCGTAGGCGTGAGCCCATGCTGGCGTTCCGACACGTGGGGCCTCATCGGTTGCGAGGGTGAGGAGGTAGGCGGCGAGTTCGATCTGAGGGCTGGAGCCCACGATGATCGGTTGGTTGGTCTGTGTGGCGTACACGTCGATGGATGGGGTGTCGGCAGACCCGTATGCCACGGTGGACCAGGTGATGATCCACAGGAAGGCGGCCAGGATGGTCAAGCCTGGCCTCCTGGTCGGGTTGGGGGCAAGAGGGGGCGCCATCGCCTCTCCGGACTGCGCGGGGACTCGAGCTGGTGGTACCACGTGACGAAAGGCTCCGGTGTCCTGGCCTCGGCGAGAGGGCCGGGGTGACCGGTGCTGCCGCCTGCTTTGCGACCATACGATAACGCCAACAGGGGCAAATGCAAAGGGTATGGTGCTTCGAGGCACTAGTGACGAGTCTCCTGGGCGATCCAATCCAGGAACTGGGGGTTTCCGTCGTCCACCGGCAGAGCGAGGACGCAGGGGCACTCGTAGCTGTGAACGGCCTTGACCCGTGCGACCACGTCGGGCACCAGGTCGGCGCGGGTCTTGGCGATGAGCACCACCTCGTTGTCCTCCTGGACCTTGCCCTCCCACCAGTAGAAGGAGTGCACCCCGTCGATGACGTTGGCGCACGCCACCAGGCGTTCCTCGACAAGGGTTTTTCCGATGCGCCGGGCTTCCTCCATACTGCCCGCGGTGATGTAGATGAGTCGGAAGTTCATGAACCAGTCTCCTGTGCGTGCCAATCTTCCCAGGCCTGGAGTATCTGCCGGTTCTCGGCCACGGAGTCAAGCATTTGTGCGCGCAAGGCCGAGTCTTCGATACGAGCGGCCCGGTCGAGGAGTTCGGTTCGAGCCTCCTCGAGGAATCGCTCGGCCCCTGGGTGGTCCAGGGTTCGGCAAGCGGTTGCGAGGTAGTACCTGGGCACGGCGAGCGACTCCACTTGAGCGGTGGTTTGGTTCAGCATGCTGGACGCGGTTGTGATGGCTTCGAGGGCGGCGTCGCGTTTTCCCAGGCGTGCGGCCACGAAGGCGTGGAGCGCGTGGAGATGGACGGTCCGGTGGCCGCCGATATCCAGGGCGCGTTGGACGGCCTCCTGCGCGGCCTCGAGGCGTCCGGTGGCGATCTCGAGCTTGGCGAGGGCTTCGAGGGCCTCCACTTCGACGTAAGCGGCGTCGCACCCGCGGGCGATTTCGATGGCCTCGCTCAGGAAAGTCCGGGCTGCCTCGTGATCTCCGAGGCCCACGTGAACGAGGCCCAGGGTCTGGCAGATGTTGCCTTCGGCCCAGCGTTCCTCGATCTGGCGGGCGATGGCGCGGGCCTCGAGACCGTAGTCCCTGGCGCGCTCGTAGCCGCCGAGCCCGAGCCATGCCAGGCTCAGGTTGGCGAGCGTCACGACCTCTTCCTGGCGCTCGCCCACCTGTTTTTTGAGAACCAGTGCGCGCTCCCACAGGGACATGGCGCGGTCGATCCTTCCCTCCTGGTTTTCGAGCACGCCGAGGTTGGAGAGAATGATGCCCGAAAGGCGCACATCCCCCTGCTCCTGGGCCAGTCGCAAGGCGTCCTCGAGCTTTTTGCGGCCTTCGTCCACCTGGTCCATGCGGGCCAGGATGGTGCCGATGTTGGCCTCGTCGCTCACGATTTCCTTCCAGTCGGAGCGTCCATCGGTCAGTTCCAGAGCACGCTCCGCTGCCTCGAGCGCCTGGGGCAGGTCGAGACGTTGGAAGTGCACGCGGCTGATCACGCGCAGGATGCGGGCTTCCCGGACCGGGTCCTTCAGAGTGCGCACGATGCGTTGCGCGCGCTCCAGGGTCTTGAGGCCCTTCAGGGGTTCGCCGGAACGGGCGAACAGGGCGCCTTCGGCTCGAAGGGCGTCAGCGAACCGGCCGTTGTCTCCCAGTTCCTGGGCCAACTCCTTCCACCGGGCGATGGCCTCCCGCTGGGCGTCCCGGTCTCCGATCAAATTCAGTACCCGAACCTGGGCCTCGAGCACGTCGGCTGCCCCTTCCCGGTCTCCGGCGAGCTGACACAGTTCCTCGGCAGACCGGTAGTACTCGTAGGCCTCGCGGTTCAAGCCGCGGCCCACGGCCACGTCGCCTGCTTTTCGGTAGTAGACGCGCTGCTTGTCGATACACATGGTCCGCCGGTAATGCTCGGCTATGAGCAGCATGAGTTCGTCGTGGTTTTCATCGGTGATACGGCGTTCCAGGGCCGCTGCCACCGCCTCGTGCAAGCTGCGACGCGAGGACGCGGTGAGCGTATCGTAGATGGTGTCCCGGATGAGAGAATGCTTGAAGAAAAAGGTGATGTCTTCGCTTGTTCCGGAGGGCTGTCTGGTGGGCCGGAGGGACTGTCCGGGGGGCGTTCCGAACGGGTCCTGGTCCCTTCGCACGATGTCCAGACCTTCCACCCGCTCGATGCGGGCGTCCAGCACCGTGGTGTCGAACGGGACCGGGTAGACCTCACGCAGCAAGGAGAGGGAGAAGGTACGGCCGATCACGCTGGCGGCCTTGAGGGTGAGTTGGGCGCCTTCGTCGAGGCGAGCGACCCGGGCGAGGATGATTTCCTGGATGGTTCGAGGGATGACCACGCCGGGACCGGGCAAGAGCCTGGCCACGCCTTCCGGGTCCACCTGGACGAGGTCGGCGTCCCGGAGGAACAGGGTGAGTTCCTCGAGGTAGAGAGGCACGCCGGAGGAGCGTTCGATGAGTTCGGCTGACAACTGGTCGGACAGTCGGCGGGCGCCCATGTGGCGGCAGGCGAGGGCGATCAGGGCCTCGTTCGCCAGGGTGCCCACCTTGACCACGTGGGCGGAGGGAAGTCGCTCGAGTGCTTCCAGGCCTTCCGGTTGATCGGGTTCTTCCGGACGGCGTGTCAAGGCGATGAAGATGGGCATCTCGGCGACGTTCCGCACGAGGTAACGGAGCAGGTCAAGAGACGCCTGGTCCATCCAGTGGGCATCCTCGAATACGATGGTCACCGGTTGGCTGTGAAATGCGAGGCGGAACAGTTCCAGCACCAGGGAGTTGAGGGCGTCTCTTCGCTTGGCGGTGTCGAGGCCGGCGGTGCTGGTGTTTTCGGGGAAGAGCAGGCCCGTGACCATGCTCATCAAGGGAAGTCGTGTGAGCAGTTCCGGGTCAAGGGAGCAGATGCGTTCGGACACCTGGGCGATGGCTGCCTCCGAGGGAAGGTCGGGTTCCAGGTCCAGCCAGCGGCGGAACACCGGTATCCAGGCGTGATAGGGCGCGTGGCGAACCAGGGCGCCGCATTCGCCCACATAGACCGGGACCTTGCGCTCCTCTTGCAGGTAGCGGCCGAGCCAGTGCAGGAGTGCGGATTTTCCGATGCCGGCCGGACCGCTCAGACAGACCAGACGGCCTCGGCCACCGATGGCCTCGTCAGCCAGGTCCCGCAATTCGGCCATCACAGGTTCGCGTCCGATCACGCCGCCTCGAGACCGGGAGGTCAGCTTGGTCCCGTAAGCTCCTTCCCCGTACAGGGCTCGAGCCGTTCGAATCTCGATGTTGCTTCCAGCCGGGGCCGGCGGGGGAGGACCCCAGTCGAACCCAAACCCGGACCGCGACACCGTACGCCGGTCCACCAGCACTTCCCATGGTCCCGCGACTCGAGCAAGCTGTGAGGCAAGCTCCACACGCTCTCCCACCACGCGGTATTCGTGCCGGGTACGGCCTCCCACCAGCCCGGCGAAGCACATGCCCCCGGACACGCCGATCCGCTGGTTCGACACGGAGGAGAGGCTCCGGGCAAATCGCTGGAGCGCCAGGGTGCACTGCAGCGCTCGAGACTCGTCGTCCGAGTGGGGACGGAGAGCACCGAAGGCGATCTGGAGGCGGGTCGTGCTTCCCACCTCCACGCCCAGCAGCGACCCCTCGAAGGATTCCACCACCTCCTGCGTCCGCGTGTACCACTCGAGGATCGGATCCAGGCCGCCCACCGTCGCAGGATCGATGCCATCCACCGCCACCACCAGGCTACACAGGTTCAGGAACGCTGGACGGTAGCGCCCCTGGCTCAATACACTCAGCAGGGCCGGCGGCACAAGCGTTCGCAACGAGACCGTCGACACCCCGCTCAGGTCGGCCAGGCGTCGCGTCGACACCGGTTCCGGCGGCACCTGGAGCGAAACCAGGCGCGTCATCGCCGGTGTGGGCAAGGGCGGCTCGGTCACCAGGGACCCCGGGTCCACCCGGACGCCCGAGGATGGATGGAGCACCACTTCCCCGCTTCCCGCCTGCTGCGCGGCACGCCCGGCATCCTCGATCGCCGCTCCTGTGAAGGCCACCTGGCGTCCCAGCCCCGGCGCCCCGAGCAAAAGACCGTGGATCGCACCACTCCCCACCCCAATCCGGGACGTGATCGGCCCGGCCTCTCGAACGTCCTCTGTCTGGGAAAACAGGCGTAACGATCGCCGGATCGCCGACGCACAGCCCAGACTCCGACGAACACTCGTCTCAATGTCCGCGTCGTCCGGAAAAAATGCTTGAACCGATGTGGCCGAAAGACCGAGTGTGTCCCCACCGAATCGATCCACCCAGCTCGTGATCTCCTCGAGATAGGTGGCCAGAAGACGCTCGAGCTTGAGCGCGCCCCCCTCCCCCTGCGCTTCCAATGCCGACACGAGACGAAGTGGCCCTTCCAGGCGCACGTGGAGTATCGTTCCCTGGCAGGCAAACACCTGCCGGGTCGGAGCCTGGACCACCAGGCGAGGAAGCAGGGGACCGATCCTTGGGACCGATGGCGTCCGACCGTCCGTTACCGGCGTGTCGCCGGAATGGTTGTCCTCAGGCGGCATCTGCGTCCCTTGGTCCTTGGTTTGTCTCCTCCGAGCCGATCATGACCACATTATCACATTTTGGCCCCCCGTGGTTATCAATCTCGGAGCAGACCCGTCTCCTTTCCAGCCGCCTGCTTGTCATTGCTCTCTGCACCTTCCGGCTCACCTTCCCCGGATTCGTCATCCTCGGAGGACCCCACGAACACCACGTAGTCTGCCGGAGGCGGCCCTTCCAGGTCCCCCGGATCCTGGTCGAAAAAGGTGACCGTAAGGATGGATCGCCCTGGCGCAGCATCGCGGACGCGCTGAACCAGCCCGGCATCGAACTCAACGTGAAATTTCCCGACCACGTGAAACACCGGTCCGGCTCCGCGATCCAGAAGGCCCACCACGCTGTCAGCCATGGTGGCGTCCCAAAGGTTCTGGGCGACAAAGAACGCTCGTACCAGTTCCTCCTTGTCACCCTCCTGTTCTCCTTCGCCCATGTGCTCTGCCATCCTGGACATGAGCGTGGAAAAGCGTTCCCAGTAGTCGCCTTCGACGAAGTAGGACGGGATTACGAATAGACTGCGCTGATACTCGGTGAGTGCTTCGAGACGTTCCAATCCTTCGGTGCGGGCGATCTTGACGTACCGGCGAGGGGCGTTGGATGCGCACACGAGAAGATGGTGCTCGCGGGCAGCCTCGAGCATGGCACGGTGTCCAGGGGGATAGTTCTTGTCGTTGGTGTGAGCCGCCTTCTGGAATCCATCGGTGTCTGTGACGTGGGTGAGGTAGTCGTCCACGGCCACTTGCTGGTCGCGTGCAAAGAACTCGAGGCTGAGCGCGGGATTGCGGGTATCCAAGGCGATCACGTCGGCGAAGAGGGCTGCCATGACGGCCTGGACGCGAGGGTGGCCGTGGATTTCTCCGAGCAAGACCACGTCGGCGTTTGCCGCGTGTGCGACGAGGTCCGCCCAGGCGGCGGTCTGACCGGCGTTGGTATCGACGATGACGGCCGAACGAGGGTTCCATCCCGGAGCGATGTTTTCCGGAGTGGGGGCAGGTGGTGCATGCGCGCTCTCTGGCGTTGGTTCAGGGCGGTCCGGGCCGTTTTCTCCTGCGGAGTCTGTCGAGGTTTCGGGCGGAGGGAGGCCGGTGGTTGCGCAGCCCGAGACGAAGGAGACGAGCAATGGGGCGACGCGGACGAAGGTCGGGATTGGTCGGTGGGTCTTCATGGCTTTCTCCTCGTGCACGGGAGTCGTTTTGTCACGTGGCATGTTCCGGCGAGGGAGCCGGGGGGGTCAAGCCGGCCTCAGCCGGACATCGGGAAAGACCTGCCGCATGCCGCGTTCCAGAGACTCGATCAAGTAAGGGCGTAGCCGCATCGGCTCGATGATGTCGTGAAGCGAACCGACTTCCCTGGCCCGCTGGACCGAATGGATGGCCTCGAATTCCTCGGCGACTTCGGTGAGTTTCTCGGCGTACACCTGGGCGAACCGCTCGGTCAGCTCGGCGTTGAGGTGCGCGCGTTCCGACTCGCTCGCAGATGCCAGGCGGGACTGGATCTCCTTGATTCGTGGATCGGCGCGGGTTCTGGCCTTCACCTCGTTGGGGAACACCACCGCGGCCGCAGGTGCACCGCCGATGACGGAAGCGAATGAGCCCTCGAGAGCAACCACGTGGAGGTTTTCGTTCAAGGTCTTGGAGAAGACGACGTAAGCGCCCCCGTGGTAGCGGGAGATGACGCAGAACACGATTGGGCCGTCGAAGTTGACCACGGCGCGACCGATTTCTGCCCCGTACTCGAGCTGGAGGCGGCGCATGGATTCGGGAGAGCCGTCGAACCCGGACAGATTGGCGAGAAGTACGACCGGTCTGTTTCCGCTGGCGGCGTTGATGGCCCGTGCCACCTTTTTGGAGGAACGAGGGTAGAGTGTCCCGCCGGACCAGGTGTCGGGGCCGTCGCCCGGGATGTAGCCGATGCGGGTGAGATTCCTGGATTCGATCCCGATCAGGCAGACCGGGTACCCGCCGATCTGTGCGTCCCAGACGACAGCGGTTTCTGCGTTGCGCATGAGCGCCCATCGTTCCAGGGGCGGGAAGCCCTGGTCGATGACCGAGCGCATGACTTCACGGACCGGGAACGGTTTCTTGCGTCCTGGGTTTCGGTCTGCGGAGAAGATCTCCCCGATCCGTGAGAATTCGGTTTCTGCGGCGGCCTGTTCGGAGATCGGGGTTTGTGTGATGTCGCGGTCTCGAGGGTCCGAGACCAGGGCGGGTCTTGGGAAGCGTTCTCCGGGCGCCACGTAGGTGAAGTAGTAGTGATGGAAGAGGAGTTGACATGCCTGTGCGATGTCCGCGACAAGGTACTGGGCCTCCCCATTGGGGCCCATGATCCGCTCGGCCCCGCCGATGCCCTGGTGGTCCTCGGCAGAAACGGAGCCGGAGTACTCGAGCGCCCGTTTGCCGGTCAAGACCATGGCCCCGTTGTGGGTCATGATGAGGATGCCTCGAGTGTGCATGAGCATGGTGGCCTCGGCGTTCCAGTAGGACTGGGCGCCTACGTTGATCCCATCCACGACGACGTTGATTTCGCCGCCCGCCTGGGTGAATTCCACGATGCGGCGGAGCACCCGTGCGGTCCAATCGAGGTTTTCGGTGCCGCTGTCCATGGCGATTCGCGCTCCGGAGGAAATGGCGAACCACTCGATGGGGATACCTCGAGCCTCGGCCATGTCGATGGCCTGGATGATACGGACGCATTCGGGTTCGGCGAGGGATCCCATGCCGCGGCTCGGGTCGCCGAGGATGATGACTCGAGCCATGCCTTCCGGGAACTTGGGGGGATAATTGGTGATGACGCCCACGACCACGTTGGCCTGGTTTTCCCCGTAGGGCCGTTCCACCGGCGAGAGAGCGCCGTCGGCGTCGAGGTCGTATTCGACGAACGTTCCGTGTGGAATCATGGCCAGGCTTCCGCCGACAGTGGGGGTCATGATGCGTACGATTTCGTAGGGGTAAGCCAGACCTCGTCTTCGGAGTTTCATGACCCGTTTTTTGTACGGGGTCAGTGTGCTGATGGGGTAGCTGCCCGGGTCACTGATGCGGAGTCTGAGGATTCTGCCGCGGTCGAGGGTCATGTGCATGACCTTGTCGATACGGGTTCCGGTCCTGGGGTCCACGATCCAGGCATGGACCGCCACCCGGTCCACGCCGAGGTGCTGGGTTGGACGGGCCAGAATGGGCGCCATTTCGGGCAGGAGTGTCTCGAGTTCCTCCAGACTCATATCCAGTTGCGGGGTGATGAAGAGGGTGAGCCGATTCCAGTCGAGTCGAACTTCGGGGTTGAGGTACATGTAGTCGCGCATGGCGTCCAGTGCCTGGAGTGTCCGGCGTTCGATGTGCGGGACCCTCACGAGTCGACCGGTTTCATCCCGGAACGGGATCAGTTCGTGGACCTCCACCAGGGCGAAGAGGCGTTGGTCGGTGGGGTTGTCTCGAGCCGTGCCCAGGTAGACGTAGCAGTCCTCGGCGGAGGGAAGGCGTTCGAGTTCGAAGTTTTCCAGGCGCCAGAGTTCAAGACGGTCGCCCTGGGCGGGATGGATACCTCGGTAGCGTCGGACCTCCCGGAAGCCGCCCCTGGAAGCGGGGACGAACGTGTAGTATCGGGCCACCGCCTCACCCTCGGGGTCGAGCACGTTGAAGGCGATGCGTCTTGGGCGGTGAGGCCAGCGAACACGCTCGAGCAGGCTCGCCAGGGAGGAAGCCATGTCAGACTCGTCGGGGTATCCCTGGTCCCACCGGACCACGAGGTGGTCGACCAGCACGTCCGGCGCGGCACCGTCGGTCCGTTCCTTGGCACGCTGTGCGGTGAGCGCGGAGACACCGGCAAGTGCCTCACGGAGCCGCGAGCGGGGGACATGGGTCCCCATGGTGCAGGTGTCCCGACCGTTCATCACGAACCGGGCCACGGTGAACGTGGTGCCCTTGATGTGTCGGTCCCGCACCTCCTCCACCCGGCGCGTTCCGTACATGCGTCGCACGAGCACCTCGTAGAAGAGCGATCGCTGCGCCGACGGTTCTGCCATGAGGCGCCGAAACAGAAACTGTCCGATGGGTTGCGGCTGGTTCGCGAGTGCATCCAGTTCCTGATCCCGATCGAACCGGTCGGGTTCGGCGATCAGCATGTCGAGCTTGGCAGCCATGATCTCGAACGCCTTGGCCCTGGACCGCTCGAGTCTCTGAGCTTCGAAGTAGCGGTAGTGGAGCAGGCGCGCCATCTGGTTGAGTCCGGGGAAACTGTCCTGCGTGGCGTCGATCAGGCGGTCCAGCAGGTGCTTGAAGGACTTGTCGATCCGGGGCGCCAGCACCTCGACGCTCTCGATACGCGCTTCGAGCAGCTTCATGATGAGCGTGCGATGGCGTCCGATGTTGCGGTAGGACTTGTGAAGCCAGAGCAGGGCCTCGGTGAGCCGGGGACCGGGTTGGATACGGTCGATCCCGTAGTGGCGGAGGACCCGTTCCATCCGGCTGACAAAGGCTCGAGGGAGTCGTTCGTCGCGCGGGTCCATGGACTGGATGAAGGAGAAGAGGCATTCGCGTCGGGAGAGTCCCTGGGTGGCGGTGGCGTTGGGACGCCGCTCGAACAGGTCGATCACATCGGAGAAGATACCCAGGATCTCGCCTTCCTGGGCAAGCAACCGGGCGACACGTTCTGCTGTCGCGCTCGAGACGTCGGGGCCGTCGGCATTCGTGGCGCCGTTGACAATCCGGTGCCAGGGCGTGACCCGTCGGCCTCGAGCGTTTTCCGGGGCAGGCGGCGCGTCGGTGGGCTGGAGCCATTCAGAGACGAGGGCTTCCACCTCTTTTTCCGGGACCTCGTATCCCATGATGAGGTGCTTGAGTTCACACAGGGCCCGTTCTCCCTGCTTGATCAGGTCGGGCGCACCGCCGCCTCGATCATTGACCGGTGCGAGCGCATCGAAAGCCACCCGCTCCGCGCTCGAGTCTCCGGTGTCGTTGCCGAGCGGTTCCAGCATGAGCAGGCGGGAGCCGGCGGCGACGTGGATGCCCGGGCTCACCACCACCTCCCGGACCCGGCCGGCAAACGGCGCGGAGACGACGGTCTCCATCTTCATGGCTTCCATGACCAGGAGTCCCTGGCCGGCCGCCACCTCGTCGCCGGGCCTTGCGTGCACGGACAGAACGACCCCGGGACCCGGTGCGGTTACGCTCCCGCTCTCCTCGCTCGAGACCCGGTGGTAGGTGCCGTCGACCTCCACCAGGAAGCTGGTCCCTTGCAAGGACGTGACCACCCGGTGGGACCGACCCGCTACCCATAGCCGCCGCTCGAATCGGTTCATCCGCTCCACACGAACATCGAACCGGTGTCCGTCCACCTCGAGGCGGTATCGTTGGGGACCCACGTGGAACACCTGGAACTGGTAGGACTGGCCGGCATGGCCCAGTTCCACCGAAACCCCCACCTCGTCCCGGAGCGTCACCCGCTCCCGAGCCGCGGATGCGAGGAAAGCCTGCTTTTCCACGTCAAGGGACCGGTCGTACATCTCAATGGCCACATGCGCCAGGGCCACGTCGGCAAGCCTCCGGATGTGGCTGCCGGTGTCGTCCCAGGTCCGATCCAGCCATCCAATATCGATTCGGCTCCGTTGGACATCTTCGTGCTGCAGGAGTTCCAGCAGGAACGTCTTGTTGCTTCGACCTCCTTCAATGACCACGACCAGATCCGCCAGGGCGCACTCCAGCCTGCCGAGCGCCTCCTCCCGTGTCCGTCCAAAGGCGATGAGCTTCGCGATCATGGAGTCGAAATCGGATGCGATGGTGTCTCCCTGAGCGACGCCGGTATCCACGCGGATACCCGGTCCGGTGGGTAGGCGGAGGAGCTTCAGCGCCCCGGGAGCCGGGGCGAACCCATTGTCCGGGTCCTCCGCATTGATCCGGACCTCAATCGCGTGCCCCTCCGTGGCCGGCGCCGGTCCCTCGAGCCGGCGACCATCGGCGACGAGGAGTTGCCACTTCACCAGGTCCACCCCCGTGGTAACCTCGGTCACCGGGTGTTCCACCTGGAGCCGCGTGTTCATCTCCATGAAGTAGAACCGGCCGGCACGAACGTCGAAAAGGAACTCCACCGTGCCCGCATTCACGTATCCGGCAGCCTGGGCGAGGCGGACGGCCGCGTCGCAGAGCCGGTCATGCAGGTCAGGCGTCAGCGCCGGGGACGGAGCTTCCTCCACAACTTTCTGATTGCGCCGCTGGATCGTGCAGTCCCGGACGCCGACCGCCCACGTCGTCCCGTGCATGTCCGCCAGGACCTGAACCTCCACGTGCCGGGCATTCTCCACCACCTTCTCGATGAATACCGTCCCGTCGCCAAACGCTTTCAAGGCCTCGGCACCCGCGTTCTCAAACAAGGCCTCGAGCTGCTCTGGTGTGCGCGCCTTGCGGATACCTCGTCCTCCACCCCCGGCAGACGCCTTGATCAGCACAGGATAGCCAATCCGACGGGCCACCTCCAGCGCCTCCTCCCGCGTGGCCACCGGGCCGCCACTCCAGGGCGCCACCGGAACCTCGGCAGACTCGGCCAGTCGCTTGGACGCAATCTTGTCGCCGAGCGTGCGCATCACATCCCCGGATGGGCCGATAAAAACAATCCCGAGTGTGTCGCACAAATCTACGAATTCGGCGCGCTCGGCCACGAATCCCCAGCCCACCCAGACCGCCTCGGCCCGCACGTTCTTGAGCGCGCGGGCCAGCCGGTCCATGTCCAGGTAGCTGCTCTTGCTGCTGTGGTCGTGTGGATCGACAAAGGTGGCGGGTCCCAGGCAGTAGGCTTCATCAGCCTCTCGAACAAACATGCTGTTCTGATCCGGTTCGGTGTAGAGCGCAATCGTGTGCAGCCCACACCGGTGCTCGGCATTCATTTCCCGGACCGCGTGGATGAGCCGCATGGCCGGCTCGCCCCGGTTCACGATGGCGATGCGCGTGAATCGGAAGTGCATCCCTACTCCTCAACGTGTCTCGTGCTGCGCGTTTCGTTTGTGTGCAGGGTTGCCGCTCGGCGTGGCACGACGGTGACGATGATCCGAGTGTGTCGACCGGCTACCTACTGGCATGTCGGCGATCAAGATTAGGTGGTTTGCAAGGCGTTGTTAAGTAGATTGTGCCCGGCGAGGGCTGGAATGGGCAGGTGATACCCGTCCTGGAAGGAATGGTTGGTGGGAAGCGCCCTGTTCGGTCCGGGCCGGTCGTGTCTCTCCGTTTCCATCTGTGGTTCCGGAGGGGGGAGGGCGGTCGCCGGGGGGCTCGAACGGGTTCAATCCTCTTCGATACGGAAGCTGCCAAGTCTTCTGAATTTCCTGTATCGATCTTCGACAAGTTCGTCTGGACTCATGGCCATGAGGACCTCGAGGTGGCGTTGGAGGCAGGACCGGAGTTCCGAGATGACCATGTCGAAATCGTGGTGGACACCTCCGGGGGGCTCTGGAATGATGTCGTCTGCGACTCCGAGGCGCTTGCAATCGGCGGCTCCATACTTGAGTGCTTCGGCGGCGAGGTATCCCTTGGACTGGTCCCGCCAGAGGATCGCGGCGCACGATTCGGGGGAGATCACCGAGTACAGGGCGTTCTCGAGCATGATCACGCGGTTGCCCACGCCGATGGCGAGCGCTCCTCCGCTTCCACCTTCTCCGATCACGGTGACGATGATGGGGACCTTCAACTGGCTCATCACGAAGATGTTGCGGGCGATCGCTTCTGCCTGTCCTCGAGCTTCAGCGTCGATGCCGGGATAGGCTCCTGGTGTATCGATGAACGTAAAGATGGGAAGCTGGAAGCGTTCGGCCATCTCCATGAGGCGGAGGGCTTTTCGGTAGCCTTCGGGGCGGGCCATCCCGAAGTTTCTGGAGAGGTTTTCGCGCGTATTTCTGCCTTTTTGCTGGCCGATGACGATGGATGGTTGGCCTTCGAATCGGGCGAGGCCTCCCACCATGGGGGGATCGTCCATGAAGAGGCGGTCCCCATGGAGTTCGGTCCAGTCTGTAAACAGGCGGTCGATGTAGTCGAGGGTGTAAGGCCGCAAGGGGTGTCGCGCGATCTGGGTTCGCTCCCAAGGGGTCAGATCGGCATAGGCCTCCTTCCGAAGTTCGTACACGCGGCGCTCGAGTTCCCGCAGCTCTCCGCTGACGTCGATTCCGGCGTCGCTGCGGCTGAGTGCCTTCAACTCCTTGATCCGCTTGTCCAGTTCGGCCAGGGGTCTTTCAACGCTTACCATTCTTCCTCCTGTCGGAGTGCACCATGGGCCGCCGGAGCCGGTCATGCCTGGCGTGGAGCTGAGACCGGCGTGTTTCTCCCGGACACAATAGGCGACGGAAAGGGCAGGCGTCAAGTGTCTGCTCGACAACTCGAGGTGTTGCGTCACAGGGCGGGGTGCACGGTGGGAGACGCGCGTGAGTGTGGGATGGGGCGTGGACCGTTGGTGAGGAGGGCGATCGGGGTTGCTGTGGGCGGAAGGCGTGAGGGTTAGTCGAGAAGGCCGGAAGACCGGACTGCGTTCAAGACAGCGGAGGGATCCGGATGGATCCAGCGGACTCCGGTTTCTTTTCGGAACCAGGTGTGTTGCCGGCGGGCGAACCGGCGAGTGTCGCGCTGGGTGAGGCGAATGGCCTCGGCGAGGTCGTATTCGCCGAGAAGGTACTTCGAAAACTGAGCGTATCCGAGTCCTTTCATCGGCTTGATTGCCGGCCCGAACCGGTCCAGGAGCCATCGGACTTCGGCCACAAACCCGGCCTCCACCATGTGGAGAACCCGTTGATCAATTCGGCGGTAGAGGGTCGGTCGATCCACGGCAAGAGCGAGTTTGATCCAGCGATAGCGTTCTTCGGCGAACCGGTGTTCGGCCTGCCATGCGGACAGGGGCCTGCCGGTAAGATGATACACCTCGAGCGCCCGCACGATCCGGACGTGATCTCGAGGGTGTAGGCGGGCGGCTGCGGTCGGGTCCACGGCGGCCAGTCGTCGGTGAAGGGCGCATTCGTCGCCTGCCTCGAGTTCGGGAGCCACGGAACGCATGAGGGTGGCGCGATAGTCGGGGTTGGTGGGAGGTCCCTGAAACAGGCCGTGGATGAGGGCACGAAGGTAGAGACCGGTTCCTCCGACGAGAAGCGCCGGTCGACCTTCCCGGTGTAGCCGCTCGATTACGGTATGTGCGCGGGTGGCAAAATCGGCGGCTGTGAACGGTTGGTCCGGCTCTACCACGTCGATCAAGTGGTGGCGGGCCGCTTGCTGCTCGGCCCGGGTAGGCTTGGCGGTGCCGATGTCCATGTGACGGTAGACCGCCATCGCGTCTACACTGATGATCTCGGTATTCAGGGCGCGAGCCAGGACCAGGCCAAGGGCAGTCTTCCCGGAGCCGGTCGGCCCGACCAGGGCGATGATCCTGGGTCTCGAGTCGGAACGGTGAGATAGCGGCGTGGCAGGAGCGTTTCCCGAGTCCATGATCTCCTTGCCGGGCACCTCACGGGCGCCCGGACAAACCACTAGTGGTAGGCGTGGGTCCCTGCAATCACCGGGATGCCCGTCTTGCCCTGGATTACTTCGGCCAACTCCTCCGCAGAGGTGTACGGACACCCGGGCCTGGCGTCCACCAGGCAACTGGACAGGTAGATCGCGTCGGGCCGGATCTCCGAAAGTCTCATCGCCATGCCCAGGTTCGGCGCCACGGTCCGCCCTGGACATTCACATCGGACGAACGCGACCACCTGGGAGGGTTCCTCAAACCGGTGGTCCCCCTCGGCCGCGGCTTTCAAACACCGCCATTCGCCCGGGCAACCATAGCCCGCATCCATGTAGGCACCACACCCCACGATTGCGACTTTCTTCATCTGGACCTCCCGCTCTTGTTGTGGGTTGAATCATTTTGTCACCTGTTCTTCGTACTCCACGGGAACAGGCTGCGGGCATTATACCCCACTTTCTCGGGGCGAAAACACAGTCATCAAAGAACGTCTCGGCAACCTGCCTTCGCCAAGCTCCTCCGCGCGGGCCTTCCGGTGCCGAGAGCGCCAAGGTGCCATGTGCGGCGCATTCGAACCGCGCGAAACCGGGGGCACATGGGCTGCGCGAGAACCTGCGCATGTGGGCAGGACAAGACCTTCCACCCAAGAACCATGCCAGAATCTGCCCACTTGGTCCGCGTGCAATCCAGCGTACAGGGTCCACGCAGGTTCGTGGCACGACATCATGCGCAGCATTCTCCATCATCCCTGAAATCTGTTGCAGTCACGGGACTGCAATCCATTGCAGCCCCTCGAGCGGAGGTTGCTGCGCTCCTTCGTTTCCTAGGAAGGGTTCGGAGACGAAGGACCGGCCACGGAGGCGTCGTTGAGCTGGCCGTTGGACGTGGAGGTGGACCGTGACGGGAACCTGTACATCGCGGACACGTACCACCACGTGGTGCGGCACGTGGGACCTGACGGAATCAT
>CAYQMG010000028.1:0-61623 GCA_964418585.1 uncultured Gammaproteobacteria bacterium | reverse complement strand
GGCAACCTCGTGCTCTACGACCGGGACGGCGCGCCCACGTGGGCTTCGGGCACCGACGGGCGGGGCGCCAGCACCGCGGTTCTCCAGGACGACGGCAACCTCGTGGTGCATGACGCCGGCGGGCAAGTCACCTGGTCCACGACCACGAACCGAGGGTGAGCGCGCCCTGCTCGCCGAGGCACGGACCCGGTTCCGCCACCCCGTGCCCGACCAGGTCCGGGAAGGTTGCGTCGAATGAGGCGCTTTGCAGCACGAGACACCCTGACTGCCTGGCCAAGATGTGACGACGCAGGCTTCATGCTCAGCAGGCCACAGGGGCACCACGGGCTCCTGGGCGCGACCATCCCCTCTACGGGCAATCCGTGTCGGGGAACGTCGACGCCGCCCGCGTCAGCCCCCTGCTCTGCAATCGGCATTTCCCCAGAAGGGAGATGGCCCCTCGCGTCACGCCCGATTCACCCAAGGACTCTCCTCGGGATACTGGAAGACGGGGAACGCCTGTTGGGAGGCAAGACTCGGGCAGCGCTCCCTGCCCGTCACGCTTTGCCCGCTCACGGCCGGTCTCTCACCTCCACTCCGTCTGTCGTGCGGGGCTCCGCACGACACACTTCGTTCCATGAAGGTGAACGTGAACCCTTTCCAGCGGGCACAGCTTCCGGATGCAGTCGGGGACCTTGTCTGCTGCTCCCCCCTTCGTTTCCGCTGCTTCCCAACCCCATTGACCACTTCCACGAACTTGCGCCCCACGTGCGCCCAGCATCCGTTGTGCCGGATCGCCTCCTGGTGGTCCAGTAAGTCATACCCGGCATACCCGTTTGTCTGCACCGTCCCCCCAAACCACCAAGAGACGATTTCATACCGTGTTTCCCGGTGCGCTCCGGACGGCTTCAGCGTCAACCCGTCGAGAAGCCGGGCCAACTCATATCCACGGACTGTCAGAACGGCTTCCACAGTCTCAGGCCAATGAAAACGGTCCTTCTCAAACCCCTTGTGCCAGAGACAAAATCCGTTGCGCTCCCAGCATCTCTTGCCATCTTGTCATTCGCTTCCAAGGCAAAAGATGTTCTATCCTCCCATGTCTTGCTTCCACGCAGTAGATGGGGTTGTTGAGGCGCTCACGAAATTCAACGCTTCCAACAGGGAGAACAACATGACCGAAAACGATGAAGCCTGGGATGTGGCGCGAACCCGCGTTTCGGAAAATTCGAGAGCAGGTTTCGGTAGGTGACACAGCAAAGGAGTGAGACCTTTCAAATGAATCTGCGTTGTAGTCATTGTGGGCCGGTTCGATTCCGCTCAACTCTACTCAAGATTTCAACGGATTCTCCTGGTTGTCGTGACATTTCCCGCCTCTTGGCCCACGTCTTGTTTTTGCCAGACAGTTGGCCCCCGCGGTTCTGGGACAGCCCGGTGGATGCAGTTTGTCAGCCTGCTCCCTCCACGCACTACACCCAACTGTCTTTCCGCTTGATGACCAGGTACACGTAGTACGGAGGCTCCCCAAGAGGCCCCCCTCACCCACCCCTCAGGTTGTCGGCCCTGGTCCTGTAGTCTTCAACAAGGATTCTCTCAAGTTCCCGGGCGTTCTTTTCAGATTGGGTTTTGTAAAGAATGATCATTTCGTCATACTCGTCTCCATACGCGGCTGCCCGACCCTCGGGATTCGACGTAACGCCAATCTTGAACCAGTACACCCTATCCTGGCGAGTGTAGGCTGATATCCGGCGTCGCAAGTTCAGTCTGGAGGGCCATCCCGTTACTATTCTGAATCGCAATTCCATCGTCACGTACCAGAAAGGAATGTTCCCGAATTCATGCAATCCGGCCCACCTGCTCATCCCCCGAGCAACGGGTAGTCCTCGTTGGTGGGCTGAGGCGCTGAACTTACCACCCCGCCTTCCACGTCGAGGATGTCCACGAAGTAGGCGGTCGCTTCCAGGGGAATGGTGCCTTCCCAGGTATCTCCGGCAAGGGTCATGGGGTGGGCCTCGAATTGGTCCCAGGGATCGTAGTTCAGGTCGTCTTGCGTGGTCGCCCACACCCGGACCTGCTCGAGATCGATGTCCGAGGAGATCCTGGCCTTGACCGTGATTTCGCTGTCTCCGCGCTCGTGGTACACCTCCTCCACGAGGGGAACCGGGCGGTCCAGAAAGGCGTGAGCGACCCACATCTTCCAGAACACGTAGTCCAGGTCGTTTGCTGTCGTATGCACCTCGTTGGGAATCGTCCCCACCCGATTTGGGATGGTGAGTTGCTTTGTCGAGACCCCGAGGAGGTACTTGGGCGTGTAGCCCACCGGGTCTCCGTTTGCATCGTTGGTTCCCAGGGCCATGAATCCCAGGGTGCCCGGATCCATCTGGTCCTGGATGACGAGCGTATCTTCAAAATAGCGCATGATGACGCCGCGGTAAGTGGTGGACGATTCAGGCTTGGTGGAAACGGCCTGTTGCACGTTCCCGAGCAGTCTGGATGCGTCCGTGTCCAGGTCCGGGCAGCCACTGGCCATGAACCCGGCCACCCGACCTGGAGCGCCGGCGGCAGCCACGATCGCGGAATGGCCCATCTTGGAATGGCCGGTGATGACCACCCTGAAATCGGCTCGAGAAAAGTTCCAGTCCGTCTGCGTCTCGATCAAGGTGGCAAAACCGTCTGCTGCACGGAGATAGTGTGCTGCAGTGAACACATAGAACAGGAAATGCGGGTCCCGTTGTCGCACCGCTTCCTCGTCGTACTTGTCCATCAAGGCCAGGGGCTTGTCCCAGTCCCAGCCGCGATCGATGATCAGCACCGGAATGTCCAGTTCGGCGCACGTCTCCTTGGTCAGGTAGTCGTCGCCGAAGGTGGTCGAGTAGTCACCCTCCACGATGGCCCCGGCATTCGGTGCAGCCGGCGCCTCCAGGGGCAGGCATGCGTAGTTGACATCGGAGACCCAGTCATCCTCCCACCCCTCCATGTCGGCGACCTGGCTGGTGAAGGAGAACTGAATCCAGCGTATCTGTTTCCCGCTGACCGGGGCGGCGACCACGGTATCGCTGGCGATGTCGATCTCGATCGGAGTACCGAGTTGACCCCGCGTGATGGGCCGTTCGGCGATGAGTTCCGCAATGGTTTTTTCGGTCCAGGTGGCATCGAGCACGTGGATGGTGACCACCTTGCGCGTGGTATGGGTGCCGTCGGTCACATCGAACGTCACATCGAACTTCCCGTCCTGGTTGACGCGGTCCTCGAACTGTTCGGCCCAGGGGTCTGGTGTCCCGGAAAAGGTGGCCGTGGTGGTGTCGAAAGTGGCCCAATCCGGAACGTTGATGGCAGACCAGGTCAAGGAATCCCCGTCCGGGTCCTGGGCGGTCAGCGAAAACTCGATGGGTTCCCCTTCCACCACGTAGAGGTTGGCGTTCAACGCCCGCTCTCCTCCCACCGGATCGATGACCGGTGGGGCAGACCCTGTTGAGGGTGTGCTGGTAGCGCTCGTGTCGTCGTCCCCGGTCCCCGTGTGGTCGCACGAATGGAGTACGACCCCGGCGAGGAAAACCAGGCATGGTGCTGCTGCCTTCGGAATCCCCATGTGTTCCCCTTTCTCTGCAACGATACATCCACAAGTAACTTTTCGAGCACGGACGGGCGCCAGGAGCCGAAGCCGCGCACCTTCCGACACGATCCTACGCCCAAAAACATGGCTCGCGCAAGGGGACCCCCTCCGATTGCAGCCGAAAAACGCCCATCCCCGTTGCTCGGTCTCGCTCCAATGGCGCCACACCCACCTCCTGCGCGACATCGGTCTCCCGGTCGTGCGGTTGCGAAGTGCCAGGAGACACGCTATGGTTGTGCCCGCGCACGACTGGTGAAAAAAGAACCCGGTCTACAACAGGAGGACACCATGCCCTGGAGCGTTCGTACTGATTCTCTCAATTTCTGGTATGCACTCCTGCTCATCACGCTCGCGACCGGCCTGGCCGGAGGGGGGTGCGCGCCCCCTCCCCAGGAACCGCTCAGACGAGACTGGCCTACCGAACCCCTCCAACTCCCTCGAGACCTCGCTGCACACCCCTGGGCTCAGACCGAATGGTGGTACTACACCGGACACCTCACCGACGACCAGGGAGACCGGTACGGATTCGAACTCACGTTTTTCAGAAGACGCTTCGACGACGATTCGGTCGGCGTGTTCGCCATGGGTGGACTGTTCGTCCGAACCGGATTCGTGGGCCACTTCGCCGTGGTGAACGAGCAGACCGGAGAATACCTCACGGCACTCGTTCGCAAGCCCGAGGGGTCCGCGGCCACGGCCGCGACCGATCGATACGCGGTGACCATTCAAGACTGGACGGTCTCCGGAGATTCGTCCTCCCACCATCTGCAGGCCCAGATGGATGGTGCTGCGATCGACCTGGACCTCGAACCGCTCAAGCCGGCGGTACTCCACGGAGAGAACGGAATCACCCCCAAAGGAAACGGCCTGGCCAACTATTACTTCAGCTACCCCCGGATGTCCGTGCGCGGTACCCTGACGCTCCATGGTCGGGAACTGCCCGTGCAAGGCATGGCCTGGTTTGACCACGAGTTCGGCTACATGGGCACATTCGACACCGGAGGATGGGACTGGTTCAGCATCCAACTGGAAGACGACACGGAGATCATGATCTACGCGATCCGGAACGGCAAGGGCGAGGTGATCGAGGAGAGCCGTGCCTGCCGCGTGGACGTTTCCGGAGCAGAGACGTGCATTCCGGTCACGGAACTGCAGGTGGAGGTTCTCTCTCGATGGGTAAGCCCGGATACCGGTGCAGTCTACCCCGCCGGTTGGCACCTCCAGGTCGAACGCTGGGGGGTGGACCTGCTCGTGATTCCGCGTGTGGCAGACCAGGAATTCCACGAAGGCAGACTCCCCTACTGGGAAGGGAGTTGCCTGGTGCTGGGCCGACCAGCCGACGGGACAGCCTACGTGGAACTGGTGGGATACGCCCCAAGAAAGTGACCCGAACGGCTTCCTCCCTCCCCGCCCCCTGCCCTCCCGCTCATCCCCTCATCGTATCGACCCCCCACCAGGGCGACCTCTCCAGGGCGACCTCTCCGGGGCGACCTCTCCAGACCGGCGTCATCAAATCGGCCTCACCAACCGGTCCGAACACCCTGTTGCAACGGGTCCCTTGCACCGACGCCCGACAGCAAGACGCCGCATTACCGGCTCGAGCCCGACGCTTCTCGCTCCCGGTCGGGTCGGTTCTTGCTGGCCGCAGTCGCCGCCGCCTGCAGGGGGATACGGACCGGAGCGCTGACGAGCACGGCCGAACGGTGGCGAGCCACCCGGAGGATGCGGCGGGCGGTGGCCATCCAGGCCCGCACGCGGTCACGTGCGGTGAGCTTTTTCAATCGGAACCGCTCCCAGACTTCGAAAGCGAAGTTGTCCAACACCGCCTCGTCGACCGGGTCGCCGTTCAGGGAGAGGGTGAGTGACAGGAGGCCTTCACGACGCCCGGCATGGAACAACTGAGCCTCGGAAATCTTGTTGGGCATGCACTCGAGCGGTCCGACACTGAGCACGGCGTCGATGAGACCTGCCCGCCATTCATGCACCGGTCCCCCGATGGTGAGCACGGCCTCTCCGTGGAGGTCGTCCCGGAGGTAGTCGTCGGCGGCAGCGAGAGATTCCGGGACCGAAGTCCGCTCGGGCCACCCCAGGATGTCTGCCACGGCCGAGTAGCACCGGGCCTGTATCCGACGCTGAATCAAGCTTGTCAACCGTTCCGACACCCCATGCCGCCTCCCGGTGGCCAGGCTAAGCTGGTCGGTGTACTCGAGCCACTCGTTGAACGGAGCGAACCGGACGCGAATCCCACGGGACTCGAGGCGATCTGCGGCGAAATCGTTGGCAAAGTCATCGCACCGGACGTAGATTTCGCCCACCATGAGCACGGTGGGGACGGGCCGGTCGTGGATGACCCGCGCAAAGGCCTGGGCCGCCTGCTGAAGCAGGTCGATCACCCCGAAGATCCGCCCGCTCGCCACCTGGAGGAAAATGGCCCCTGTGGAGAGATCCCCGCGCGCCTCCTCCTCCATCAGACGCCAGAGGGCGTCGCTGAACCGGTCGTAGACCGCGCGCGCCTCGCCAGGCTTCCGTTCCACGGGCCGCGCATAGTAGAACGCCTCGAGGAGCATGTCCGCCGCCATGAACCCGGCGTAGACCAGGGCTGCAAACCCTCCGGGGACGCCCGTGAAGTAGCCGCCGTCACTCGGAGACCATATGCGCACCCGGTCCCGGAGCCCAAGGCGCTCGAGCACGATGCGATGGAGCAGGTTGTAGACTCCGAACCGGCAGGGGCCTGCAGCGGTGGGCATGAAGAAGCAGAACCGGTCGTCTGTTCCGGTCTCGTGCTCCAGACGCTCGAGCAGGCTTCCCAGTGTGATGGTCATGGGAACGCATTCCTTGCCCGAGGTGTAGCGCCGGCCCAACCTCAGCGTGTCCCGGGTGGGCATGGGCAGTGCCTCCGCGTCGACCCCGATACCCCGAAGCACCGCTGCCAGCGCCTCCGCGCCCGGACCCATCCTCGGGATGAGCACCCGTTCCCCATTCGCCCGGATCTGGGCCAGATCATCCTTGTCCTCGGTCAAGGCCACGAACGACCGTGCTCTCGCGCGCCGCTCCGGTCCCTTCCGATCCTCGTGCACACAGTGCAAAAACGCCTCCAATCGGGTCTTGGTGCCAGCATCGCCCGAATGGCCGTCGGTCTCGATCACCGCGAACGGCTTGCCCTCCATGATGTAGCCGTAGAAGTGCAGGCTGAAGCTGTCCGGGCCGCACGAGTAGTTGCTGCAAAACACACTGTATTGCCCCGGAGTCCGCCGGATCTGGTGCGCAGCCCGAAGATTCACCTGACTGTAGCCCCAGTAGATGTCCTCGAACACTGGCACATCGTCCCCGACCGGATAGCAATCCACCGGGATCGGCAGGGCCCCCTGCTCCCGCAACAGGGCGGGCACGTTCGAGTTGAGCACCGTATTGTAGATCGTGTAGGTCCGCCCCAGCACCACCACGGGCACGATGTCCCGCTCCTGGCAAAAATCCAGGGCACGTCGACCCAGCCGACGACATTCGGTATCAAACGCTTCCTGCGCCTCGAGCGCCTTTCGATAGGCCGGACGCCAGCCGCGCTTGGCCACACCCAGGTCGCTCGCCAACTGCTGCACGGACGCGATGAACTCCCTGGACCGGAGATTCTCCGGGCCGAAATCGATCACCGTGGACACCAGGCGTGTGCGTCCCAGGGTGTCGCGGAAATCCCACCGGATCATGTCCGGGCTGCCTTGCACGATGGGACAGAGCTTGGAATGTGGCTCTCCGCCCGACGCCGGGATGGACCGAATCATGGGCACGAAGAGAAAGTCAGGCCGGTCGGCCAGCATGGCGCTGACCTGCCCGTGAAACTGCTGCATGGGGGCGCAGAAAGGCACGTTCGCTTCCTCGATCCCGCGCTTCAGCGCCGACTGATCCGCGCCTCGAGAAACCACCGGATCCAGGCCGAGCGCGTGGATGAAGGTGGCAAAAAATGGGAACAGGCCCTTGAGCATGAATTCGTCGGTCATCGCCACCGTGGGCCTTCCCCGCCTCTCCGACACAGACGCCACAATCCGATCGATGTACTCGGTCCGCTCCCGGAACGGATCCGGAGCCCGATCCGGTAGCTTGCGCTTCCCGGTCCCCTTGTCGTACAACGAGCAGCCGCCACCCCACGTGAATCGACGCCGCTCCCCGCTCACCACCGTGGTAAGCCGGTCGATCCGACAACGGTTGCCCGCTCCACCGCACCCGGTCGTGGACTTGCACACGAACGTGTCCTTCCGCTCCACCCGGGCCTCCAGAAATCGACGCGGCTCAACAGGCTTGCGGTCGGAAAGCGGGATCTCCCGTGCGGTCAAGAGCGCGATTCCAAGTGCGCCCATCAGGCCGGGATTGGGCGGCACCACGACCTCGCTCCCGGTCTGCCTGGCCACAGCCGCAGCCAAGGCATCCGATGAAAAGGGCATCCCCTGGCAGAAAACCACGTCTCCCACACTTCGACTACCTTTGACCCGGTTCAGGTAGTTCTGAATGACCGCGTCGTACACACCGGCCACGATGGCTCGAGTCTCCGCTCCCGCTGCCACCGCTTCGTCGATGATCTCTGCCATGAATACCGAACAATGCTGCCCCAACGAGACCCCGCTCCCAGCCTCGAGCGCAGCCCGTCCAAGGGCCTGCACGTCCGGAATCCCGGCAAAACGCTTCCCCTGCTCCTCGATGAACGACCCCGTCCCGGCACTGCACGCCTCGTTCATCGCTGCGTCCACCACCCGCCCCTCCGACAGGCGGATGTACTTGGCGTCCTGACCGCCAATCTCAAAAATGGTGTCCACGCGCGGATCGAAATGCAACGCCCCCTCGGCATGGGCTGCGATCTCGTTCAGAATGTAGACCGACTCCACTCCGAAACAGATCGACATCAGCGAACCCACCACCTCGCGACCACTGCCGGTCACGCCCACTGCAAGCACCGGGTTCTTCCCGGCCTCGGAGGAGACAAATCGCGACATGAGGTCTCGAGCCGCACCCACCGGGTTCCCACTCGTCTCGAGGTAACCCTCCCAAACCACCTCGCTCGAATCCGGATCGATGGCCGTGGCCTTGCTCCCGGTGGACCCGATGTCAAACCCCATCACCAGGGCTCGAGGCCGCGGGTCCGAAGTCCGCGGCGGCGGTGGCAACCGCTTCACGCGATCGAGGTAGTCGGACAGGGGAGGCAGCAATTCCAGTCCTCCGGTCTCCACCGCGGCAAACAAATCCTCCATGGCCGGGACCGAATCGCACAGGGATGGGGCAGCCAGGGCGGTCCCAAGCGCATCCAGATAACAGGCATCGTCTTCAGGCAGCGACTTCAGCTTCATCCCGTGCTCCCGGGCAAACCGCTCAAAATGCGCCTGAATACGCTCCGCCCGCGTCACACCCCCGGCAAGCACCAGGGTGGGAGGACACAACTTGGGCTTGATCAGAACCTGGACATTCTCACACACAGCGTCGTAAAGCCCCGCCAGGATCCGCGCCTGCGACTCCCCCTTGTTCGCCAGGTGCGTCATGTCGGTCTTCAGGATCACCGGACAACGACCCGACAACGGCGCCGGGTTTTCCTCTCGAGCACACAGCGCACTCGCCTCCTCGATGTCCAGCCCGAAACGTTCCACAAGCTGCCTCAAAAAATTGCCCGTGCCCTGCGAGCACCGGGCATTCTCCCGAAACAGGTGCTGCCCGTCCGAGCGAATCTCCAGGACCGAGAATCCATGACTCCCGATCGTCACCAGCGTGGCCGGGTCCTCCCCCATCCGAAACCGGTACCCCGCTGCCTGAGCCTGCTTCACCGGAACTCGAGGCAACGTGACCACCCGCGCCAACCGCCCTGTTGCTGCGGCGGCCCGCACGGTCGGCCAATCCCAGTCCTCGAGCATTTTCTGCAACGTCTCCCTGGGGTGCTTGTCATGGGCTCGCTTCGCCCGTCGGGTCCAGACCTGTCGTTCCCCCTCCTTCTCGATCTCCACGAGTTTGATCGTCTCGGCACCGATATCCAATCCAACGAATCGCTCCGTCATCGTCTCCTCGATGTTACGGCGGCCCACTTCCAGTTGGGCTCGCCCGTTGCCATCCCCCCCATCGCCGACCCGGGTGCGGGACATTATACGTCGAAACACCTCATGTCAATCTGTATTGCGTCTGACAGGTTCTCTCCCCACCACACTCGCGCACAGTCTCGCCCGTGCTATATTGAAAACCTCGACGCCACAGAGAACGCCGGGCACGCCCGGCCCGAATCCTCGGTCAACAGGGTCCAGCATGAGACATCCCATTTCGTCCACGGCCTCCTCTCGTTTCCCTCCTCCGCCGGGTTCCCGGCTGCCACGAACGGGACGACCCACCGCCATCTGGGTTGCAGCCATGGTGGCATGGACCGTGCCATCGGCCATCCCAGCCTCCGCATTCGCGGCTCCGGCACAGACGCCACTCGCGCTGGACCTGCTGTTTCCAACGCGGTCGAACGCGGACGATGCGCGCGCGGCAGCTCTGGAACTCCATGCCCTGGACGGCGGGCCCTGGTTTGACCTGACCCGTGCCACCGCCACTGTTCGGGCCGACGCGACGCCGGGGCGCACCTTGCTCCGGATCTCCGAGCCTTATGAGCCGTGGTCGTGGACCCCTCCCAACTACCTGGATACCCTGGCCACCACGCTTGACCTGTCCATCCAGGCTGGCGCTCGATATCCCGTCTCCCACGCTGCGCTGGGCCTCGAGGTCGCTCCCGCCGTCCTCCTCTCCCCGGTGGGAGAACAGGCGTGGGGCCGCCTCTTCGATCTCCCGGTCGCTCTCCCTCTCTTCCTCCCACCCCGCGGAACCACCCAGTGGTCGACCCTGATCGTTCCAGTCGGCTCGATCAGCCGATATGCGACTCCGGACCAGGTCGCCGCACATGCGGACGCTGGGCTGGGCGCGGCAGCCTTTCTCTCCCGACCGAACGGGACCTGTGAATTTCGTGTTCGGGTTACCGCCCTGCTCCTCGATCAGACCCGTCCCACCGAGGCCACAGGGGAACCGGTGCTGCAACTCCCCCCATCGCCTGGGTCGGGCCAGGCGGGCATCGCGCTCTCCAGGTTCTGGAGGACCGTGGACCACCGCGGACGAATCCGGTTGGAGATGTCGGCGGGCGCGAGCCAACAGGACGAGGTGACAACGATTTCTCCCCCGTGCTCCCTGTGCAACGACGAGGTCACCCAGGCACTGGTCACCCGGCAGACAGGTCTTCTCGAAATCCGATTGGCCGGAGAACGGACGTTGGAACACGCCATTCACCTCGGGGGGGAGGTTCGCGGAGGTGGAGGAATCGACCGGGTACGGGACCAGGGCAACTCCGACTGGCTGATGGCAGGCGGCATGGCCGGATGGCTGCGGCTCCGGATCGGCCCGATCGACGTGCTGGGCACGTTCGACCTCGCTCGAACCGTGGTCACCACCACGGAAGACCCTCCCACACGCTCATTCCGCCTGGACGCGGGGGGCCGCCTCCACATCCTCTACCAGGCCTCGGTTCGCGCCAGGTGACCCAGGCCCGCGCCACCCGACTCGAAGCCTCGCCGACAGTCGGCCTGCCCGGTCTACACCGGCCCGCGCACAGGTACGCCGCTGAAACCAGAGCCGGCGTTGCACCTACCTGCCCCCGGGACCCGGGCGCCACCTCAGACATCGGGCTCCCAGGTCAACGTGCGTTCGACACCGTCGATGAAATCGGTATGGAGCACCTGGAACCCCCCGACGCTGGATGGGGTCGCTCCCTTGAAGAACTCGTTGGCGCCAAATGCCTGATGGTCACCCAACTTCTCGTCGAGGAGAGGATTTCCGGTCACAGGCCGGAGCCTCCCGGCTTCGACCTGGGGAAGGAGCACCGGGTTGAACCCGGCAATGGCGACTTCTGCAATGCGCCGCCGCATCCGAAACGCGGTCCCCTCCTCCCCCTTCGGCATGTCTCCGGAGTAGGGCTCGAGCCCCCCGTAGTGGCGCAGCAACCGCAAACTTTCCCGGTCCGGCGCCTGGACTCCGGTCACCCGCCCCGCCGATACCTCGATCCGGTACGGCGCTTCGATCACGCCGAACGGCATACGCTGCGGCCTCTTGAACACAATCACCCCGTCCATGGAGTCCTCAATGGGCGGCGAAAACACCTCCGTGGTGGGCTGATTCACAATGATCGACCGGAACGGTCCCGTGCCCTCGAGCGCACACTCGCCCACCTCGGGCCTGTCCAGAACCACCGGTCGCCCCTGGATCCGGTAGGTCACGTCGGTTCCGTCACTGCGCCGGTACCGTAGCCGCCCTCCGCGAAGCGACCCGCGAATCATGGCTCGAGTCGCCTCCAGGTCCATGGCCGCCCGGTAGAGCGTGGCGGAATCCACACTCATGGCACGGAACACCAGTGACCGCCACTCCCCCAGGGACCACCGACGCGACTCCGGAAGCCCTTCGTTCAATCGGACCACGTCCAACTCGGTCGGGTTGAACCACATGTCATGCGACCGAATACGACCATCCCGCCGAAGCGCCGCCGTCGCCGCCAGTGCCGGAGAAACCACCCCTGTCAGCAGGTCCAATGCAGGAACATCGGCAGGATCCGGGTCCGTGTCGGTCCCCATCGGCACGATCCAGTGACCCCGCCCTTCACGCTCGATATCGGCCATCAGCGACCGGTAGCTGGTCGCCATCCCCTGCAACACCTCGGGTGGCGGGGCTCCTGGGTCCGGATCCCCCCCACAGGCCGCAGCCACAAGCTGACGCGCTTCCGCTGCCATGGCCGTAACCCCCAACACCACCACGGCATCGATGTCCATCTCCCGGAGAATATCCGCCGCTTCACACCCCATCGCCACTGCCGACGCACGGGTATGCACAATCGCTCGGTCCCCGGGGCGGAACGTCCCATTCGCATCGAGCATGTGCTCGATCGCCGCCCGAAGCTCCCGGTCTCCCGTGGACTCGGGTCGCACCACCACCAGCCCCACCCGGCCTCGAGCCCACGCGCCGGCGGCTGGCTCCACCCACGACCCGTCCTCCACCTCGGCCCGGGAAACTTCCTGTGCATTCACTGGATGCATGTCTCTTCTCCTCCTTGGGGTCCAGACCGGACAAAAAACGCCGATCCCACGCCCCCCTCCCCGAACGACCGCCCCCCAGCCGTGCGACCGCCCAGGGACGATTCCTCGGCGCAAGTGGGTCTCAACGTAGCCCCATCTGCGTTGCAAGAAAAGTGGATTCGAGCCCGCGAGGCACCCCCGGGACTTGCCGGGAAAAAACGCACAAATCCCCTCCACGCGACTCCAGGCCGCGCTCTCCCGCAAAAAAAACCGCCTCGAGCCTAAATCGTCCGGCTCCGGGCGATGGCCTCCTGGTAGAGGTCGACGTATTCGGCCGCGGAGCGCTCCCAGGAGAAATCCTCCTGCATGACCTGCTCGCGCCACCGGTACCAGAACGGTCGATTCCGCCGATACAGGGTCAGCGCCCGGTCGACGGCCCACCGGAGACCTTGCACGTCGTAGTGGAGGAACTTGAATCCGTTGCCGTCTCCAGTGTCCGGATCGAGGTCCTGGACCACGTCGTCCAGGCCTCCCACGGCGCGAACCACCGGGATGGTGGCATACCGGAGGCTGTACATTTGATTGAGGCCACAGGGCTCAAACCGGGAGGGCATGAGGAAGATGTCCGCGCCGGCCTCGACGCGGTGCGCGAGGGTTTCGTTGAAGGCGATCCGGACGCCCATCCGTGTGGGATGGGTCCAGGCGAGTTGCTCGAGCGCCTGCTCGTACCGTGTTTCGCCGGTTCCCAGGACCACGACCTGAACGTCTTGCTTGAGCAGTTCGGGGAGGAGTGGAAGGACGAGGTCGAGCCCTTTTTGTTCGGTGAGGCGTGTTACCATGGCGAGCAGTGGGACATCTTGCCTGGGAGGCAAGTCAAACTCCTGTTGGAGTGCGAACTTGCAGTAGTCCTTCCCCTGCATGGCTCCCGGCCGATACCGTGCAGCGATAAGGGGATCGGTGGCTGGATTCCAGGTCATGACATCGATGCCGTTCCGGATTCCGACGAGGTCGTGACGGCGAGCCCAGAGGAAGTCTGCGAGTCCTTCTCCGAACTCGTAGGTGAGGATTTCCCGGGCGTATCCTTTGCTGACGGTGGAGATCATGCGCGAGTAGGCGAGACCGCCCTTGAGGAACGAGACGGTCCCCCAGAGTTCGAGTCGGTCGGGATGGTAGTAGTGGTCTGACAGACCCACCACGGGGAGGATTTCCCGACCGAACCGTCCCTGGTACTGGATGTTGTGAATGGAGAACACGCTGGGGATCGCAAACCCGGCCCGCCCCTCGGCGAGGTAGACGGGCACGAGTCCTGCATGCCAGTCGTGGCCGTGGAAGATGTCGGGTGGTCTGCCCTGACGGGCCATGCGCCGGGCCACCTCGAGGGTGACCTGAGCGAGGAAGGCGAATCGGCGGTCGTTGTCGCCGAATGGACCGTGGCTGTCTCCGTAGATACCGTCTCTTCCGAAGAACTCGTCCTGAGCGACGAGGCAGACCTCGACGCCGGGTTCCTTTTCCCAGGTGTGGATGCCGCCGAACACATGCGCCCCACCAATCCAGGCGTCGGTCCAGTCGCCCTGGAGGGGAATGCCCCATCGGTGCGCGTTGATACTGCGATAGAAGGGCATGACCACGGTTACTTCGTGGCCAAGGGCGGCCAGTGCGGATGGGAGTCCGCCCAGCACGTCTCCCAGTCCTCCGGTCTTGGCCAGCGGGGCCATTTCCGCCGCCGTCATCAGTACCCTCATGCTGTGTTCCTCCCACTCATCCCGAGGTGGACTCCTCCTCCCCCTCGTCCACGATGTCCACGGAACTGGGGGCTTCCCCGGGGTCATGCAATTCCAGGACGACCCGATAGCTCTTGGTTTCCTCCCCCCACAGGGCAAGCTCCCATCGAGGCAAGAACACGCTGCCCTGCGTTCGCACTCGAGGCTCCTCCCGGCCATCCACGGTCTCGACCGGAAACCACCACCACGCAGCAGGTTCGTCCAGAACGACCCGCAGCTCAAGATTTTTCCCCGGTACGCTCAACGCCAGCAGGGAGGCGGCGTCGAGGCTGCCTGGAACGGCTGGCCCCGGGCTCTCGCCGAACCGGTGCCAGACATCCTCCTCACCCGGTGCACCTCCCAGTCCAATCCCCTGCACCGGCCAGGAAAAACTCAATTCCGGCGCAAAGGTGACACTCACCGGCGTGGGACCGCGGTTCGTGATGTCGTAGCGAACTTCCAGTCGCGGTGCCCGATCGTCGAAAATGTAGGTCTTTTCCACCCGGATCGGCTTGAGCTTCCGGTCGTTCAGTTCGCCCACGTGCCCATTTCGGCCCAGGTGGACCTCGCCTCGACCGGCCCGACGCTCATATCCCACCCGAATCACCTCGTAGGCGCCGCTGACAAAGTCACCGATTTCGGGGTACCGGCACTGGTAGAAGTTGTCCACAGTCGTGTCCGCGCCCAGGAAATGATCGAGGAAACACCACCTGAGATACCGATCGTAACGGAGGCGATCCCGGAATTCGCCCGGCACGGCCTCCTTCACCCCCATCCCCGGTTCTTCCCCCTTGCCGCGCAACGGTGGTCCCACCCCGTCGCCGGCCAGCCGACCGTGCTCGAGTTCCCGACGGCGGCCGAGGGGCCACACGAGGCTGACCGGCACCGGCTTGTAGGCAAGTTCGAACAGCGCACCACCGGTGACCGATACCCCGGCGTCCAGGGTGGGGGTCGAGCTGAGCACCTCGAGGCGTCCGTCCCGGTCCAGATCCACCTGCTGATGTGAGACGTAGCGGGCTTCTGGAAAGAAGACGGCCTCCACGATACGCTGGACCGTGATGACCCGTTCCAATGCCGCGTGCCGCACCTGCGGATCGTAGATACCTCCGGACGGAGCGGGCCAGTAGGCTGCGTGAGCCTGGGCCAGAAACAGGGCGTTGCGCGCCCGCTCCATTGCGTCCATGAGCACGGACGGGTCCTCCCCGGCGTCCATGCGCTGCCGCAGGAGGCGACGGAGTCGGCCCATCCAACCTGACATCCACAACATCTTCTTGTGCAGATAGTTGGCCTCCGGGTACCTGTCCAGAAACCAATCCCAGGAGGCTGCGCCGGACCAGTCGGAGGTCATTCGGGTGCGCCTCCGCCTCCCGCCACGCTTTTTCGAGCCCTGCGTCACCACCTCGGGCGGGACGCTCCGCTCCGCCACCTCCCGCACCATCCGGACGGGCGTTCGCACGACCCCGGACGGCGGGCAGGCGCTGCCAGCGGCCACTGGAAGGACCATGTTCACCCGGTGTGCCAGGTCACGGCAGACCGAGAACACTGCCTCCACCTCCACCCGGCCCTCGGACGCCCGTCCGACCCGCTCCAGGGGAAACGCCGCGCTCGCCAGTGCTGCGCCGGTCCGAATCTTTTCCACCAGGGCATCCTGGACCCGGCTCGAGTCGCCGGTGCCGCATGCGCGGCCGAGGTGTGGGTCGAGGGAGAAGACGGTGAGGGCATAGCCGAGCCGTTCCACGATCCAGTGGCCCTCGGCCGGCCGGACTCGCCCGGGGGGCACCTGCAACTGGTTCGAGTCGAGGAACGTGTGCCGAAAGCCCTCCCGGGTCAGGACCGCGGGGATGTCTCCCTCCCAGACACCAAGGGGCACCCAGAATCCGTGGGGGCGACCGCCGGTCACCTCGGCGATCAGGCGGGCAGCGTGTCGGACCTGGCTCACCAGGTCCTGCCGGGGAATCGACGAAAACACCGCGCCGTGTTCCGTGCCTCCGAGAAGTTCCACCCGGCCCGAACGCACCACCGCCCCCAGCGCGTCCATGGTGGCGCCCCGGTGAGACCAGAGCCACTCCAGCGTCCCGCCGGTCAGATGGATCGCCACTCGTGCGTCCGGAAACGCCATCAGCGCGTCCAACAGGCGCTCGAGTCTCTCTGCCATCGCGATGGCGTCGCCGGTCCGGTCGGCTCCACCGCGCGGCACCGACTCGTAGAGGACCCAGACAAAAGCCATCCTGTTCATTCAACGCTCCGTTCGCCCTCGAGCCCGGGGCTGTGTCCACCCGGGACTCGCGGCCTCTCACCCCCGGCCTCCGCTCCCACAGTGCGCCGCCTTGCCGCCGGCCATGGAACCCGGCTCAGGGACGCCCGAGGTAGTCCAGAAAACCACCCATCCACTCCTCTCCAAGATACCGCGCGAACGGCTGGAGCATGCGACCGGCTGCATCGCGCGCCTCGAGTCGGGCATCGGCGGCCCGGGACGCCTGCCCGCCGGCTCCCGCCCCGGGGCGACCGAACGAGGCCACGTCCACGAACCGATCGAGGTAGTCGAGCACCAGTGCCGTGGCCTGCCACGGGGCAATGTCCCTCGAGACAGCAGCAAGCCCGTGCCCGGAACGAAGAGAGCCGACCGGAGCTGCAGGTGCACCCAGGGTGCCCGCGTGACGGGCACGCACCTCGGCCAGCGACACCGCCCATCCTGCTTCCTCCCCCCCTTCGCGTGCGCCTCCCAGCCAGTCCACTTCCACCGCCACACCCCGTCGATCGGCACGGACCAGCCCGCAGAAAAGTGGAACCTCGCCCGGCCCCCGGGACGCGACCAACACCACGGCGCCACTCCCCACGAACCGAACCACCACCCGGCCGATCACCACCTTCTCGTACCGCTCGCTCCAGAACGCCGTCGTCGTCGCTCGAACCGGACACGGGGCCACCATACGCCGCAGATCATCGATGCCCGGCGGGAGAAGCGCCGGCTCGAGGTCCTGACCGGCAGACAGGAGGCCGAGCGCTCGAGACGCCATCTCCTCGACCCAGACACCGCTTCCACCACGCGGCGACAGCAGCCTGTCCACCCACGTCAACCGCCGCTGCCCCGGCTTCACACTCCCCCGCGTCATCATGAGCACGCTTTCCTCAATCGTCGTGGCTCCCCGGATACGGCGCACGGCTTGGCACGGTACCACAGCACGCTCCGGGGTGCAACCGGTCCTCTCACCCTCAATCCGCGGCCCCCCCGCTGCTGCGGGACACGCGCGAAATGTCGTCGTCGAACGCGCCACCGGGCACACGCCCTTCCCATACCGGCAGGACCACCCGACTGGGGAACTCACCGCCGACAAACACCTTCTGGTGCGCCGAGATGGGGTCGGTCTGGAGAGCCCATGGACCGGCGCGGTTGGCATGCGCATGATAGGCCGGGAAATTGGAGGAGGAAATGTCCACACGGATCCGCGTGCCTCGCTTCAACACCCACTCGATCGGCCACATGGTGATCTCCACCGGCACGATGGTTCCCGGGGTGTATGCCCGGGCTTCTTCTCCGGCACGATACACCAGCGAGGCAATGCTGTCCCGGATGTTGTATACCTCCCCATCTGGAAACACAGCGCTCACCTTCGCGGTAAAGGCACTGTCGAACGCCGAAGACGCCACGTGCACGGTCACACGAATCGCTCCGGCCACGTGCAAATCCGACTCGAGCGGCTCCGACAGAAACGAGATGACGTCCGGCCGGGCACACACGTCAGGCTGCAACACGCTGCCCGGCTCCTTGCCGCCGAAGCCGGGTATGGCAAACGCCAGCAACGGCCCACCGCCCCGGGTCGGCACAGGGTCCAGGGGATCGTAGTCGTACTCGAAACGCCCCACCGTGTCCACAGGGTCCGGCTCGAGGCCCCCGGGAACACACCCCCCTTCATTACCACGTCCCGAAAAATACCACGTCTCCTCCCGCGTCTCAGGCGGCCACTGGTCCCAGTTCCGCCACACGCCCTCCCCCATGGCATAGGTCTTCACAAATCCACGACCTCGCTTCAACGGGGCGCCGCGAAGATGATGATCCAGCCAGTCCAGAATCACGTTCAACTGCCCGCCCAGCCCCACATCCCCGGGCAAGGGAAAATCCCCGGAAGGCGTCTGAAGATGACACCACGGTCCCACAATAAGCTTGCTCCGCCCACGGCTCGCCAAACGCGAAAAGTCATCGATCTCCCCCCCGGTGAACAGATCATACCAGGCGCCGATCATGAGCACCGGAACGCGCACCCGGGTCGGCATTTCGAGCAACTGCTGGAACGCCTCCCCCTGCCACAAGGGCGCTCCCGCATCCTCACTCGTCTGCCAGACCCGAAACCACGGGAGCCGTCGGCCAAAGTAGCGTTCGTCCACCTCGATGGGAGGATAGTGGCGTATGGCCGCCTGGTAGGCGCGCCCACCAAGGATGTTGAGGCCCCGATTGGGCATGAGTGCAGCCCAAAGGGTGAACACCTCATGACGAAACATGCCTCTCTGATAGATCGCCTGCCGCATGTGCGTGGAGATCACCATGGGGATGAGGGTCTTCACCTCCGGAGGAAGCGCATCCGCCACGGTCCACTGCACGGCGCCAAGGTAGGACATGCCGAACAGGGCGATGTTGCCGTCCTGGAACGGTTGTGACAGCAACCAATCCAGGGTCTCCAGGCCGTCGGCCCGTTCGTTGACCAGGGGATCCCACTCGCCTTCGGATTGCTGCCGACCCCGAACATCCTGGTGGACGCAGGCGTATCCGTACCGATTGAAGAACCGACAGATGGTGCCGAACCAGTCGGCCATGTTGTAGGGGTTGCGAACCAGGAGGGTGGGCCAGGGTCCGTCGCCGTCCGGGAGGAACACCTCGGTGTGGAGGCGCACGCCGTCGTGCATGGGCAGCATGAGGTCGAAGGTGGAGCCCTGCGCGTTGGAGAAGGGAGGGGTACCCAGGGCGAGGCGGGCGACAGCATAGCCGCACCCTGCGCCGACCGCTCCACCGGCGGCGAGCAGTCCGAGGAGCAATCCGAGGAGTGTCCTGCGTCCCAGTCTTCTCATGTGCGTCGTTTCACCTCCTCATGCTGGCCGTGCGGGTGAGGGCACAGCGCGTCATTATATCCAACCCTCCCACCAATGACACCGCAATCCTGGTTCCCGTGCTGGGGGAACCCGCGCTCAAGTTTCGCGGCCCGGATGCCGTCCGTTGAGTCGGGCGGTCAAATGCGTTGAAAAGCGCGCGCCCAACGGCCACAATGGTCGGTGTAGACACGCCGAGGAACTCGATGACCAGAACACCCTCTGTTGGGGCGAGAGTCCAATCGGGGCCGGTACTGCCCGACCGGTCCGTTGCTGAAAGTGAGGCACGGGTCCAGGTTTTCCCGGTGCGCGTTGCGCCGCGTTCAGGGGCCACGAAACCGCGGTCGAACCGGGGACGAGGTCCGATCTTCATCAAACCGTGGGTGCCGTTCGAGGTGGGGGTACTCCACAAGCAGAACATCGTGGTGCGAGACTGGGAGGGGTACGATGGATTCAACCACCTCTTTGTCCGCATTCGACACCCGGAACGCCACGACCCCACCCGCCCCGAACTTGTGCTCATCCCCGGTATCCTGTGCAACGGCAACCTGTTCCGACTCTCGTGGGCGGGCAGGAGCTTCAAGGACCTCAACCATCCCACCTCACTGGCCAACGCCGTTGCCTTCGCCGGATACTCGGTCGTCCTCATCCACCCTCGAGACTCGAAGTGGATCTACACCCGGTATGTCAACGACGTACTCGGAGTGCCCAACTCGTTTTCGGACGATTTCAGCATCCAGGACGCAGTGGACGACATTCGGTTCTGCCTGGACACGGTCATGCAAGTTCGCGCGGAGGAAGGTGCTCCGGAACGGGCCGTGGTCATCGGATTCAGCCTTGGCGGTATCAAGATCCTGGACATGCTCGGCACACGACCGCTCCACCCGTCCATCGTGGGCCTGGCCTTCCTGTCCACGCCGGTGGAATTCGAGAGCAACGGAGAAAAACTCATCCCACTCGTCCGCATCTACGCCCAGGCGGCCCGGTTCATGCCCGTGGAACACTACGGCGCGTTGAACGTGATCGATCGGAACGTGATCGTGGTAAAGAAACTGGCCAGACGCCTGCTCGGGGACACCTCGCCCCGCCTGGCCGGCCACGTGCTCCGCCGCGTACCGCTCATCTCCGATGTCTTCCACGTGACCCGGCCCGATTTCGACATGGGCGTGCTGCTTCCCCTGGTCTCCTACGTGTTCGAGCCGGTTTCGGAGCGGATCATGAACGAACTGCTCTATGCTGTACGCAAAGGGCGGCTCGTCAAGGAGGGAGCGACGGACGACTGCCTCGACCTCCTCCCCCCTCACATTCCCCCCTGGGTGGTGATCCGCGGCGAAGAAGACCGGATCGTCACCCCCAGAAGCCACGAAATGCTCGACCAGGCGCTCACCAGACGCCAACGCAAGGGCTACGCCACCCTGCTGGCCGGCCTCGGACACGACGACCTGGCCGTGTCTCGAACCGTGACCAGAGAGTTGCTCTACTTCCTCGACAGCCTGGCCTCGGCCTGACGCTCCGAGGCCAGGGCTTCGACCAGGCTGGACGGAAGGTCGGCAGGCGCACCGGCACGCCGAATGGATAGGGCGGCCCAGATCTCCCGGGTCCGCGCATCCATCGCCTCCGCCTCCCCTCGAGTCCCATGGTCGTGGCCCAGGAGATGCAATACTCCGTGAAGCAATATGAACGCGAATTCGTGCGCCACCTCGTGTCCACGCTCGAGCGCCTGGCGGGCCACGGTGTCGATGGAGATGACCACATCCCCCAACAGCCCCCCAGGACCAGGCCCGCCATCCTCATTCATGGGAAACGACAGCACGTCGGTGGGCCGGTCGACCCCTCGAAAGGTGCGATTCAGTCGGCGAATCTCATCGTCATTGGTGAGCAACACGCTCAATTCGCTCGACTCGGGCGCTCCGGCCAGCTTCAGGATCTCCAGAGCCAGGGCTCGAACACGCTCGCACCCCAAATCCCCCTCAAGCGTCATCCGGCATGCCACCTCGACTTCCATCGGCCGCCCCCTTCTTGCACCCCGGGACAAGCACCCGGACCCTCCCCGCTCAGGCTACGCCCGGTCCACCGTCCGCTCCTCCCCAGCGTCCCGCCGTTCCTTCTCGTCTTCCGGCTCAAACTCCGCCGTGGTCGTGACCACGAACTCCTCCGTCCAGATGGAACTCCCCGATTTCCTCGCCGGCACCCCCCCCTCCGACCGACCATCGGCGTTCCCCGCCTCCGTGTCCAACGTGATCACCGCACCCGTCCCCTGCCCGGGCACCACCGCACCCCGGTATTCCGTCGGATACTCGATACGATTGTGATAAATCCCCAAAAGCACCTTCAGAAACGTGTCCGAAATACGCCCCAGATCCTTCAATGTCAAAGGACACTCGTCCAACTGCCCGTCGGTCACGATACGCTGAAAGATTCGCTGCAGGTTCGCCCGAATCTTGGCCGGCGTGATGTCCTTGATCGACCGTGTCGACGCCTCGGTGGCGTCTGCCAACATGATGATGCCGGCTTCCCGCGTCTGGGGCTTGGGACCTGGATAGCGGAACTCGTTCTCGTCCACCACGGTCCCCGGCTCCGCGGCCTTGAGCGCCTTGTTATAGAAAAAGCTTATCAGTGCCGCCCCATGATGTTGGGGAATCATGTCGATGATCGGCTGAGGGAGGTGGTATTGGCGCGCCAGTTCGATCCCGTCACGAACATGGCCGGCGATGATTCGAGCGCTCAGTTCGGGGCTGAGTCTGTCGTGCTTGTTTTCATTGATGTTTCTCAGGTTTTCGATGAAATACTCGGGCTTTCGTACCTTGCCGATGTCGTGATAGTAGCAGGCGACACGGGCGAGCAGGGCGTTGCACCCGATTTCCTGAGCGGCGGCTTCGGAGAGTGAGCCGACGATCACGGAGTGGTGGTAGGTTCCTGGAGCGTGAAGCATGAGGTCCTTGAGCAAGGGGTGGTTGAGGTTGGCGAGTTCGAGGAGTTTGTAGTCGGTGACGTAGCCGAACATTTCGAAGAAGGGGATGACACCGAGCGCGAGGATGGCGGAGATGAGGCCGCCGAAGAAAGCGAACACGAGGTCATAGGTGAGGTATCCGGAGCCAATGACGATCGAGGAATCGATCATCCGGGTTTGCACCAGGAAGATGGCGAGGACCATGATGACGTTTGCGCCGGCGGCGACGAGGCCGCCGCGGAGCACGTGGACGCGCTCCTTGGTATGCGCGATGCCACCGGCGGCGGCGAGGCCGGAGACAAAGAAGAAGGCCATGTAGAAGACGTCGTACTCGACGAGAATGGCGGCGAACGTGCTGGCCACGATCCCGAAAACGATGGCGGTCTCCGAGTTCATGAGGATGCGGACGAGCACGACGCCGCATGCGACGGGGATTGCGAAATAGTAGCAGGACACCGGGATTCCAGCGACCCGGGTGGCGAGTGCGTCGGCGATCTCGACGGCGATTCGGGACAGTGCGACGACGAAGACGAGGATGATCCCGAGGATGACCAGGTCCTTCATGGAGGTTGCGAACTTGCGAATGTACCCGGCGGCGAAGAGGTAGGTGGTGACGATGACGATGAGGGCGAGGAGCGCCATCGAGAGGAACATCTCTCCCGCGTGGTACTGCTCCTTGGCCTGAGCGATACCCTGCAGAATGACGATCTTGTCCTCGTCGACAGGGTCGCCGGCACGAACGATCATGGTCCCGCGCTTGATGAGATGGGTGACAGGCGCCACATCCCGACGGGCCTTGGCGCGCCTCTGGCTGGTGACCGCTGCGTTGTAAGTGAGGTTGGGCTGGATCAGGCCGCTTGCGACAGCGAACACGGTGTCCCGGTGCAGCTTGGGGCGAGCCGCCAGCTTGTCGTCGACCAGCTTTCTCACCAGGTTGAGGGCCTCGCCGGGATCGATGATGTCCGAACTCCGATAGACGACCGTCTCCGTCTCCCCCGTGTCGTCCCGCCGCAGCACACTGATACCTCGAGTGGCCAGATCTTCGGGGAGAATGCCCTTGTCCCTCAAAATGTAGTGCTGGTTCACATGGCGTACGATGGAGACGACATCGCGCTCGACCTGCGGGTCAAACTTCATGAACTCGAGGCTCTGATAAAACACCCCCCGGAGTTCGACCCCCAGGGCTTCCATGAACTCCCGCCGCACGTCTGCTGCAACCGTCGCTCCGTCCGTATCGGCGTCCGTAACAACATCCTCGGTATCGGTACCGGCATGCTGCACGGTGGCAATCCGGGGGCTGGGATCCACCGCCGCCCCGCCGTGCTCGAGCGTCCCCCCTCCCGACGCTTCCTCCTCGTCCTTGTCCGCCGGATTGCCGGAAGACGGCCCCTCCGTTGACTCGCCCGGAGCCTCCTCCGCCGCCTTGAGGCTCGCCCGCCCGATCTCGAATGCCCGGTGAACACGCTCGGCAATCCGCTCCCCGGCAAGGGCATCGTAGTCGAATACCAGCCGGACGCTCAGGGCGGCTTCTTTCCGTTTCCGCTCCGTGGCCTTCTTGTCCGGAATCTCCAGGGTCCGGGTGGCCCGCACATCCCGCGCGGCAATGTCACCCGGATCAAAATCAAAGGCTCGAGGATTCACATAGTCGATGGTGAGAAACGCGACGAGTCCACTGACCAGGATCGCCAGGATACCCCGCTGGACCGGGGAAGAAACCAGGATTCCGACACTCCATCGCCTCTGCGCCGACTCCTCGCTCGTCGCCTGCTCGCCGGACGGTCGACTCATGTCACACCTCGATCAGGACGGCGTCTTCCCCGGTTCACCCGGTCAAGGCGGCACCTCTGATACGCCACCCCCGTCCGAGCCGCTCGAATCGGTGGCACCCGGACCGGTTCCACTCGAACCGACTCCATTCGAACCGACTCCGTTCGGCTGCTTCCGCCGGGCTTCCCAATGCTCGTAGGCATCCACCACCTCCTGGACGAGTTGGTGACGCACAACGTCGTCCCGGGTAAACTCGATGAACCGGAGCCGGGGAATGTGCCGGAGGACCTCCCGGGCCTCGAGCAGTCCGCTCACCCGCCCCTGAGGCAGGTCAATCTGGGTCACATCCCCGGTGATCACCGCCTTCGATCCGATCCCGAGCCGCGTGAGAAACATTTTCATCTGCTCGGACGTGGAGTTCTGAGCTTCATCCAGGATCACGAACGCATCGTTCAAAGTCCGCCCTCGCATGAACGCCAGAGGCGCAACCTCGATCACGCCACGCTCGATGAGCCTGTTGGCCTTCTCGAACTCCATCATGTCGTGCAGCGCGTCATAGAGCGGGCGCAAGTAAGGGTTGACCTTCTCGGCCAGATCGCCCGGCAAGAACCCGAGCCGCTCACCGGCCTCCACGGCGGGCCGGGTCAACACGATACGAGCCACCTCCTTGCGGAGGAGAAATCCCACCGCCATGGCCATGGCCAGATAGGTCTTGCCGGTCCCTGCGGGGCCGATCCCGAATACGATGTCAAATTTCCGGATGGCGTCCACGTACAGCTTCTGCACGTGGGTCCGGGGCACGATGGGCTTCTTCCTCGCGGTCAAAACCACCGTGTCCAGAAAGTACTGCCGGAGCGGCGAGGTGTGATCGTAGCGGATCAGACGCACGGCGTGGTCGATGTCGGACGGAAACAGGGGAAACCCATCGCGTACCAGCTCGTAGAGCTGCTCCAACAGCGAAGCTGCAGTCTCGGTGTCGGCAGTGTCGCCGGTGATGTACACGGTACTGCCCCGGACATTCACCGTTACCTCGAGCTGCTGCTCGATGGTCTTCAGGTTGCGTCCGTGGGCCCCGAAAAGCACCTGGGTCGTGTGGTTGTCCTGAAAAACAATCCGCCTCGCGCCCCTGGTCAGTTGTGCAGCGGTCTCCAAGTTCTGTGTCACCTCCTGCGTGGAACGCCCCGGTACGGCCGAACTGCGGCCGTGCGTCCTCGTCCCACCCTCTTCTGAACCCGCCCCGGCAGGTCGGGGGATCTCGATCACATCGCCTGCGTTCCCCGAACCGCTCATTCCTCCGTCAACTTGTCCACGTGGATCGTGACGCCAAGTGATACTTCATCACCCGAGGGGAGCCTCACAACCACCGGCAGCCGCAAGGTGGAGGCATCCACCCGCACCGTTTCCCCCCATGAGACGACCTCGGCCCGCTCCGGACCAGTCAGCGGTTGCGTCTCCTCCAGCTCGGCTTCTTCCACAGGCGGTACGTATTCGTCCACCGGGGCTTCCACGATGGATTCGAATATCACCTCCTCCTCGTCCCCCGGGGCCAACCGCGCTTCCTCCGCAACATCCGCCGCCGCTCCTTCCTCGCCCGCCCCTGCACCAGGTTCGCCCGTCTCCGAAACCTCCTCGCCCTCCTGCAACCCACCGTCAGCCTCCAGAGACCCGCCGGCTTCCTCGCCCTCCATGCCCGCTTCCAGGTCGGACGGCGCCTCCTCCACACGCTCATCACCACCCTCGTCCGAAAGAGCCGCCCCCTCGCCCGATTCTCCGGTCTCCGAGTCCACCGCCTCCTCGGGCAGATCCAACGTGGACTCGGACGGCGCAGCCACCGGGGGCGCTCCGTCCTCCAGCTCGGACAGGTCGGACCCGGATTCCTCAGTGGGTTCACTCGCGTCTCCGGTCGTTTCCTCCACGTGCGCGTCGGCCACTTCCTCCACCGGCGCCTCGGCCGGCGCCTCGGCCGCCGTCTCGAGGCCGGATTCTTCCGCCGCATCCCCGGACACTTCGTCTTGCTGCGCCTCGGACTCCTCGTCCGCCTGGAGATCGGCTTCGGCCACCTCCTCGAGGTCGGTATCCAACGATGCGCGGTCTTCGGCCACCGGCTCCTCGTCAGCCACCGCCGCCTCTTCCAGGACCGGTGCCTCCTCGTCAGCGCTGGAATCGGCGCCGTCGGCGGCCGCCTCCTCTTCTTCCAGATCCAGTTCCTCGTCCAGGTCGCCTGCATCCTCGAGGAGCATGTCGTCGTCGAGCTGCAGTTCCTCCTCCTCATAGGCACGGGCGCCGAGGCGAATCACGGGTCCCTCGTCCTCGTCGTCCTCGTCGGCGTAGGTCTGAATCTTCACGTCCGGTTCTTCGTCCAGGGAAGGCACGAACGCAATGGCGGCCAGGGACGGGGCGTCGCGGAGGGACAGAGGGGTCGCGCCCTCTTCCTCCTGTACCACCTCTTCTTCCTCGGAGATTTCCTCGTCGAACTCCTCCTCCTCGGCACCCACGGCGACCACGCCCACCTCGTCCGCCTCCAGGGCAAGCACGGCCTCGTCGCCCTCCATCACGTCCACCACCTCGGGCACCTCGTCCGGCTCGCCAAAGCTGAACGATGTCTTGAGGAAATCCTCCCGGGACAGGACTTCACTTTCGCCCTCGTCCCCGGACGCCGGGCCGGTACCGGTGGAGGATTCATCCGTGGGCACAGCGTCCATGTCGGCCGCTTCGGAGGGCTCGTGTTCGTCCTCGAGTTCGGCCGATTCCTCGCCTCCCTCGACGCCCTCGTCCCCGGGTTCGGCTGATTCCTCGCCCGCCCCGGCCTCCTCACCGGTTTCCGAGCCGTCGGGCTCCACCCCGGTACCAGCTTCCTCGGCCTCGGCCCCGTCCGAACCGCCGGTATCCCCGGCGACCGCTTCGGCTTCGTCTGAACCGGCGTCAGATCCGATCGCCCCGTCGCTCGAGCCCGATGTGTCTTCCCCGACATCCGCAGCCTCGGCCGCGGCATCCATGCCGTCCGACGAAACCGCGTCCGGACTCGATGCCTCGCTACCGGCCGAAGCCTCGTCCTCGCGGGCCAACGCAGCCTCGGCCTCCTCGCCCAGGGGCTCGAGTTCCACTTCGTCCTCGGCGCCGGCCACGGCGTCTGCGCCTTCCCGACTGGCTTCATGCACCAGTTCCTGGCTGTCGTCCCCCTCTCCCCGCACCGGCTCCTCCTCTTCCCGTGGCGGGGGCGCTGTCTCCAGCGTCACCTCGCCGGGTGCCTTGCCTTCACCACCGGCGGTCGCCCCCTCCCGATCTCCGAACTGGGCCACCTCCACCTCGCCCCGAACCTTGCGCGCCCCCTCGTCGTCCCGGGCCGCCCGCTCACGAGCGACAAGCTGAAGACGAACGCGACGCACGGCCATCTTGGAAACCAGGGCGAACGTGTCCCGCACACCCTGACCCGCCGCAGCCACCGCCTCGAAACTCGGCTTGCCCTCCGGGTTGACCTGAGACTCCAGCTCGTCAATGGTCGCCACCTCGGCCAGGTCCCGCTTGTTGTACTGAATGACCACGGGGAAGGAATCGTAGTCGATATCCCAGTACTTGAGTTCCTCCTTGAGGTTGGCGAGGCTCTCGAGGTTCTCCTCCATCTTCTCCGGGTGGGAGTCGGCGATGAAGACCACGCCGGCCGCCTCGTGAAGGAGGTTGAGGCGGGTTTCCAGTCCGTCGTCACTGGCCGGAGCGGTGTAGATGTAGAGGTTGGTGTCGTAGCCCTTGAGTTCGCCGAGTTCGATGGGGAGGAACTCGTAGGAGACATCGGGGTAGCCGTCCTGGCAGAGGGTTGAGATCTGGCCCCTCTGGCTCGGTTTCAGCTTTCGGTGTATGAACTGTATGTTCGATGTCTTCCCGGCCTTTGCGGGCCCGTAGAGGATGATGTTCGCGTTGATGACTTTCCGCTTGGCATCCGTTGCCATGAGCAAGCGCCCTTTCGTCTCTGAACGGTCGTGCCGATGATCGCGTCAGGCCTCATGGACGGGAGGCCCTTCGCGGCCCTGACCTGATACCAGGCCCCTAGTTGTTGTGCGACTTCCGCCTGAGCAGTTGCCTCGCTGTGGTGGTGATGACGCTGGGGACGTTTCGATTGCCGGCCAGTCGCTTGAGGTCGTGAAGCATCAACTGGCTGACGATGGGGACCGAAACGGCGGCCGGTGTCTTGGGATTGTTCACCAGCGCCAGCTTCACCGCATACATTCTGAACCATTCCTTGTTGCGGGCGATTTCCCTGAGCACATCGTCGCACACGTTTCGATTATTGGCAATGGCCAAGATTTCGCTGTCGGTGATCGCGGGGCTCTTGAGGACGGCGGAAGCAACGACCTTGTTGGTGTCGCGAATGAGAATGGCGCGGACGTTGGCGTTTCCGAGGTAGGCCAGCTTGATTTTCTGGGCCACGGTCATCTTGGCGATCCGGGACCAGAGGTCACGCTTCTCCTGCTGGGTCTTGTTCTCTTCTTCCTCGTCGAGCCACTCGTCAGGGAAATCCTCCTCCTCGTCCTCGAACCCGTGCTCGAACTCGTAGTCGTCCTCCTCCGGCGGCGCCTCCTGGGCCGGGGGGGGAACCGGTGCTTCTGCCGCGGGAGGCGGGGTCGGCGGAGCCGCCTTGTCCTCCCCCGGCTCGAGATCGAGCGCGTGGTAGATACGGAGGAACGCCTCCACACGGTCCAGCGTGGCCCGGCTGGCGTTCGGATTCTTCTTGAGATGGTGATAGATGGCAGGGGTGATCAGCAGCCGTTGCTGGTTGTTGGCGATCAGGTCGACCTGCCGGGCGCCCACATGCTCGGCAAGATAGAACATGGTCTTGTCGTTGGTCTGCCGCTTCAGCAGGATGAGCTCGGCGATCCGCTCGTCCTTGGCCCGATGCAGGGCAAAGAACTCGAGGATCTTGGGATGGGTGTGGTCGTCGATGGCCCCCTCGAGGACGCTCGCAGGGTACCCCATCAGGCCTTGCCGGGCAGCGTCCGCCACCTCGGGATCCGGGTCGGCCAGAAGACAGTACTGGATGGCCATCAGTACCTTGGGCGGTGCGGGCAAGACGCCTCGAGCCGCCAGGAGCTTGACTTCTTTCGGGCTGGCGGCATCCACGTACCGGGCGAGTTCCCGGGGAATTCCCAGTTTGTCCAGTGGGATCGCTTGCTGTTCCATGTCGTCGACACCCCTCCCATACCCGGACAACCCCGGGATCGACGGGAGGCCCGGCCGATGCCGGCGCCGGGGCACCCCGGGGCGATTCAAGAACTCACGAGTCCGGCAAGTTGAAGACTCTACCTATTCCCCCCCGCCAAGTCAAGCCATAACAGGCGCGATGGCGGATTCGTCATCCATCCCGATTGCGCTCGTACAGTATCCTCAAACCTCGCAGGGTGAGCAACTCATCCACCTCTTCGATCACACGGGACTCCTTCTCGAACAGCCGCGCAATCCCGCCGGTGGCAATCACCTTGGGGGCGAAGTTCAACTCAGCCACAATGCGATTGACCGTCTCATCCACCAGGCCGATGTATCCAAAATAGATCCCCGACTGCATGCTGGCCACCGTGTTCTTGCCGATGGCACGACGCGGACGGGCCACCTCGACTCGTGGCAACTTCGATGTTTCCCGGAACAAGGCTTCGGCGGAAATGTGAAAACCCGGAGCGATGGCGCCGCCCAGATACTCGCCTCGAGGCGAAACGCAATCGAACGTGGTGGCAGTGCCGAAATCCACGATGACACAGCCGCGGCGATACTTGTCATACGCCGCCACGGCATTGACGATCCGGTCCGCACCCACCTCACGCGGGTTGTCGGTCAGGATGGGCATCCCCGTGCGCGTTCCGGGCTCCACGCCGAGCAAGGGGCGCTTGAGGTAACGAAGTGACATCTCCTCGAACACCGAGATGAGACTGGGCACCACGCAACACATGATGCAACCAGCGATCCGAGAAGCGGAAATCCCCTTGGTGCTCAACAGGTTGAGCACGAGTATCCCATACTCGTCCGCGGTGCGCTTCTTGTCCGTCTCAATGCGCCAGTGTTCGACCAGTTCCTGGCCCTTGTATACCCCCAATCCGGTGTTGGTATTGCCGACATCAATCACCAGAAGCACCTGAACCTCCCTTGTGCGCCCGACCCCAGTCCGCTTCCAGATCCAGGCCGATGTCGACCCAACGCGCTCCGTGAATCAGGCTCCCCGCCGAGATGATGTCCACGCCGGTCTCGGCGATCTCACGCACATTTTCCAACCGCACCCCGCCGGACGCCTCCAGCACCACACGGCCCCCGGCCAAAGCCACCGCTTCCCGGAGCTGCGACACCGACATGTTGTCCAACATGACCACTTCAGCTCCGGCGGCCAGGGCCTCCTTCAACTGCTCGAGCGTGTCCACCTCCACCTCGATCTTCACCAGGTGGTGAGGCCGGTTGGCCCGGGCGGCCTCCACCGCGGCGCGCACGCCGCCGGCGGCCTGGATGTGATTGTCCTTGATAAGGATTCCGTCCGACAGGTTGAACCGGTGGTTGTGACCGCCCCCGTGACGAACGGCAGCCTTCTCGAGGCGCCGAAAACCGGGCGTACTCTTGCGCGTGTCCACGATGCGGGCGCGGGTGCCCGCAACCGCGTCCACGAATCGCCGCGTATGAGTCGCTATCCCGCACAAACGCCCCAGGAAATTCAACGCGACCCGCTCACCCACCAGGATGGAACGGCACAGGCCGGACACCTCGAGCAACACGTCTCCAGACGCCAACCGGGCGCCATTGGACGCTCGAGACACGACGTGCAGGCCCGAGTCCACCCGACGGAATACGGCTTCCGCCACCTCGAGACCGGAAACCACCAGCGGCTCCCGCGCGACCACCCGGCCGACCCCCTCCACGGGAGAGGCGCCGAGCACGGCCCCGGTCGTGATGTCTCCATGACCGATGTCCTCGGTCAACCCCAGATCGACAAGTTCGCTCAAGCCGAGAGGTATCCTCATTTTCCACCCCTACGCCACGCCATGCCGGCGCACACCGCCCTTGCGGCACCGGCCCCCCTCGTCCGGCACTGTCACGCAACCCCGGCACCCCGCATTCACGAGGAACGAGGCTCCACCGCCGGCTCCGACCCTGCAACCCCGGTCGCCTCGACCTCACGCTCGATCTCCTGCACCCGCTCCCGAACAACCGTTTCCACAATGCCAGGCAAAACCCGCAACACCTGCTCCTGCACCACCTCGCGAATCACCCGCTCCATGTCCACGTCCGCAAGCACCCGAGACACCGCAGCACGAACCGCCCCCTCCAGATCCATCCCCTCGGCCGACGACCCTTCGCCCGAAAAAACCTCGGGCTCGTCGGTCGCCACCACTTCCGCAGACTCGGGCAACTCCTCCGAATCCTCAGTCAGATCTTGCTCCGCCTCGCTCAGTTCCAGCGATACCCACTCCTCGGACCCCAACGTACTGGTTCGGACCAGCGTCTCGGGCTCCGGAAGTTCGGCCAGATCCTCCACCGCACCTTCCGCCTCCAGCAGGGAATCGTCCGTGATCGGCTCCACCGTGGCCGAGACCCCCAATTCCTCGGCCCCGTCGAAGTCCCCGGCAGGCTCGATCACCGCGACCTCCTCCTCCGGCGCCAGGAACCGGTTCACCACCGCCATCAGCCGAAACGAATCGAATGGCTTGATGAGGTGCCCGTTTCCCCCCACCCGCCGCGCCGCCTCATCGTCGTACTCGTCAAATGGACCCACCAGGAATACCACCGGGATGCTCCGGAAGTTGGGTTCCCGGCGCATGAGTTCGCACAGCTCCAGGCCGCCCATACGAGGCATGTTCAGGTCTGCCAAAACGAGCCCGGGCGGAGACTCGAGAATCGATCGGAGGGCCTCCTCGCCGTTTTCCGTGCATACGAGGTCAATGCCGTGCCCCTCCAGTATGTCCCGAACGATCCTGTGAAGGGTGGTGCTGTCATCGGCCAGCAGGACATGTCGCGCCATGGTCAAACCATCGTGATATCGAGTAGTTAGGGTTGATTCGTTCTGTTATCACACCCCCGAAACGGTGTCAAGTCTTTTGGGATTCGCTTCCAGCGTCCAGCGCCAAGTCCGTTGCTGCTTCGGTCCCCGGTGTGTTAGTCTCGATACGGTGGTACAACGAGACCGGAACGGGGGGCGGTGACCTGGGCTGAAGTCGCGAAGGCGCGGTTCGGCTGCGGATCTCGAGCTGTGCTGAACGGGGATGTCGGCCCGGGTTCGGGCCGGGTCGAGGAGGCGTCGAGGGGAGGAGCCGAGGAAGAAATATGGGGTGCAATAGACTGCGGAGGAATCTGACCAGCCTGTCAATCGCGCTCCTGGCGATCGGGTCGATCCCCGCCTCGAGTGTCCAGGCCGAGGGGTCCACGGAGACAGGAGCGAACCAGGGGTTGGACGCAGCCACCGAACTTCGGGTGGACATCCTGGACGCATCTCAGGAGGTATTCGTCTGGACCGGGGAAGGAAGTGTCACCATCACCGCCCCGGACGGCCGGGATGTCGGCACATACTACTCGGGTCAGACGATCTTTCCCTTGCCCGGAACCGAAGGCGCCTACCGCCTCACCCTGTCCCGCTCCCAGTACGACGAGGCCGGAGGAAGTGTGACCGCAATCCACGCCTGGTCCGTCACCGTCTACGACGCCCAATCCCAGGCCGTTCCAGGCCGCCTCTGGTCCACCGAATGGCACTTCAACGCGGGTAGCTACAAGGACACCGCGGCCACCGACGCGGACTTCTATGCGCTGGTACCCGCCGGAGACGATGACCACACATCGGTGATCGCCCTGGACCTCTCGGGCCTGGCGGGATTCGAATACGTCATCGCCGCCAACCACGACGGAGCCCCGATGGAGGGCGTGGCCCCGGGGGCCAGCGTGCCGGTGTTCGGAGAATACCCGGGCACGGCCGAATACGCCCTCTACCTGAACCCCCCCGAGGTGGCCGCCCATGCACTCATCGAACCGGCCGTGGACCAGTTCGCCCTGGAGGCCGACGGTGCCACGTGCCAGGCGCTGGCACCGGGAGCAATCCCGGGGGTTTTCACCTTCGCTTCCAATGTGTCCGGGACCTATCACCTGGTGTGCGACACGAACCAGGACGGACTGTTCGACCTCGTGGGCACGGAAGACGTGCACCTCGCCGGCGAGACGACCCCCGGAATCAACCGCGTCTCATGGGACGGGACCGACCTCTCCGGAACCCCTGTACCGACCGGCGAATACCTCTGCCAGGTCCAGGTCATGGTCGGTGAATTCCACTACGTGGGGGCAGACATCGAAACCAGCTATCCTGGCTTGCGCATGTTCCGTGTCGACCCAACCGGCGACCGCTCCCCCTTGCCCATGTTCTGGAACGACCACCTGGTCCAGTACCCGGTCCCGGCTCGAGGCGAGGTGATGGTGATCGGGACAGCCGGGACCACGATTCCGGCCGGATCCCGGGTGGGCGTGCCCGGCGGCCCGGTGTTCACCACCCTGGTGGATGTCACGATCGACTCGACCGGAGCCTCATCGGTGGATATCGAGGCCGAGGTGGCTGGGTACGTCGAGGTGGGGACGGGAAGCATCACGGAGATATTGACTCCCATTGTGGGATGGGACGCGGTGACCAACGACTCGGCCATCGTCGGCGGCGTGGATGGGGCCACGACCATGCGCAACGGCGACGTGGGCGCGGTGACCTCGGGGCCTTCAGGCCTCGACTCGGGCGACCCTTCCGTGCCGGCCCAGCCCCACGGAGAGGCCCTGGCGGGCAACGCGCGTGCCTGGGGCGACTTCAACGACGACTTCAAACCAACCGGCACGGGCAAGGGCAACCGGGCCCTGCTCGACACCTATACCTGGCTCTCCTCGGCAGCTTCCGACCCGGTCTCGGTGGCGATCGCCGACCTGGAAACCGACTCGGACGGGGATGGGCTGAGCGACTATCACGAGCAATGCGTGACGGGCACCGATCCGAACTCCGCGGACACCGATGGGGACACGCTCGACGACTTTCTCGAGACCGATGGGGGCGTCGCAGGAGTGGACTCGGATCTCGACGGAATCGACGACGCGATGGACCCGGACGACGACGGGGACGGGGTCGAAACCCGGCTCGAGGATCCGGGCGGGAGCGGCGACCTGCTCGACGACGACACGGACGGGGACGGTACGCCCAACTACCTCGACCCGGACGACGACGGGGACTCGGTCCCCACGCGCGACGAGGACCTGGACGGGACGGGACCGGTGGATGACGACACGGACGGGGACGGTACGCCCAACTACCTCGACCCGGACGACGACGGGGACTCGGTCCCCACGCGCGACGAGGACCTCAACGGGGACGGCAATCCCGGGAACGAGGATGCGGATTTCGACGGCACGCCCAACTACCTCGACCCGGACGACGACGGGAACGGAATTCCCACGGAACTGGAGGACTCGAACGGGGACGGAGACGTCACCAACGACGACGCCGACGGGGACGGCATCCCGGACTACACGGACACGAACGATTCGGACGGGCCCGGGGGTGACCCGGATGGGGACGGGATAGAAACCCGGGACGACAACTGCCCGGAGGTGGCCAATCCGGGCCAGGAAGACCTGGATGGAGACGGTACCGGCGATGCCTGCGATGACGATTCGGACGGAGACGGCGTGGTCGACGCAGCCGACAACTGTTCCGCCGCGGCCAACCCGGCTCAATCGGACCTGGACGGAGACGGTGTCGGCGATGCGTGTGACGACGATGCAGATGGGGACGGGGTGAACCGGGCGGAGGATTGCGACGATCTGGACCCCGCCCACTGGGAAGGGCAGACCTATTACGCCGACCCGGACGGCGATGGTGTCGGGGACGGCTCGAGCCCTGTGTCGGGTTGCTCGGGCGCCCCTCCGGAAGGCACCGCGGCCGTTCCGGGAGACAACTGCCCGGACGTGGCCAACCCGGGCCAGGAAGACCTGGACGGAGACGAGGTGGGCGACGTGTGTGATGACGATGCAGACGGGGACGGGGTGCCGGCGCGACTGGAGTGCGACGACCTGGACCCCACGGTGGGAGGCCCCCCGGTCTACTACGCCGACCCGGACGGCGATGGATTTGGGGATCCAAACACAACCGCCGACGCCTGCGCGGGGTCTCCCCCTCCAGGTTACGTGGAGGACGGCTCGGACAACTGCCCACTGGTATCCAACCCGGCCCAGGAGGACGCTGACGGAGACGGGGTTGGGGATGCCTGCGACGCCTGCTCCGACGTCCCGGGCGAGCAATCCCTGGAAGGCTGTCCGGACCTGTCCCGACCCCAGTTCTACGGAGACAGGCCCCCCATCCCAGGCTGCCACTGCAACACCGGGCCGGCCGGCTCCAGGCCTTCCGGCGGCACCATGGTCCTGGCCGCCGCCACGCTCCTCATCACGACGCGACGCCGCCGGTTCCGCCCCGGAGACGATGACGACCTGGTCCGGACCGACACGCCGGCCTGCTGTCCCTCTTGTTCCGTGTTCAGCGGGCGCTGCACACCGCCGCGATCGCCCGCCACACACCGCCGCGGTCATGCAGCCCGGATTCCACGTCTGGAACGACCAAGGGGCCTTGCCCGGACCGGAGGCGAAGCAGTGGAAATGCGGTGGGAACTCCGGCGAACATGCCGTTCTCGGTAAAGGCGAGCCAACGCTCTGTATCCACGAGCACGAGGCTTGCCCGACGGCGGCCCTTGCCATCGTGAATGGTCACCACGCCCGAGGTGTCGGCTGCGGCCACACAGCGCAACCTCGGAGCGACCGCCACAGCGGTGAGTTCCCCGGGCAGCCAGGTCAATCGGCGACCAGCAGGACGACCGCGACGCGACCCCACGCGCCAGGTCCGGAGATCCTCCTTGCCAAACACCAGGTACTTGCCCAGGGCGTCCAACGCAAACGCCCGTGCCCGGGCTGCGGTGAGCTTGCCCCTCGAGACCCCGGCAGGCACGGTCCACACCTGGAGGCCTCGAGGCGCGAATGACCCGGCAACCACGTTTCCGGAGGCGGAAGGAGCCAGAGCCTGCACCTCGCCCCGAAGCGTCAGGCGGCGCATCACCTGACGGCGCTCGGTGGCAAGGAGTTCCAGCTTGGGACGAGACCGACCGTGCCGGCCGAGCGCAGCAACGATCAGGGCTTCAGACACGCTGCCCGCGGCGGCCGTGAGTCGTTCCCCGTAGCGGGTGATGATCTCCCCGGTTTCGTCCCCTGCCACCTCCCAGCGGCGCACCTCGCCCTGTTCAGAAATCGTGTAAAGGCTCTCCCCGTCCGGATGAAATGCCACGGCAACGGCACCGTCCACGGGAAGGCGACTGTAACGCTCACCAGAAGCCACGTCGAGTACGTAGACGTGCCGGGCAGCTCCCACTGCGACCCGGCGCCCGTCCAGGGACAGTCCCATGGGCGTGCCCTGACCTTCCGCGATGGACCCGTCCAGGTTCTCCAGAAAATGGATCGCGGGCGACTCTCGACCCTGAAGTGTCCAGACCACCACGGCGAGTCCCTCGGCCCCCTCCCTTTTCACCACCGCAGCCTGAACCAGTCGCCGAAGCGGCGCGTCCCACAGCAATCCAGTGACCCGGGGAGGTTCCTGCGAAGGAAACGGTCGGCCCAGTCGCCAGTCCCCCAGATCCAGGAGCCTGGGACGGCCCAGATCCACCACGACGTGGTCCCCTTCCGCCGACAGGGTCAGCAACCGGGGCACGACGCCCGGGCCATGATCCGGGAGTTCGCCGCGCCAGCGTGGTCGGCCCCGCTCGATGTCTCCAGACAGGATCTGCCCGTCCCCGGTCACCGCCAGATATCGCCCGGCGTCCGGGAGCAACTGGACATCGGTGGCTGATTCCGGGAGTTCGACCGACGGGCCGGGGTCGAGGCCCGAGGGGGAGGCGTTCCAGGAGAGGAGCCGGCCGTCCGGGGTGGAAACGAAGATCCGGGTCCCTTGGCAGGCCACCCTGGGGGGCAACGAACCGCCTCCTGAGGCAGACACCGGAAGCACCAGAGGAAGAGGGGCGCGGTCCGCCGGTGCCAGGGTCGGGGTGGGTTCCGGACCTGGTGTCGCCGCCGGGGAAGGCGAACTCGGCGCCTGCGTCGCCACCGCGCCTCCCACCCCCACACGCCTGAGCCAGACCCATCCGCGTGCCCGGTCCCGGGGATCGCGCCCGATCACCACAACCAGGTCGGAATCGAACGCCAACCCGTCCGCCCGCGCCAGTGCCTCCGGTCGAAGCTGGATCCAGCGTCCATCCTCCCGTATCGATACGCAGCCTTCCCCGGCCAGACCGAATGTGCCATCCGGCCCACCGGCTACCACGTCCGGAGCACACCGGCCGCCGCGCACCTCGGTCAGGCGCCGCCCGCCCAGGTCCCAGATGAACACCCGTCCGCCCGAAGTGACCACCACCGGGGAATCCCCCGCCCAGCCAAGGTGCTGCGCCGTGCGGCCCTTCAGACCCACCCTGTCCCGATAGGCCCCGGACACCACATCCCAAAGTCGAACCTCAAAGCCAGCCGCCCCCCCCGCCTCCACAATCCAGCGGCCGTCCGCCGACAAGGCCATCAACGTGCGCCCCGTATCGAACTGGAGCACCGGGCTCGCACGTGTGTGCGCACTCGCCGGCCCCGCCTCGGCCGGAGGCGGCACTGCGATCCGCCCTCGATCCTCGATGGGAGGCAGCGGTGTCGGGGTCTCCACGCGAGAGACCTCCTTTTCCGTACCGCACCCGAGCCACAGGGTGAGAACCACACTCCACGCAGCCCCCCCCAATCCTCCGACCAACCACCACTTCCTGGTTCGCTTCATCGTCGCTCTCGTCCTCGCACACCTCGAGTCCATTCGAGCACCCAGCCCTGCCGGCACGGTCGCACCCCCGGGTCGCTCCAGGACCGCGTGCAGCACCGGCGTCGGACGGTACGGCCCGTGCTTCCCAGAAGCTGCTCAACACAGAAAAGGCAGATCCGGTCCTGCACGTCAATGAGTTTGTTCGACCAGGGTGAAGCGCCCGCCAGGACCCGGGTCAGCGGCGCCGCTCCGGACTCCCGGCCCCGGTCCCGGACCGACCGGGGTCCGAAAGCAACCGGCCCGCCCGCACTTCGTCGAGACACTCGCGAACCCGCTGCGTCAACTCGGCGGAAGAGAACGGCTTGCTCACGATACGCACCCCCGAATCGAGCACACCGTGGTGGGAAATGGACTCGTCCGTGTATCCAGACATGAACAGGACCGCCAGCGACGGCATCTCCTGCGTCATCCGCTCGGCAAGTTCACGCCCGTTCATGCCCGGCATGACCACATCAGTCAGCAACAGGTCGATTCGGTCCTGGCAGCCGGCCGTGAGCCGCAAAGCCTCCTCCCCGCTCGAGGCACTCATGACCCGGTAGCCGGCCGATGTCAGGATACGCTCGGTCAACCGACGCACCGCCTCCTCGTCCTCCACCACCAGGATGGTTTCGTCGCCTCGATGCCCCCCGGTACGCCGGCCGACCGACGGTTCCGCAGGCATGTCGATACGAGGCAGGTAGATCTTGAACGTGCTCCCCTTCCCCGGCTCGCTGTACACCCAGACGTAGCCCCCGCTCTGCTTCACAATCCCGTACACGGTCGCCAGGCCCAGGCCGGTGCCGCGCCCCGGCTCCTTGGTGGTGAAAAACGGCTCGAACAGGTGCTGCCGGACCTCCGCCTCCATCCCACATCCGGTGTCCGAAACCGAAAGGAGCACAAACCGACCCGGTTCCATGGGGGGATGGTCCAGTGAATAGGCTTCATCCAACGTCTCATTGCTCGTCTCGATGACCAGCGTCCCTCCCTGAGGCATGGCGTCTCGAGCGTTTACCGCCAGATTCATGATGACCTGCTCGAGCTGGCCGGGGTCCGCCTCCACCCGGCCCAGATCGTCCGCCAACATGGTGATGATGCGGATATCTTCTCCAAGCAGTCGTCGCAACATACCTTCGATCCCCTGAACCACATCATTCAGGTTCAGCACCTCCGGCTTGAGCACTTGCTTGCGACTGAAGGCCAGAAGTTGACGGGTCAACGCCGCCGCCCGCTGCCCCGCCTTGCGCACTTCCTCCAGGTCCTCCCGCACCACGTCATGATCCTGAAGTTCCTCCAGCGCAAATCCCGCGTAGTTGATGATCACGGACAGCAGATTGTTGAAATCGTGCGCAACCCCGCCCGCCAAACGCCCCACCGACTCCAGACGGTGGGCCATCCGAAGCTGCTCCTCGATGTGTCGCTGCTCGGTCACGTCCTCGGCATGCTGGATCACCATGTCCCCGGGGATGAATCCATAGCTGAGCTTCAGACACATGGGCTGCCGCCGACCAGGAAACGACAGGGTCACTTCCCGCCTTACCACCCGGCGCTCCTCCAGGCACGCCCGGAGATCGTCCTCGAGGTGGGGAAGCGAATGGGGCAACGCTCGAACAGACTTGCCGATGAATGCCTGGGCACCCCCACGAGTCATTTCTATCGCCGATTTGTTGCAATCGGCGAGCACGAAATCTTGCCCACGACGCTGCCACACAAACGCTGCATACGGCAGGTGCTCGTATATGGCACGGACCCTCGCCTTGCTCCGCTCTATCTCCCGAAGTACCCGGACGTTCTCCAGAGCTACCCCCGACGCATCCGCCAGGGCTCCCAATACACGCAGCGCCTCGGCACGCACCTCGCCAGGGACATCCCAGTAACAACTCAGCGCACCCACCGGGTCAGGAGACCCGACCGGCACGGCCACCAGTTTCGCCACGCTCGAGACCCGGCACGCACTCCGGATTTCCTCGCTCTCCCCCGCCCCACCCACCACCACAGCCCCTTGAACAACCATGGCCCGCCCGGCCGCACACCCGGACAGGTCGATACGCCGGCCACGGCAGAGCGCCATCTCGCCATCCTCGGCGACACAAAGCCCCCGACCCTTCTCCCGGACCACAAACGTGGCCCCGGACGCTCCAACCAGCCGACGCGCCGCCCGCACCGCCACCCGAAAGACTTCCTCCTCGCTCCGGGCCACCGACAGCTCCTGCACCACGTGCGCAAGCCGCTCGAGCTTCTCGCTGAAACTCACCAGGTTCTGGCGAGCCTCCTTCTCCTCGGTCACATCCTTGAGCACGTGCACGAATCCTTCCACACCCCCTCGCCGGCTCAATACCGGCCACACAACCAGCTCCAGGTCTCGACCCGCTCGCACATGCTCCCGGTTCACCGCCTCCCCACTACGCTCCGCCTCCCGACACGGACAGTCCGGACCAGGACACTCGACCAGACCAAACACGTCCGGACACAACCGCCCCACCACGTCCCCGGCATCCACCCCCAACAACGCACACCCCGCCGCGTTGATCTCCATCACACGACAGTCAGGAGACATCAGCACAATCGTGTCCGTGATCGCCTCAAACGTGGCTCGCCACCGCTCAGCCGAACGCTTCACCTCCTCCTCAGCCGCTCGCCGCGCCACTCGACCGCGAATCGTCTCGAGTCCATGGCCCAGATCTCGAACCATCTCGTCGAGTAGCTCCTGCTCCGTCCGGTCAAAGGCATCCACCTCGCTCGCGTAGATACTCAACGCCCCAATACACGCACCGTCCACCACCAAGGGCAAGGCGATCGACGAGGCAAATCCCCGCGCTATCGCCTCCCGCCCCCATCGAGCACCCGCCGCTTCATACGACAGGTTCCGACATACAACACTTCGACCCGTCCGAATCGCTCGACCCGTGGGCGCTCGCCCCGCCTCGCTCTCGTCCCACGTCAACACCACCTGATCGAGATAGTCCGTCCCACGGCCCGCACACGCAACCGGACGCACCCGCCGACGCCCGTCATCCACCTTCAGACCAATCCACACCATCGCGTAGCCACCGTGCTCCACAACCTGGGCACACACGTCCTCCAAAAACCCCTCTTCACGATCCGCGTTCATCAAGGCCCGGTTGCACGCACTCAATACCGTCCGCGCACGACGCGCACGCCACGCAGACTCCTCCGCACGACGACGCTCCGTCACATCGCGCACCACCACCGCAAACGCCCGCTTCCCCTCCCACGACACACGCGAGGCCCGCATCTCGCCAATCCGCTCCAGTCCCTCCGGAGAAACCGACGCAACCTCCACCAGATCTTCCTGAACCTCGGGACGACCAAAAACACTCCCAACCAGTTCCTCCACTGGACGATGAAAAAACATCCCGGCTGCAGGGTTGGCGTACAGTACAACCCCCGCCCCATCCACCACGAGGATTGCGTCACCAATATGCTGTATCAGTTCCCGCATGTTGCGATCGCCCATGAGCCACCCTGTGGACTTCCCGGACTCCTCTGGACGGCGCCCGCTCCGCCACCGCCCAGAAGCATTCAGGCTCGACATCTGTGCCATGCCGGCAACGGAGCAACGAATTCCCCCACCTCGGGCGAGGTTCGGGGCGGAGTCCCGCGCGGCTCGAGGAAGCATCCAAACCAACGTCCAGGTCGTGATTGAAGAGCGATTCGATGAACTCGGGGCCCACGAGAAGCGCCGTCCAGTTGGCTCCACACCTGTCTACACGGATGGACGATTGTGTTGGATTGAGAACAATTGAGCAAAGCTGAACATATTTGTGAGAATGTGTCAAGATTCATGCTCGATACGGACCGAAAACCGCTGTGACGTACCGTTTCGTTTATCACCGGGTGCGTTCATACCCCGGGCGAAAGAAGCAGGCCGTGCCTGCCTGCTGGTACAAGAGTCGGGTGCGGCCGGACCATGGCTGAACCCCCGACCGAGAGTGCCGGGTTTCGGTGGATGATTCCATCCGGGTCGCGACCCGTGGTCTCGAAATCGGTGTGCTCCGGGTTCGATGAGCTGCATCAGAACGCCCGTGGGTCGGAGGCTCACGGACACCCGAAGCCACGAAGGGGCGTCCCTGATTCCGGAATGGGCAACGATTCCCTGTGGTCAGCGGAGGTGCATGGGCCGGACCGGGAGGTACAGTGAAGTGTGCGACGACCGGTGTGTGCTACCTGGCTGGACGGTCCTGGGGCTGGCCGCCCACCACGGATTCGACGGTTCTGCGCAGGAGTTCGGGCTGAACCGGCCGAGTGAGCAGCATGATCGGGGCGTGGGAAGCGGCCTCGAGCATGAGCTGTCGGTCGTTGGGGCCTGTGACGACGACCACGGGCAAGACCGGGTGTGTCTTGCGGAGGGCTTCGAGAAACTCGGGACCGGGCAGGGAGGGTCTACCCATGCCGAGGATCACGAGGGATGGAGATTCCCGGAGCACGAGGTCGAGCCCGGACCGGGAGGAGATCGCCTGGAGTGTGCGGTAACCGAGGCGAGCTGCGTCCTGTGCGAGGGCCAGGCAGTGGTCCGGGTCTCCGTCCACGACGAGGAGGACCGGAGCGTCGGACCCGGCCTGGCGCTGTGTGTCCGCCCAGTGGAGGAGTGCCTCCTTGCGGAAGCGCCAGTCGCGGCCGATCTTGAACGAAGGAATCACGTTTTTTCGCGCAAACCTGCGCAACGTTTCCACGTGAATGCCGAGGAAGGCCGCGGCCTCGACAGCGTTCATGACATCAGTTTCATGCGACATGGGTCAACTCTTCCGGCAGCAATGGTGAAATCGGCGACCAGGTGCGCCGGTGGAAGACCTGATTCTCAATACGGCCGAAAGGGCTCTACACATGAGCGGACAGGCCCTGGCGCCGGGGGGTGGCCCGCCCAGGGTCCGCACTCCGGCCTTGCCGGTTCGCCGTCACGTTCGCGTGTCGACGCCGTATGCGCTGCCAGGCATACGAATGAACGGAGGGATTGCGGGCGCCCTCAAGCCTCTTCGAAACCCGCTTCCTGGAGGCTGGACGCCGGCCCCGGGGCGATGTTCGCAGGTGCCCCGGGGTTTCGTCCTTGGTACAATCATAACAGGTTTCACCGGGCCGCCGTGGAGAAAAGGGCGAAACCTGGACGAAACAACCGGGCAGGACACACTTCCAGCGGATTTCGTGCAGGACGGGCCGGCCGAAGCAGGGCGGGCTTGGGCCGCCGCAGGAGTTCAGGGCCTGCAGACAAAACTGTGCTCGTGGGGCACGATCTCTTTTGCTGAGCACCAGGTGATTTCAGGAGCAGCATGAAGCCAGGCGGCATCAGGCGACCCATGTTCTCGAGCGCGGCACTCGTGCTCTGGTGCGTTGCGCTGGCCATCCTCATTCGCTGGCCGCTTTCCTATTATCTGTGGGCGCTGCCGCTCGACTCCAACATTTCCCTGCACATCCTGGCCGCTCAGGATCTGCACAGGACCGGAGATCCGCTGACCCTTTCCAGCCTGTCGTTTCCAGACGCCATTCCGTTCCGCATGCTCGCCTGGCCGACCGTGCTGGTGGCGTCGTGGCTGGAAACCTGGATGTCTCCGGTGCGGTCCATGAATGTTGCGCTCGTGCTCCTCGTCGCGGTTCAAGGACTGGCGATGGCTGCCCTGGGACGCACGCTGGGCTGGAACGTGTGGCAACGACTCGCAGCGGCGACAGCGGTCGAGGCGGCGCCGGTGACGGTCACACTGCTTGCCAACAGCCAGGTGGAGAATCTTGCCTTTTTTGCTTTCTGCCTCGTGGTGTGGGGGGTGAAGCGTGGTGGCCCGCCGGGTTGGTTGTCTGTCCTGGGCGGGCTGGTCCTGGCGGGGTACTCGTCTCCATACCAGGCCGTGCCCGCTGCACTGCTCGTGGTGACGATGGCGCTGGGTCGAGGGGTCCGTGCGCTGGTCCTCGCCGGTGCCACATCGGTGCTGGCGGCCGTGCTGGTGGGAGTCTACTTTTCCGGTGCGATCCTGGACGGAGCGCGACCGGCGAGCGGTCCCCGCCGGAGCGTTCCCGTGTGGGATGCGGCGAATGCGAAGGCCCTGCTCATCCCGAACCAGCAGCCGCTGGACCCCCAACACGACGTTTCGGACTTGCTGAGTCCTGCGGCCCGCTGGCAAGCGGTCACCCATCGTCCCCCCGTGGTCGAGGTCCACATCGATTGGCATGCATATCCACCCTGGCGGGTTTCCTACCTGGGGATCGTCCTGGTTGCAGCCGGCCTCGGCGGGCTGTGGGTCGGGAGAAAGGACCGGACCACGCGGGCGGTCGCCGCGGCAGGTGCAGTGTGTCTCGTGCTGTCCTTTGCGCCTCATGCCGGCCTTGTTGAACGGCTGGGCCGGGAAGGGGTGGGTGCTGCCTCCTGGGGGGCCATCCTGGAACCGGTGCTCTACATGCGCTCCCCGGTTCGCTTTCTGACCGCCACCTGCTTCGCGCTCGCCCTGGGTGTGGGGCACCTGGTCGGGAAATGGCGGCCGCTGGGCACGCTTGCACTCATGGCGGGCCTCATGGCGGACAGTCTCCTGCTCGCCCCCGGGACCTGGCCGCCTCGCTGCGTCTATCCGGACGTGCATGCGCTGGAGCAGCGGCTGAATCAGGGGCCGATCGCGGTCTGGCCGCCGTTTCATTCCGAGTACATCACTGCATTTCAGGTGCTGGCGGTGACCACTGGAAGGCGGCTGGGGATCTGTGAACCCACCGTGGCAACCCGCGACGCCGTGCCTGACAGACTCTGGAAAGGCCTGCTCACCATTGCACCACCGCCGGAACCGCACAGTTCGTCACCACCGCCACGAGCGTCCTCGTCCACGGGCCGAACCACTGCGGAGTGGCTACGCCAACTGTACGACGCCGGCGCCACTGTGCTGGTGGAGTTGCTGCCTGAACCCGAGGTGACCCCGCCCCTGTCGGTCCTGGACCCGACCCGTCTGGGCCTGCGAGGCGCTCCCACCTGCTTCCCCGGCTACTGCCTCTGGGACCTCGCCACCCAGCTCGAGCCCGCGGCGCCCTCTCCGGAGCCGGACGGGGACCTGGTCATCCGCTGCCGCTGAGCCGGGAAGGCATTTCCTGTCGCCACAGTCACAGAAATGGACACAGGAGCCCACTTGCGTCTTTTCATTGAAACGATCGACAGATACGCGGTACATTGTCCATGGACGTTGCGACACCTGGATTCGGAGTTCCGGGCCTGAGCCGCCGTGCTAACCGAAGCACGAAAGGGCCGGCCGCCGGAAGGAGATGAGGGTCATGAAGTGGATGATGCCATCCCGCTCCCTGTGCTGCTCGAGCTTCTCGTTCCTGCTCCTTGCCACCACCGGATGCTGCTATGGACCGGTAGAACAGCCACGCGGCTTCGACCCGGGCTTGACCGAGTGTGAACAGGCCTGCGGACCTGCCGCCGGGGACTTCCGCCGCGCATGCCTCGAGTCGGGCGAGAGCGAGGAAGCCTGTGCGTCTCGAGCAGAGGCTTTCTACTTCGACTGCCTGGAAGGCTGTGCCCAGGGTACCGATGCGGCTGACGCGCCCTGTGAGGATCTCGAGGACGACATGCCCGATACCGGTGCCGGGGCCGAAGCCGACCCGGAACCTGCTGACACCCAGGGGGGACAGGACGAGGACCAGGCAGCCCCATCCGGAGACTGCCCGGTGGCCTGTCCGGACTATGCCTACCTGGTCTACCACCAGTGCCTCGACCAGGGTGGGAGCCCCGACGAATGTGAGCAGGCATTCAACGACGCCTATGCCTGGTGCCGCTCCGCGTGCCACCCCGAGGGGGAACTCGATGACACAGACGAACTCGACGCGGCTTGCCGGGCGACTTGTGAGGCCGAGGCCGACGGATTCCTCGAGACCTGCCAGGCCGAATCCGCCGACCCGGCGTCTTGCCAGGAGCCGTTCGAGGTGATGCTGACCGCCTGTCTGACCGGGTGCGAGGACCAGGTCAATGCAGCGTGCGAACAGGCCTGTCACGACGCCGGCGAGGCGCTCCTGGACCAGTGCCTCGCCGAGGGGGGCGCCGAGGACGAGTGTCGAGCCTGGGCCGAGGACGAAGTGGGCGCTTGCGTCAACGACTGCCATCTCGACGAACCGGCCGCAGGCGGTGAGGAGACTTCGCCGGGGTGCGACGCAGAAGCGGCGTGCACCACCTGGTGCGAGGAATACGCTTACCAGGTCTACCTGGGCTGCGTGGAAGACGTGAGTGACAACGACTGCGAGTTCATGCTCGAGGTCGCGTTCGAAGGTTGTGTGGCCGGTTGCTCCTTCGCGGCCGACCCGGACGAGGTGTGTGCCCAGAACGAGACGGGCTCGAGCCTGTAGGCCGTTACGAGCGGGTGCACTTTTTTCCCCACGGTGTTCCCCAGGCGGACCCCTCGGCCGAGGGTGGGCTGCCGGGACGGCGCGCTGGATTCCGCCCCTCCCCTCCCCCTTTTCCTCAGGCGCTCCGGCTCACGGCGGCGCGGTTGTCGGTTGGCAACGGTAGGAATTCTCGGCTAATACTCTCGCAGCAAGCAGCGAGCCACACGCTCGTTGCTCCAACCGCCGACACTGGCCATCAAACCGACCGGCACCCGGTCTCCAACTCCGGGCCGGAGCCGAGTCCCGCACGACAGGAGGTGCCCCTTGAGCAAGGCTCGCGCAATCGAACCGCTTCCGCTCCAGATCATCGGTTGTGGACGCTACATGCCCGAACGGGTCGTCACGAACGAGGAACTGGAAAAACGCTGCAACCTCCCTCCTGGCTGGATCGAAACCAAGACCGGGGTCCGGGAACGGCGGTGGGTCAATCGAAAGGAGACCTCTCCGTTCATGGGGGCACAGGCCGCCCGCGAGGCTCTCCAGGACGCCGGGATCGCCCCCAACGACATCGACCTCATCCTCAATGCTTCCGGGTCACCCCCTCGAGCCCTCCCGGACGGAGGCCACCTCATCCAGCGGGAACTTGGCCTTGGAAAATCCGGAATCCCGTGCATGACAGTGCACACCACCTGCCTCAGCTTTGTCAGCGGCCTCAACGTGGCCGCCCACTTCCTGGGTTCCGGACTCTATCGCACCATCCTGGTGGTCACCTCCGACATCTCCTCACGAAGCCTCGACTTCTCACGCCCGGACAGCGCCGTCCTGCTCGGAGACGGTGCAGCCGCCTTCGTGGTGACACGCACCCCCGCCGGGTCCTCGAGCGCCCTCGAACGGTTCCACCAGGTGGGCTTCGGCGACGGCGCAGACCTGACCACGGTGCGCGGCATGGGCACGACCTGGGCCCCCAACGACCCGGAGACTCCGCCCGAGTACAACCTCTTCTACATGGATGGGCTGGGCATCGCCGCCATGCTCCGCGGAGCCTTCAACCGCTTTTTCAAGACCTTGACCACCTCCCTCGAGTCGATGGACCAGGTCGCAGCCGTGGTACCTCACCAGGCCAACGCCTATGCCCTCCGGGCGCTCAGGCGATACGGATTCCCCGAAGAAAAGATCGCCAAGACCCTCGACCGCTTCGGGAACTGCGTGGCGGCTTCCATCCCGGTCACCCTCTACGAGGTCATTCGTGAGGGCAGGATCGCTCGAGGGGACCGGGTCCTCCTGATCGGGGCCGGCGCCGGGCTCAGCATCGGGGGCATCCTGCTCATCTACTGAAACGCCCGCCCGGATTCGCCGGATGGACCCATGGCACGATGACCTCGGCCCAGCCGAAAACGCGCCGCATGAACGCATCCGATGGACGCATCCGCCGGGCCCCCGACCCACGCCATCCGGCGCCAACGCCCGCTCACGTCCCCATGCCCACCCAGACCGTCTCTCCGATGGGGATGAGGCCGAGCCGAGCCTCGTCCAGACCTCGACGCCGCCATTCTTCCCGGATCCGACGGGATGGCTCGTCCAAGGGCTCATGAGAAAGACGAAACGTACCCCAGTGCATGGGCAACAAGAGGTCACTCTCCAGTTCCAGCCACGCTGCGACCGCCTGCTCCGGGTTCAGATGGTGACGCTCCATGAACCATCCCGGGGCATAGGCACCAATGGGCAACATGGCAGCATGAAGCCCTGGAAAACGGCGCCCGATCTCACGAAACCGATCAAACCACGCCGTGTCCCCGGCATGGTACAGCCGCGAAGAACTCCCCTCGATCACAAATCCCCCCCACAACGACCGGTTCCCGTCCAGGAGCCCTCGACGACTCCAGTGTTGAGCCGGAACAAACGTGATCCGGACCCCGCCCACCGAGGTCTGCTCCCACCAGTCGAGTTCCAGACACTCGAGCCCCGTGCCGGTCAAGATCCGCGAGACCCCGGCTCCGGCCACCACCGGAGCGCCCACGGCTTTCAACGTTGGCCGGTCCAGGTGATCGTAGTGACTGTGTGTGACCAACTGGGCATCGATCTTCGGAAGCTGCTCCACACGCAAACCCGGAGGCACCTTGCGCCTCAGACCAGGCTCCAGTCGATCGAGCAGCACCGGGTCGATGAGCAGCGACACACTGTCCATCTGAACCAACCAGCTCGAGTGCCCCAACCAGGTCAGGCGTGCCCCGTCGCACGGACCCGGAACGTCATGTATCAGGTCGATGTCCGGTGAGACGACAGGCGCGGTGGCGCCGCGTTGCGCGCGTATCCGGTGTCTCGAGGCGACACCGGAGATTCCCCATTTCATGATGTCGCCGAACGAATGCGGCGACGTGCCGTCCATGTTGACGAAACGGCCATAGACATCTTTCACCATTGCTGGCCAACCCCCATCCGTCCAACATCGGCCGGCGTCCTCCCGCTCCACTCCCTTGTCGCGTCCGCTGGACGAAATATTACTACATCCGCTCCAGCCGCACAATGGGGTGCAGCAAAAGCTTTCGATCGAGGCGCGTGACGGCCTGTGCGGGGCGTCCCCTTCTCGTCGAAACCGGAAATCCTCACGTCCTGCCGCCTTCCGGGATTCCCGGATCCGTCGGACAGATCCAGACCGATTTCGACGATGAAGGAAGTCGGGCGAACGCCCAAGGCACCGGTGCGCACAGGAGGACTCACGGCCTTCGCCGCCTCGAACGGGTGCGCCCCGCTTTTCAGCACCCGCTCGTTGACAGTTGCTACGCAACCAGGCAAGCTGTCCAGAGCGGACTCTACCACAGGAGGTTCATCGATCATGAAAGCCCTCTCGACACCGATTGCTTTCCTCGCACTCCTTGCTGTGGCCGGGGCCCGGCCTGCGCTTCCGGACCCGCTCGCCGCGCTTCTCGAGCCTGTTGCATTGCTTCAGGCGGACGGGTGCGAATCGCCCGGGGACGATGACACGCCGATTCCGGTTGCCACGCCCACGCCGGATCCGCAGGCCACGCCCACGCCGGCCCCTCTTCCGTACCCCACCCGGTCCGCCTATCGGATCAAGGCCATTCAGCCCGATTTTTGGCCCAATCCGGATGCGATTTCCGGGAACAACGCGGGTGGGGTGTCCATGAACCTGGTCTGGTCCAACTGGGAGCCCGAGGTCAAGGCGCCTCCTTGCGACCCGGCCACAGAGGAGGAGATGGATGGGCACTGTTTCCGGATAAGTGCCAACGTGGACGCTGCCATCCGGGACTGGACCGCCCGGGGGCTTGTGGTCACCGCCATCGTGTACGGGGTGCCCGAATGGGCTCGAGTCGGCAACAGCGGCTGCTCTCCGGTTGCTGACGGGTTCGACATCTTCTGCACCCCGGACGACCCTGCCGACTACGCACGCTTCGCCCGCATGCTCGCGCGACGATACAACGGGCGCCGGGGCAACGGTCGTATCGCCGACTTTGTCATTCACAACGAGGTGAATTCGAACGACTGGTTCGACATCGGGTGTGGGCAGGGTACGCCGTGCAATGCAGACGCCTGGATCGAGGCCTACGCGGCCAACTACGCTGCTGCATACGACCTCATCAAGCTGGAGCAACCGACCGCCAAGGTCTTGATTTCGTTCGAGCACCACTTCGGCGCCGAATGCGACGCCCCTGCGGCCGACCACCCGCTTCTTTCGGTCGAGACGTTCCTCTCCAACCTCGCCCCCATGCTCGGCGACCGGGAATGGCAGGTGGCCTACCACCCATACGCCCCGGACCTGTTTTCCCCCGAGTTCTCCGCCTGGGATTGGCCCCTGGTCACCTACGGCAACCTCGGCATGATCGTGGGGTGGCTGCGCGCTCACTTCCCGAACGATCCCCACGCCTGGGAGGTCCACTTGACCGAAAGCGGCATCAACTCCAGCGCACCTCAATCGTCCGAATCCGCCCAGGCAGACGCGATCTGCAAGACCTTCTGGAACGTCCTGGGCACACCTTACATCGCCAACTACATCTACCACCGCATGTGGGACAATCCCTACGAAGGCGGCCTGCAACTCGGCCTCGCTCGGGCCGACGGATCGCTGAAGCCGAGTTGGAGCGTCTGGGCGACGGCCAACCGGAACGACCTGACCCCGCCGCAGCTTTCTTGTGGATTCGAAAACCTCCCCTACACACGGTTGACTCGAGGCTACGACGGCGCCGGCCATCACTGGGTCTCCTCCCGCCTCCTTCCCCCCGGCTTCGTGGAAGAAAGCGTCACCGGTTGGAAGCTGCCTCGAGACCAACAACCCGACACACGGCTGCTGTTCGAATGCGCCGTGGGCCAGAATCACAGCTTCATGTCGCTGGATCCCGAGTGCGAGGGGCGCGTGATCATGGGGCCGGTCGGGTGGATCTGGACCGTGCAGGAGCCTGGCACCATCCCGCTCTACCGCTGCCGGGTCGGGGACGGCCAGGACCATTTCGTCTCGCCCGATCCCGGATGCGAGGGATTCGTCACCGAGGAACTCCTCGGGTACGTGCTTCCCTGAGACCGCAACGGATCGAGGCCCGGGTTCCGCACAGCCCCAGGGTTCGGCTCGACCGGTCCTGCTCCGGTGGCGTTCGTCCATACAATCTCAACATCTGTGCGCTATAACCTGTGCAACGTGACTTGCGACCGCGCCGTGGATGAACCATGAAGCAACCGAACCGCCCCAGCCACCCCGGTAGCGCCGTGCTCAACCGGCTGTGCTCCATGTTCTGTCTCCTGCTCGTCGCCTGGACCTGGCTTGCCGCCGGCTGCTCCGAGGCCCCTGCCGAGGTCAAGGAGGAGAAAACCCGCCCGGTACGGATACAGGAGGCCGTCCTGGAGAAACGTCCCGTCCGCCTCCACTACATCGGAACTACGAGTTCTCAATCGGTCCGGAAGCTCGGTTTCAAGGTCGGCGGGAAGGTGCAGCGCATCTTCGTGAAAAAGGGCGCACGGGTGGAGGCCGGTCAGAAACTCGCCAGACTCGACACTCGAGACCTGCGTCTCGCCGTTCGTGCGTCGGCACTCTCGTTGCGCAAGGCTGCCAAGGCCTACGACGAGGCCGAGTCTTTTTTCGAAAAGATCGAAAAGCTCTACCGGGAAAACGCCCGCCCTCAGGTCGAGTTTGACCGGGCACGGCTCAACCGTGACATCAGCAAGGCCACCCTGGAGCAGGCTCGAGTGGACTACCGCCTCAAGCGCAGCATGCTGGCGGACTGCGTCCTCCGTGCAGACGCTCCGGGATACGTGGTGGACACTCTGAGCAAGCCCGGGGAGATGGTCGGGGCCGGTTTCCCTGTGATCCTGGTTCGCACCGAGCAACAGGTCGTCAGCGTGGGAGTGACCCAGCAAGACGTGAAACGGTTGCACGTGGGAACTCGAGCCCAGGTGACCATCGATGATCTGGAGGGTGAGGGCCATGTGGTGAACATCGGGCAAGTCCCGGACCGGCAGAGCCGCACCTACACCGTGGAAGTGGAACTCGAGGGCCCTCTGGCCGAACAGGCATTCTACATCGGCTCCATTGCTCGAGTCGCATTCGAGGTGGGGCAGAGCGAGGGGATCTGGGTTCCGATCCAGAGCGTGTTGACCGATGGTGTCAACTATGTGTTCGTGGTCGAGGACGGCCGTGCGGTCCGCCGAAACCTCACGCTTGGGAGTGCATCCGGCAATTTCGTGATGGTTCAGGGACTCGAAGCCGGGGCCCACGTCATCGTCGAAGGCATGAAAAACCTGAAGGACGGGTACAAGGTGGACGTGCTCGAGGACGGTGCCCGACAGGCCGGCGCCGTTCCGGTCGGGACCCCCGGCCCGGCCGAATCGGGCTGACCATGGTTCGACCCTGTTCAGGATGGAGAGTGGCGACATGAGAATCTGGGCAGCGGCGGCCGCCGCGGTGCTGCTCCTGCTGGCCGGGACCGGCTGTGAGCGCTACTACGAGTGTGAGATCTCGGGTTACATCCGTGACGATGTATCGGGCGAAGGGGTCAACAAGGCGACTGTGAAGGTCTTTTTTGACAACGGCGACGAGACCACTTACCAGCAGACGCTCACCCAGACCTACAATGGTGAGGACGGATTTTTCGTGTTTCGTCGCGTGGTGTGGAAGACCGATTCTCCCCTTTTCGGGGACGAGGGGGACCTGCACGACATCCGTATCGAGGTCACGCACGAGGACTATCAGCCCTATACCAGCGACGTGCGGGTCGTGTCGGGAGCAGCCAACTCGGTGGGCGACATTCACCTGCTCCGCGCCTTTTTCGTGGCTCAAAGCGTGGAAGGCCGTATCCGGGACCGGGAACCGGATGAAGACGGGGAGTACCCGGGGATCAACGGCCTGACCGTGGAACTCTACATCCCGGACGTGGAGATCGATTCCGAGGAAGAGGCCAGGGCCTGGGTGGACACCCACAACCCGGACGACTACGCCAACACGGGCAACAGCGAGGACGAAGGGGGACACTTCACCTTCCACGATGTGCAGTGGTTCGTCCCGGGCCAGTACCCGGCCGGAGAGGACGAACGCGGCACTCCCTGGAAAGTCATCCTCCGCATTGACGACATGGACTATTTCGAGCACCTCGAGTACGGGGTGCAGGTCCTCTCGGGTGAAACCACCTACACGCTGGACGACATTTACATCGACAAGCGCGAATACACCGGGGGACTGGAAGGATGGGTGATCGATCCTACCACCGGTGACGGCATCAACGGGGCCCGCGTGGAAGTCTACGTCCCGGACGTGCCCCTGGCCGGCGAGGAGGATGTCCTCGCCTACGTGGACGAAAACGACCCGGACCGCACCGGAACGACCCAAACCAACAGCGACGAGGACGAGGACGGCTACTTCGAAATCCAGGGTATCACCTGGGAAATCGATACCCCGCCGGAACCGGACGAGGTCCATCAGCGACAGGGCGTCATCCTCCGCGTGGACGCCAACGACTACATGGAATACGTCCTTTACGACGACCCCGATACTCCCGGGTTTCAACCCGACATCACCCTGGTCTCCAACGACACGGTCAGCTTGCGACGCGACGTCCCCCTCGTCCTGACTCACTTCGTCTCCGACATCGAAGGATATGTACGCCGGGTCCCCGGCGCTGACGATACCGGCGAGAACGGGGTCCGGATCAGCCTCTACTACGACCCGGACGACCCGGACCTGTCCGAACTCGAAACCTTCGACCCGGAAACCGCCGACTTCACCGACCGGACCACCACGGGCAATACCGAGGTCGCCGACGAGACCTTCGCAGGCTACTTCCGGTTCAACAACATCAACTGGGACAACGAACTCGGCGGTTCCCTGGGCAATGGAAAGGACGAGATCACCATCATCCTGTTTTCCATCGGCGTGGACTTCTCCGATTTCGAGGGCAACGAAGACCCACGATGGCAGCGCTTCGTCATCACCTCCACCGACGACGACGAGGTGTTCGTACTTCCGGACCTCCCCTACTACCCGGAAAAGACCGGATTCACCGCCAGTTGCGAAGGGTACGTCCGCACAGAAGCCAATGCGCCGGAATCCGGGGTAAACGGCGTCAAGCTCTCCGTCTTTTACGACGAGGATGACCCGGACCTGTCCGAACTCGAGACGTTCGACCCCGAAACCGCGCGATTCTCTCACGTGGTCACCACCGGGAACCAGGTCATCGCCGACCAGGTCTACCCCGGCCATTTCGAGGTGACCGGGCTCGAGTGGGAGAACCCTGCAGGGGGCACGCTCGAAAATGGGGAGGACGAGTTGACCGTCATTCTCTACTCCGAGCACGTGGACTTCTCGGCGTTCCCGGACAACACGGACCCTCACTGGCAACGGTTCGTTCTCGTCTCCGGCAATGCGGGCAACGTGCTTCCCGACCTCCTCTACGCGGAATAGGTGACCACCGGCATGTCCAGTCCCCATCGCACCTCGCGGATACGACCGGTTCGTCGCCGGTGGCGCCTCGCAGCCACCCTGGGCGCCGCGCTGATGGCGGTGACCCTCCCAGGCCACGCCCCTGCTCGTGCCCAGGAAACCCCACCGGACACCTGGTCCCTGGACGAATGCCTCGAGGCCGCCTTGCGCAACGCCCCACAGGTGGTGCAGGCGCGACTCGACGCAGCCATCGCCGAAGCCAGGGTGAGCGAGGCCCGGGCCGCCCGTCTCCCGCATTTTACCTGGCAGACTCAGGTGCTCGGCATGACGCCTTTTGTCGACGCCATCGTGTTGCGGGCCGGAACCTACGGAGAGCTGTCGATTCCCACCGTCCCAAACTTCGGGAGCACCACCTACGTGCCCCCGCCCAATATCACCGTGTTCGACGGCATGCCGGGCAAGTATCTCACCACCTCGGTCCAGGTCGTCCAACCCCTGTTCACCAGCGGCAAAATCAACGCAGCCATCCGCCTGGCCCGCCTCAACCGCCGCCTCTCGGAACAGCAGCTCGAGGAAACCGGCTACCAGGCCGCCTACTACGTCCGCCAGGTCTATCTCGGGATACTGGTCGCCCGTGCCTCTCTGGACCTGCTCCAGACCATGGAGGCGGAAATGACCCGAATCCTGGAAGACACCCGTGCGTTGCTCGAGCAGGGCCTGGTGGCCGAGGCCGACGTGCTGGAGGCTGAAGCGGGGTTGAAACAGATCGAGGAGCAGATCTCGAGCACGAACGCCAGGCTTGTCGAGGCGCGTGAATCCTTGCGGTTGCTTACCGGCGCGTCCCCCACCGATCCCATGGTGGTGGAGGGAACCCTGGCGCCGCCGGACAGTGAGGTCGAGGTTCCTTCCGAGGACGAGCTGCTCGAGGTTGCATTTCGGCGCAGGCCCGAGATGGCCACACGGGAGGCCCAGCACGCGCTGGCCCAGGCCAATGTGCGATACCGGCGGACCGACCGTCCGTTTCGGCCCACCCTGGGCCTCAGCGTGGAATACGGAGCACGAGGCGACCGCTGGCCCGGCCTTCAGACCAACTGGACCATGTCCTGGGACGACTACTACACGGCCGTGGCCCAACTTCAGCTCAACCTCTACGACGGCGGCGAATCGTCGGCGCGCGAACGCCAGGCCAGGCTCCAGCAGGAAAAGGCCGCCGCCGGCTTGGACCAGACCCGCAACCTGATCATTCAGCAGGTGCGACAGGCCGTCGCCGGACTGGAGTCTGCCCGGGCCGGGCTGGTCCGGGCTCGAGCGCGCCTGGCCGAACACGAGGAGAAGCACCGAACCGCGCGTCTGGGTTTCGACACCGGCGCCGTGGGCCGTTCCGAATACCTTGCCGAATACCTCGAGTGGTGCAAGGCCCGTTCCGAGCACCTCCTGGCCCTGTTCAACCTGGCACAGGCGCGGCTGGAACTCGACCTTGCCACCGGGGCGCTGCCTCGCACTCCGGAGGAGGTGCGTCATCCTGGTGTGAAACCGGCGTCCGCCCCCACGAACCCGGAACCGGACGGGGCACGAGCCGCCTCACCGGTGCCGGGTGAGCCGGAAGGCGATGAGAACGAGGGGGGGAAGGAATGAGCAGCCTGATCATGGCCGCGCTCCGGAACCGGAAGGTGACGCTTCTGGCCACCGCCGTGATCGTGGTCTACGGGTTCATCGCCTACTACCTGATTCCCAAGCAGGAGAACCCGGACACGTCTCCACCGGTTGCGGTCATCACCACCATTTATCCCGGCGCTTCTCCCACGGACGTGGAAACGCTGGTCACGAACAAGCTGGAGGATGAACTTTCTCAGATCGAGGGATTCGACCACATTCGTTCCTACTCGCGCAACAGCGTCTCGATCTTGATCCTGTTCCTGGAGATGGAGGCAGACACGGAAAAGGGGTGGGCTGAACTGCGCCGGAGGCTGAACGACGTGGAGGACGAGCTGCCCGACCAGTGCCGGCGGCCCACGGTCAAGACGGACCTGGCGGACACCGCGGGCATGATCATCGCCCTGTCCGGAGACCGGTACTCCTACAACCAACTCGTGGACTTTGCCGAGGAATTCAAGCGAGAATTGTCTCGTATCCCTGGAATCGCCCGGTTCGACATTGACGGAGATGTCAAGAAGGAAGTCAAGGTCGAGGTTCAGTACGAGAAACTCAACCAGTACCGGGTCTCCCTCGAAGACGTGCTCAACCTGCTGAAGATTCAAAATGTTTCCATCCCCTCCGGGTACCTCCAGAAAGACGGGGTGAAGATCAACGTGAGCACGCCGAGCACGTTTGAGTCTCTGGAGGACATCCGGAACACGATCGTGGATGTGTCCCGCGAGACCGGTGCCGTGGTGCGACTCAGGGACATCGCCGACGTGCACATGGGGCTGGAGCGTGGGGTGAAGCGCATCCGGCACAACGGAGAGAACGCGGTGCTTCTCACCGGATTCTTCAAGCAGGGTGAGAACATCGTGCTCGTGGGCCGGGACGTGCGCCGCACCCTGGACCGGGTCAAAAGGCGGCTCCCGGAGGAACTGAAAGTCGACGAGGTCCTGTACCAGCCTGAAGACGTCGGCAAGGCCGTGTCCGGGTTCATGCGCAACCTGCTTCAAGGCGTCGTGCTCGTCATCGTGGTGGTCTTCCTGGGGATGGGCCTGCGGAACGCCATTGTGGTTTCCACCGCCATTCCCATTTCCATCCTGGCCACCATGGCCACCATGTATGCGGTGGACATCCAGATCCACATGGTCTCCACTGCAGCCTTGATCATCGCTCTGGGCATGCTCGTGGACAACGCCATCGTGATCGCCGACGCCATCCAGGTGCGCATCGACCACGGAATGCCCAACGTGCGCGCCGCGTTCGAAGGCGCACGGGACTCCGCAGCACCGGTGTTCAGCGCCACCTTGACCACCGTGGCCGCCTACGTCCCACTGCTGATGATGCCGGGAGCCCCCGGAGACTTTTCGCGCCCCCTCCCCCTGGTGGTGATCATCTCCCTCTCATGCTCCTACCTGGTGGCCATGTTCGTCACCCCCTCCCTGGCCAGCCTCCTGTTCCGGCCCCTTCGGCCCGATCAGGACGCCAGACCTGGGCGGCTCCGACGCTTCTTCTACTTCCTGCTCGACACCGGCATGCGCCACAAGGGCGCCACCATCGGCATCACCCTGGCACTCGGCCTGGGCGCCTACTACCTCCAGTCGCTCCTCGGACTCAGCTTCTTCCCCCACTCGGACAAGCCGTTCGCTCACATCGAAATCCGCTCCGAAATCTCCGACATCGATCGGACCGACCGACTGGCTCGACAGGTGGAGGCGTTCCTGGCCACGGTACCGGAGATCACCAGCTATACCACCAGCGTGGGGGAAGGGTTGCCCAAGTTCTACGTCACCGTGGGCCAGGCAAGCCAGTCGGACGACTACGCCCAGATCATGTTCCACTTCGACCTGGCCCGTGGGGAACGGTTCCAGACCACCGAGGAACTCGGATACTTCCTCCAGAAAAACATCGATGCACGCCTCTCCGGCGGCAAGGCCTCGGTGAAAATCCTCGAGCTGGCAGACGCCGCAGCAGCCCCCATCGTGCTCCGGGTGAGCGGCGAAAGCCTGGACAGAATCCGGGAGGTGGCCGACCACATCAAGGCAGCGATACGAAAGGTGCCGGGAACCGCCGACATCAGCGACGATGCAGCCCAGGAGAGCCTCGAGTTCCGGATCGACGTGGACGCCGACGTGGCCACGCACCTTGGGATCACGAAGTACGACATTCAGCGGCAGATCAACATCGCCCTCTACGGCGCCACCGCCTCGGTATTCCGGGTGGCCGGCAAGGAGTACGACATCGTGGTCACCAGCGATATCGACACCAAGGAGGAGCTGGAAAACCTGGCCATCAAGTCCCGATTCGCAAACACGCGGGCCCTGCTCAAGCAGATCGCCACCATCCGTCTTCAACCCGTTCTGGAGAACATCACCCATTTCCGCCAGGAACGAAGTGTGGCCGTGATGTCCCAGGTCGTCCCAGGATACAGTGCCCCGGACCTGGCCTCCCAGATCGAGCGCGAGGTGCTTCCAACCCTCGATACGGACGGGGTCACGGTCTCGTTCGATGGGGAGCGGGAACGGATCATCAAGAATTTCGGAAACGTGGCCATCGCCTCGGCTTTCGCAGTGGTGGTGGTCTACCTGATCCTCTTCGTACAATTCAACTCCTTCTCCCAACCCATGGTCATCCTCATGACCGTCCCACTCTCGGCCGTGGGCTCCATCGTGGGCCTGTTCCTCTTCCAACAACCCATGAGCTTCATGGCCATCCTGGGCATGGCCAGCCTGATCGGCATCGTGGTCAACAACGCAATCCTCCTCCTCGACTTCATCAACAAGGCTCGCCAAAAAGGGTATTCGGTCCAGGACGCTTGCGTCGATTCGGTCTCCAAACGACTGCGCCCCATCGGTCTATCCACCACCACCACCGTCATGGGGCTCACCCCCATGCTCCTCTCGGGTCATCCCCTGTTCGTCCCCATGTCCGTCTCGCTCATGAATGGACTCATCGTCTCCACCTTGCTCACCATGGTGGTCATCCCGGTGGTGTTCGCACTGGTGTTCGGCCGAAAAGGAGAGGTTTCCAGCGCAGACCGCGAGGAGGTCGACTGAGCGAACGGCCCGGATGCCTCTCCTCACCAACCCGGACCGCGACCGGAGAAGTGCTGGACACGCCCGACAATTCGGAAAAAGATACCCTTGCACCCTCCAGTCGAATTCGGTCCTGCGCCGACGCACCCATCAGCGACGAGGCGGACAATGAGTGGAGCCCGATTGCCTGGTCCGTCCGCGCCACCCGGAACCTGGGGTGAACGCCCCCCCAGGATCCTGGTCGTCGAGGACGACGCTTCCATGGCCGCGGTCATCGTGAAAGGCCTCAAACAAGCCGGCCTCGAGGTGGAATTGAGCACCCGGGGCGACAACGCACTCCAGGTGCCCCTGCGGCGCCGGTTCGACCTGATCGTGCTCGACCTCATGTTGCCCGGGATGAGCGGAACCGAATTGCTCTCCGCATGGTCCGGCCGGATCGCCGTGCCCATCCTCGTGCTCACCGCACGAACCGAACTGGAGGACCGCCTCCGCTGCTTCGAACTCGGCGCCGTCGACTACCTCCCCAAACCCTTCTGGATGGAAGAATTGCTCGCAAGAATCCGGGCCAGGCTCCGCGTCCGCGAACAAGCACGCCCTCGCCAGATCCACTGGGCCGATGTCGTCGCAGACCTGGACGCTCGCAGGGTCACCCGAAACGCCGCCGACCTGGGACTCACCGCATCCGAATTCAATCTGCTCGCCTACCTCCTCGAGCGCCCGGGGCGCGCCATGTCTCGAGCCCAGATCGCACGGTCGGTCCTGAGCGCAGACGAACCCGTGGACTACCGCACCGTGGACAGCCACGTCGCTCGAGTGAGGCGCAAGCTGGGTAGACCCGCCGCTGACGCCATCCGGACGGTGTGGGGCATCGGGTATCGTTTCGACCCACCTCGGGACAGAGGCATCGTGCAGCACACAAACGGGCTCGAGGAGCAAAACGAATGAGCCGCACCAATCCCACCACGCAAGGCAACGGTGCCACGCAAGGCAACGGCGCCACGAAACCGAACGCAACCACGGTCGCGCCGGGCCAGGACCGCCCTCTGCGTGCTTCCAGGCTCGTCGCCGCGTTGACGCCCAGAGCCGTGCTGTTCGCCGCGCTCAGCTCCGCCCTGGCCCTGGGGGCGATGTACATGATTCTTGCCGAGGACGTGACCCGGCTGACCACCGAAATGGGCGCGTCCTTCGCCCGGGAGATCATGTCTTCCGGAGATGGTCTGGGGTGCGCCCGGGACCCGGCTTCCTGGGCCTTCACCCTGGAAAACGGAACACACGTGGACGCCTACGATGTGGCAACGTTCGCCTCCGCACACCCGGGGACGCCGCCACTCACAGCGGAACTGCGCCAGGAAATCGCTTCCGGCGCAGAATACGCATTCGGCAAATCCGTCACCGGCGAAACCCAGATCGTGATCAAGGTCGCACCCTCCGGTCCCTGCAGCCTGCTGAGCCTGCGCTGGGTTCCAGACCGCGAACGACTGCGGGAACGCCGCATCACCCTGGCCGCCGTGGTGGCCTTGGCGCTCCTCCTCGTCATCGTCTCGGGTATGCTCTGGACCGCCCGACCCTTGCTCCGACGCATCTCGGCACTCGCGCACGCAGCGCGCACGGTCGGAGATTCCGCTTTCCCGGCAACCTCCACAGGCCCCCCGGACGAACTCGGTATCATCGAACGCGGCCTTTTTTCGGCCCACCAAAGAATCCTCGAAGACCGAGAAGCCCTCAAGTCCAAAAACCAGGCTCTCATGCGTCACCTCTCCGATATCGCACACGACCTCCGCACCCCCATCAGTTCTTTGCAACTCGCCCTCGAACGCCTGGCAGCCGGAGATGATGAGGCGGACCGGTGGCTCGCCTCCGCCGTCTCGGACGCGGTCTATCTGGAAACCCTGACCGACAACCTCCGACTGGCCGCCCAGTTGAAAGAAGGCCTGCTGGAAGAACGGGAACCCAGAAAAGCAGATCTCGTGGACGTGGTGGAACGGGTTTGCAGCCGCATGGGCATGCTGGCTCGACACCGCCGCATCTCCCTCGAGTACGCCCGACCGGACCGGCCGGTCTGGGTCGCATGGGACCCCGTGTTCGCCGAGCGGGCGCTGAGTAACCTGGTACACAACGCACTCCGATACGGTGAACCGGGAGGCCACGTGGTGGTCCTCCTCGAGGCCGACTCCGGCCGGTTCACGCTCGAGGTGGTGGACGATGGGCCGGGCGTGCCCCCTTCGGAAATCGTCCGGTTGAGCGAGCGGACCTTCCGGGGCGACAGTGCGCGTCAGCGTCATGTCCAGGGAACCGGACTGGGCCTGTCCATCACTGGTGAGTTGTGCGCCCGGGCCGGCCTGGAACTCCGGTTCGAGGCACTGGAGCCTCGAGGTCTGAGGGCCACAATCGCTGGTCCTTCCACTGGCGAACCCGATACGTGATGAGGAACATCGGCGGGAATCAGGCCGGATCGAAATCAAAACCTCACATGCACCCCCACCAGCACCCTGAGACCGCGAATCCCGAGAGAACCCACGTCCTTGAACCGAACTGGAACCATGGCCAGATAGCCCACCTCGGTCGTCACCCCCATGGCCCAACGACGAACCGGCGTGCTCACCGCCGCTTCGGTCGACTCCACGCCCGCCACCTCTGACCCGGTCTCGTCCGCTTCGGTCGACTCCGCGCCCGCAACCTCTGACCCGGTCTCGCCCGCTTCGGTCGACTCCACGCCCCCCACCTTTGTCCCG
>CAYQMG010000027.1:0-16001 GCA_964418585.1 uncultured Gammaproteobacteria bacterium | reverse complement strand
CATGCCGAGGGGGGTTTCCAGAGGGTCCATGCAGACGGTGCCGATCCGGGCCTCGTGAGGTTCGATGGTGTGCTGGCCCTGGCCGGGGTAGATCTCGAGGAGGCTCCCTTCGGCTGCCGGGGCGATGCCCCAGAAGTCGGTCAGGTGGACAGGACCGGTCATGGAAAGCTGGGCGTCCCACGTGGACACGGTCCTGTCGGAGAGGTTGGTGAACGTCAGCTCGAGGCAGATACCGCCCTTGGACGGGTCCGTGCTCCGGTAGGTGAGTCGGAGGGGATCGTCGGTGAGGCTTCCGGTCACCACGGGGGGGGGAGTGGGGGTCTCCCGGGTGTCGGTACCGGTGCCGTCGTCGTACTGCACGTGTGCGACCATTCCGGTCGGTTCTGCCGCCGGGTCCAGGCACATGCTGCCGGTGCGGGCGCCGTAGGCTGCGATGGTTTCGGTCCCCACGCCGGGATAGAGGGTGACCGTGGCTCCGTCCACCACGGGAATGAATCCCCAGTAATCGGTGAGCACGGTGCGGGTATTCAGCGTGATGCCGAGCTGCCAGGAGACGACCGCCTTGTTCGACAGGTTGGAGAGGGTCATCTCGAGGCAGTAGCCACCGGCGGAAGTTCCACTGGAACGATAGGCCAGGAGCATGGAGCCGTCCTGGACCGTTCCCAGGGTGGGGGCGGGGGTGCCTTCGGCCGCCACCAGGTCTGTGGAGAGGAACGTCACGGGGCGTGCTGCAGGCTCCATGCAGTACTGCATGGTCACGGTGCCGCCGGCCGGGAGGGGGGCGGGGTCGGCGGGTGCGATGGATATGGTGTCGTTTTCGGGTGAGAAGAGGGCGCCATCGGCGGAGAGCCACTGGGTGATGGGTTGGTCTATCTGGATCGTGAATGCCCATGCCTCGAGGTCGGCACCGGTATTGGTGAGGACGAGGTTGACACACCAACCCTGGGTCCAGGTGGCGCCGGGGGACCAGGCGAGGGACAGGCCGTCTGCGCTGAGCGTACCGCCGGAGCCTTCGGAGCACAGGCCGTCCTGGCAGTTTGTGTCGTCGAAAGTGAAGCTGCCGGGGACACATGTGGCCGTGAAGAGGGCGAGCAACCCGGTGAGCCACGGTCGAGGACGAATCATCACACCCATCGAGGTCCTCCCGAAGCCGGGGCGTTCCTGTGCGAAGAGCGCCGCCGGTCCTGTAACCTGTCAGAAGACTAACACATTCGTCTGGTTCCTGTCAATTCGAGCAATCCGCGGATGGCGGCCGGGCTTGCGCAGGCGTGCGTTTCGCGGTACGCTTTTTCGGTTGCAACCCTCGTGAACTGGGCGGCGCTCGAGGGCGCTGTGATTTCCCCGGCCTTCAGGAGGCCCTGTTGGACGCTTCTGATCCCCTCCTTCAGACGCTTCGTTCCGCCTTCGGACTCGAGGAGTTCCGGGAGGGGCAGCGGGACATCATCGAGGCCGTGCTGGACGGCCGGGATGTGATCGCGGTGATGCCCACGGGCGGTGGCAAGTCCCTGTGCTATCAGTTGCCCGCTTTGCTGCTTCCCGGCCTCACCATCGTAATCAGTCCGCTCATCGCGCTCATGAAGGACCAGGTGGACGCCCTCGTGGCCAAGGGATTGCCCGCCACCTACATCAACTCGACCCTGGATGCGTCGGAGCAGCGGTCCAGGCTTGCCGAAGCCATGACCGGCCGCGTGCGCCTGCTCTACGTGGCGCCGGAGCGGTTCCGGTCTCCCCAGTTTCTTCAGGCCATTGCGGCCACGGACACCAGCCTGTTCGCCGTGGACGAGGCCCACTGCCTGTCCCAGTGGGGGCACGATTTTCGTCCCGACTATCTCCGGTTGGGCAAGGCCATCAGCGCCCTGGGACGACCTCCTGTGGCCGCATTCACCGCCACGGCGACCCGGGAAGTGCGGGCGGATATCGCCCGGAATCTGCAGATGGACGACCCGGTCACCTTCTTCGCCGGGGTGGATCGGCCGAATCTGCGCCTTTCGTTCGCCTACCTCTCGAGCCGGGGAGGGCGGGAGCAAAAGATCACCAAGGTGATCGAAACCGTGCGTGGGCAGCCGGAGTCGACCGGGATCGTCTACGCATCGACCCGCAAGAACGTGGAACTCGTGCACGAGCGCCTGGTATCGGCGGGGATTCGCGCGCTTCCATACCACGCCGGGCTTGACGATGGGGCAAGGACCCGGGCTCAGGAAGCATTCATGGAGGGGACGCTCCAGTGTATCGTGGCCACCAATGCATTCGGAATGGGGGTGGACAAGGCGGACATTCGCTACGTAATCCACTTCGATATTCCCGGGTCGGTCGAGGCCTACTACCAGGAAATCGGGCGGGCCGGTCGGGATGGGAAGGCTGCGCTGTGTCTCACCCTCTTCACCTTCTCGGACCGGTACATTCAGGAGTTCTTCCACCGAGGGTCGAATCCTCCCCGCGCGGTCGTGGAGGCCGTGCACCGGGTGCTGTGTGAGGAGCAGCGGCGTGCCGAGATTATCGAGTTGACCGCGGCCGACCTCCGGAGAATGGTACCCGAAGCAGACAGCGAGATGGCCATCTCCACGAGCCTCAAGATCCTGGAGCGGGCCGGTGTGATTGCTCGAGGCTACCGGGGGGAAGGTCCGGCGATCGTGCGGCTTTTGGGTGAGCCGGAGGGGTTGCTGTCTGCATTGGAACGTGCACCGGTGCAGCAGGCGGTGGTGGCCGCGTTGCCGGCCATTGCCGAGGGAGATCTCCGGAGCGGCGCCAGGGTGGATGTGGGCGCCCTGGCTTACGAAGCAGGGACGGGGCGTCAGCACGTGCTTCGGGTGCTGTCCGAGTTGAAGCGTGCCGGTCATGTCGATTATCAGCCGCCGTTTCGAGGGAGGAGCACCCGGGTGATCATCCAGGATCCCGATATCCCGGTGGACTGGGCCATGCTCGAGGAGAAAGCGCGCCGGGACCTGTTCAAAATCGACATGGTCATCGAGTTCGCCCGAACCGAGGCGTGCCGGAAATGGTTCCTTCGCCGCTACTTCATGGGAGAGGGGGGCGATGCGTTTTGCGGGGCGTGCGACCGGTGCGCCGGCAGGTCGCGTGCTGAGGCCGAGGCTGCGGCCTCGTCGGCGAGTGCCCGGTGGAAGGAACTGGAACCCATTGAAGACACGGATCAGGTCGGCGGGGAGATGGTGGAAACCGGGGGCGGGCGATCCGCAGGCACGCTGCCTGCACGTGGGGAGGCTGAGTTGCCCGGGATGGCCTCACCCACCCGGCCGCTCGAGGGGGATGGGTTGCTGATGGTGCGCAAGGCCCTGGCATGTGTTGCCCGGGTCAACGGCCGGTTTGGTCGGACCAAGGTGGCTCAAGTGCTCAAGGGGTCGCGCGACAAGGATATCCTCCGATGGCGGCTCGACAGGCTCTCCACCTATGGGCTGCTCTCGGACCTGCGCATCGCCGACATCGTCGCCCTCCTGGACGCCTTGCTCAACGCCGGGCTTCTCGCGGTCAAGATGGTGGACGACACCGCGACTCACCGGGTTGCAGTGCTGGAACTGACCCCTCGAGGCCGGGAAGTGATGCTGGATCGGGCCACCGTTGCGTTGGACCTTCCTCCCGGGGTGCTGCCCTCCAGGCCGGAAAATACGGGCGGGGGACGGGAGCGGGGTCGCAGCGGGTCCGGGTCCGGTCCCCCCTCGCTGGCGGACGCTTTTTCGGTCCCGGGACGCGACCCGGGATTGGAGCAGGAGGAGGTTCATGAAGGACTCCTTCAGGCCATTGTGGACTGGCGTTCGGAGCGTGCGGCGAGCCTTGGGGTGCCGCCGTACATCGTGCTCACCAACCAGACCGCGCGGGACATCGCCAGGTTGCAGCCCACCACGTTGAACGCCCTCGAGAAGGTGAAAGGAATGGGACCGAAGCGATGTGCTGCGCACGGGCAGGCATTGTTGCAGATCGTGCGTCGATTCGGGCGGCAGACCGGGGGATGAGCGATGGTGCAGGGCCGGGGTCCGTTGGCAAGTCGCAGCTCGGCGACACGGGAATCGACGCGGGAGCCGAAACCAAGAATGTAGGAGTTCGTCATGGGTGGACGTGTTCTGCTGGTAGCATGTCTCCTGGTCGCCCATTCGGCCCTGGCCGGGGATGGGCCGAATACATTTGAACGTCGGTTCGTCGACGCCACCATGCGGATCGACTACTACCATACCGGAGATGCCTCGAGCGAGGTGATCACGTTGGACCGGGTCTATCGGCAAGGGATCTGGGCCGGGAGCCGGGTGCACCTCCTGGACACATTCGACAACGGTCGGTACTACGTGGAGATCCAGGACCCGGAGACGCGCGAGGTGCTCTTCTCCAGGGGGTTCGACAGCTATTTTGGCGAGTACCGAACCACCGAGGCTGCCGCCGGGGGCCGCAAGCGCACCTTTCACGAGAGCGCTTTGGTCCCCTTCCCTCGAGAGCCGGTCCTGTTCGTGCTGAAGGCCCGAGACGAGCGGAACGTGCTTCACGTGATCCACGAGGAGCGGATCGATCCGAATGCGTACACGGTGGTCCAGGGGGCGCCTCCCGGGGAGGTGGAGGTGGTGGACGTTGTGGTGAACGGGGACCCGCACGGGAAGGTGGACATCGCCATTCTCGCCGAAGGGTACACGGCCGCGGAACGGGACAAGTTCGACAAGGACCTGGAAAGATTCGTGCACATCTTTTTCGAGCAGCAACCCTACGCCCGACTCAAGGAGGCGTTCAACGTGCGTGGAGTGTTTGTCGCATCCCAGGATTCCGGGTGCGACGAGCCGCGACGGGGAAAGTACCGGAACACGGCCCTGGGCGTGAGCTTCGATTCATTGGGGCTCGAGCGCTATCTGCTGACCGAGGACAACCGGGCGGTCCGGGACGTGGCGGCCCATGTGCCCTACGATGCGCTCTACATCATGGTGAACTCGAGCCGGTATGGAGGTGGGGGGATCTACAATCTCTATTGCACGTTCACTGCGGACAACCAGTGGCACGAGTACCTGTTCGTGCATGAGTTCGGTCATTCTTTTGGGGGATTGGCCGATGAATATTACTCGTCTTCGGTGGCCTATTCCGAGTTCTACCCCGCAGGGGTCGAGCCGACAGAGCCGAACATTACAGCCCTGCTCGATCCGTCGCACCTCAAGTGGCAGGCACTGGTGACGCCCGGGATCGAGATTCCAACACCGTGGGAGAAGGAAGGCTTCGACGCGATGTCGGCCTCGTACCAGGCGAAGCGGGAGGAGGTGAACGCGGAGATTGCGCGTCTGACCCGCGACGGTGGTGCGCCCCGTGAACTCGAGTCCCTGGAGCGTCGTTCGGAGCGGATGTCCCGGAAGAATGCGCGGGAGGTGCGCCGGTACCTTCACAAGAGCGCTTACTGGGGGAAGGTGGGGGCGTTCGAGGGGGCGGGGTACGCCTCGACCGGGCTCTATCGTCCCATGGTGGACTGCGTCATGTTCACCCGGGGCTTGAAACCGTTTTGCAAGGTTTGCGAACAGGCTCTGGTCCGCGTCATCGAGCACTACCAGGAGGAGCGCACCGAGTAGCGGGTCGAGCTGCAAGAGGTTGAACCTTCACCTCGAGGAAGCCCCCAGCGGCGTGGGTGCGTATTGGCAGGAGGCGACATGCTGAAGCAGGCGTTGACCGGGTTTCTGGCGCCCGCACCCCACCGACCACGGCTGCCGGATGAGGAGGTCCGACAGCTTTATCCTCGGTATCGTTTTGCCATTCTCGAGGCCACCTTTTTGGGGTATGCCACCGCGTACCTGGTGCGGAACAACCTGGCTGCGGTGTCCCGGGACATGGAAGGAGCGCTCGGCTACACCGCGTCCATGACCGGAGCGATCCTCACGGTGACCGCTCTCTCCTATGGGGTGAGCAAGTTCCTCATGGGGTCGGTCTCGGACCGGAGCAATCCCCGCCGATTCATGCCCTTGGGCCTCCTCCTGACCGCTTGCCTGAACTTTGCTTTCGGCTCGGTCCACAGTTATTCCTGGCACCTCGTGTTGTGGGCGCTCAACGGCTTTGCCCAGGGAATGATGTGGCCACCGTGCGGCCGTTCCATCGGACACTGGTTCAGCGTGAGTGAACGGGGGTCGATTTTCGCAGTCTGGAACGTGGCGCACAATGTCGGGGGAGGCCTGGCCGGGATCATCGCCGCCTGGGCCGCCGCCCGGTGGGGGTGGGAAGCCGCTTTCTATTTTCCTGGATTGCTGGCGCTCGTGGGTGCTGGCTACCTGGCGTGGCGCCTCCGGGACACGCCCCAATCCGTCGGGCTACCGCCGGTAGAGGTCTACCGGAACGATTTTCCTCCCGGCACTCAGGAGACTCGAGAGCAGGAACTGGGAACCCGGGAACTCTTCGTTCGATACATCCTTTACAACCGCTACCTGTGGCTGTTTGCAGTGGCAAATTTCTTTGTCTACGTGGTGCGTTATAGCATGCTGGACTGGGGGCCCTACTACATTCGGACGGTCAAGCATGCGACCATCCTGGATGGGGGGGTCGCGGTCCTGGCTCTCGAGTTTGGGGGCATTCCCAGCACCCTCCTGATGGGGTGGATTTCGGATCGAATCGGTGGCAGGCGGGGCATGGTCAGTCTGCTCTGTATGGTGCCCATCCTGCTGGCATTCGTGGGTATCCATCTCAATCCACCCGGAAACCTGTGGCTGGATACGACGCTTCTGGGCGTGGTGGGGTTTTTCGTCTATCCCCCGGTCATGTTGCTCGGGGTCAGTGCCCTCGACCTGACATCCAAGAAGGCGGTCGGGACTGCGGCAGGCTTCATCGGGATGTTCGGATACCTGGGACGGGCTGCCCAGGCTACCGGCCTGGGATGGCTGGCAGACAACTGCGGCTGGGACAGCGTCATGTATGCCATCTATCTGGCCACGGGTGCGGCCATCGTGCTCCTCGCTTTCTCCTGGCGCATTCGGCCTCGAGCCTGATTGGGGCGTCCCAGCAGGGGGCCTGGTCCCGGTGCACGAAGGGCGGCCGGGGCGGAAGTCCCTCCGTGGCGTCTCGTGTGTGCTGGTGTGCGGCCAACGTCTCGATCCCTGTGTCCGGCAGACCTGGACAGGGAGGATTTCCCGGACACTTCCCGGACACGCCGGAGAAATCAGAGTCGCCTGAGGGAAACGCCGGCGATGAATCCGGTTCAGGGAATGTCGGCCCAACGGGCCACGGTGAATTCGAGCGTCTGGTTTGCATCCGCATCGGCGACGCGGTTGGCGATCTCGCCGCCCTGGGCATCCTTCTCGACCGTGGCCCAGGATCCTCGAGTGAACTTGAAACTGAAAGTGACCCCTCGAGGCGCCTCGAACGTGGTCGTCCATCGGTTGGTGTCGAGTCGCTCGAGCGCCCTTCCGGCAGGGTTCCAGTACCCGCCGAATGCGTCTTCGAGGTCGCCGGCCACGTAGACGATGTCGTCTTCGGGAGTTTCTTCGGGCACGGTGACCCGGAAGGTGATCTGAACCGTCTCGCTCAGGGACTCCACCACAGAAAACGGAGCCTCGGCGCTGAACCCCTGGTAGGACGCCGTGAGCGTGGTGGTCCCCACCGAGACTCCGGTAACCACGCCTTCAGGCGTCACGTCGGCCACCTGGGTATCGGAAACCTGAAGGTCGGCGAGCTGGTTGGGCACACTCATCTCGAGCGTATTGGCATGGTGCGCCGGTACCTGGAGGTGGAGCGAGGTGGTGCCGGAAAGTCCGACCTCGGTTCCATATAGCGCCAGGCCGATCCCCTCGAGGGCCGGTTCGGAGTCCGTGCCGAAGAAGAAAAGGAGAGGATTGGCCACTCGAGCCGCCCAGGAAGCCTCATCGTGTACCGCACCCTGGACTTCGAGGTAGCCTACCGAGGAAGCAAAGGGCAACCCGAGCGTGATGAACTGGTCCCGGACACGACGTGCTTGTTGGACCGGGTCGGCGAGGCCGTCTCCGTCGCTGTCTTCTCCTTCTCCGGTGCCGATATCGATCCAGAACGCAGCAGGTGGTGGGGTTGCCTCGGGGGTGGAGATGGTTTCGAGGAATGACTGGTCGTCCCACCAGAACGAGGGGGAGACGCAGCCGGCGAGGCCGAAAACGTCCGGGTAGGTCCAACCGATGTAGCAAGAAATGAGGCCGCCGAGCGACGAGCCCATGACCGCGGTTTGGGTCGGGTCGCAAGCCGTGAGGTAGTGGGTGTCCACGTAGGGCTTCAACTCGTCGATGATGAATCGGGCGTAGAGGTCGCCGTCGCCGCCTCCGTAGACCGGGTCGGTGGTAGGCGTGTATTCGGCGGTACGGTTGGATGTGTTGTCGATCCCCACCACGATGATTTCGTTCAGTCTACCCTGCTCGACAAGGGTATCCACATGTTCGTCGATTTCCCATTCCACGCCGAACGCTGCGGTGGATGCGTCGAACAGGTTTTGGCCGTCGTGCATGTAGAGCACGGGGTAGACCAGGGCCGGGTCGCTGCCGTAGCCGGCTGGCAGGTAGATACGGATGTTGCGGCGTTGATCGAGGTAGCTCGAAGGGAAGGCTTCCACGATCTGGAGGCGTCCTTGGGAGACGACGACTGGTTCGGGGCCGTCGTAGGGGATACCGCACCCGGCCGGGCGTGGGAGGGGCACCGGAGTCGGAGTCGGAACCGGCGGCGGGGATGGTTCCGGGGTGCTCGAAGGGGGAGGTGAGCTGGAATCCGGTGGTGGGGTTTCTGTTGAAGGATTCTCGTCGTTGGTGCAGGCAGCGGCTGACAGGATCAGAATGGCTGTCAGCCCGGCGCGTATGGATGTGTATCGGGTCATCGAGTGTCCTTTTCCGTCAGGCTAGCGGTGGTTGCGGTGGGAGCGGGTGCGGCGACGCAGGCCATGAATGGCGGCGAGGCCGAGGAGCAGGAGTGTGCCCGCGTTGCTCCCGGGGGGTCCGTTCTGAGTTCGACAGTTGCAGCCCTCTCCTTCGCCGGCGGCTGGGGTGGGCACGTCGGAGAACCCGGGCGTCGCGCTGTCCGGTGGCAGGTCCGGTGGTGTGGGGGTAGGTTCCAGCAGGGTGGGCGTGATGTCCGGTCCCGGGGTCGGGGTGGTCAGATCCGACCAGGGCGTTGCATCGGTGGCAGGGGTCTCCCATGGTCCCGGCGTGGGCGGGAACACCGGGGTGGCTGTCGGGCCGATGGCGCCTGGTGTGGCCGATGGCGTGGTGGCAGGGGTTTCCCAGGGCTCCGGTGTGGCGGTGAGCGCTCCTGGCGTGGGGGAAGGCGTGGTCAGGGGCACCGGGGTCGGTGTGACGGGCGATTCGTCGATGATCCCGTCGCAGTCGTTGTCGATGCCGTCTTCCAACAGCTCCTCTGCCGAGGGCGAAACATCGGGATTGGTGTCGTCGCAGTCTCCGTCCTGCTCCGAGTAGCCGTCTCCGTCATCGTCGAAGGCGTCGGTTCCTTCGTCCGAGGTGCCATCGCAGTCGTCGTCCTGCCCGTTGGACAGTTCGGCCGCACCAGGATAGACGGTAGGATCTGCGTCGTCGCAGTCGTCGCCGCCGCAGAGGGCGGAAATGAAACCGTCCTCGTCCGCGTCCAGGTCGTCTGGTTGTCCGGAGCAGTCGTTGTCGATGCCGTCGCACGTTTCGTCCGCGCCCGGGTGGATGGTCGGGTCGGAGTCGTCGCAGTCGTCGCCGCCGCAGAGGGCGGAGATGAAACCGTCCTCGTCCGCGTCCAGGTCGTCTGGTTGTCCGGAGCAGTCGTTGTCGATGCCGTCGCACGTTTCGTCTGCGCCCGGGTGGATGGACGCATCGGAGTCGTCGCAATCTCCGTCCACTTCGGAGAAGCCGTCCTGGTCGTCGTCCACCTGGTCACATCCGAGGTCGTAGGAGTCGCAATCCTGGTCGATTCCGTCGTCACATGTTTCCTCCGCCCCCGGGTAGATGGAGGGGTCGGAATCGTCGCAGTCGGTGTTGTCGGCAACCCGGCCGTCCGGAGCGGAGCAGGCGTAGACCGGCTTGTCAGGGGCTCCGAATCCGTCCTCGTCTGCGTCCGGATACCATGGAGAGCGCACATCCTCGTCGACGGTGCCGTCGCAGTCATCGTCCCGTTCGTTGCACGTCTCGTCTGCGCCCGGGTGGATGGATGTATCGGAGTCGTCGCAATCTGCATCGTTGGCCACGTACCCGTCGGGCTGGGAGCAGGCGGCGGAAGGGGACATGGCGTCGCCGAATCCATCCTCATCCGCGTCCAGGTAGAAGGTCTGCATCACCTCCTCGTCCACCAGGCCGTCGCAGTCGTCGTCCACCCCGTTGCAGGCCTCGCGGGCGCCGGGGTGGATGGATGCGTCGGAGTCGTCGCAATCGGAGCCGTCCTGAGTGAAACCCGCAGGGCGTTCGCAAGCAGATTCGGTCTGGGTCGGGTCGCCGAATCCGTCTCGATCCTGGTCGAGATAGAAGATGGTCTGAACCTCCTCGTCGATGTCGCCATCGCAGTCGTTGTCGAAGCCGTCACAGGCCTCTTGTGCTCCCGGATAGGTTGCAGGGTCGCTGTCGCGGCAATCAGAGTCGTCCTCGACATAGCCGTCGGGAGCCGTACACGCATCCAGGGACCGTGCCGGGTCGCCGTAGCCGTCGCCGTCTGCGTCTGGATGAAACGTGGTGGTCACGCCTTCGTCCGCGGCACCGTCGCAGTCGTCATCGATCCCGTTGCAGACCTCGGTCGCACCCGGGTGGATGTCGGCGTTGGAGTCGTCGCAGTCCCCTGCCTGGGCCGAGTGGCCGGGGGGCGCAGTGCAGGCGAGGATGGCCACAGTGCCCACACCGTAACCGTCCTCGTCCGCGTCCTGGTAGAAGACGGTTTGAACCTCCTCGTCCACGACGCCGTCGCAGTCGTTGTCCTTGTCGTCGCACGTTTCAGTGGCACCCGGGAAGGTGGACGCATCCGAGTCGTCGCAGTCTCCTGCGTTCGGAGCGTATCCCTCTGGTGAGGAGCAGGCATAGGTCGGGGCTGCCCCGGTCCCGTATCCGTCCCCGTCCTGATCCTGGTAGAACGGCACGAGCAAACCATCGTCCACAACCCCGTCGCAGTCGTCGTCGGCGTCGTTGCACACTTCCTCCGCGCCCGGGTGCACGTTCGCATCGGAGTCATCGCAGTCACCGGCGACCTGTGCGTACTCGTCGGGCAGGTCGCACGCCTGGGTGGTCCAGCCGGATTCTCCGAATCCATCTCCGTCTTGATCGCGGTAGTAGGTGGTGAGAACGTCCTCATCCACCGAACCATCGCAATCGTCATCGACCCCGTTGCAGCTTTCCTCGGCCCCCGGGTGCACGTTCGCGTCGGAGTCGTCGCAGTCTCCGGCGCGTTCCGCATGACCGGACGGCAAGTCACACGCCCAGACGGTAACGTCCGGGTTGCCATAGCCGTCTCCGTCCGCGTCCTGGTAGTAGAGAACTTGAACATCCTCGTCCACCACGCCGTCGCAATCGTTGTCTGCGCCGTCACACTGCTCCGGAGCAGACGGGTAGACCGAAGCGTTTCCATCGTCGCAGTCCCCGGGCGTCTCGGAATGGCCTGCAGGCCGCGTGCATGCCTGGGTCGCTTGGTTGGTCACGCCGAACCCGTCCCCGTCCTGATCGAGGTAGTAGCTGTTCGCCACGCCCTCGTCCACCGCGCCGTCGCAATCGTTGTCGATGGAGTCGCACTGCTCGGCCGCCCCCGGGTTGACAGCGGCGTCCCCGTCATCGCAATCCCCGGCGACCGAGGCATAGCCGGACGGCAGATCGCATGCCTGGGTGGTACTCGCCGATGTCCCGTATCCGTCCGAGTCTGCGTCCAGGTAGTAGGTGATTCGAAGTCCCTCGTCGACCGTTCCGTCGCAGTCGTCATCGACCCCGTTGCAGGTTTCCGACGCTCCAGGGTGAGCGTCCGGGTTCCCGTCGTCGCAATCCCCGGCCCCGGTGGCATACCCGGACGGGAGCGAGCATGCGGTCACCGAGGAGGAAGCCGTGCCGTAGCCGTCGCCATCCGCATCCAGGTAGTAGGTGTTGGAGACCCCTTCGTCGACGCGGCCGTCGCAGTTGTCGTCCACCCCGTTGCAGGTCTCGGACGCACCGGGATGCACGTCCGCATCGCGATCGTCGCAATCGTCGCCGTAGTAGTCGATGCTGTAGTAGCCGTCTCCATCCTCGTCTGCGCCCACCAGGTCCATGGTGATGGTGGAGTAGACCTCATCGAAGTAGACGAAGCTGATGTAGGGATAACTGCACCAGTAGACATCGGAGTAGAGCACGATCTCGATGGTGTGATCTTCGGCGTTGGTCAGTGTCACCGGAACCGACCCACCCACATAGGTCCAGTAGTAGTAGGCGTCGAGCGCCACCGAGCCGATGAACTCTCCGTCGAAGTAGAAGTCGAGCCAGGTGTCACAATACAGGTAGGTTTGGTTGACCAGGATATCCACGCTGACTGCATTGACTGCCGGGAGACCGGCAGAGGAACGGTATCCCGTAACGGTGTCTCCGGCCACGGCCATGTAAGGGTAGCCGAAATAGTAGTCGTAGACGGTGTCGCTGGACGGCGCGGTTGGGAATGAAACCGTCACCGCTCCCAGGACCGTTCCGCTCGAGAACACGGCCATGAGGCCGGCGAACGCAAAATGCATGGCGCTGCGGCGTGACATGTGGACCTCCTCTCGGCTGGCCCCCCGGCAAGCTCCCTGCTTGCTACAACTTCGGTGTTGTCGGCTATCTGGAGTCACTCGGTTGCACCGAACCTCGAGAACAGAACAGGTGCTCAGACACCCTGGAAACATCCGATCGAGGTCCCGTTGCTCCCATCAAGTATTCTTTCATTATTTGACCGAATCGCCACTCGTGGCAACTGCCGTGTTCCCGGCGAACACCAGGGAACCAAGGGAACGGGTCGAGTTTCTATCTGGTTGGACTCGGTCCACAGGAACGGGTGAACGGGAGGCCACCGAAAAAATCAGCGTGGCGCGGTCCCCTCCATCGACGGCTACACGGCCCGGGCCGTCCCAGGGGAAGCGTGTCGAGGCCGGAGACGGTGACCACAGCGAACAAAAAAACACATCAGTCCGTGGCCATGTCGAACCAATCGCACCTTGGGGAATCCTGTGCGCGAGAGCCGAACACGTCGCCGAATCAGGTAGAATCTGAATGGGATCCTGTGTGGGAGAACCGAACAGGTCACCGGCGGCAATCAGGATGGATGGCCTCGGTCCGGGGTCCGTCGAAACGTTGCGATCCTGTACCTCGAGCGGGCAAAATGCGCTGCAGATGCATCGTGCGGAGGGAACACTCATGACCACCAGGAGTCCTTGGAGCCGCATCGCCACTCGCCCCACCGATCGAGGGACACGCCTCGACCGGTTCCTCCAGGAAGCCTTGGCTCCGATCTCTCGAAAGCGGGTGAAGCGCATACTCGACGACGGGCGCGTTCGGATCGAAGGACGGCCTGCCCGTCGTGCAGGCTTGATCCTCACCGGTGTGGAAATGATCGAGGTGCAGGGAATCCCCAATCCGGAACCGCCTGGACGCCTCACCGACGCACAGTTGCTGCATGTGGACCCGACCCTCGTCGTGGTCGACAAGCCGGCTGGACTTCGAATGCACGCGGTCGACGCGGAAGATTCCAACCACCTGGTGGCGCTCGTCGCACAGGAGCTTCAGGCTCGAGAAGGCATGGAGGCTCCGCCTGCCCTCCACATCGTCTCCAGGCTGGACAAGGAGACCTCCGGCGTGGTTGTGTTGGCCCGCTCCCAGACTGCAGCCGCAGCGCTCACCGAAGCCTTCACCCGCCGTCGGGTACACAAGGTCTATCGCGCAGTCGTCCACGGGCGTCCACCCAGGGACCAGGGCCTGGTGTCAGCGCCCATAGGACCGGTCGGACGGGGACGGTTCGCCGTTACTCGCCTCGGAAAACCAGCGCACACACGATACCAGGTGCTGGCCACCGACGAAACCATGACCCACCTCCGCTTGCACCCGGAAACAGGCCGACCTCACCAGATTCGGGTCCATCTCGCCACCATCGGTACCCCCATCGTCGGAGACCTCTTCTACGGCGGAAGACGTGTGGAGGGAGTGCTCCGGGCTTTGCTTCATGCGCAGTCCATTTCCTTGCCTCATCCCAACACCGGGGAAACGGTCACCTTCTCTGCTCCACTCCCCGTGGACCTGGTTCTCGTGCTCCAACAACGGGGCTTCGATTGGGCGTAACCCCCCTCCGTCCCCTTGAACCCCGCGTTCAGTTGAGTTATCCTTGGATCGACCGGGCCTCTTCTGGAAGCGCCCCGTGGCGGCCGACTCGCAACCGTGTTGTGCGCCTGTTGAGCAGCGTCTCGTGACCCCGGCGGACCCCCGCCCGGCCCGGTGACATCAGCCTGGAATCCACGAGGAGACACGGGAGGCTCATCATGGCAACATTCTGGAATATCGCACAACATATTGGTTGGGGGGGGCTCCTGGTCCTGAGCACCGCCTGCGTGGAACCGATGATGGTCGTGTTGGACCGCGACCAGGACGGGGTGCCATCCACCGAGGACTGTGACGACGAGGACCCGTTCCAGGGCCGGCCGGGGGCGTGGCTGCCGGATGCGGACGGGGACGGGTACCCTGCGGCCGAGGGTGAGGTTCTGCTGGACTGCCGGGAATCGGTTTCCGGGTATGTGAGCACGGACCTGGCGCCGGACTGCGACGACACCGAACCGTCGGTGAACCCCGCCGCGCGGGAAGTCTGCGACGACGCGGACGTGGACGAGGACTGCAACGGACTGTCGGACGACGAGGACCCGAACGTGGACCCGGGGACGCAGGTGACCTACTACGCGGACGGAGACGGAGACGGTCACGGGGACGCGCGGTATCCGAAGGCGGGCTGTCCAGGAGCAGCGCCTCCAGGGTATGCGGTCTTGGGGGACGACTGTGGCGAGGGGGACCCGGGCGTGTATCCTGGAGCGATGGAGCATTGCAACGGAGTGGACGACGACTGCGACGGAGAGGTGGACGAGGAAGCGACGGACGATCAGACCTGGTGTCCGGACGGGGACGGAGACGGCTACAGCGGGGAGGTGGCCGGGGAGGAAGGTACGGGTTGCGTCCTCACCTGCTCTCCGCCGTATGACGAGGCGGGGCATGTCTATGTTTTGGAGGGAGGGGACTGCGACGATACGAACGCCGACATCCACCCCGGAGCGCTGGAAGTGTGCGACGACGACGACGACGTGGACGAGGACTGTGACGGGCAGGCTGACGACGCGGACGAGGACGGAGCGGTGGGCAAGACGACCTGGTACCTGGACGAGGACGGAGACGGATACGGGGACATGGACGAGACCACGGAAGCGTGTGACAAGCCATCCAACTACGTCTCGGACAGTGCGGACTGCGACGACGAGGACCCCGCCATTCACCCGGGAGCAGAAGAGACCTGCAACGAACTGGACGACGACTGCGACGGCTCCACCGATGAGGGCGTGACCACTACCTACTTCGTCGACGGGGACGGAGACGAGTACGGGAACTCGACGGTGACGAAGACCTCGTGCAGCGCACCGCCGGGGTACGTGGTGAATTCGGGGGACTGCAACGACTCCGACTCCACCATCTACCCGGGAGCGCAGGAAGTGTGCGACCCCGCCAACGTGGACGAGGACTGTGACGGGCAGGCTGACGACGATGACGAGGACGGGGCGAAGGACAAGGAGACCTGGTACCTGGACGATGACGGAGACGGGTACGGGGACAAGGGCAAGACCGAGGAAGCGTGCGACCAGCCGGACGGGTACGTCCCGAACAGTACGGATTGCAACGACACCGACGCCGACATCCACCCCGGAGTGCAGGAAGTGTGCGACGAGCACGACGTGGACGAGGACTGTGACGGGCAGGCTGACGACGAGGACGAGGACGGAGCGGACGCGAAGGGGACCTGGTACCAGGACGAGGACGGAGACGGATACGGGGACGAAAACGTGGCCCAGGCAGCGTGCGACCAGCCGGACGGGTACGTCCCGAACAGTACGGACTGCA
>CAYQMG010000026.1:0-23646 GCA_964418585.1 uncultured Gammaproteobacteria bacterium | reverse complement strand
GGGGCGACAAAGAAGACCGCGGCGGAGAAGGCGACCGCGGCGGAGAAAGCGACCGCGGAGGGGAAAGCGATCGCGGCGGAGAAAGCGACCGAGGCGGCGAAGGGGACCGCGGAGGGGAAAGCGACCGAGGCGGCGAAGGCGACCGCGGAGGGGAAAGCGATCGAGGCGGCGCCAGCGACCGGGGCGACAAACAAGATCGAGGCGGCGAAGGCGACCGCGGCGACAAAGAAGATCGCGGCGGAGAAAGCGACCGCGGAGGGGAAAGCGACCGCGGCGGCGAAGGCGACCGGGGCGACGAAGAAGATCGCGGCGGAGAAAGCGACCGCGGAGGGGAAGGCGATCGCGGCGGCGAAAGCGATCGCGGCGGCGAAGGCGACCGCGGAGGGGAAAGCGCCCGAGGCGGCGAAGGGGACCGCGGAGGGGAAGGCGATCGAGGCGGCGCCAGCGACCGCGGCGGAGAAGGCGATCGCGGGGGCGAAGGCGACCGAGGCGGCGAAAGCGATCGGGGCGGCGAAGGGGACCGCGGAGGGGAAGGCGATCGCGGCGGCGAAGGCGACCGCGGCGACAAAGAAGACCGCGGCGGAGAAAGCGCCCGAGGCGGCGAAAGCGACCGCGGGGGCGACGGAGAGCGAGGCGGCCCCAGCGACCGGGGCGACAAACAAGATCGAGGCGGCGACCGCGACCGAGGCGACAGAGACGGCCGAGGCGACAGAGACGGCCGAGGCGACGGCGACGGCCGAGGCGACGGAGACGGCCGAAGCGACGGAGACGGCCGAGGCGATCGCGACGGTCGGGACCGCGATGGGCGTGAGCGAGACGACCGCGAGCGGGACGGTCGGGATCGAGACACGGATCGAGAGGACCGGGATAGGGATTCCCGTGACCGCGAGCGGGACCGGGAGGAGCGGGACCGGTCGAGGGACCGGGATGGCCGGGACCGTGGGGACCTGCTGGATCGGGCTCGAGGTTTGCGTGACCGTCTGGAGGACTTGTTGGATCACGCACGCGACCGTGCCCACGACCTGCGGGATCGAGCCGGGCGCCTGCAGCGGATCATCACCGCCGTTGCAGAGCGGCTGGACGACTGGGCGGTGCGGGGACCCGGCGATGGTGACCGGGATCGTGGTCCCGGCGGTCGAGGGGACAGGGGCCGTGGCGGCGGCCGAGGGGGGCGGGGCGGAGAAGGGGTGCGTCGTCCCCCGGGAAGTGGCCGGCGTGGGATCGTGGCCGGTCTCAAGGTTCGTGTGGACGGAAACGAGCTTCCCCCTGACTGGCAGGAGCTGGTGGAGCACGTCTACGTTCGCCTGAGTGAGCAGGGTATCTCGCGAATGAGTCTGGTGTTCGCCGATCATGAGCGGGACTGGGAAAAGGTTTCCCGGTTTGGCGGCGGTGCCAAGGTGGAGGCTGAACTGGACCTCGAGGATCACGTGGACACCGTTTTTTCCGGGGAGTTGACGGGCGTCCGTTCTCGTGTTCGAATTGGGGGAGGGCTGGTGTTGACCCTTGAGGCCGAGGACAAGTTGCATCGGCTGAAGCGTTCGCAGCGGCAACGGATTCTTCTCGACCTGACCGATGGAGATCTGGTGCAGAAGTTGGCCTCCGAATGTGGGATGACCGCGGATGTTGAGGACAACGGGATTGTCTACAGCAGCATCATCCAGTACGGAGTCACGAACTACGATTTGTTGCAGGAGCGAGCCGGCCGTATCGGCTATGTTTACTGGGCGGAAGGTGACACGCTTCATTTCAAGCCTCGCCGTCCCGAGGCGGGCCGATTCAAGTTGACCTGGGGGCAGGACGTGATCGACATGCGGGTGGTGCGGACGGCGGCCCGGGTCATTCCGGAGGTTCGTGTACGTTCCTGGAACATGAAGGACAAGCAGGAGGAGCTTGGGGAGGCCAAGGCAGGAGACGAAACCCTGGTGGCGAACGATGGGAAGGCCGCGACCGAGGTTGTCAAGACCTCGTTCAGTGATCAGCCGACGCGAATCGGGCACGTGCCGCTGCGGTCTCAGAGCGAGGGCGAAGCGATCGCCAAGGGGCGGCTCGAGCGAAGCAGCCTCGGGTTCCAGGTGGCCAAGGGTATCTGCCGTGGCGTTCCGACCATGAAGCCGGGCTCGGTCGTGGAGTTCGAGAACGTCCCGTCCGAGTGCAAGGGGACCTATCGCGTTGTGAACGTGGTTCACCGGTTTGGCAAGGAAGGAATGGTCACGCATTTCGAGGCGAGGCGAAACTACGTGCCGGAGTAGGAGCCCCGGGCCTGGGTGGTGTGTTTGCGGAATGGAGGAGGCCTAGATGGCGAAGAAAGCCGGGTTTCTGGGTGCCGGCCTGATGGCCCCGATGTCCCTGAGCGAAGGACGCGGGATCGCGCTTACCCGTGCGGAAGAGGATGTGGAACAGTGTATCCGCCTGATCCTCTCGACGCGGCCCGGGGAGCGGGTCATGCGTCCAGACTTCGGTTGTGCCGTCCACGACTACGTTTTCGCACCCAACAATTCCAGTACGCGACAGCGCATTCGAGAGGCCGTCCACGAGGCGCTCGACAAGTTCGAACCTCGGATTACCGACCTTCACGTGGAGGTCACCGAGGATCCGAAATCGGTGGACCGTCTCAACGTGAAGATTCGGTACAAGATTCGAACGGTCAACACAGTATTCAACATGGTATACCCATTCTACCTGCAGGGATCTTGAGTATCGCCTGTAGCAAAAGGTGAGAGCCATCACAATGGCAGACAACGCATCGAAGCAGCAATTCCAGAACTTCCCCGTACCCCGGTTGGACGACAGGACGTTCCAGGACCTGATGGAGGAGATGCGCTCGCTCATCCCCATCTACTGTCCGGAGTGGACCAACCACAATCCATCGGACCCTGGCATTACCCTCCTGGAACTTTTCGCGTTCCTGACCGAGGTCATGCTCTATCGGTTGAACCGCGTGCCGGTGCGAAACCTGTTTTCGCTTCTGGACGTGTTGGGGGTTCAGCCGGCGCCTCCGGTGCCTGCGCGCACGCCCATCGCGTTTTCTCCCAACCCGGCGGCTCACGGGCAAGTGCTTCGCAGGGGAACCCAGGTCGCGTCGCGGAGGACCGGCTCTGCGGAACCGCTGGTTTTCGAGACCGAGAAGGACCTGGTGCTCACCACGGCCCGGATCAAAAAGGTGATCGCCAGCTCCGGTCTGGAGACTCGAGACGTGACCGACCTGGTTACCGGCGAAGAGAGGTCCTCGTTCTCTCCTTTTGCCGGAACCCGTGCCATCGAACGCTACCTCTACCTCTGCGACGGTCGATTCATGACCTTGCGCGAGGTGGGCATGCGCGTCCACGTGCGGTTCTCGGGGCCTTCGGCCTATCGGGACCTGTATGCACGATGGGCCTGGCAATACTTCAATGGAGAGGACTGGGTGCCTGCCCGGCTCGCCGTGGGTCATGGCGGTGGCGAGGTGATTCTGGATACCATGCCCGACCTGTCGGAAACCGAGGTGAACGGCTTCGCAGGGCCCTGGGTTCGGGCCGCTCCCCTGCCCAGTGAGCAGGAAGGGTCGGAGATCCGATTCGACGAAATCGAGGTGGAGGTGGAGAGCGTCGAGGAGGGGGTCCTGCCCGACGCCGTATTCCTCAATCCCGGCGGAGAGTCCGTCTATACCAACCTCGACCTCAGTCGCGTCTTCTACCCGCTTGGCGAGTACCCCAAGTGGGAAAGCGCGTGCTACATCATGGCCGCTGAACTGTTCCGGGCAGCCGGGACTCGAGTCGAACTCAATTTCGTCGCACCCGACCAGGACGCTTATCCGCGTCCCGACCCCACACCGGACCTCACCCTTCGGATCGAGTACCCCATCGCCGGAAACCGGTGGGGACTCATCCGCGCGGTCACACCCAATCCATTCATCCAGACCGGCACCAATCGTTTCAACCTGGAGGATGAGACTCGAGCGCTCCGTCGCGGAGGCACCATCTCCTTCATCGTTCCCGAGGACCTCGTGGAGCGGGAAATTCAGGGTATCACCGGTCCATGGATTCGAATCCGGCTCGTCGGCGGCGAGTACCGCGCACCCCACGCAGTCCTGGAAGCCTTCGAGGCGTCCAACCGGTTCGACCTCCCGGATCCCAAGGTGGGGCCCGCCTTCGAGGCACTCCAGATTCGTTCTCGAGCACCTGCTGCGCCGGTCCAACGGTGCGTCAGCTACAGCGACTTCACTTTTGCCAACCTGTGGGACGCCAATCGGCCTCGAGGAACCTCGGTCCAGCTGTTCCCGCGGCGCGACGAGTACACGTGTGCGCTCTACCTCGCATTTTCGGCTCCTTTCCCGCCGGGGACCCACGCGATCTTTTTCAAAATCAAGGATGACGGCGAGGCCTACTCCGAGGAATGGGAGGCCAAGATCGCCATGCAGCGCGTCCGCTGGGAGGTGGCCGGCCAGGAGGGCTTCACCCCACTCCCTCAGTGTGAGGACGGGACCCTGAACCTCAAGCATGACGGCTACTTGACGTTCCAGGCCCCCTCGGAGCCCGTCATGGTGGAACTCTTCGAGGAAAAGGCATACTGGATTCGCGGACGCCTCTCCGATGGCGAGTACGATGTGGCGCCGGAAATCGAGGATATCCGGCTCAACACGGTGGACGCGCTTCACGTGCAGACGCAGGTCGAGAACCGCGTGCTCCCTTCCGACGGCCAGGCGTTCCAGGAGATCAAGCTGAGCCGTGCCCCGGTGCTGGGGAACGTGCGTATCTGGGTGATGGAGAAGGAGCCGCCCAGGACGCCCGAGGATCGGCAGGCCCTTCTCGACGAACTGGGAGAGGACGCCATCGAGGAGAACGCCGATGGAATCTGGTGTCGGTGGAAGCAGGTCGACCACTTCTTCCGCGCCGGCCCGGATACCCGCTGCTTCCGCCTCGACCCTCACCATGGCATCATCCGGTTCGGTGACGGCATCCGTGGCCGGATTCCTCCGCCGGGCCCACGTGTGATCCGCGTGGAGAGTTACTGGATCGGAGGAGGAGACCGCGGGAACGTCGGTCCTCACACCTTGACCATCCTCAAGGAAGGCAACAGCCTCATCGGCGCGGTGGACAATCCCTTCCGCTCCGACGGAGGTACCGAGGCCGAAGGACTGGAAGAGGCGGCCGGACGGGGAACACGGTTGATGTTCTCGGTGGACCGGGCGTACCGTGCCGAGGATTTCGAAGTCCTGGCACGGCAGGCGTCCCGGCGAGTGGCCCGCGTCGCCTGTCTCGAGCCCCGGCCCGTGGAACGAAGAGTTTCTCGTCGGGGAGAAGCGGCCGCGGACGTGGGAGACGAAGATCGGGTCCGGATCATCATCATTCCGACGCAGAGTCCGAATGAGCCGACCTTGAAGGACCGACTCGTCCCGAGTCGAGAGTTGATCCGGCGCGTGGAAAGCTATCTCGATGAGAGGAGAACGCTGAACGTCAAGCTGAGCGTTCGTGGCCCTCGATACGTTCCGTTCTCGGTCGTGTGCACCGTCTACCTGCGAGGCCGCATGGCCACCGGGGTGGAGGATGACGTGGCCCAACGGCTCTACGCCTACCTCCACCCGCTGGTGGGCGGTGAAGATGGCAAGGGATGGCCGCTCGGACAGGCCGTGCGCAGGGTCTCCCTGTTCCAGGTCGTCAGCGGCAGTCCCCAGGTCCTCTCGGTGCTGGACCTCAGGATGTTCGACCGGAAGGGCCAGGCTCTGGAGGGGTCGCTCCAGCTCAGGGATGACCAACTTCCGACCCTGACCTCGGTCAAGGTGGAGGTGGCGGAGTTGCGGTAGCAGCGGCACCAGTCGTCGTTTGTGGGTGGCAGGAGGTTGTGGACGTGGGCGGAAGTCCCGACGGCCCGGACAGGAACAGGGCGGGCACCGGGTCGAGGCGCTGAGGAAGCTCTGATGGTGCAAGAGGGTAACATGGACAGCAATCGGGTCATGCCCGACCTGGCCGGCATGGAGTTGGACCGGGCTCTTCGTCTGCTCGAACTCGCCGGGGCGGAACACCCCCTCATTCGGCTGGTTCCCAACCGCGGAAAAAAGGGAGCAATCGTTGCCCAAAGCCCCGAGCCCGGCACCACGCTCCACCCAGGTACCCTCGTCAGGCTCGACGTGGAGGAGGACAACCCCATCCGGCTCCTCCCCGAGGTGTTCCAGGAGGAAGACAAGCTCGAAACCGGCGCCGGTGGGGCCGAGCGTGTCCCCAACATGCTCCACAACTTCCTCTACATCCCCCAAACCCTGCTCACCGAGTTGGGCCGCAAGGTGCAAAACATGCACCGCATGCTCTCGCCCGAGGGGGCACCCGCCTCCTTCCTCCCCTGGCTCGCCCGCCTCATTCCCATGGAGTTCGACGCGGGATGGCCCGAGGATGTGACGCGGGCGGTCATTCGCGACGCCCCCCGTCTCCTCTCTCGCCGGGGAACCGCCGAGGGACTCGAGGAGATGATCGAACTTCACACAGGCGTCCAGGTGAAGGTGCATGAAAACGCCTGGCCGCACATGGGAAACTGTGTCGGTCAATCGATGGTCGGTCAGGCCGCCATCGTGTCCACGGTGCCCCGGTCCGAGGATGCGTTCTACGTGGAGTTGCCCGCCGGCGAGAAAGTGGGTCGAGCCGTGGTCGAGCGGATCCTTCGTATCATCGACGCAGAGAAGCCGGTCCACCTGAGATGTTGTGTGGTACAGTCACGGGAGTCCGCCCCCAGTCCGGTCGAAGGAGACCGCGTGGGTTGGGACTTCGTTGTTGGTGTGTCTCGAGTATCTGGTCCCGTGACGACGCCTCCCGCCCGTTGGGGGGCGCGTTGTCCGGTGCCCACACGTTCCAAGCATGGGGACGGATCCGTCGATTCGTCCGTGGAGGTTCCTGAGGAGAAGAACGGTGAATGAGAATTTCAAACGCCTGCACCTGTTCAACGGCATGTTGGCGACGGAAGAGGATTGGAATGCCGGAATCGACTATCACCATGAGAAGGCCCGGCTTCACAATCGCATTTTTCATGGTTCGGGAGTGGTGCCGCATTTCAGGGAAGGTCTCACCGTCCGGGCACTTCAGCCCCCTGGGCTGAAGGTGGTGGTGAACCCCGGGATGGCCATCGATCCCCAGGGGAACGAATTGTTTCTTTGGGACCCCGTGCTCCTCTCGGTCAATCCCGAGGAGTACGGCACCAGTGCCAAGCCGTTTTCGGGCAATGTGTTCGTGTGTATCTCCTACGAGGAACGCCCGGACGACTTCGCTGTATCCGAAACCGATTCCCGGATTCATGGACACCGCCGCATCATCGAGTCCTCCAAGGTGCGGGTCTCCACCGACGGGGTGGGTCCCGACGATGTGGAGTTGGCACGGATCTATCTCGTCCCCGACGTGCGACAGATCGCTGACGCACCCAACCCGGAGGCGCCCAGGCCGGGTGAGATCGACCTCCGGTTCGTCCCCTACGTGGGGCAACCCGGGGGCCGGATTTCCAGTGTGGCCCAGCAACTCCTCCTCACCACCCTGGAACGTCGCCACGCACTGCTGGGTACGTGGTTGATCGAGTACGAGGTGGCCGAGGCGCACATCCCCAGACCGTCGCTGGTTACTGCCCGCGCCTTGATCCGATCCGGCCAACTCGATCGGCCGGGAGTCGCCGGTGTCCTGCTCGGGGTCATCAATCTCGAGGACGAGATGTGCACCCTGATTCGCCAGAAAAAGGGAGAATGGGAACGGGTGTGGGTCTCCAAGGAATTCAAGGCCTACAAGGAAGCCTGGGAAAGGGCGCAAAAAGCACTCGCGACCGTGGAACTCGGCCCCACACCGGCCATGGATTCGGCCCAGTACATTCGTGAGGTCGACCGGGCCCTCGAACGTTTCCGGGATGTCACGCCCCCCCTGGAAAGGCTCACCGAGCAACTCCCACACCTGCTCGAGCGCGGGGCCGCATCCGGACCCACCTACGAGGAAGTCACCGACTCCAGCCTCAAGAGCATGGGGACCGAGCCGCCTACCCGGTTCGCCATCGACGGGAAGCCGTTCGTCCTGGTGGACAGCCTGGATGTCACCAGTCCCGCATCGGAGGAGGCCCACCTCTTCAAGCTCGAGGTCGGTCCGAACGATGTGGTCCAGGGTACAACCCCTGCCGTCTACCCGGACGGAACTCGAGTCACCGACAGCGGCCTCTCCTACCGGCGCGGCTCTGTCTACTTCCAGGTCAACAACGTCAAACCTGGACGGGACATGCTCGTGCTCCGGCGGGTCGAGTTCCGGGAACTTCAGGTCGAGGAGGAAGTCCGCGTCGACGATCAACCCGTGGGGGTGTGGCGGATCGAAGGCGACGACCGGGAAAATCAGTGGCGCAACGTCATGTTTCACATAGACGGCGAGTTCCTGGTCGGCCCGAGACCTCGTTTCCGACTCCGGTTGATGGAGGGCAGCTCCCCCTCCAACATGTACCGGTTCTGGTTCTATCAAGCCGCATAGGGTCTTGAGCCCGCGGAGGTGCAGCCGTGCGTGACCTCTCTGCCGCAGTGGAAGTGAAACTGGCCGGAGCCAAGCTCAGTGACGAGGAGGCGGCCACACTGCTCAACGTCAAGGTCGAGCGGGGAATACACCTGCCTGACCGCATTGAGGTGGTTCTCGCCGACCTCGGCGGCATGTGGAGCAATGACCGGAAGCCGGCCATGGGGATCACCATCGAGGTCAGCCTGGGCTACACGGAAAGCGGCCTCGTCAAGGTGGGCTCCGCAACGCTCGCCTATCAGGAGACCATTCTCCATCGATCCGGCCTCCGGGAAGTCCACCTCGTGGGCTACGGCCCACGGTACATACTCCAGCGGGGCGTCCAGGCCAAGAACGTCGAGGACACCTCCGTCGACGACTACGTCAATCAGGCCGCCGGCGGATTGGGCCCCTCCATCTCCATGGAGCAGGGGGGCGTGTCCAGACCCTACTTCCTCCAGGCCAATCAGGCAGGACGGCCCCTCCTCATGGAGTGGGCCAGCCGCCTGGGCCTCGTGGTCCTCGAGGATGACGACAGTATCAAGGCCGCACCGCCGGAACTCTCCGGTTCCGGACCAGAGTTCGAATACGGTCGGGACTTGCGCGACTTTCGGGCCGAGGTCAACACGTTCCACCAGGTCTCGAAGGTGAAGGTGACGGCGGCGGATCCGACGCAAAAGTCCCAGATCGTGGCCGAGGCCGGACCGGACAAGGCCCTGGACCTGATGGGCGGCGCGGTGTCAGGCACGGACGCGGCCGAAACTGCGTTCGGCGAGGTGGTCTACGAGGTATCGGACATGCCCGTTCGGTCCCAGGAGGAGGCGGACAAACTCGCGGCGGCCCTGTACAACGACCGACTTTTCTCGTTTGTGATAGGCTATGGGACTGCCAAGGGAAACCCGGAACTCAAAGCCGGGGGGACCGTGACGCTGAACAAGCTGGGCAAGAAGATGAGCGGTATGTACTACGTGACTCGAGTCGTTCACGAGTACGCGGTGAAGGAGGGATTCCGGAGCTTTTTTGAGGTGTGCAGGCCGGCCATCGGAGCCTGAGTGGGGATGAAGGTCCCCGCAACCAGGAGGACGCTCAGCAGCCTGTTCTCGAGGTTGCAGAGCAGGTCATGGGGAATCGGAAGCCGGCACGGGTGCTGGGCGAGACGTTGCGGAGTTGGGTGTGACGGAGGCAGTGAAGCAGGTAGTGGACACCGTGGAATCGTGGCCGACCACCATCGGTGACGAGCCGGTCGAAGCGCCCCGAAAGCCGGGGTTGCCCGAGGTGTTCGGGCCGTTCGTTCTCACCAAGAGGCTGGGCAGCGGCGGGGTGGCCGAGGTGTTCCGGGGCTACTATGCCGACGACCCCACCCAGTCGCCCGTCGCGATCAAGCGGCTGGTGAGGCCGAGCGCACGGGGTGTGATGACATTGCTCGAGGAGGCCCGGCTCTCGTCCAAGCTGGAGAGCCGGTACGTGGTCCGCGTGATCGAGCAGACGAGGGTGAACAACCGTCCCTGCCTGGTCATGGAATTCGTCAACGGACCGGACCTGGCCACCCTGATCCGGCGTGTCCGCTACCGGCGCCAGGCGTTCCCGTCAGAGGTCATTCTCACCATTCTCCTCGAGTTGTGTCGAGCCGTCCAGGTGGCCCACGGGTATCGCGACCCGGAGACCGGGGAGTCGGAGCCCATCGTCCATTTCGATCTCAAGCCCTCGAATGTGCTCATCAGTCGAGATGGGCAGGTCAAGGTCACCGACTTCGGCGTGGCCCGCCAGGAAAATGTGGCCGACATCACCCAGGAAGAGGGGATGATCGGAACACTCGCCTACATGGCTCCCGAACGGGTGATGATTGACCGGGACAAGCCCGTGGACCACCGGGTCGACCTCTTCTCCATCGGCGCCATCGGGTTCGAGATCTGTACCCTCGAGACCCTGTTCAACGGATCCCAGGCCCGCATGATCCAGCAACTCCTCAACGCCGATACGTTCGTGCCGCAGGCGTTGGAGAAGATCCCGGACTACGTCCATCCCGAGTTGATCGGAATCATCTCACACCTGCTCGAGGCGGACCCGGAGAATCGTTACGAAAACGCTCAAGAGGTGATCCGGGACCTGGAGACGCTTCGAGACAAGATGAAGCTCCCCGTGGACCTGGCCCACTTCGTCGGTCCCTACCTCGCCATGGATGTGCTCGAGGAGGGAGAGGACCGGGTCACCGCGCACCTGCCCGGGCGCCGGGACGAGGTCTCCCCGGTTCTCAAGGAATCTTCCGGTCCCATCACACACCTCACAGCACAGCAACTGACCGAACTCCTCCGACGGCCGGCCGAGACCGTGGCCGACCCCGGTATCCTCGCTCGAGAACGCGCGCGGAGGAGGCGCGTGTGGTTCACGGCCTTCGTGGTGGCGCTCGTCCTGATCCTGGGCATGTTTGTCGCCATTCGAGCCTACCTCCCCACGCCCATCACCATCTCCACCGACCCCGACTACGCGCTCGTCTCGGTTCAGCCCGGGTGCGAGGGACCGGTCACCATGTTGGTCCCCAGGCACTACAACAACCCTGTGGCCACGCTTCAGCCCGCACCCTTTGTCTATCATACCTCGGGTCCTTGGCCCGTCTGCTTCCACGTCCAGGCTCCAGGTTATGTCCCTTTGGTCCAGGAGGTCTACAAACCCTCGTTCCTTCGCGGCGCCACCACGCTCGATGTCAAGCTCACCAAGGAAGTCTGTGTCGACGTGGACTCCAAACCCAAGGGGCTCCCCATCTACATTCAGAACGTCTACCGCGGCGCCACCGGCAATCACCCGGTACACATCTGCGGGTTTGAACCCGGTGTGCCCTACTACGTCCAGCTCGAGTATCGCGGGAAACGGTGGGACGTTCAGGAAGTCCATGGCGCCGCCGGTCAAACCGTGATGGCCTATCACGATTTCGGTGGCAAAGTCACTGCTCGAGCCACCCCCATGCAGCGGTGCCGGCGCTATTTCCGTGCTCGCAACTACAAGCGGGCGGTGGAGATCTGTCGCGTCGCGGTCACGCAGGCGGCGGACCACACCGAACGGGTCGAGGCCCTGGTTCTCGAGGGGCGGGCGTTCATCGAGGGCGGCGACAAGGAGAAGGGCTGCGATGTCCTCCACTCGGCCCTCGGAACCGCCGTGGCCAATCGCGACCTGGACCTGGAACGCCAGGTGTTGGACTGGAGAGAAAAGTCCGAGTGCGGCCTGTCCATCCCTCTGCCGGGGAACCAGCGACCCAAGGCTCGAAAGCCCAAAAAGGAGGGGGCAGAGGCCCAGGAGGAAAAACCCGCGGAAGAGAAGAAACCCGAGGACGCCGCCGCCGCGGCCGCCGAAGCCGCTGCCAAGGCCGCCGAAGCCGCTGCCAAGGCCGCAGAGTCCTCCAATTCGCAGGAGTCATCCTCTGATTCCGGGGAGGTGGTCAGGTGAGCCCGCCACTCAGACATCCCGCTCTCCGCCTTCCATCGGCCGCACGCACGGGCACGCTGTCGGCGCTCGCAGCCACACTCGTCCTCCACACCGCAGGCTGTGGCATGGCCTACGTGCACGAGGAACCCGTGAATCCTTCCACGACCTTTGCCGGGTTCACTGGTCGACTCGTGGATTCGGAAACCGGAGACGGGGTCGGGAATGCCAAGATCACCATTCGACCGGTCGACGACCCGGGAGGAGGGCGGCCATTCTACATCTATTCGCTCAGCGATGGGTCGTTCGAATTGCGGAACTACAAGCGGCAGGGGGTAACGACTCCCTTCAAGGAGGGAGAGGAGTTCCAGCTCGTGTTCAGCTCCCCGGAACACCGGATCAAAGAGTTCAAGGTCATGTTTCAGGGGGGAGAACAAAAGCTGGGCGCCATCGAGTTGTTGCGTGTCGAGCAGGGAGGCGACGTGCAGGTCGTCATTGCCGGGCAGCCGGACGAGTTGCCCTGGGCCGATCTGCCGACACCTCCTCGCACCGGACCCCCGATACCCTGGTGAGGGCTTGAATGAGAACTGTATCTTTGCCTGTTCGATGGTTGGTCTGGACCCTGGCTTCCACCTTCCTCGTCTCCATCTTCCCGGCCTGCGAGGAGATCGGACTCGGGCCGGAGGAGGAGCCACCCAGCCGCATCCGGGAGCTTCGCAAGCCCGACTGGAAGACCAAGGCCGACTACCCACAGGTGGCGGAAGACACCGCCAAGCCTTCGGTGATCGAACCCACACCCACCATCCCGGCTGAACTGGCCCCGGAGGGTGCATTCGCCATCGTACTCGACCGCTACAAAAACACGACTCGAGCCAGTGAGCGAGCCAGAGCGGTCGAGGAGGTCGTGCCCGACATGACCGCCGGGGACGTGACCCGCGCGCTCGAGGGCATCCGGAGTGGGAGACGGCTCGACGCGGAAGTCGGCATGGCGCTCATCACCGCCTACTACACGCCACTCAAGGAGTGGAGCAAGATCCTGGACGCCTACAAGGAACTGTTCAAAAACGTGCCCGAACTGCGGTTCGACCCGCGCCACATCCTCGAGCACGCCTGGACGCTCTACAAGCTGGGCAAGTACGAGGAAGCGCTGGCACGGGCCGAGGAAGCGGAGACCTATTTCCACAACCTTGCAGAGGGGCAGTCCACACTCGAGTTCCGTGCGCGGTTGCTCGAGTGCAAGGCCTGGTGCTACGAAGGACAGTACCGGAACAGTGTGGCCCAGGGTGAAGACGACGACGTGGTGGCCTTGTGGCGTTCTCGGGCGCTTCAGGCGTGGGAGGCTTACCGGGACCTGCTCAAGCCTTACGAGGACAAGGGGAGGTCCTATGCCGAGCGTGTGGCCAAGGCGGAGGATCACATCAGCGGATTCAAGAGTCGAGGCGATTAGGCTGGGACAGGGGCCCGGTCCCGGGTGAGCCTGGAGGGGGGTGACCCTTGGCGGGTGCAAGGGGTTCAGGATACGGGAGAGGAAGGAGACTGGTGGGGCGCTGTGGAGCGGGACTGGTCAGCAGGAGTAGGTCGATGGGAGTCTGGTTGAGACTACTGGCGTGTGCGGGCGTTCTCGTGCTCTCTTCTGTGGCGCAGGGGTCCGAGATGGTGGTGTACGAGCGTGCGCCGCTCCCGCAGAACGTGCACCCGTTCCTGTTGTTGCAGTCGAAGCAAGGCGTGCACCTGAGCGCTCTGATCACGGAGCGGCTGAGCCGTCTCGATGCGGCCCGGAACGAACTCGTGCTCACGTTCGTGGACCGGGTGGAGGAGCGGTCGAAGCGAGCCTACGATCTGGTGCTGAAGGAAGGGCTGCAGTGGTCGGATGGGTCTCCACTCACTGCGGAGGACGTGGCAGGTTCCCTGGTGAGGCTGCGGGACATGGCCTCGTGGGACAACCCGCCCGTGTCCGCACTGCTTCTGACTCGCATGCTGTCGCTGGTGGAGCGGGCGGAGGTGGTGGATCGAGGGACGGTTCGGTTTCATTTTCGGAAGCCGGTGAACAAGCCGGAGTTGCCGACCTTGCTGGCGTTCCTGCCGGTGATTCCTGCGAAGCAGACCAACAAGGTTCTGTCTGGCCCAGGGGCGGTCACCTGCGGACCCTACGTGGTCAAGGAGGTCGGCGAAGAGCAAATGAGACTCGAGGCCAACCAGTACTACTATCTCGGGAAGCCCAGGATAGACGCCGTCGTGATCCGGGGGGTGGACGATGAGGAAGTGTCGAAGATTCTGTTCACGGAGGGAACCGGCGAGGTGGCCGTGAACGTGCCGTTGAAGTACCTCGATCGCTACAAGAAGCGCGCGGACCTGGTGATTCGACCGGCCAACACCCGGCGGATACTCTACCTGGGTTTCAACATGCAGCCCGGGTCCCTGTTCGCCCGTCAACCAGACCTCCGCATGGTGGTGGCCTCGATCGTGAATCCAAGGGCTGTCGATACCTCGGTGCCGCGAATGGGACTCGACCGATCGCTCGTGACCGGGCCGTTTGCTCAGGACAGCCCCTACGCGGACCCGGACGTGGTACCCATCCCGGTGTCCGCGGCCATGGCGTCTCGTCGCCTGGCGGATCTCGGCTATCGTCGCGTGGGAGAGCGATACCGGAACGCAAGGGGGCAGCCCCTGTCCTTTCGCCTGTGGGTGTGCAGTTCGGTATTCGAGGGCGACCTGATAGCCAAGGTGATCGGAGAGGAGTTGGAGCGCGCCGGTATCGGTCTCGAGGTGGAAACCATCGATGAGAAACGGTTTCGGTCGTTGTTGGCCGGTCCGCGCGGCGACTATGACTTGATACTGCATGAATGGATGTTCGACGAGGGGGAGGACATTTTCGAGGTATATCACTCGAGGGGGCTCTACAACTTCCTGGGCTACTCGAATTCCAAGGTGGACGAGCGGCTGGCGTTGGGGCGATGGGCGGCGCTGCCGGAGACCCGGGTGATGTATCGAAGGGAGATCCATCGCCTCTTCATGGTGGACATGCCTGCGCTGTTTTTCTGGGACACGCACGACGTGGTGGTGTTCCGGAGTGACGTGGCGCATGTTCCGCCTCTGGACCCCTATTTCCTGTTCCGGGATGTGCATCTCTGGACGGTAGGAGAGGCGGGGGACGCATCGTGAGCGGGTGGGGCAGGAATGGATCCTGCCGGTGACCGGACGGCTGCGAGGGTGCGGCGTGGGAAGTGTGATGGTGGTACCGAGGTTGCTGGCCGAAAGAAAGCAGGGGGCGCGCTCAAGGGGAGTGTCGCGTGTCCTGTGGAGCGTGGTCGTGTTCGTGCTCGCGATGGGCCTCCCGGGCTCTGTGCAAGCATTGACCCCGCTCGAGCGGGATCTGAAGAAGATCAACCGGTACATGAACGATGGTTTTTGTGAGGACGCCCTTCAGCTCGCGATGGAGTTGATGAAGAGCAAGGAAGGTGCGGAGAGTTTCGACGTTCGGTTCGCCATCGTTCAGGCTCACTACTGTCTGTATGACGTGGGAGCCGCACTGGATGCCGTGACGGCCTTGCGCCGGGAAGTGCCACTGGACCCAGGGCAGGAGCTGAGCGTGAACACGTTCGTCCGCACCAAGGTGGAGACCTTGTTCGGCGAACTCGACCTGATGCTGCCAGGTGGCAAGACGGGTGTGGTGGAACTCGAGCTGGTGAAGGTGGGGGACCTGGACGAACCTTCGCTCGAGCCATTTTTCCAGTTTGTGAAGCAGAGGTTGGAGAAAGGGATTGCGGTTCCGGCCCGTGTGTACCTGCCGCTGGGCACGTACGAGATCGACCAGGTGGAGCGGACGATAGAGGACTTTCGAGGGATCACGTTCGTCATCGGAAAAGAGCGACTGAGCAAGTGGAAGCGGACTCAGGTCGGGGATGGGCAACTCGTTGGCTTTGGGGTCATCAACTTCACGGGGTTCGGCGGCTTGGAACACACGCAACCCGGAGATGATACCGCCTACATCGTGAGCAGTGAGCGCCTGTCCTTCTCGTCGACGCCGTACTTCGAGGTGTCGAGTACCCACTCCATGCGGCTGGGCACGATGGGAATCGTGGGGTTGCGTATCGACGGGCGATTTCGGCCCCCGATGGATTTTCTCGGTGGCGTCGCGACCACCGAATCGGGGCGTCTCATCCCGGCCTATTACTCGGGTGCACTCTCGGTTCACCTGGCGATTCCCGGTCCCAAGGATTTGATCGTGAATGCCGGATTCGGGGCCAGAGGTTCGTACCTCGAGTATGTTCAGTACCTGGCCAACGTTTCGATTCCGGCTGGAAGCAATGGGAATGACGCGCTGGTGGTGCCTGCCGGCGTGGACTTGGGGGCCCTGGGTATCGGGCCGGAGTTGACCTTTGGAACCGGCTGGGCGTTCAAGACCGGCGAATCCGGTGTTCAAGTGGGGATCGAGGTCCAGTCCGGGATCACCGTCCTGTCCCCGCTCAAACGATCCGGGACGGTGCTCTACGCAGGAGGACCCGACGAGTACGACTACGAGTTGATCAATGAAGGGGTGCTGTGGGGACCACATGTGGGGGTGCTCCTCTTCGTTCGATCGCCGTTCTTCTAGACCCACGTGGGGTGATGGAGGTGTAGGACGCTGGATACCAGGCCGAACGAGTGACAACCGGGGTGGGCACACGCCGGGTTGACTCTGGACAGGACCGGCCGCGCTGGGTTAGACTTGAAACAGTGAGGAGTCTGGGCAGCGGAGTCCGGTACCGGTCGTGGCGAGTGGCCGCCGGGGTGGTGATGGACGAGCGGCGGGTGTCCCTGGGATTGCGGATCAGACCCGTTCAAGCGGTAGGAGCAGTTAGATGGGGCTCGGCAATTTCGTGAAGCGGTTGTTCGGCGGAAAGCCGGACATGGGGCTGTCTCCGGAGCAAAAAGCAGCGCTCGACGCAGCGGGCGCCAAGGATGTCGCCAAGGAGGCCGGCAGTGCGGTCGGGATGGCGCCTGCCGGGGCGCAGAAGGGGAACTTCTGTGAGAAGGGGCACCCCCTTTATCACGGGCAGCGACAGGAGGACTGCTTCGATTGCTATCTGCTCGGGTTGATGGAGGCGGAGCGAAGCAGCCTTGAGCAGGAAAAACCCGAAACGGTCATCGTCGGGACCCTCATCGCGCTCAACGGGTTTCACAGGGGGCAGGCCTTCCCCCTGGTGATGGCCGAAGACGTGCCCATCATCATCGGGGCCGACCCTGACTGTGACATCGTGCTTTCGGACGAGCGAATCTCGCGCCGCCACCTTTCGATGGTTCGGAGACAGGGGAGAACCACGGTTCGAGACCTCAACAGCCTCCACCATTCCGCCATGCGGGCCGAGGGAGAGTTGCAGTGGTATGTGCTGGATCCGGAGCGCGAGTACTGGTTCAGGGATGGTTGCCATCTGATGCTTGGCGATATCGAATTCCTGTTCCGTGGTTCGGATGAGCAGACGCTCAAGGTGAGCGAGGCCGCAGGCTGAGCTTGGGTGCAGTTGCAGACACGCAGTGCGGATTCGTTGTTGCGTGCAGGAGAGTTTCATGCGGACGTGGACTTGGGGCAAAGTGGTGGCGTTGGCCGCTGGGATGGCCGCAATCGTGGCGTGTGGTGGCAGCGCCCCGTCCGGGCAGAAAGAGACCGATCCCGCCTACAAGATCGAGGTGGAACAGGTCCGATTCGAGCGACGGGGGATCTTTCCCTTCCAGTTCCTCATCGGCACGGCGTTCATCCAGTCCGACAAGGTCATTCCTGCCAACTACACCTGGTATCCAGACCCAAAGGCGACGGCGATACGGATCTTCGAAGACGGGCTCGAGCGGGATGTGCTCACGGTCAAGATGTTCGAGACCTACGGGAAACGGCCCAACCTGCTGGTCCTGGCCATGGTTTCCAAGGGCTTGATGGTTGGACCCGGTGGGGGCGTGGAAGTTCACCCCAAGTTCCGGGAAGCCCTCAAGGTACTCGTCGAAAAAGGCATCAAGGACACAAAACTCTACAATCTGGCAGTCGTGTTCTGTTGGGGCAAGGTGGAGCGGCGTTATCCCATCCTCTCCGAGGAGGCTGCGGATCAGTACCTCGCCGACATGGACAGCCTCGTCTATCCGGGGGACTCCGAGGGCAGCTACATGTCCTGCGTCGAGCCCAACCTGGCTGACCTGGACTGGCTCCAACGCGCCGACCCTGCCAAGGCTGATGAGGCCACCCGCAAGTTCGGCACGCTCCCCATGTTCATCAAGGACGAAGATGTGGACAGCAGGAACTGGCGCACCAACGTCATCCTGCTCACCGACGGTGAGCCTTTCCGCGAAGGCTCACTCGACGTGATGACCGACCTCATCGTCAAAGGCAACTTCGGGCTCTACACCATGGGAGTCCCGGCCAGCCCCGAGGGGGAAAAGGGCCTGGCGCGGCTTCAGAGCCTGTACGAACGCAAAAAGATGGGCGGGAAGTTCATCATGCTCGGCGGGCTCGAGGAGTTGCCCAAGGCCTTGATGAAGACCATCGACCGCTGGTTCAACCGTGGCCATGCGTTTGTCGTGGAGTACGTGTCCGGATTCTCGGGAAAACGGGGAACCACCATCCCGTTGTGGGCCGCATGGAAGGATGGCCAGTACACATCCCGTCAGATCAAGGTCGCGCCCGCAACCTTCAATCTGCCCCTCCACTATGCCTTGATGACCTTTGTCCTGCTCCTCATCATCGGCCTGTTCATCTATCTGCTGTATCACTTCCGCATTTGGCCGTTCCGGGAACGTGTCCGGGTCGTGGCCTGTCCGGAAGGGTGCGGCCACATGATTCCGGAGGACTGGCCTGTCTGCCGGTTCTGCGAACTCAAGGGCGTGTGGGGCAGGCTCGTCATCCTGAACGGCGACCGGGCAGGAAAGGTCTACTACCTGAAGAACGACTACTACTCACTCGGATCCGGTAGGGACGACGACATCGTCCTGACCAGCCTCCCCGACCTCCCGGTCCAACCCGGGCACGGCTCGGTCCACTGGGTCCAGCAGGGACAAAAAATCGTCCTCAAAGCCGACAGCGGGCCGTTGACGGTCGGCAATCGTCCGGTCACCGGGCCGGCGGTCAACCTCCGGTTCGGAGACATTCTCGAGGTTGGCGAGGGAGGCGTTTCCGCCGTGTTGTTGCGAGGGGTCGGAAGGACGTTCTGAGGGTCTGAGCAAGCGTTCGCGTTGGGAGCAAGACGATGGCTGTAATGGTCACTCCGGGGGATACCAGGGGCTTGAAAAACTGGTTCAAGAAGCGCCGCCTCTACAAGGACCAGTTGCGCGCTGCTCCGGAATTCAAGAGCATCTCCGGCGCCACCAAGGGGCAGGCGGCCTTCGTCGACCGGCTGCCGTTCCGCATTGGAAAAGGGGACAACAACCAGCTCGTCCTCAAGGACCCCGCCGTGGCCGGGCTCCACGCCATCGTCAACAAGAACTCCCTCGGCGGCTATGCCATGGCCTCGGTCAAACCCCAGGAGTACCCCATCCTGGTGCGCCGATGGGGCCGGTTCCGTCCCACTGGATACGTGGTCCTCCGGGACAAAATGGTGATCCGCCTCGGACCCCAGGGCCCCAGAGTTCGTTACCGCTTCCTCGGAGAAGGGGAAGGAGAAGGCGGCGCACCTCGTCCCCAGGCCCTGCTCCCAGAAACCCAGGTCCGGACCCGCCTCGACCAGATGTTCGCCTCCGGACGCCTCGCCGACCAGGACCGCCATTACGTCAAACAGGCTTCCAGACACCTCGCCACCCTCCACACCTACAGAAAACTGCTGGTCATCGGCTGCGTCGCAATGCTCCTCCTCATCGGATTCGTCGTCGCAAGTCAAATCATGGTCGGCCAGAAAGACCGCGAACTCAAAAACGCCCGTGCCCAGCTCACCGGGCGATGGGCCTGGAGCCAGGCGGAAGCCAGTGAAACCAAGCCGGAAGAGCGGCCCGATGAAAATGAGTTCATGCTCACTGCAGACCGCACCACCAAGGGAATCCTGAACGTCATGACCGCGTTCAAGGTGGAGCAGCCGACCATCAATCTGCAACTCGTCAACATGGTCAAGAACGAGATCGAGGCCATGGTCGAGCACCTCCTCCGCGACTCGGACCTCGAGGGCTTCCTCGACCGATACCGAAGGTACCATCCGCAGATCGAGGAAATCTTCCGCAAGGAGTACCAGCTCCCACCTGCCGCTGCCTACGTGGCATGGATCGAAAGCGAGTACTACCTCGACGCAGAATCCGACAAGGGCGCCCTCGGCATGTGGCAGTTCACCGCAGATACCGCCGAAGCCTATGGCCTCATCACCGACAAGGGGGAGGACTATCGACAGGATTTCGGCCGTTCCACCAGGGCGGCCGCACGGTACCTCTCCGACCTGCTCGCACAGTTCGGGATGGACCGCTTCATGGTCGCCCTGGCCGCATACAACTGGGGACCCGACAACGTGCTCGGCGTCTTCCGAAGAAACCGCCTCTGGCAGCCGGCACAACGGACGTTCCCTTTCCTCCTGCAACTCCGCAAGCGGGACGGAACTCCTGAAATCCCGCTGGAAACCAGGCGCTACGTACCGAAGTTCTTTGCTGCCAACCTGATTGGCTCGGACATGTCGTTCTACCTCGGCCGCTAGCTTCGGCGGCCAAGGCCAGCGAGGGAACCATGAGTCTCTACGAATTCCAGAAAAACCGAGTCTACGGCCTCGTCCTGGGGCTCGTTACCAACAACCAAGACCCAGAATACCTCGGAAGAGTCAAGGTCAAGTACCACATGCTCGACCAGACCGTCGAGAGCGACTGGGCACGCGTCGTTTGCTTCTACGCAGGCGCAGAACGCGGAAACATCTGGACGCCCGAGGTCGACGACGAGGTCGTCCTCGCCTTCGAACACGGGGACGTCAATTTCCCCTACGTCCTCGGCGCCGTCTGGAACGGCAAGGACGCACCCCCCGTCGCCGACAACCCGGACAACAACCTCAAGAGACTCCGGTCCAGAAGCGGCCACGAACTCACCTTCGACGACACCGATGGACAGGAAAAGATCACATTGTTGGACAGTAGTGACAACAATATGATCGAGATCGATGTCAAGGAGGACAAGATCACCATTCAGGCCAAGACCGGGGACATGGACATTCTCGTGCCCGAGGGCACGATCACGGTCAAGTGCACCCATCTCAAGGTGGATTGCAAGAGTTCCGCAACGGTGACATCGGGTGGTCCGATCGATGTGGAGGCCAAGAAGGACATCACGGTCAAGACCGACAAGGCGATGACCGTCGAAGCTGCCCAGAAGATTGGGATGGAGTCCAAGGGGAACGCGGTGAACATCAAGGCTTCGACGGCCTTGAAGATGGAGGCGACGAACTTTGAGTTGAAGGCGTCGGCGGCTGGCAAGGTCGAAGCTGGTGCTGCGTTGACCATCAAGGGCGCGGTTGTCAACATCAACTGATGATGGTGCCCCTGGGCCGTCGGTGTTCCGGCCGTACCGGCACCCCGTGGCACACTGGATACCGGCGAGCGCTCCGGGTACCAGGAGGCAGGGTTGAATACTTCAGCCGCAACACACCAGTACGAACGCTCGAGGTGGGCGGTGGACCAGGTGCGTCCGTTCGCACGGGTGCGACAGCGGCTGCGTCTGCTTACCCTGGGCTTGCGGCGGAGGGCCGGTCGCCCGGTCGGGTCGCCCAGACGCCGCGGGTCGGAAGGGGAGGGACGGGGAGGGCTCGCCCCGGAAATCGTCCAGCGCATGCTCACGCTGCTCCCGGATCCAGGACCGTCGGAGCCCCCAGATTGGCCGGGGCAAGCCCATATTCGGCTCCCTGGTGTGGAACGCATGCGTCGTCGCACAGGTGCCGGGACACCGGTCGGGGCGCGTCCCCATATTTTGCAAACCCTGTTCGACCCGAAACCGGAACGCCGACTTCCTCGGACTCACTGGGCCCCTCCTTTCTGGTTCCGGATGGACCACAAGTTCGGTGCCGGCTACCCCGACGTCTGGATTCTCGAGACCACGATTCGAAAGCCGGAGCGTCCTTACCTTCTCAGGCTCGATCTGGCTCGAATCCTTCCCGAATCCGACGAACCGGTCGAAGAAAAGTTCACAACCATAAAATTCAAGGAACGCAGCTCGACGTTTCTACCGGAAGCGGGCGCAGAACTCGCCCCGCTGGAATTGCCGCGCGTCGACCCCCCCATGGCTCAACAGCAGGCCATTCCCTGGGTGGATCCCCCGGCGCGCACAGAGATCCTGGAGGCCTTCGAACAGGCCGAGGACGGCCTTTCAGTCGACCATGCGGGTGCTCCAAAAATGGCACAGCAGGAGAGGCGCAGGGATCGTACCGCGACTTCCTCGGTCGACATGAAAGTCCCTGGAGGTGCAAACCATGGCTAGCTCGGGTGACCTCGACTCCTTGATGGGTGAGTCAGCCGCACGCTGGAATCTCGCAGAACGAGGCTACCAGTGGGCTGGGGAGACGGTTCGATGCACACGTGTCTCTTTTCTTGACGCCCCTCTGTCAGATCCTACACAACTCAAAAAGTTGCTTCAACGAATCCCTCCCCCTCCTTCACATCACGACAAACGGTCGTCCGTGCCGGTTCCTCTTGTCGAGCCACTGGCTCGCAGGAGTCGGTGGGTTTTGCCCGGAAATGGCCTCCCCCTGGTGGGGGGATTGGGATGGCGGGGGCTCCCTGCACCGGTCAAGTGGCGGGTCATGCGCGACAATGACGACATGACCGAGGTGCCGGATGGTGCGGGCAAGGGGGCGCCGGATGTGCCTCCGGCCGAGGATGTCGGTGGGGGCGGGGAGTCGGACACAGGAGGGGATGTCTCCGGAGGGGATGGCGCAAGTTCCGGGGGAGGCGGTGGAGCGCAAGCAGGCGGTGGTCACGCCGGAGGCGCCGGCGGAGGTGGTGGCGGGCGTGACCGCGGCAGCGGGGGCCCCGGAGACGGCGGGGCAGGTGGAGGCGATGATGACTCCGGGGGGCGAGATGGCGGCGAAGACCGTGGCCCCGGCGCGGACCGAGGTTCATCCGACAAGGGGGGAAGCGGAGGAGATCGGGGTTCGGATGGAGGCCGAGGCGATGCCGGCCAGGATCGTGGGCAGGACTCGGGTGGATCCCGGGGGGGGGAGGATCGGGACAGCGGAGGAGGCGGGGAGCCGGACCTCGATCGTGGGGCGGGTCTGCCTCGCGATGGTGAGTTTGATCGCGGCGCACTGGACGGAGGTGCGGGACCAGACTTCGGCACGGGTGGTGTCCCCGGTGACGGTGGCCCGGAGGGGGGAGACGATCGAGGCGGCGTTGGCTCTCGAGGTGTAAAAAGTGGTCGAGGCGAGAGCGACCGAGGCGGCCCAGGCGATCGAGGCGGCGTTGGCGACAGAGGCGGAGAGACTCGAGATAGGGGAGGTGACCGAGGCGGCCCAGGGGGGCGCGGCGGAGCGGGAGACCGTGGAAGGGATGCCCGAGGCGGCGAAGGGGACCGGGGAGGAGCCAGCGACCGGGGCGGCGAAGGAGATCGAGGCGGAGTGAGTGACCGCGGCGGAGATGCCCGAGGCGGCGAAAGCGATCGAGGCGGCGAAAGCGATCGAGGCGGCGAAAGCGACCGGGGCGGCGAAAGCGACCGGGGCGGCGAAAGCGACCGAGGCGGCGAAAGCGACCGAGGCGGCGAAAGCGACCGAGGCGGCGAAAGCGACCGGGGCGGCGAAAGCGACCGGGGCGGCGAAAGCGACCGAGGCGGCGAAGGGGACCGCGGCGACAAACAAGA
>CAYQMG010000025.1:0-36615 GCA_964418585.1 uncultured Gammaproteobacteria bacterium | reverse complement strand
CCGACATGCCGGGGTTGACGCCTGCGGCTCGTCGGGCAGCGATTGTGCCGAGTCATCCGTCGGCCGTACCAGTGAAGATTCCGGCGATGGTGTCCCGCTCCTATGGTTCCGCCAGAGCGGAAGAGCGGTAGCTGAGGGTGCGCAGGCGCCCGACTCGAGTGTAAGGAGTGCCGTGTGCCGCGGGCGAGGCGGGCGGTGAGGTGCGTTCTGTGGCCTCGCGCCGGAGAGGAATGTCGTGGTATCGGCCTCGAGGCGGTGGTTCGTCCTGTCCGGCCTTTGTCCAGCCGTTCGATTGTCCCATTTCCCATTCGAGAAGAATTTCATCGACTCAGCAAGCTTCAGAATCAAAGAAAGGGGGCTGGTGCGCGGCCAGGAGCAGCCGTGTGCGGAGGCGCCCAGGAAAGGTGCCTGTTGACCCGGGAGTCAGGTGGTGCTAGCCTGCCAGCAACCGGCGCGAGCGGGGTGGAGGTACCCCGGGGCGAGGAGGCCGCGGCGTCGGATCGAGGTTGCAGCCGCCCCCTGTGGGACAGAATCGAGGGGCGGAGGTCGAATCGGCGGACAACACCTGTTCAGCAAGGGCGAACGATGGAACGCAGGCAAGCAGATTTCGATACGACTCGCGAAGTGCTCGAGTCGGTGGGTATCCCGATCCTGGGCCGGACCGTCCAGGAGAAGAGTGAGGCGGTTGGGGCCGCGGAGGAGATCGGGTTTCCGGTCGTGATGAAGCTGGTCTCTCCGGACATCATCCACAAGACGGACGTGGGCGTGGTCTCCCTGGACGTTCAGGATGGAGAGGCGGTGGAGCGCAACTTCGACCTGATCATGGAGAACGCGCGCAAGGCGGGCGCGACCCGGATCGATGGCATTCTGGTGCAGCGCCAGGCGCGACCCGGGTTCGAGTTGATGATCGGGGCGCGACAGGACCCGGTGTTCGGACCTGTCACGATGGTGGGATACGGCGGCCGACTGGTGGAGCTGTTCCAGGATGTGGAACCAGGAATCGGCCTCCTCAAGCCCGAGGATGTGGAGCGCATGCTCTCGAGCACGCTGGCGGGCCGGGTCATCGACGGATTCCGGGGCCCACCCCTGGACCGCGCAGCGGTGATCGACCTGACGATCAAGATCTCGAGGCTGTTGTATGCGCGGCCGGAGGTGCACGAGGTCGACCTCAACCCGGTGATTCTCTACCCTGAAGGATTCGCCGTGGTGGACGCCCGGCTCATCCTGGGAGACCCGGTGAGTCATCCCAAGGCGATGGACCTGTCCTACAAGCGGTTGAGGAGCCTGAACGCCATTTTCGAGGCCCGGTCGGTGGCCGTGGTGGGCGCGTCTCGCTCGGGGTCCATTGGTGGCATCATCCTGAAGAACTCGAGCCGGGTGGAGGCGCTCTATCCCATCAACCCGCGGCGGGAGCGGCTGCTGGGTCGCCGCTGCTACAAGGGGTTCGACGATCTTCCGGAGCCTGTGGATGTGGCCGTGTTTGCGGTTCCGCCGGTTGCCACGATCGAGGGGTTCGAGGAGTTTTGTGAGAAGGGCGGCAAGGGTGCGGTGATTGTCAGCGACGGGTTTGCGGAGATCGGGCGACCCGATCTGGAGGCCCGGCTGGTGGACATCGCGCACCGGCATGATGTGGTCTACATTGGTCCGAACGGACTGGGGATTGTGGACAACTTCACGGGCCTGAACACCTTGTTCGTGCCGAACATCCGGACGAGCATCAACCCCACTCCGGGGCCGATCGGGGTCATCTCCCAGAGCGGGGGTGTGGGCCTGGAACTTCTCGAGATGGCTGCGGCGGACAACCTGCGGATCGGGCGCTGGGTGTCCTGCGGGAATGCGAGCGGGGTATCGATTCCCGAATTGCTGGCTCACATGGGGGATGATCCGCGGATCAAGATCATTGCCATCTACGTGGAAGGGCTCAAGAACGGTTTGCAGTTCGTGGAGGTGGGGAGCGAGATCGCGAAGCGGAAGCCGGTGATCGTGATCAAGGGCGGCATGGGGGGTGGTGCAGCGGCGACCATGTCGCACACGGCGTCCCTTGCCGGGAGTTTTGAGGCGTTCAAGGCGGCCTGCAAGCAGGCGGGGTTCTATCTTTTGGAGGAACTGACCGAGGATCCGAAAATCGTGATCAACATCCTCTCGATTCTCACGACCCAGAAGCCGGCACGAAACAACCGGGTGGGGGTGGTGAGCGTGGGAGGTGGAGCGGCGATTCTGATAGCGGACCACATCACCTCGCACGGCATGACATTGACGACGTTTTCCGACGAGACGCGAAGTCGACTTGCCGAGTTGCTCAAGAGCAAGGTGCATGCGGCCAGCGACACGGAAAAGGCGCGGATTGCCAAGCGGGTGGCGGACAACCCCCTCGATCTGTTCGGCGACGCGGATGACGAGCGTCTTGTGGAGTCGATTCGGATTCTGAACCGGGATCCGAACACGGACATCATCGTGCTCGGACTCTACTTGCAGGTACCCTACCTGAGCGAATACGTTGGCGAACGACTGGCCGAGGTGCAGGAGGAGCTGGAGAAACCGTTGATCATCTCGGCTCGAGGCCTTTCTCCCTACGTGCTTCGCATGCGGGAGTACATGACCCGGCACAACGTCCACACCTACACGGTGCCGATGATCAAGCCGCTTTCCGTGGCCCTGGACATCTGGCGCCGGTACCGGACCGATTTCAGCCGCTAGGTCCGGGTCTTCCGGCTGACGCACGTACCGAACTCCGACGATCGGCGCCTCGCTCCGACCTGGAGGCCGTGCGCCATTCATATTTCGAGGTGTTATGACGCCGCTCTCACTCCTCGTGGCTGCCACACTGACAGCGACCCTCACCCCGCACATCGAACTCTACACCATGGGGGAAGGGCCTCACATCTTCGAGCGATTCGGGCACGCCGCCCTGTGCGTGGTCTACGACGAGGCCCCTCCACTCAGCCGATGCTACAACTACGGCATGATGGACTTCGACACCCCGCCTCTCGAGCTGGGATGGTCGTTTCTCCGGGGCACCACCCTTTTCTGGGTCGAGGCGGACCGGCTGGAGCCGATGGTGCAACTTTACGAGCAGCGGGACCGGAGCGTCTGGCGCCAGCGACTCCCGTTGAACCCGGCCCAGGCCCGGGCACTCGCCACCGCGCTGGCGGAAAACGCCCGGGAGGAGCACAAGTTTTACGTTTATCACCATTTCCGGGACAACTGCTCCACCCGGTTGAGAGATCACCTCGATCGCGCGTTTGGGGGGGCGCTTTCACGAAACGCTGCGCCCACTGGAAACACCTACCGTTCGTTGGGTCGCCTGGGTCTGGCAGACGTCACCTCCATCCTGGTCGCCTCCGATTTCCTGGTCGGCCGCGGTGCGGACAAGGAATTGAACGAGTACGAACGCATGTTCCTCCCCCGGTACCTGCGCCAGGGGGTTCAGGACCGGCTCGGCGTGCCCCCGGAGGTCATCTACCTTCGGAAAGGGCCTCCCATGCCTCACGAGGTCCAGAGTGGACGCGGTCTGGTCGTGGGCGTGTCGCTCGGCTTCGCACTCCTGCTGATCGCCATCGGCCGCCGTCGACCCCGAATGGCGCAGAGGATGGCCGCCCTGCTGCTCGGAGGACTGGGACTCGTCGTGTGGGGCGTCGCTCTGGCCAGCACCATTCCGGAACTCACTTACAACGAGGTGCTCGCCGTGCTCGTTCCGTTCGACCTGGGCCTGCTCTTCCTGGACGGTCGACGCATGATACGCTACGTGCGCCTCCGAATCGCAGGCTTGCTCCTGGTTTCCATCCTGGTCGCAACCGGCGTGTTCATCCAGCCCATTCTGACCGTGATCCTCGTCCCCTTCCTGCTCCTCGGCGCCCTGCTCGTGCCGACCTCTCCGACCTCTGCGGCTTCCTCCCCGACCCCGGTCGACGCGCCGGAACCCAGCAATGACCCGGCGCCGGTCCGAGCGAAAAAACGGGAGAACGCTCCGACCTCTCCTCCGGCACAGGAAGCGGGAAAAAAACGCCCCCCTCAACGAACCGCCCGTCGCAGCCGCGGAAAACGGCGGAAGCGCCGGCGATAGGCTCGAATCTCCCGGTGCAGCCCAGCGGGGTGTTCAGCGACCCTGGCGTTCGAGCCAGGAGGTGGCCCTCCGTGCGATGTCGGCAAGACGTCGCCGGCGCCAGTGCACCCTGGACAGAAGGAACTCGGGGCCGGGAGATTCGCCCCTGTCCAGCGCCTGCTGCCGGGCGACGAACGCGGCCAGGGCGATCCGCTTTCGATAGGCGGTCTCCCGGGTATCCTCACGGTGCCGAAGCCATGCCTCGGCAAGACGTGCAAGGGTGTGGGGCTCCATCTCCCGCCAGACAACGGGGTGGTCCAGGATGTCGATCACCCTGGTCCACTCCCGGGCTTCCACCGCCCCGTCAGCCCGCTCGAGCGCGTCCCGGAGTGCGGCGGCGGCATGGGCCCGTCGGTCCCACACGGTGTCGAGCGCCGGTGAGTCGGAGGCGACCATCCAGTACAGCCCTTCCAGATCGCACAGCCGACCTCGAATCCCCTCCCCTTGCTTCCAGGCGTCTCGAGCGTTCTCCAGCCGGTTTTTCTGAACGTGTGCCAGGCCGGCCAGATGGTGCACGTGACCCGGACTGTAGAATACCAGTGCATCCGGGTCCAGGCTGCCCAGGATTCGACGGACATCCCCCCACCGGCCCTGACCCGCATGCTGGGAAGCGCGCTCGAGCGCGAAGTCCGGGGCCTCGGGATGAAACTCGCGCGTCCAGGAGACCAGGTCCAGACTGGCCTCGGGCTGCTCCAGCCACCAGAGGGCGCGCGCGATCTGGAGCAATCGCTCGGCATTGCCGGTGGCGAGCTTGCGCAGGTCCGGCAGCCACGACGCGCGGGCTTCCGGAGGACCGGTGAACGAGCGGACCGAGGACAGCAGGTCGTCCGCCGGGGGGTCGATCCGCAGGAGGCATTCCGCCACGTCGTCCAGGGCGGGGAGCCCGGTCTGGAGCCACCGGGGCGGCTCACCGATGACAGGCGGCTCTTCCCCCACCTCGTAGAACCGGGGGCCGCCCGGCCCGGGGGCGACCGCGAGCACACGGCCGTCCTCGCCCCGAACCAACCCGCACCCGGGCGGCACGTGGACTTCCCACACCTGCTCGAGCCGCGCGTTCATGCGGTAGGCCCGGAGCCGGAACCGGTGTTGCCAGGTCTTGCAGAGCAGGAGCACCAGACCGTGACGAGGCGCGCCGGCCAGGGCCACCGGGCGCACACGGTCCCACAATTCCCCGTCGCCGGGAGGGAAAACGCCTCGCTCCGGGTGCGCCGAGACGAGTGACCAGCGCTTCTGCCCGGGTTCCTCATCGCCCGAGACCAGCACCATCGCAACCGAGCCGGGCTCGCCGCCTGGAGACGCCTGCCAAAGCGATCCGGGCAACGCTGCCTGACCCTGCCCCGCCATCGGCTCTCCGGTCGGGTCGTACCACGCAGCCCCTCCCCGACTCCAGACCAACAGGGCCTGCGCACCGGTGGGACCGGGCGTCGCCAGGTGACAGGACCAGGCACCTTCCAGAACCCGCACAGGCTCGAAGCGGGCCTCCCGATTCACCACCACCAGGCGACTCCCGCCTCGAGCGTCCCGCACACGATACCAGACGAACGGGGCGCCAGGCACCACATGCACCGCGGTGACCACCTCGCCGGACGCACGCCGGGCGTCGAGTTGTTTTCCCGCAATCAGGCTCCAGTCGCTGGTGCGAAGGGCCACGACCTGCCCGTCTCCGCCGCTCACCCAGAGGGTATCCTGGTCCACCGTCGCCTCGAGGTTGCCGTGCAATGGGCTCGGAACCGCCATGGCCAGGGCGCGGGTGACGTGTCCGGAAGCTGGTTCCAGAACCCGCAAGAAAAGGTGGACTCCGTGTGCGGACACGATGACCACGCGCCCCTGGTCGGCCAGGCACGCGGCGGCGTGGTGAATACTCCCCTGCCTCAGATCCACGTCCGTCAAGGCCAGGTCGGGGCCGGGCGACGCAATCGCAGTAATCTGCCAGTGTTGCTTCAATGCCTGCTCGAGTTCCTCGAGCTTTTCGGTCCACCGGTTCCGTGCCGGGCCGGAACTCCTGAGCACCAGTTGCGCGGCGATGGATTTCGCATCGATCCATTCGTGCTTGAGGAGCGCGGCGTCCAGAGCTTCCTCCAGGCGGCGCAGGTTCCGCTGTTCGGCGATACGCCTGGCGAGCGCCTCGTGCCGGGGCCGGTCCAGGGGCGCGAGCCAGTCGGGGTTCAGCCTGGCCCAGCGGGCTTCTGCCTGGGGAAGTTCGTCCTGGTCCAGGAGGTCGGTGACCGCGTCCAGGAGTTCGGCGGCCCGGGCCTGCCGATAGGAAGTCAAGGCATGACGGGCGCGAGCCACCATCTCGCGGCAGACCTCGAGGCCTCCGATCACCGACTCGTGGCGACCAAGCGCCTCGAGAATGGCCTCGGGATCCTCTCCACGCCTTTCTGCAGCCACGGCGTCTGCCAAGGCCAGGACCGCTTCGGCCGCCTCACGGGGACTCACCACCTGGTCGGCCAGGACCTGGTCGAGCCACTCCAGTGCCGGAATCTGGGCCAGGTCGCGTACACGACGCCTCGCATCCCCGGGAAGCGAGGCGTAGCGCCGAAGACCCACCGGATCGAGCGCTTGCTGGAGGATGGCCGCGGTTTCCGCCACCTCGTGCTTCAGGCGCTCCTGCTCGAGCGCCCGTGCGATGCGCTCGGCCGGACCGTCCACCTGGTCCGGAGGTGCACCAAGACGGCGGGCTTCCTGGTAGCGATCCAGCGCGCGGGCCAGGGCGCCTTCCTGCTCCGCCGCCCGGGCCTCGCTCAGCAACGCTTCGATTCGCGCTCGCTTGCGTGCCGCAGCCACCGTGCGGATCACGTGCCGGGCGGTTTCGCTTCCAGGCCACACCTCGAGGATCGCCCTGGCCTCCTGCTCGGCCTCCTCGAGCCTGCCCGCTTCCAGTGCGGATCGGGCGCGCGCTTCGGCCGGCTTCAGACCTGCCGAACAGGCCTCCACGAACCGGTCCTCCAGCTTGAGGACCCTCGAGGTGATTGCGCCGGTTGCCCGGGCCGCGTCCAGGTGTTTCCGTGCGTCGGCCAGTCGCTCCTGCCGAATGGCCAACTCGGTCAGGGCGAGAAACACCTCCTGGGCCGCAGCGCCCTCGAGCCCTTCGATCCAGTCCAGGGCCCGGTCGGCTTGTCCCTGTCGAGCTGCGGCCAGGGCCAGCCACTTGCGAACCGAGGGATGTGCCACGGTTTCGGCAGGAAGGTCCTCGGCCAGCGTCAGGGCGTTGTCATCGAGGGCGAGCGTACCCACGAGCAACTGAAGCAATGCCGCTGCAGGGGTGGCAGCCCCTTGTGAGAGGAGGAGGGCTTCCCGAAACCGGGTCTCGGCCTCCTCGTAGTCGAACCCGTCCAGGGCGGTTCGAGCTTCGGCCATGAGACGTGCCACTCGAGGATCCACCGAGGGTGCGCCGGCAGGACGCCCGGCCGACAACTTCTTTTTCTTTCGCTTTCCCATGGGTTCCTTCCAGGGTCGTTCCGGGTCCAGTGGGGCCTGCTGCCTCGACGGGGCGCCGAGGAGGAGAGGCAAGGTACGTGGCAACCGGTCCCGGAATCCTGTTCCATCCAGGACCTGCGATCGAGCGCGTCGTGCAGCCACCTGCGCCGGGCCCCGGTCGGGGTCCGGGCCTGGTCCGGGCAAATCCGGATTGCCGGCCCCTCCCTGCCCATCACGCCGAGGGCCCGGTCCTTTCGTGGATTCGACGCCGGATTTCTTCCCGGTGCACCTTGACGATGGGGAGCAGCCGGTGATCCTCGACAGCGGCGTGCTGCATGATCTTGTCGACAAGGGGCCGAACGAGTGCCTCCTGGTCTGGGAGGCCCCCCTTGGACGCGGTTGCTGCAGCGAGGGCGAGTTCCTGGAACATCAGCGATGCGTCGTTGACGATCTCGATGTGCTGGCACCGGAGTTCCTGAATGAGGTCACGAAGTTCTGGACTCTGATCCAGGGAGACGAGAATCGGGAAGAGCACCTCCTCCTCGAAGGTGAAGTGCGCCCGCACGTTTTCGTCGAAGTAGGCACGAATGGTATCGAGCGAGGCGTTCTCTCCTCCTTGCCGAAGGTGCACGGTGGCCTCCAGATTGTGCAACCACTCCGACACCCCGTCGTGGCCTTCCACGAACAGGAGCAGGGGGTCATGGCGTGATACGGATTCTTGCATCGGTTCCTCCTGGATACGCTCCGTCCGTCCCCCAGCCTGACCAGACGAGGCCAGCACCATCACATGGTCAGCGATGGACGCCACGTCCGATCTGGGCCAGACCTGGACCGGTACCGCCGGGTCGTCGTCGGTCACCACGGCGGCGATATCCGACCGGGTTGCGGCCAGGGGAACGCCACCAGCCCCGGCCCGCCATACTTCCACCTTGGGGCCGTCTCCGTCCAGCCATCCCTCGCACAGGACCAGGTCGCACCCGTCGAAATGGTGCTTCACCCTGTCCAGGACCGGGACGCGCGGTTCCCGGCGCAGGTGTACCGCGAGGCGGTCGGGCGTGATGACCAGGGTGGTGCAGGCTCCGGCTTCCTGGTGCCGGTAGGAGTCCTTGCCGGGCACGTCCAGAGGATGGGGATGTCCGCAATGCTTGATGGTGCCCACGGTCAGCCCACGCCCCTCGAGGGTGCGAACCAGTTCCTCCACCAACGTCGTCTTGCCGTGGTTCCGTTTGCCCACGATGTGCACAAGCTTCACGTTGCCTCCTTCCGAGCGAGCGTGTGCCTCCACAGTGCCTGCCGGCGAGGTCAGAAAGTCGACGAGGGGCGCAAGATCAGCCCTCCGCCGAACGCGGATTCCTCGTAGTCCAGCACGGAGTGCTCGAAGTAGATCCGATAGGGCCCGGCCACCGCGATTGGAATGCCGGACCGCTCAAGCAATATGTCTCCTTCTTGTGGCTCCTCCAGAGCCACGCCCGAGCAGGGCGTCTTTCACCCGGAACCGGAGACGGACAGGCGCACGACCTTGCCCGGATGACGCTCCAGTACCGGCCGCAGGCGCGCCGCAGCCCGCTCGGTCACCTCGATATCCATCGTTGTTCCACTCATGCCCGATTCCTCTCGCTCGGTCAGGTCATTCCTCCCCCCCACGCGGGGCCGTCCGGGCTCCCCGGTCCCCCACCCACCGCCACAGGTAACCCTGGTGCTCGGGCAACTGCACAGCGACCTCGAGCTTCCACCGGCCCGAGGCGCCCGGGGCGAGATACGGGTCGCTTCCGGTGATGAGCCACCGTTGCCCGCCGCCCCCGGGAGGCTGCTGGACCCACTGACGACATCGACGTGCGTCCGGAGACTCCCTCACCTGGGCGGGATCCGGTTCGTGGACCCGGGGCAGCATGGCCACCTCGACCCGGAGGTTGTGCGAGCAGTCGAGGACCCGGTCCCCCTCGGCCACCCGGGTCCGGACGGCGTGTATCAGTCGTCCCTGGACCTGCTGCTGCTGCGTGTAGCCCCCACGCGCCGGACCGTCCGGCCGCCCCTCCCGCGGCCGCATCGCCACCAGCCACAGGGCGGCAATCGCCATCCCCACCACCACGGAACGAGACCGCCACACGCCCCCCCGCACAGAGGCCAGGGTCCAGAATGCACGGGCGATTCCAACCGGAACGATCCCCGCGAACACGGCCGCGTAGGGAACCAGGTAGCGCGGCGGCACATCCATGATACCGGCCACGACAGCCATGATAATCACGGGAGGGAAAAAGTACAAGGCGGAAGCAAGCACGCCTCGCCACCCGCGGCCTGCGGGAAGCAGCACGAGGGGAAGCAACACCAGGGTCCAGCTCATGCCGAAGGGCAGTTCCTTGCCATAAGCGTGGAAGTTGTGGCGGACAAGCGCCTTGCCGCACCGGGTGAACAGGGCGGCGGGAAGGGGGACTTCTTCGGGTCGACCCTGGGAGCAGGGGGCGTAGATTCCCTCGGTCCGAAACGCCCGGATGTCGTCCAGGGCCATGCGTCGCTGCACCGACACCAGGTAACTGGAACTCCGGCGCGGGATGACCTCGAGATGGTGCTGCGCCACGGGACCCACCAGGAAGCCCCCAAAAAACAGGAGGACAGACACCCCGGCACGCACCCACCGCGACCGACCGACGCTCCCGATGACCACCAGGCCGCCTGCGGCCACGGCAAACGGGAGTCCACGCGCATCCACCGCCCAGACGGTCCCGGCCGCAACGCCGGTGGCCAGGGCCAGCCACCACCGGGGCCTTCGCACGTGACAGGCGCCCAGGGCCAGCGCCATACCGCCGGCCGCGGCCAGGACCGCGTACTGGCTGGACCATCGGGCCGACCGGGTCGTGGTGGCCACCCAGGGGACGGAGAAGGCGGCCAACGCTCCGGCCCACGGCCCCCCCAGGGCTCGAGCCCCCAGGCCGGCTGCGACCACCACCACACAGGCGCCGAGCGACGACAGGATCACGGCTGCGGCCACGTAACCGACATGCGCTCCCAACGTCCCGAGCAGCCACGGATAGAAAGGCGCCCGGAACTCGGGGTAGTCCTCGGCGACCCGGTGCACCACCTTCCACGCGGCCATGAAGTACTGGTTCCAGTCCGGACCGACGGGAACCGCAGTGACCACGAACGCACGGCCCCACCGGATCAGGAGCAGCCATCCGGCCACGATTCCAACCGCCAGGGGCAGTTCGCGCCTCCCCCTCTTGAAGACTTCGATCAACGTCTTCGCACGCCTCAACGCTTCATTCCTCCCCGGCGGAACCGCCCGCACGGCCGGAATCATCGCCCCGCCACCGAAACAGCAGCAGCGTGTCGATACAACTGTAGCCCGAGTAGTACCATTTCTCGAGCTTCCACCGGTCCCGCGGAACCGTGGCATCCCGACACACGGGGCAATGCCCGACCCGGTCTCCGTGGGGACACCGCACGTCCAGACTCGGCCCCGGCACGGCAAAGCAGGAACGGCACCTGCTCACATCCGCGGCCTCGAGACTCCCGGGCGGAGAGGGGGGGAAAGGACAGCGAACCCCGGTCACCACCCATCGGCGGCCGGATGTCCGCTCCGGGGCTTCCAGCCAGGCCATGCACCGAATGGTGTCATTCCCGGTCAGGTTCGGCGGCGGCGCATGGTACATGCGGGGCAGCAGCGCGGTCTCGATACCCCGCGCCGAGCAGTCCAGAAGCACGTCGTCCGGCCCCAGGACCTCGTGCAGGGTGTCCAGCAGTGCAGCCAGAGCCCGGTACCGCCCGTCCTCGTTCAGGGGCGGTGGGGGCCGCCCGTGGTCCACCTGAAAGGCCACCACCAGCCCCAGGGCCAGTGCAGCCGGCGCTTCGGCCCAGAATCGAACCCGACCGGGAACCACCGTGCCCAGAAAACGAAACACGCCGACCGGCACCAGCATGGCGATGGGTGCGGCGAACTGAAGCACATACCGATCGGGCAACATGGTCCACGCGGAGAGAAAAGCCAGCGGCGCCACCGCCACCCCGGTCAGCACCAGACCTGCAACCGCGCCCCGCCACCCGCGGCCGGCCGGAAGCCAGCACAGGGGCAAAAGAAGCAGCGTCCAGGTCATCCCGAACGGCAGTCGGTGCGGCAATCCCTCGAGGTTGTAGGCCACCAGGGCTCGAGCACATGGCCGGCGCAGCGCGGTCCAGGAGGGGGTCTCGTATTTCGGCTCGTCTCGACAGGCTTCGGCCAGGGTGCGAACCCCTGACCCCACAATTCCGCGCAGGTCGTTCTCACGCTGCAATCGCACCTGCTCGACCATGGGTCTCGAGGGCGCGATGGCCAGCACGTGAGTGGCCACCGGGCCGACGGACGCTCCCAGGGAAAGGGCGACAGCCAACCCGCCGAACCGCCACCTCCCCCTTCCCCACCGCGACCCCTCGCCCCCCTCCGAACCCCGGGCGCCAGGGCCCACCGCGCCAGGGCCCACCGCGCCAGGGCCCACCGCGCCAGGGCCCACCGCGCCAAGGCCCACCGCGCCAAGGCCCACCAACACAAAAGAGGCCAGGACCACGGGCAGCGCACGATTGTCGATCCCCCACGCCACCCCGCCCAGAAGACCGGACGCCAGGGCCAGGCCGACTCGAGGCCACCGCCAGGCACACAGGGCCAGCGCCACCCCCATGCCCGTCGCCCCACCCAGCAAGGGATAAAGGTTCACCCACCTCGAGGCAACGGCGGTATCGTGGACAAACGGAACCGACAGGGCGGCAACCGCTCCGGCCCACGGGGAAGCAAGGGCACGGGCACCGACCCCGGCAGCAAGCACGACAAGAAAGGTGCCGACCGAAGCAAGCAGGAGAGCCGCAACAGGATAGGAGCCGACCGCCTCCCCCAGGGCGCCCAACAGCCAGGGATAGAGGGGGTTCCGAAACGCCGGATAGCCGTGGTCGGCGCGGTGCACCACCATCCAGGCGGCCTGAAGATACTCGGACCAGTCGAACCCGGCAGGCGCATGCATGAGCACGAAGGCCCGCCCTCGATCCACGAGCAACGCCCACCCGGCCACCACGCCCGCCACCAGGGGCCATTCTCGCCTCATCCAACGCACTCGAGCCCCGCTTCCGGATTCAATCGCCCGGCGCCCCCCCGCGCTCCCTCACTCCCTCACCCGGCCGCTGCGACAACAAACGCAGCCGCGGCACCGCCACGTCAGCGTCGACGGGCGACATGGGCGCCTACCAGCACCACCCCACAGCCATCCGCCCGAGGAAACCGGTCCGCGAAGCGTCGCTCGAGGCCACCGCATCCCCGGTCATGGCATAGACCAGGCCGGCGTTCGCCTTGAACGTCAGTCGATCCAGAAACGCCACGTCCACGGTCGGCCCTGCAACCAGACGCGCACCTCCTTCGGCTTCCTCCTCTTCCCAGAAACCCTCCAGGTCCTCGCCCAGGACCTCCCCTCCGATGTTGAGCCGGGACGAGACCTCGTAGGCGCCTCCCACTCCGAAAATCACGTCCACCGCATCCCGGTCCTCGGCAAACGGAACCTCGGCAAGCGCCGTACCCACCAGCTCGAGGTTGCCTGCACGTCGCGACAACGTCAACCGGGTACGCGCGATCGTGTCCCCACGAAAATCCCGGACCATGCCGGCTCCCACCGACAGGCCGACGCCATTGGCCTTCTCCGTCAGCAGGTGACTGCGCACCTCGGCCGAGGCTCCAGCCGCTTCCCGGTCGCCATCCACCCACAACAGCGCCCCCCAGGCCTCCAACTCCACCCACCGGGAAAACCGCGTGGAAACCCGAACCCCTTGCTCCAACCCGCGCTCCCCAAACGGACGGGCCTCCCGCGTGCCATAGGCCGTCTCGGCCTCCACCTGGAGACCCGCCGCTTGATCTCCGCCCGCTCGATGGTAGAGAAATGGCACTTCCTGCCCCCGGACGGTGCCGGTTGCTGCGAACAAGACCACACTTGAGAGGAGCAATCGTGACGAGAAGTTCATGTCCTTGCCTCCAGCACCGCGGGAGCGCACCCGCCCCCACGGGAAAACGAAACCGTGCCGCCGGCCAGACACCCACATCGCAACACGCCCTGCCGGTGCGCCTGGGGTCGCTGCAGGTGTCACATCCAGCCTGTCACCGGGCCGGGACGGTGTCAAGCACCGGGTGGTCCGGGAGACCGGCCCGAAGAACGGATCCTGCCATGGGCGCACCGATAGGCCCGGGGAGACTCGAACGAGTTGATGACAACCTCCTCGAGACACTCCGGAACGCCGCGGCGAGACGGCGAAGGAATACACCTCTCCGCCCCAGAGCACCGGGGTGGCCTCGTGGAGGAAGAAACGTTGCAAGGAATGCGTCGGGGGCGCGAGACGATGGAGCCACGGCGCCATGATCGGTGCGGTTCAGTGGAATCATTTGGAAATCCGGGGGGATTACGGTGGAGGATCGAGAGCGGCAGGGGCGGCCTTTGCCCTCGAGGCGCATGCCCGTGTAACGATTCTTGACCCGGGCGGGGTCCGGGCTTCTCTGCGACCGTGGTGCACGCCCGGGTGCCGCCGGCGCCCCGGAGTACGCCTCTGTCAGAATCCGTCCTACGCCCTGCCGAGGTCCAGGATGAGATTGTCACAGGCTCCTTGAAGCCTCGGGGAGGTCCACGAAGCGCTTGTTACAAGCTCCTTGAACCCTCGAGGAGGTCCACGAAGTGCTTGTTACAAGCTCCTTGAAGCCTCGGGGAGGTCCATTTTCTGTTTTCCGGAGAATTTCTGAGGACCCTCGATGGGGTTCAAACGAGGCGATGACCAGCGACTCGAGGCCCCCGAGGAACGTGAAACGAGGTGATGACAGGCGACTCGGGGCCCTGCGGGAACGTGAAACGAGGTGATGACGAGTGACTCGAGGCCCTGGAAGAACGTGAAACGAGGCGATGACAGGCGATTCGAGGCCCTGCAGGAACGTGAAACGAGGCGATGACAGGCGATTCGAGGCCCTGCAGGAACGTGAAACGAGGTGATGACAGGCGATTCGAGGCCCTGGAGGAACGTGAAACGAGGTGATGACGGGTGACTCGAGGCCCTTGGGGAGGTTTGAACGAGGTGATGACAACCTCCTGGATGCCCCTGGGAAGGCCCTGGCGAGGTGGCGACCGGGGGTTGGGGGGTGGGAGGGCATTCGCCACCGCAAGTTCGGCCTGGCCAAGGACCGGCCTCTCGCCCGTTCAGCAATGAGGCACAGGCCATTCGCTCACCTGGCCTGTCAAGTGCCTGTCTCGCTACCTCGAACCTGGTGTTCAGGATGAGCCGGGGCTGGCGAGAAGGGTTCTGATGTTGTCCTGGCAACCTTGTTGCAGGTTCCTGTCCCGGCCATGCTCGAGGAGCGGGGAGGGCCAGAATTCAGGCGTAAAGATCGTTGTTGGAGACCGGGTTGCCGTCGCAGTCCCGGGGCAGTGTGTTGCCGAGACGCCGGGTCGTGTGCTGTCCGTCCTGCGAAGCCGCGTCAACGAGAGGGGGGCCCAGCGCACAGGGCGCCTGGCTGCAACCGGAAGCCTTACGCGCTGGAAAAGTCAGCAAGAACACACGACTTCACGACCGGCGGTCCCTGGAACGGGGTCTGTCGAGCGAAATCCCTCCTACGCCCGCTCCTGTCCTCGCGGTCCGCCTCCCGAACCTCTCCGTCCGGGCAGCGTGCGCCGACTGCATCCGATTTCCAAACTGGAACCAGGCACCAGTTGCGTTCAACCAGGACTGTGACGGCACCGACGGCACCGGCCCCCTTCGGTCTCCGGTGCAAGTCAATCGGTCCAGGCTGCCCTGGAGGAGGCGGAAGACGGTCAGACGGTGTGGGTCGGTCCCGGTCCCTACTTCGAGCATGGGCTGACCATGGAGGGCAAGGCCGTTGCATTGCGATCCACCCATGGAGCGCAGCAGACCTTCATCGATACCCAACAAGCGGGCGCCGTGTTCATCTTCATGCACGGCGACCACAAGGACCGCCTGGTGGACGGCTTCACGCTCACCGGGGGCAATGCCGAAAACAGGGGCGGGATGTATCTGTTCATCTCGTCTCCATCGTTCCTCGACAGCACCATCGCCTACAACACCGGGAACTACAATGTGTATAACAACGCCTCCTACGAGGGTGATCCTCTCTGCCAGTGCTGCGTGGTTCACGATCCCGACGGCGATGCCGTGTACAACCTCACCCTCGACGACACCAGTCTCACCGAGGCCCCCGGGTTCCTCCTCCCTCCCACCTGGGATGAGGGATCGGGGACCTGGCTCCTCGACGACCTCCACCTCGCCCTCGATTCCCCCTGCTCGACGCCGGCTGCGACGGGGCCGACCTCCACCAGGAGGCCTCGATCTGGACGACTGCGCCAGCGTAACCGCCCCAACAACCCCATCCATTGCATGGCGCCAAGACATGGGAGGATAGAACATCTCTGCCTTGCAAGCGAGGAGGCGCTCAATGGCAAGCTGGAGGATGAGGGACCGACGTTCAGGATCGCCCCTGTTCCTCCCCAGATGGTACCGAAGTCGTTTGTGAGCGTCGGCTTGTATATCTGCTGACGTGCAAGTTTGTGGACCATGCGCCGTCATGCCGACAGGAGAAGCAACTGCTTCGGTTGGGCGTGAAGGTATCGCGGAACTCCATGAGCCGGTGGGCCATGCGGGGAGCGGAAGTTTGTCAGCCAGTGATGAACTCGATGGAAGAGAGGGCCGACCCCCCCGGAGTGGGTCTGCAACGGGTCCGCCCCGGGATTGAAACGCCGGAGCGGCGGTGGTAAAGTGCAGCATGACCTGTGTCCGGGGCCTGGAGGTCCGGGCCGGGTGGAGGTGTTCGGCGCGGGAGACCAGGTGGCGCGTGCCGCAGCAAGCAGCGGACCAGCATGACGTTCATACAGATCGAGTTCCTCTTCTTTTTTGCCATCGTGTTTGTCGTTTACTGGAGTGTGCCCGCGACGCGGTGGCGGAACGTGGTGCTGGTCGTCTCGAGTTCCATTTTCTACGGATGGGTGCACCCATGGTTTCTGATTCTTCTGTACAGTTCCGCCGCGTGTGACTTTTTCGGCGCCCTGGGGATGGAGCGGTGGCCGAGCCGCCGCAAGCTGTTTCTGGGTGCGAGCATTGCCGGGAATCTGGGACTGCTCGGCTACTTCAAGTATTTCAATTTCTTCGCCGAAAACGTGGCGGCGGTGCTCCGTCTTCTGGGCATGCACCACGGTCTGGACCTGATGGAGGTGTATCTCCCGGTGGGGATCTCGTTCTACACGTTCCAGACCATGAGCTACAGCATCGACGTGTACCGTGGAAAGCTCGAGCCGCGGCACGACCCCATTGCCTACCTGGCCTTTGTCAGTTCGTTCCCCCAGTTGGTCGCCGGGCCGGTGGAGCGTGCGTCCAGCCTGCTCGTGCAGATGGAAGGTCCGCGCCGGCTTGATTCCAGCACGTTTCGTTCCGGCATGACCCTGGCCCTGTGGGGTGGGGTGAAGAAGCTCTGCATTGCGGACACGATTGCGCCCTACGTGGACAAGGTCTTTGCGCTCGACCACCCCTCGAGGACACTGGCCATGGCCGGGGCCCTGGCGTTTGCGTTGCAAATCCTGGCCGATTTTTCCGGGTACACGGACATTGCCCGGGGCACGGCGCGAATGCTGGGTCTCCGCCTGAGGGAGAACTTCCGGCGCCCCTATCTTGCAACGAGCCCGAGCGACTTCTGGCGGCGGTGGCACATCTCTTTTTCCACCTGGATCCGGGACTATCTCTACATCCCACTGGGAGGTTCTCGAGGCCGGTTCTGGTTCGTGACCCGGAACACGTTCCTGTCGATGACCCTCTCCGGCCTGTGGCACGGTGCGTCGTGGAATTTCGTGCTGTGGGGAGCGTACCATGCCGCGATCCTGGTCCTCTACCGCCTGGCCGCGCCGCTGGTTCCGGAGAGACTGAAGCACACCCGCGTGGGGAAATGGGCTGCAATCGGCCTGATGTTCCTCCTCACCTGCGTGGGTTGGTTCATCTTTCGCGACCACAGCCTGGAACACATGGCCCGGGTCCTGTTCTCGGCGCCGCCCCCGGACGCTCCAGCCCAGAACGTGATTGCCGGAACCCTTGCAATCCTGACCTTGCTCCTCTCCCTCCCCCAGATCACAGCGCTCGCTGCAGAACGAATACTCACCCGCCTGGAAACCTCCCCCTGGCTCCTCCCGGTACAGACCACACTCTGGGCGCTCTGCGCCGCGGCCATGTTCTTCTTCGCTCGAGACGGCGCCGCCGACTTCATCTACTTCCGATTCTGACCGACCGGGTGGTGCTCGAGACGGCCTTGTGCCCGGTGCTCCAGACCGGGCCGGCAGCCTGAACCCCGGGTTACTCGAGGCTCTCTTCCCGGAGGGGCTCTTCGTGCCGGCAGGAAGCAGGAACCGGGTCCGAACATATACAAACTGGGTCGATGGTAAACACGCAAGGTGTAGGTGGAGCCTCCCGGTATCGAGCCGCATCCAGGGCCGCGGTGCACCCGGCGTCCTCGAGAAGCGCCCGGGATCCGTCTGCGGTGCAGACGAGGACGACTCCGAATTCTCCCTGGATACCTGCTTCCAGATGGTACCCATCGAACGGCTCGAGCAGGCTGGGATCGTGTGCAGTGGCCGCCTGGATCAGGTTCGGGTGGACGACGAGCAGGAGGCGGCCGTCGTCCTCGGTGGTGCTCGAGTTTTCCGGGAGGAAGTCGGCAGCCACGGCGTCGACCGCGCGACTCAGGCGTGTGAGTGGGGGGCCGAGTTCTTCGACCGGGAGTCGAGAACCGATTCTGTGGACGCACGCAAAAAGTGGGAGGATCAAAAGAGGGAGAATGGTGTGGATGGTGCGCATGGTCAACTCCAGAGAATCATGGCGCCGTCCGGGTCGAGGCCGGTGTCGAGGTCCCAGTCGGTGAGGCGTGAGAGGTAGCGGGTATCGTGGTCGTAGATAGCGGAGCCGATCCAGCCCCAGACGGTGGCGAGCCATGCCTTGGCGTGGTCGAACACCTGGTCGTAGGAGGCGGTGTTCCCGTTCGGGGTCTGCAGGTCGACGATGAAGCTCGAGTCCACCTCGTCCTCCGTGGGGTAGACGAGACCGAGGTTGGCGCCCACGTGACGGGCGAAGGGGAGGAGGGTGGCCTCCTCGGCGACCTTGTCGATGGCGCGGCGATACCAACGGAACCAGTAGTCGATGCGAGGCCGGCGGTCCTGGTATGCGTCGGGGTAGACCTCCCGGAGGAGGTCGCGCCAGAGGGTTTCGATGTCCGGGTCCACGGAGAGCCGGTGAAACCGTTCCCGGGCCGGCCCGCCCACACTCCGGAAGTGCTCGGCGAGGTGCATGGGGCCGAGGCCGAGGCGCTGGTAGATGTAGACATCCTGGTGCATTTCGCAGGACCGGTGCCGGCTTTTGTTTTCCTCGTAGGGGCCGACCCGAAGGTTGATCACCGGATGGACGGCCACGTCCATGACCACGTGAGAGGCGAAGCCCATGAGCCAGGCTGCGCCCTTGTCGCGCCGGTCCCCGGTCATGGACTGGAGTCGGGCGATGCCGGCCTTCAGGAATGCGCCTGATCCCTGGTGGTGCATCAAGTCGGACCAGTGCATGGACCGGGCGTCGGTGAGGCCCATGTAAGGGAGGTCAGGGCAGACCGCGCCCAATTCACAGTAGGTGACCCAGCGGAGCAGTGCAGCGACGGCCCGGGAGGGCATCGCGTCGATGCGGGACAGGACAGGTTTGACCGCAACTTCAAGCGCTGCGGTCAGATGTGCGTAGGGACCCGGCATGGGATGCTCCTCCTTCTTCCTCGAGATCCCTGGAGGCGGTCCGGGTCGGCCACAGTGGCGGTTGCGGCCGGACGGACGCCGTGCTACCCTTGGAGCGGCCACGGCGGACGCAGGCACGACAGGTGTCGCGGTCCTGCTTTCATTGTGTGTGAAACGACTGCGGATGTGAAGCCATTGTTGCGGTTGCAGGCGGGATCGGCCATTCCCGCCGCTCATGGAGAGGAGCGATTGTCGTCCATGCCCCATTCGATCGATGCATTTTTCCGTCCTCGAGGTATCGCGGTGGTGGGTGCCTCCCGCAAGCGAGGGTCCCTGGCCGCGGAGGTGTTTCACAACCTGCTCACGTTCGGGTATGACGGACCCGTGTTTCCGGTGAACCCCTCGGCCCCGGTGGTGCAATCGGTGTGCACCTATTCCCGGGTGGCCGACATTCCGCACCCGGTGGATCTGGCCGTGATCGTGGTGCCCCGGCGGTTCGTGCCGGAGGCGGTGGACGACTGCCTGGAAAAGGGGGTGAAGGGGATCGTCATCGTGAGTGCCGGGTTTGCCGAGACCGGCCCGGAAGGCAAGGCGGCCCAGGACGAACTGGTGCGGCGTATTCGAGCCAAGGGCGCGCGCCTGATCGGCCCCAACTGCCTGGGCGTACTCAGCACCGACGACCGATTCCGCATCAACACCACGTTTGCTGCGGTGTCGCCCAAGAAGGGCAACGTCTCGTTCTCCTCCCAGTCCGGAGCCCTGGGCGTGGCCATCCTCGACTACGCGCAACTCCTCGGCATCGGCATCCGCCATTTCGCCAGCGTGGGCAACAAGGCCGACGTGTCCGGGAATGACCTCCTCGAGTACTGGGAGCACGACCCGGGCACCAGCGTCATCTTGCTCTACCTGGAAAGCTTTGGAAATCCACGCCGATTCATGGAACTGGCACGGCGGATCTCCCGCAAAAAGCCCATCATCATGGTGAAAAGCGGCCGCACCGAGTCCGGGGCTCGAGCCGCCAGTTCGCACACCGGATCGCTGTCCGGCCTGGACGTGGCCGTGGACGCCGTCTCGGCACAGGCAGGGGTCATTCGCACCAACCGCATCGAGGGCCTGTTCGACGTGGCCATGCTCCTGGCCAACCAGCCCGTGCCCAGAGGCCCCCGCGTCGCCATCCTCACCAACGCCGGTGGACCCGCCATCATGGCCTCGGACGCATGCGACAGCCAGGGCCTGGTCATCCCTCGGCTCGCACCCCCCACAGAACGCGCCCTCCGAACATTCCTTCCTCCAGAAGCATCCGTCGCCAATCCGGTCGACATGCTGGCCAGCGCCACCGCGGAACAATACGAACGCGCCACCCGCCTGCTCCTCGAGGACGAAAACGTCGACGCCTTGATCGTCCTGTTCGTCCCCCCCATCGTGGTGGACGCAGAAGGGGTCGCTCGAGCCATCCGCACGGCCGCGGCCGGGGCGACCAAGCCGGTCCTCACCTCGTTCCTGGGCACACACGGCGTCCCCGAGGCGCTCTCCTCACTCCGGGAAGACAACTTCCCCTCCTACGCTTTCCCGGAAAGCGCTGCACGCGCTCTGGCTCGAGTGGTGCGATACGGTGAGTGGCTTCGTCAACCGCCGGGCAAGTTTCCCGAATTCGACGACCTGGACCCGGACCAGGCTCGAGCCGCCCTGGCGGGAGTGGAGGGAAAGGTGACGGACCGTTGGCTCTCAGACCACGAAGTCCGGACCGTGCTCCGGGCCTACGGGATCGCCAGCCCCAAAACCGTCACGGCAACCCGCTCGGAAGAGGCTGCGGCTGCAGCCGAATCCATCGGGTTCCCGGTCGCGCTCAAGCTGGTGTCGGAGACCATCACCCACAAGAGCGACGTGGGCGGCGTCCTGCTCGACCTGGAGACACCTCGAGAAGTGGTGGCCGGATTTCACACCATTGCGGGCCGGCTGCGCGAGGCCGGTCTGGAGGACGCTTTTGGGGGGGTGGTGGTCCAGCAGATGATGCGGGATGGTGTGGAGACCTTCATCGGCGTCACCCAGGATCCCAAGTTCGGCCCGCTGATCGCCTTTGGAATCGGGGGCGTCAACATCGAAGTATGGCGCGACGTGGTCTTCCGGGTCTACCCGCTCACAGATGTGGACGCGCGCCACATGGTGGAAGGAATCCGGGGCAAGAAATTGCTGGAGGGCTACCGCGGGGGACCGGTGGCGGACAAGGATGCCATCATCGAGGCGTTGCTTCGGGTAAGCTGCCTGATGCGCGACTTCCCCGAGATCGAGGAGCTGGACATCAACCCTCTGTACGCCCTGGAACCGGGTCGCGGCGTGGTGGCCATGGACGCCCGTATCCGGACCCGAGCCCGGGAACCCGTCGCCTCACAAGCCACCGACGAAGAAAGGGAATGACGTTGCCACGAATGCCTCGAGTCCTACACCTGGTTCTGTTTCTGTTTTTCCTCCTCATCTCGAGCCTGCCGGCACCCGGCGCCCGGGCTTCCGGCAGTCTTCCAGTCCCGGCGAATGCGGCGCCCCCCAACTCCCCCACGCCGACACCGAACGGAATGGTCGGCCTGCGACTCTACATGCGGAACCGTCCCTGCTTCGTGCACGAGGTGGTGTCCGGAGGACCCGCGGAAGCGGCCGGCGTGCACCCGGGCGACCGCATCGTGGCCGTGGACGGCCAGCCCATCGACGACCTGGACATTCGGGCCGTGGTGCAACGTATCAAGGGGCCACCGGGGACACCGGTGACATTGACCATCGAGCGTCCTGGAGAGGCCCGACGGGAGGTGACCATCGTGCGGGCCGTGCTGTCCAAACCGAAGCGGCCGGTTCGAACTGCTGCGTCGGCGTTGCCCAGGCTCAAGGCCTTTGCGTCCCAGGGCAACGTGGACGCCATGATGAAGGCCTACGAGCAGGTGAAACAGGAGGGCGCCGAGGTGGCGGATCAGGCGCTCCCGGTGGTGGTGGACGCCCTGTCCCGCGCATGGGACGACGCGCAACAGGAACAGGCCCGAACCCTGCTCCCGCAGGCGATCGCGTCCGCCCCCACATCCCCCCTGCTTCCGGATACCACGGTGCGCCTTCTGCTCGAGACGACACCACCTGAACCGGACGAGGCGATTCGCCTGTGCCGGGTCGCCCTCGACCTGGTGGAACCATCGGCGGATCGAGACCGCACCGCAGCCCGGGCGGCGGCGCTCTGGTCCGCAGTGCTGGGCCAGGCCGAACTCGCGTCGGGCAAGACGACTCGAGGCACCCGGCGTCTCGCGCGCGCTGTGTTGCACCAGCCGGGGACCATGCTGGCCGGCCTGTCTCGAGGCGGCGACACCTTGTGGACCTCCCGGCTCGGCCCGCCCCGGTTCTGGGAGGCACTCGCGGCCCGCTACGCCCAGGCGGATGAGCCCACGCGGCGGCGCACCCTTCTGGAGACGGTGTTGCGTTGGAACGAAGACCGCGACGTGATGGACAGAATCGCCGGGAGCGACCCAGCCGCCTCCGGTTGGGCGCAATTCACTCGAGACGCCTGGCCCGTGCCCGCGCCTCCAGCCCCGCCGCTCCACATGACGGACCTGGCAGGCGTCCCCCACGACCTCGAGGCACTGCGCGGCCAGGTCGTCCTGGTGAGTCTCTGGGCCACCTGGTGCGGCCCATGCCGGCAGGAATTCGAGTTGCTCAAGCAGCATTACCCAGCCTGGCGCGAACGCGGCATGGAAATCCTGGCCGTCTCCCTCGACCACGACCGGGACGCGGTGGAACCGTTCGTAAAGGAGCACGAAATTCCCTTCCCGGTCGGCTTTGCTTCCAGGCCGGAGCCACTCTATCGGTCGAGCAATGTGCCGGTCACCTTCCTGGTGGACCGGACGGGAAGGCTGGCCTGGTCTCACGTGGGATTCAGCCCTGCCGGTGGCGAGGAATTGGTGGCCCGTATCCAGGCCCTGCTCGAGACGCCGGGCGAGGCCACGGTGGCCCTGGTGGATCACGCCTTTGGACTGGATCGCGTGGTCCTGAAGGCCCACCGTTCTGTGCCTCGAGTCGTCAGCGTCGCGGTGGCTCGAGGCGAAAACGGTCCCGAAATCTGGGCGTTGGCCGGCAACGGGGTCCTGACGGTCCTGAGCTTGCGCGACGTTGCGACAGGAGGACCGGCTCCAGCCGGGGAGGTGTCCGCCGCCAGGCTCGAGGTGATACGCCGGAGCACGGGCCTGGGCCGGTTCGACCGGGTGGTTCCGGTGCAACTCGACGGAGCAACCGGGATTGCGCGGGGGCTGTATCGGCGCAACAAGGGGCTCCTGGTGGTGGAGGACACGGAAGGAACGGAGACCCGCCTGTTCTCAGTGGTTCCGCACGGGATCCAGGATGTGCTGGGCATTCCCTGGAGCGAAGAAGGCGCCCCGGTGCTCGCCGTGGCCTGTCCTGGAACCGGGGTGGAACTCCTGGACGCCCGCGGGGTGTCCGTGGCCAGGTGGCAAGGTTCGGCCGGATGGTCTGTGGCCCTGGCTCCGGCGGCGCCGACGGGCACGCCGGGGACCCGGTTGGTGGTTCCCGACGCAGGACGCCGCCTGGCCATCCTGGACCTGGCAGGCCGACCGGTCGACACGGTGGATGCTCGAGGGCCGGTGACCCGGGCCTGGCCGTTCCGGCCCCACCGGGACGGTTCGACCGGATGGGTCGTGGCAGACCAGGGGGTCCAGGCCGCGGTGGTGGACCTGGACGGAGACGGAACCGACGAACTCGCCGTGATCAGGCCTCGAGGCACGCTGTACCTGCTGGAGGCCGACGGTAGCCTGTGGAGCCGCGTCACGTTCCACGGCACCCGCCTGAGTGTCGCAGGCGGTGATCTCACCGGGGACGGACGCGATGAGGTGGTGCTGGCCGGGGACGGCCTGGGGGTGGTGATCCTGGGCATGACCGACGCCCGCCCGACCACCGACTGACCCATCGCCCAGCGCCCACTCACCCACATGAGAACGAATGGGGGGCGCAAGCGCCGCCTCCTGCTACCAGAATCACGGTGGAGCGGCCCACCGGTTGCGTTCCCGACTTCGAATTGCACCCCGGTCATCGCCCCTCCCCTGCTTGCCATCCGGTCCGGGCCGTGCTAGGTTGAGGGCGAGAGGAATCAAGCCCGGCAACGAAGACCCGGGGCCTGAACGGGCCGCTCGGTGCTGCCGGCTTCTCGCCTCGAGCACCGCCCTCCCGAAGTCTTTCCCGGTACCCGGCGAGGGGGACTGTGCAGCGAGACCGGCAGGGGCCGTGGTGTGCGGCCCGTCCCACGCGACCCGCCACCGCCGTGCCCTGTCCCCCGGTCGGCGTGGCACAGGCACCACAGGAAAGGAACCGAAGATGCAACTTGACATCCGAAAAGTCGACCCGTCGAAGCGCAAGCCCATCCCCACGGACGATTCAACCCTCGGGTTCGGAAACTACTTCTCGGACCACCTGTTCAAGATGAACTACGCGCCGGATCAAGGATGGCATGCTGCACGCATCGAGCCTTACGGCCCCCTGGAACTGGACCCTGCCACCCTGGTCCTCCACTATGGGCAGGAGGCGTTCGAGGGCCTCAAAGCCTACCGTGGCAAGGACGATGGGGTCTACCTGTTCCGCCACCGGGACAACTTCGCACGCCTGAACGCTTCGTGCCGCCGACTGGTGATGCCCGAGGTGCCGGTGGATTTCGTGTCCGACGCACTGAAGCAGCTCGTTCTCCTGGAGCGCGACTGGATTCCGAAGAGCCCCGGGTGTGCGCTCTACATCCGGCCCAACATCATTGCCACCGACGCCGCACTGGGAGTCCGGCCGTCCACCACCTACCTGTTCTACATCATCGTGGGTCCGGTGGGCGCCTACTACGCCGAAGGATTCAACCCGGTGGCCATCTACGTGGCGGACGAGTACGTGCGTGCGGTACGGGGTGGGGTGGGGTTCGCCAAGACTTCGGGCAACTATGCAGCCGGTCTGCTGGCCCAGAAGGAGGCCAAGGATCGAGGCTTCGCCCAGGTGCTCTGGCTGGACGCGATCGAGCGGAAGTACGTGGAAGAGGTGGGCACCATGAACATCTTCTTCCGGTTTGGCGACGCGGTGGTGACCAGTCCTCTGACCGGGAGTATTCTGCCTGGAATCACGCGGGATTCGGTGATTCAGGTGCTGAAGAAATGGGGAGTGAACGTCCAGGAACGCCCCATTGCCATCGACCAGGTGGTCAAGGGAATCGAGACCGGGGCGCTCACCGAGGTGTTTGGGACCGGGACGGCCGCGATCATCTCGCCGGTCAAGTCCATCCACTACAAGGGAGAGGATCACCAGGTGGGCGATGGCAAGACCGGGCCGCTCTCCCAGAAACTCTACGACTACCTCCTGGCGCTCCAGTACGGCGAGGAAGAGGACCCCTTCGGCTGGGTCGAGCGGATCGACCGCTGAGTTCCCGGGGCCGCCTGAGTTCCGATCCGATCAAGAGGTGGGGCTCGAGGCGCTCGGTCCGGCTTCGGCAATCACGAGTTCCTCGCCGAGCCAGGCCATCCCGGTGACCAGCCAGGTCATCATCACCGGGAGGAGGATCCACCCGACCACCGGCACCATGGCCACCAGGACCGGCGCCACGCCTGCCTGCACGGTCCACTTGAGCCGCCCTTTCACCAGTCCACGCACCGGTTCGCCCAGCGCTGCCCGAACCGACACGTAGGGATCGCGAATGTCTCGTCCCATCACGTAGGCGTTGATGAAGAACGCCAGAAAGGGTCCAAGGATGGGGACGAGGGCGAGCAGCAGTGCGAGAATGGAGAGGAAGACGAGCCAGGCAGAGGCGCGGAGCGAGGCTCCAATGCTGCGGACCCACCCCATGAAGGAAGAAGACCCGGGGGACTCGACCTGCCACTGGGGAGGCCGGCGAAAACGGACGACCTTGTCCACCACCGCCTCGAACCAGAGACCCATCATGGCCAGTGTGAGGAGAAAGGCCACCACCTGGGAGGCCAGGATGGCCAGTCCCTCGCCCACCCAGAGCACCCCCTTGAGTGCCACCGCGGCCCAGGCAACCAAGGCGCCCTGGTTCGCGCCCCACGCTTCCGTCCACTCCAGGGCAGGCTGAACCAGGAAGAAGTAGACGGCCACGGAGATGGCGGCGGCAAGCAAGAACGAAACAGCGTAGGTCAGGACGAATCCCTGGACCAGGATTCGCGTCGTTCCCGGGACCTCACGCAAGGCCCGCCGACCCGCCCGCACCAACGCCAGGAAACCGGGCTCAGGCAGCGGTGCAGCCCGTCCGGCCGCGTCGTCGGATTGTCCTGTCATCTCTCCTCCCCTTCCATCGCCCGATGTGCCGACCCTGTCCCGACCGGACGCAGTGCCCCGTCACTCCCAAGTATACCCACTCCCGCCCCCGTGTCGACCCCGGGTCTCATCCTCGCCTCGCACACACCACCCGAAGCCGGCCACGGCGGACGCGCGATGGTTGCTTCCCGCCAGGTTGTGCGCTACGAACCTCCCCGACGATTCCCCATGCGCCCGGAACCACCGGACGCCATTGCACTCGAGGCAACGAGGAGGCATCCGAAAGCTCATGGCGTTGAACCTCGCGCTCCTGGTCATCTTGTGCTTGCTGGTCGACTACCTCCTGCGCCGGGTGGGCATTCCGGGCCTGGCCGGCATGCTCCTCGTCGGTGTGGCCCTGGGGCCGCACGCCGCCGGTCTCATCAGTCCGGAGCTGGCCGCCATCTCCGCGGACCTGCGCATGGTCGCCCTGATCGTCATCTTGCTCCGGGCAGGATTCGAACTGAGCAAGGACACCCTGGCTCGAGTCGGCATGCGGGCGGTGGTGTTCTCGTTCGTTCCCGCCGTGTTCGAAGGGGTGGCCATCACCTTTCTCGGGCACTGGCTGCTGGACCTCAGCTACCTCGAGGCAGCCATCCTCGGATCGGTGCTCTCGGCGGTGTCCCCTGCGGTGGTAGTGCCCCTGATGATCCGGTTCATGGACGAACGCCGCGGTACGGCCAAGGGGATCCCGACCCTGGTCCTGGCAGCGTCGTCCATCGACGATGTGTTCGTGATCGTGGTGTACAGCAGCCTGATCGGCATGTACACCGGGGGCGAGGTCAACCTGGTGTGGAAGGTCGCGGGAATTCCGATTTCCATCCTGCTCGGGATCGTGGTCGGCCTGGCCACCGGCTACCTCCTGTTCCTGCTCTTTCGCCGATTCAACCCTCGAGCCACCAAACGGGTGCTGGCAGTGGTGGGAATTTCGGTGTTCCTGGTGGACCTGGAGCACCGGCTTCAGGACCTGGTCCCATTTGCGGCCCTGCTTGCAGTGATGGCCGTGGGATTCATCATCCTGGAAAAGAACCAGTACATGGCGCACGAGATCTCGAGGAAACTGAGCAAGATCTGGGTGCTGGCGGAAATCGTGCTCTTTGCACTGGTGGGGGCCCAGGTGGACGTGTCCGTGGCGCTCAAGGCCGGACCGGCCGCCGCGGCCCTGATCGGGCTGGGTCTGATCGCACGAAGTACAGGAAGCTACGTCTGCCTGTTGGGGAGTTCCCTGAATCCTGGGGAACGCCTGTTCGTGGTCGTGGCCTACCTGCCCAAGGCCACGGTCCAGGCTGCGATCGGAAGCGCTCCCTTGATGGCCATGCAGCTTGCCGGCATGGACACCAGGCCGGGAGAAATCATCCTGGCCGTGGCGGCGCTGAGCATTCTTCTGACCGCTCCGGCCGGAGCCTGGGCCATCCGTTTGCTCGGGCGCCGCGTGCTGGAGGTTGAAGGGCGGTCGCGGGATCAGGCGGCAACGCCGGAGGAGGTGGAGGCCCGGGTTCTCGCCGAGACCCCGGTCGCCGATGTGATGGCTTCCGATGTGGTCTCGGTACACCCCCACGACGACCTCCAGGAGGTCCTGGAGGCGTTTTCCGCCACGACGGGCACCATGATCCCGGTGGTAGACGGAAAGAACCGGCTCCAGGGCGCCATCCACCTGGGCGACCTGAAGCCGGTCCTGGCCGACCGCGAACTCTGGCCCATGCTCCTCGCCCACGACGTGATGCGCCTCGCCTGCGATACCCTGGCGCCCACCGACAGCCTGGGTGCGGCGCGGACCCGCTTCGGCCCGACAGGGCCTCGGTCCCTGTGCGTGGTGGAACCGCCCTCGGGCCGCCTCGTGGGCAAGCTCGACCAACGGACCCTGGAACATGCGATCGAGGAACAGGTCGCGGTGGAGCTGGCACGGATGACCGGCGCCCCGACTTCGACCCCGTCGGCGGCCTGAGACGCCGGGCACGGTCGCGGGGAACTCCAGACTCGGCGCGAGGCGCCCGGCGTGCGAGGACGCGACCGGGCGGTGGGCGGGTCTGAATCAGGCCCCGGTCTCGTCTTCTTCCCGGTTCGGGACAGCGTCCTCCCCAGGAGGAGTGGGGGAAGGCCCTTTCGTGGCCGGGGAAGCGGTCGGTGTTTGTGGGGTCCCACCGGGTTCGGTGGCGCCCTCGACAGCGGCGGACCCGGCCTCCTGCTCCTGCCGGGCATAGTAGTCGCGAATCCAGTCCTCGAGTGCCCTGTCCGGGTCGTCGATCACTTCACGGGTCACGCGAAAAATCAGGCCCCGGTCCTTCCGGTCGATCAGGGCGAGTCCGTGCTGGTAGTCCTTGAAGAGGTCGTCACAGACCTCGCGCGGGGTCATGCCGCGGGCCACGGCGAGTTCGCAGAGATACTCGGCCGCGTCGTCGTCGATCTCGAGCTGGATGTCGTGCTGTTTCTGGAACGCCTCGACACACTCGTGCACATGGCACCGGTGGTAGGCGAGCAGGTGGGCGTGCGGGTCGCGGAGCAACCGGGCCAGGGCGGACTGGGGGTCGGTCACGAGGTCCTGATCGACCACGAACGCCTTGACACCGCTGTCCGGAAGCTCGAACTTGAAATCCCGGAAGGTGCGCTCCAGCACGGTCATGAGTCCTCGAGCCCCGGTTCGTTCTTTCTCGGCCGCTTCGGCGATGGCGCGGAGGCCGTCGTCACTGAAATGGACCTCGATGCCATAGGCCTTGAAGTCCCGCTGATACTGCTTGATGATGGAGCCCTCGGAGAACTTGAGGATACGGAAGAGGTCGTCCACGGAGAGACTGTGACAGGCCACGTGGACCGGAAGGCGGCCGATGAACTCGGGCTCGAACCCGCATTCGATGAAGTCCTGGGAAGTGACATACTGGAAGTAGTCGGTCCCCTCGTCCCTTGACTGGATGTCGGCGCTGAACCCCACGCTGGCCTTGCGAAGCCGCTTTTTGATGACCTCCTTCAACCCGTTGAACGCGCCGCTGACGATGAACTGGATGTGCCGCGTGTTCACCACCTTCCGAGACGGCTTTCCCTTGCGTTGCGCCTCGATGAACGCCTGGAACTGGGCCTGGAGGTCGTTCGGGGCACGGACATCGACCTCGGTCTCCTCCATCAGCTTGAGCAGCCCCATCTGGACCCCGCGACCGCTCACGTCCCGACCGACCAGGTTGGGTGCGCTCGCAATCTTGTCGATCTCATCCAGGTAGATGATCCCGTAGGAAGCGGCCTTCAGATCCCCGTCGGCCTGGGTGACCAGGTCCCGCACCAGGTCCTCCACGTTGCCGCCCACGTACCCTGTCTCGCTGAACTTGGTTGCATCCGCCTTCACGAACGGAACCCCGATCAGCTTGGCGATGGTCCGGATGAGGTAGGTCTTGCCCACACCTGTGGGGCCGATGAGGATGATGTTCTGCTTGCTGTAGTCCTCCTCCAGCAGGCTGGGATCCTCCTCGCACGCCTTCACGTGGTTGTAATGGTCACAGATGGCGATGGCGAGCGCCTTCTTCGCCTCGTCCTGCTGGATCACGTATCGGTCCAGGTAGGCCTTGATGTCCTTGGGCTTGTAGTTGAACTCGAACGGCTTGTCTCGCTCGTCGGGCTCTTCCTCGGACGGTGCATCATCCAGGTCCACCAGTCCCTTTGGGGAAAACATGCTGATCCGCACCCTGTCTCCATACTTGCGCTGCAACCCTTCGATCTCGCGCGTGATTTCCTCGATCGTCGGTATACCGGTACGCTTGGAGGCCATGGCTCCCCTTTGATAGATGTCGCCCCTGCCGCCATCCCCCCCGCCCCTCTCCAGGCTCAGAGGAGATACTCTCCAAATACTAAGCGCATGGCCGGGAAAGGCAAGAAGCCGGGACCCACAACGCGCCCGCCCCCTCGACGCCGGCCGACAGAGACCCCCGGGACGCCGTCAGGGTCCGCCCGTTCACGACGACGCCTCCCCGCCCGACGATTCCCCGGTTCCCGACGCCTCCTCCCCCTCCGACGACTTCCCCCCCTCCGACACATCCCTGCCCTTCAAACGCCCCCGATGCTGCTCGACGTAGTCGTGCCGAATCTGGAAATCCACGTTCATCATCCGGGTCAATCGATCGGCCAGAACCGCTTCAAACCGCTTCCCCACCAGCGGCAGCCCACTCGAGATCTCCAGATCCACCTCGAACACGCTCCGCTCCTCCGGAACCGTTTCACGGATCCGCCCCTTGCCCGACACCGTGAGCGTCTTGGCCGGAAGTGGGTGCTCGATCGTGATGTCCACCTCCAGCGTCTCCATGTCCATGCGGAACTTCTGAACCCACTTGAGCTGATCCTCCCGCACCAGGCCCTTGATGAACCCCGGCACCTTGTCCAGAAGCTCCACGTCCACTTGCCACGTGCGAACGCCGTTCTCGAGCTTCATGTTGCGCGCACGCCGGTGCGCCATCCCTTTCAACTCCGCCAATTCCCGGTGAAGCTCGGGGTCCGACATCAGCACCAGGCATTCCCGGGCGCCCACGTTGAATTCCGTACTGAGATGAACCTTTGTCGTCATGCGATCCTGCCTGATATTCCGCCAGCCTTCAACCACCGGCGATCGTTGTCGTGCCTGGTTATCCTTTAGGTCCCACGCCCGCCATTGTCAAGCGCTATCGGCCCAGCCGCCCCGGCTTGATCCCTCACCCCACTCGGTGCTAGCATGCCTCCAGGCACCGCCCGGAAGCGCACACGAATTTTCATCAGGCCCGCTCCGGGCACCAAATCCACTTGAGCCAGCGGAGGATCTCCACCGATGAGCGGTTACATCCCGGAACAAACCCACACGTCCCGACGCCTCTCACCTGCCAGGATCGCAGGCGCCCTCGGCGCAATCCTCTCCCTTGCCACGGTCCAGGCCCACGCTCAGGGCTGGACCTCCCGCACCCAGGGCGCAGACCCGGTCACCATCGAATCCTTTGCCCCCCAGGCCATGACCGGCGTCCCCCTCAACGAGAAGATCCAGGTCGTGTTCACCCCAAGCCAGGCCAGCCCGGACTACATCGAGCCGCAATCCGTCCAGATGTACATCGATGGGGAACCCGTGGACGCCAATGGATACTACATCGAACGGCGCGGCAACCGCGAGTTCCGGTTTGTCCCGTTCCCATTCTGGGAACCCGGCCGCCTCTACACCGTCGAAATCTCCCCCGGCGTCACCTACCAGAATTCGGGACAACAGATGCTCGAGTCCTTCATCTGGAACTTTGGCACGCAGCACGAACCGGTGGACGAGGACTACAACCCGTACGGAACCCTGCCGCTCACCGACGAGGAACTGGAGGCAGCCTCCGCCGGGACCCCGGATCGGTTCCTCGAGGCCAACCTGGTGCAGGATTATCTCAACGCGGACAGCACCCTGTACCAGATCTCGATCTCGGTGGACCCGGCCGACCCGGAGGTCATTGCGCTCGGGGAGAAGATGCTCAATTCGCTGGTGCCGCTCGGAGCGGTGGGACTTTCCGCGGTTCAAATCGGGATCAACCGTCGCCTGTTCGTGGCCAGCGTGGCCGGGGAGAAGATCGTGTTCATCAACCCGGTGGTGACCTCCTGGTCCGATACCTACTACGTGGGACCCAAGGAAGGCTGCCTGTCCATTCCGCTGGTGAAGGCCAAGGTGGCCCGGCCCAAGTGGATCCATGTTTCCTACGACACCCCCGGAGGCGGCCGCGTGGAGGATGCCTTCTACGAGGACTACGATGCCAAGGTCTGGCTCCACGAATATGACCACCTCAACGGCATCCTCATGACCGACCGGCAGCAGGACAAGCTTTTCGTCTCGCCTCAGCCCCAGTAGGACGCGGGCGTCATCCCGAACCGGGCCATGGGCCACCGGGATTCAGGAGGCGTCCGGCTCGAGTCGGCCCAGCACGGGGGCCATGTCCGGGTCTGCGTCGAACCGTTTCCGCTCGTCCGGCGTCAGTCCGCGCACCAGTTCCTGGTAGACGCGACGTGCCTGTCCCTCGAGGTCTCGAACCGGCCCGAGGTCGTCCTCGGGGTCCGCGGCGGCTCTTGCCCGGAAGAGCAAGGCGCGGAGAAGGACCAGGGACAGACCCGCCCGGGAAGCGGCGGGCAGGACCTGATCAAGGGTCTGCCTGGCCATCTCGAGTTCGCCGGCCTCGAGGGCCACCCGGGCGTGCCAGAGGCGGGCGTGGAGGGTCACCAGGGTGCACCCGTGCCGGTCGCCGGTTTCGAGCGCTCGGGCAGAGGCCTGGAGACCGCGGTCCGGCGCTTCCTGGCCGACAAGGACCAGTCCCAGCAATGCCTCGGACAGCACCAGGAGTTCCACGAATCCACCACGCCTCGCCATCGCGATCGCCTGTTCCACCTGGTCGCGGCCCTGGTCGAACCGCTGTTCCAGTACCGCGATACGGGCGTGCTGCCAGGTGGACCAGGCCTGGAAAAGCAGGTTGGGCGCCCGTCCCAACACGGCATCCACCCGTTCCAGGAGATGTGCAGCACGGTCCAGGTCCCGGATGGCCACGGCGAACGAGACCTGGTGCACCAGACCTGCGAGGGCGTCCTCGTAGGCCCCGGACCGCTCGAGGCTTTCCTGGACCTGCTCGAGCTGCGCGCGGCCCCCGGCCAGGTCTCCGGAAAGAAAACGTATCAGAGCGCGATCGAGGCGACACAGGAGCGCGTACCGGGTATCCCCCCAACGGGCGCACTCACGGGAAGCGATCTCGATGGCCCGTCTGGCTGCAGGAAGGCGACCTTCGAACAGGGCGATTCCTGCGCGACCGCGGTAAGCCCGTGCGAATCGCGCCGCATCGTCCTCGCCGCCGGGCAGGTCGAGGAGGTGGTTGAAGCAGGCACGGGCCCCTGCGAGGTCGCCGAGGACGATCCGCACGCGGCCGAGGTCGTCGAGGCATTCCACCAGTTGGTCACGGGCACTGGAAGGCTCCAGGGCGGTGACTGCGCCGGCCAGCATGGCCTGTGCACGCCGCAAGTGGCCCGACCGGGCGTGGACCTTGCCGATGGCGGTGGCGGCGAGCCCCACGATATCCCGTTGACCAGCAGCGGTTGCCTTGCGTCGGGCGTCCTGGAGATAGGCGATGGCAGGCACGAGGTTCCCCAGGTTTGCCAGGGCGCGGCCCACCTGGAGGTCGGACAGGGCGTCGAGTTCTGGGGAGATATCCGGGGTGGCGGAGCAGCAACCGGCAGCCTGCTCGGCCAGGTTGAATGCTTGACGGTGCAACCCGAAGCGCGCTGCGCGGTCCGATGCGTGGAGGAGGTGGTTGACGGCCCGCTGGTATGCGCCGCCTCGATAGAGCAGTTCGGCGGCCAACTCCGTGGGGTCCGCCCCTGTTCCTCCCGCGTGCGCCAGCCAGGCGTCTGCAGCCCGGACGCGCATGCGTTGCAGCCTTTCCGGCGCGATCCGGCGTCGTATCAAATCCACACAGCGGGGCTGGTAGAACGCCAGCGTGGTGCGGGACCGACCCACCCGCTCGGAGACCACGTGACGCGCCACCAGCAGTTCCACCTGGTCCAGCAGCCGCTCCTCGGACATTCCGGTCACGGCAGACAGCCACTCGAACGGACAGGGGCGGCCCAATACTGCAAGCCACTCGAGAACCTCCACGGACGCCTCCGGCAACCGGTCGATCCGTTCGGCGAGCAGTTCGTCGAGGGTCCTGGTGCCGAGACGCTCCAGCACGTCGTCCCGCACCAGTTTCCAGGCCCCCTCCCCTTCCCCGTCCTGAACGAACCCCAGACCGCCCGACTCCACCAGCTCACGAATCGTCTCGTACACCAGGAGCGGATTCCCTCCAGACAGCCGGTGGACCTGAACCGCCAACCGGTCGAGTCCCTCCAGGCCTCCCAACATGGACCCAACCATTTGCGCCACATGCCGTCGCCCCAGGGGCCGCACGTGGACACGCTCCACCAGCGGGGGCGGATTCGCGATCCACGGCTCGATCGCCTGACGACCATCCAGTTCATCGGTGGACACGCTCCCGATCCAGAGGATCGGAGAAGACAAGGGCGCAGGCGGGGTCGCGACCAGGTCGTGGAGCAAGGACACGAGCGTGGCGTCCGCCCACTGAAGGTCCTTGATGGCCAGCACGGTGGGCACGGCCGGGACCAGGGTGAGAAACGCCCGCACCGCTTCCAGCAACCGGCGTTCATCTTCCCCGGACCAGTCCGGCGTTGCACTGGGTTCAAGCCTCGAGCGACCGTCCAGGGCGCACGGGTCGAGCAGGTCCCTGTCGTCGAGGTCCATCATCAAATCATCAGAGACCTCCACCAATTCCGTGGAGTCCACCGGAACCGCATCCAGTCCGACCACCGTGGCATCGATGGCGGCACCCCGGGCCGGTTGGGTGTCGACGGACCGTGACGGTGAGGGCTCGGTGTCTGCAGGAGCCGGATTCGGGTCGGGCCGGCTACCCGGTTCGTCCGGGAGCAACCGTGCCACCTGTGGGACGACCCGGGCGAGGATGGGCAGATGAGTGCCGACCATGGTCCGAACGAGGGGCAAGGCGGATTCGGGAACGGATTCGGCCATGAGTGCCACGAGTTCCAACAAACACTGGTATGGGCGGTCGGACTGGGGGAGACAGCGGGCGCCGAACACCGCGATTCCCCGGCCACGAACGTCGGCGAGCACCTCGTCCAGGAGGCGAGACTTGCCGGCCCCCACGTTCCCCATGAGAAGCACGCCCCCGCCCACGCCGGCCTCGAGCAAGGAGACCGCGCCGTGGAGCCGAATGGATTCGACCGAACGGTCCACGAACTCGGGCTCGAGCAACCGGCCGGCCGCGGCGGTGGCCGATGCGGCCCCGTAGAGAGCGGCACGCGGTCCGCGCCGGTCCTGGTCGAAGCGCTCCACGAACTCCTTGAGGGCGCGCTCGACCTCGAGGCTGCGTTGGGGGCGGTCCTTGGGTTTTTTGGCCAGGAGGCGGAGGACGAGTTCACGGAGCAAGGAGGAGACCGCGGGGTAGTGGGTTTCGATGGGTTCGGGCTCGGCTGTGATGTGCTTGACGACGAAGGAAAAGGGGGAGTCTGCGGTGAACGGGAGGTGGTCGGTGAGCATCTCGTAGAGGACGACGCCCAGGGAGTAGAGGTCGGATCGGTGGTCCAGCGGCACCTCGGAGACCTGCTCCGGAGAACAGTAGGCGTAAGTACCGGCGAGGTCCCCGGGGTCGACGAACTCACCCCGTGCCACGTCGCGAGCGATCCCGAAGTCGATGATCTTGACCACCTCGCTGCTGGTGACCAGGATATTGGCTGGCTTGACATCCCGGTGAATCAAGTTTCGGCCGTGGATGTGCTCGAGAGCACTGGCGATCTGCATGCCCAGGAAGGCCACGAGGCGGTCTCGACGAAGCCCTGGCGGAAGGCCGGTCCGGTAGAGGAACTCGTCGATCGGGAGGCCCGGGACATATTCCATCACCAGGTAGGCAAACCCATCGGTGACGCCGATTTCATAGGCCCGTGCGATGTTTGGATGGTCGCACCGTCTCATGGCGCGAAGTTCGCGCCGGAGGTTCAGGCTCGGCTGCTGCCCCTCCTTCCCGCGCCGACGGAACCGCACCTTGAGCGCGCGAACCTCACCGGTGCGCACGTCCTCCACCTTCAGAACCTGGCCGGACCCGCCTGTCCCCAGTTCTTCCAGCACGTGGTACGGGCCGATGTAGGCTCCCGGTTCGACAAACGGCTCGATCAGGCTCATGGACCTTCCGACACACTGCGCTTCACGCCGCACACCCCGCTACCGGCCTGGCCCATTCTAGACCCGGTTCGTCCACGGTTGCAACCGGAACCGGCCGCGTCCCGGAGCGGACCTGGTTCAAATCGGGCCTCCCTGATGGGAACGCACGGGATCGGCTCAGTTCCACGGCAAGGTTGACCTGGGCGCACCCCTTGTGCTACGGTCGACATCGCCAGGGGCGAACCGTGTATCACAGCGGATGGAGCGAGTATGCAGGACATCAATCGAAGCAGTGAGGGCAGGGATGTGGAACCCGGGCGACAGCAACGGAAAACAGAGCCAGAGAATCGCTCTGGATG
>CAYQMG010000024.1:0-30598 GCA_964418585.1 uncultured Gammaproteobacteria bacterium | reverse complement strand
CGGGGGGGCACCGAAATCGAACTCCACGTACCCGGAGCCTTCATACGGAGCCGTGCGTGGAGTGAGGCCCCACACGTCGCGCACGTAAGGCTCGAGGAGATAGGTGCCGGGAACGCTCCGAGCGTAGACCTGGCTCGACAGGTTGGGGACCTGGGCGTCCCCGATGGCGACCTGGATGAGGACCTGGTGAGGGGGTGTTCCCGGGAAGGGGTCGGTGGTCATGTGGTGGACGTACCCCGCCGGCTCGGCCCGATCCCACAGCATCTGCATGAAAGCGAGGAGAAACATCTGGTCGAGTTCGTTGGGGTACTGCTCACGGAAGAACTGCATGAACACCTCGAAATCGGCGCTCCGGGGCATCATGAGCGCATAAGGGGTTCCACCGACACCCAGCACACCCCGGGTGACTCGAGGACTCAGAGCCATGTATGTCCCGCCAAGGATTCCCCCTTCGCTGTTCCCGTAATAGCCGCGCACCGTCCGGTCGATCACCGGGACGCCGTCGACGGAGAAGGTGGGGTCGTCTGCAGCGGGCCCCACCATCATCTCCATGAGCACGACCTGATTGACCATGGCCTGATGGAGCCGGTCAGGGAGGGTGGGGAACCGGCTGAGGTCCGTGGCCAGGGTCACCAGGGTGGTGGGCAAGTCGGGCATGGCCATCCCCCACCAGTCCACGGCGCACGCCACGTACCCGTACTTGTCGATGAAGTCTCGAGCCCAGCCGTAGGTGATCTCTTTCTGGCTGTCGAAAAGCCCGTGCCCGTCCTGGAGGATGGGCGCCCGGTGCGGATTCTCGTAGAGGCTCCGCGGAATGTTGACGCTGAACCGGACCCAGGTGTATCCCTGGAATTGCGGAAGCCCGTCCGCCCCGATCACCAGGCGCGATCGGGCCGACGGCCCCGGAGTGCTCAGGTAGAGCGGTACCCGCAAGCGACCCTTGATCAGTCGGTAGATCTCCTCCTCCGGCCACTCCTGCACCTCGTCGATCCGGTAGCGAGGCCCGCGACTTCCGAGCCGACTCAATGCGTCGTCCCGCATGGCCAGCATCCAGGAAGTCACAGCATCCTCACTTGCCGTCACAAAATCGAAAACCAGTTGAAGGTCCCCTCGAGCCACGCCTGACTGTTGAAGGCGGAAGAAGAGGCTTTCGTAGTGGTCTCGCCTGGATTCGATGTCCGGGTCACTGGTGAGCACGCCGTCACGGAGTGCGAGGAACGCCTCCGAGGGTTCGATGGGTGCCCCGCTGTTGTCCACGAGGTCCCGGATGGCCACGATGTAGTGCGTTCCGTAATCGAGGGCCTGGGCGGGCCAGATCATGAACGCCTTTTCGTCCTCGTGATAACCGAGTTCGTTCAGTTCCACGAAATGGGGGACCCATTCCCCGGTGTCGGCGTTCAGGAGCACGGTGGGGGAATCGAACTCGAGCGACCGGTCGATGTCCCAGTTCGGTGCGGTTCCTTCCAAGCTGACGTTCGGGAAGTAGGCGAGGATGGACGGGATGATGGGGAACCCGTCGAGTACGTTCCAGTCCGTGGGGTCGAGGAAGTCGCCGTCGATGGTCACCGGCAAGGATTCGGGTGTGTAGTCCACCCGGAACCCTGTTGGGGTGGAGGGGTCCTCCCTGAGGTAAAAGCTGTTTGGGAACGGGTAGGCGCACGCCTCGGGCACCAACGGGTCACACGGTCCCCTTTCCCGGGCGTTCGCCGTGGGGGGCGTTGCCGGGGTGCGGTGGACGGTGACGTGCGCGTGTGGTGTGGCGATGACGGGCCGGGCGGCTGGCGGCGCAGCCATGGCCACGCCTGTCACGAACAGCCCCAGGTTGCCGCCTATCCACAGGAAACTTCGTCGCATCATAGGTGGTTCTCCTCCCGGTTTCCGTACCCGGTGTCACGCCTGTCGGCGACCGGGGACTCACTCATGATGAAGCTGTTTTTCGCCGGGAAGTCAATCACAATCGACGAAGATGGCTTGCGTTTCGGGGCTCGAGATCGTAAGTTAGGCATGGTTTGAGATGAAGAAGACCAGACAACAACGGCGCAGGTAACGGTGGCGAGAGCGGTTTCATATCGGCGTGTGGTGGCGCTCGGGTGCTGCGCGGCAACCTTTTTGCTTTTTCCTGGCTGTATCCCGCAGATGGTGGACCGGTTCGTGGCCGGTCCGGTGATCGACCGGGCCACCGACGTTCCGGACGTGGATCAGGCCTGCAAGATGGGCGCTGCCCTGTCCGATGCAATCCTGGCCACGAGTCGGAGGTCCCGGGTACCGCACCGTGCACTGGTGGTGGCCGAGACCACGGCGGGACTGTGTGCAGAAGCGCGGGCATGGGAGGCTTCGCTCCAGGCGGCACGGGCCGAGGGTCTGCTGTCTCCCACGGATCCGTGGCGGGCTTGGTCCATCAAGGATGCGCGTATCCGGGAAGACCGGGCGCGGGAGCAGGCTGCTCGACGCTTCTACCGGGCGTTCGAACATGCCGAGTCGGCCTGGGGGCCGATCGGGGAGGGAGAATGTCCTCGAGTCCGGGAACGCGACGAGTTCGTGTTCCTGCTGGGTCTCTACGCGGGGACCGTGGCCCTGCTCCACGACAAGGCAGGCGGCGGGGCAGTCGGTGTCCCTCTCGATGTTCTGCCTCGAGTGGCTCGAGCTGTGGCGTGTGTGGACACGGAAAAGTGGTGGTACCTCCCCACCGCGCTGCAGGCCGCTGCCTGGGCGACCATTCCGGGGTCGGGTCCTCCGAACGTGGACCCGTGGAAACAGCTCCACGATGCCGCGGTCGCAGGACAGACCTCGGGGGTACGCCTCGGATGGGCATTGAACGCCCTCATCGCCGCCAACGCTGGACGGACGGAGGAGGTCAAGGCGTGCATCCGAAGCCACGCAGCCTCCTTGAAGACCACCCCGTCCGCCCCGGACTGGGCGCTCCTGGACGCCTACGCCACCCTGGTGACCTTGCACGAGTCGGACCTGATCTGGATTTCGACTCGAGGATACAGGACGCCGGCCCTCGGTCGGCTCCCCGAAGACCTCGAGGTGCACGCCCCCGAGATCCCGTTCGACGAAGATCCGTTTGCAGCTCCGTAGCTCGAGGCCGGGGCGCGGGGGATGGATGAAGCGATGACACATGGGAAAAGGAACCGCATGGTGCCGAACATGGAAACCAGACGGACTGCGTACCCGCTCCTCCTGGGAGTGCTCCTGATTGCTGGCCTCTCGACCCCGGTACGCGGGGAAACCCCGGCGGACGCCCGCGTGATCTGCGTGTACGACCCGGCAGGCAAGGCCGGGGATTACTACGCGATGCTGGAGGATTTTGCGGTCACAGCGTCGACCTGGGGCGTTCCCGTATCGGTCCGCGCTTACACGGACGAACAGACGGCGACCAAGGACTACGACGCCGGCCAGTGCGACGGCGTGGTGGCCACCGGCGTGCGACTTCAGGGCTACAACAACTTCCCCTCCACCATCGAGGCCATGGGGGCGATTCCAACCTACGACATCCTGAAGCAGATGATCCTTTCGCTCAATCGATACGAGAGTGCGGCCAGGCGGCTGCGCCGGGGCGAGCACGAAACGGCTGGAATCATTCCCATCGGAGCGGTTTACCTGTTCGTGCGCGATCGTCGGATTGACACCGTGCCGGAACTTGCCGGAATTCGTATCGCCACCATGACCTATGATCGGGCGTCTCCTCTCATGGTGGACCGCGTCGGTGCCATCGCCGTTCCTGCAGACCTGAGCACCATCGGTCCCAAGTTCAACAACGGCGACGTGGATGCTTGCTACGTGTCCGCCCCGGCATACGAGCCGTTCGAGTTGCGCCGCGGCATGGGAACCAAGGGCGGCGTCATCCAGTACCCACTGGCGCAGGCCACGTTGCAACTCCTCATCCGGCACGCCAGGTTCCCGGAAGGTTTCGCAGCCAAGGCCCGCGTCGACATCGCTGCACGATTCGACCACGCGCTCGAGATCGTCAAACGGGCCGAGGCGGCCATCCCGGCTTCCGCGTGGATTCCCGTGTCCTCATCCGACATCCCGGGATTCGAGGAACTGTTCCTCTCGGTCAGACTCAAGCTCCGGGATGAAGTCGGGGCCTACGACCCGACCATGCTGAGCGCACTGCGCAAGCTCCGGTGCGCCAACGACCCGACCCGGTCCGAATGCGCGGAGAAGAAAGAGTAGGCATGCCCCGGAGTCCACAGGAGACATCCAGCCGCACGTCGTTGGCGATCGCATCGGTGGTCCTCTCCATCCTGATTTTCACCCTCGGAATGGGGGTTGCGCCGAACATCGACACCCGGCTCGTGGAACTGGGGGAACACCTGTGGCCAGGGTATGCCCGGGATATCCGCCCCGGACCGCCGCCTCCACCGGAATGCAACCTCGAGGCGCTGGAGCACCGGGCAGCCACCTGCAACCAGACGGCGCCGACCCCGGAAACAGGCGCCAGGGCCGGCAACCCCGACCTTTTCGGCGGTGACGACCCCTTCGCAGACAAGCCCCAACACCAGAGGCCTGACAAGGACCTCTTCGGCGGTGACGACCCGTTCGCGCCCCCCTCCCGCGCGTCCGGCACGTCACCACCGGCCGATTCGAAATCAAGAAGCCGTGCCGCCCCTCCCTCCGGCGAGGTGGAAGGAGACCTGTTCGCCGAACCGACCGCACCGACAGGGACGGCCCTCAACTGCGCCGCCCTTCGCAACCTGGTCGATCGTTGTCGCGTCCGGCACGAAGCGCACGACGAGATCCTCGGCCGGATGACGCCGGCCAACCAACTGTTCCGCCGGATCGAACTGCTCATCAGCAGCCTCGCCTGGTTCCCCTACTGGAGGCACCTCCTCGCCTGCCTGGTCGTGCTCGGCGGACTGACCACCACCCTCAGCCGCAAACACATCGCCTTGCGCACGCCTCGAGGCCGAATCGAGCACCGGGTGTCCGAGGCGGCGCAACTGGTGGCCAACGGCTCCCTGGCCTTCTCCTGCGCCGCAGACACGGTCGTTCAGATGGGTTCGTCCGCCGCCGCCACCACGCCGCTCCTGTCGGCCATCTGGGCGGTCGGTTTCCTCGCCATGATGAGCGTCAACGTTGTGCACCTTGCACGCCCCCCGGAGAATTCCGGCGCCGGCCACCGTCCCGGCAGGCTCCTCATGGTCGTTCCGCTGTATGCCTATCTGTCCATTGGCTCAGGCGTGTATTTCCTTCTGTTCGAGCACCACTGGTCCGGACAGGCCATCTACCTCCACAAGTTCGCCCAGGTCCCTGCGGTCTACCTCGGCGTGGGCCTCTACATATGGGCCGGCGTCCTGTTCTCGTTGACTCGAGTTGCTCGCCTGGTCTTTGCAGCGCTCCGGCCCTGGGGACTCCCTCCGCCCCTGCTCGCCTGGCTGGTGGTGGTGCTTGCCGCATTTCCCACCGCCTACAGCGGCGCTTCGGGTATCTTCGTGATGGCGGCCGGGGCGGTCATTTTCGAGCAACTTCGCGAGGCAGGGGCATCCCCTCGGCTCGCCCTCGCCACAACGGCCATGTCGGGAAGCCTGGGCGTGGTGCTCCGACCGTGTCTGGTCGTGGTCCTGATCGCGACGTTGAACAAGCAGGTGACCACTGCGGACCTCTATGGCAAGGGCCTGTGGGTCTTCGGCCTGACATCCCTGTTGTTTCTCGTGGCCATGCTGGCGCGGACCCGGCTGACGTCGGGAATTCGGGTCTCCACTGCTTCTTTCCGGGAAAGCCTGAAAAACCTCTTACCCCTCCTGCCGTACGCCGCGCTGACAGTGCTGGTCTGGATTGTCTACGCCGGTCCCCTGGGCACACACCTGAGCGAACGCACGGCCGCATTGATCCTGCCGGCGGTCATGCTGGTGCTGGTCATCTACGAGCGGTGGGTGGAGCGGGGCGAGTCGGTAAGGCCCGGAGGCAAGACGTTGCCCGCCCGATGGACCGCGTCCCTCCGCTCGCTCTCCCTGGCTGCGTTCGAACGCCTGCCCGGCGGGACCAGGGTGCTCTCCTCCGTGGTGGACAGCGCTTTCGCCGCACGACTCACCGCGTTCCAGGAAGGTCTGTGGCACGTGCTGGTGGTGACGACCGAGGGTTGCGCCCGGCACGTCGGCGCCCTCCTCATGTTGATGGCCAGCTCCGTGTGCCTGGGAGGCGTGGTCGAACGGATGGACCTGATGGGGCGCCTGCCCGAATCCTTCGGCACCCCGGGGATGACCATGCTCGTGCTCGTCGTCGTCATGGTCCTCGTCGGCATGACCATGGACCCCCTCGGCGCCGTGGTCCTCGTCTCGGTCTCCCTCGCCACCGTGGCGTACCGAAGCGGGATCGACCCCGTCCACTTCTGGATGATGGTCCTCGTCGCCTTTGAACTCGGCTATCTCACCCCTCCCGTCTCCCTGAACCACCTCCTGGCCCGGCAGGTGATCGGTGACGCCGCCCAGGTGGAACTCGAGCCCGCGAGCGGGTGGTTCACCCGGTACGAGCACATCTTCATCCCCATGATCGTCATGGGCACGGCGCTGATCCTGGTCGCTTTCGTGCCCCTGGCTTTCTACTGAGCGCCCGTGCTGCTCCCCTGCAGGCACCCACGCCCCCTCCTCCACCCCCTCGAGCCCTTTCCCGGCCCGGACAGGCGCGCGGAACGCCCCCTGCCGGGTCCCCCCTCCCCCGCACAGTTCAAAGTCGTTGCGTTCGTTCGCGTAGCAGTGAAAAATGAGATGCGATGCAGCGATTCCCTGGCTATAATGTCGGTCTGGAAACAACGGGACAGCCGCGCGCAGGATTTGATTGACACGGACAACGTTTTTCTTACACTGTCGCCGTCTGTGCTGTGGGTGGACGGCCGGTGTCGTTTCAAGGATATCGCGCCTCCCAATCTAATAACATCTTGTCACAATGGATTCAAGTCTCTGGGGGTCAGTGAATGATCAGCGTCTATGTTCGGGAGGGAGAGTCTTTCGAGGCCGCAGTTCGACGTTTCAAGCGGATGTGTGAGAAGGCCGGGGTGATTTCCGAAGTACGCAAGCGGGAACACTACATGAAGCCGAGCGTGAAACGGAAGAAGAAGGCGATTGCGGCTCGGAAGCGGGCGTTGAAGCTGGCCCGGCGCGGTTTGTAGTCCAGTAACTGGATGTCGTCTCTCCTCTTCGGAGGTGGAGGCGTTCACCAGGTTGCCGCGGACCGCCGAGGCAGCCGGAGCGCCCGGCGTGTTCGTGACGGAGTCGCTGTTGGTGCGGGTGCACCGAAGCGGCGGGGTCTGCCAGAGGAATACGACGAAGCGCGGGACGATAGCTTGGTGCAGTATCGTGTTCCCAGAGAGGTCCTCCACGAGATCCAGTCGCGGGCTGGGATCGTGGAGGTGATAGGCCAGTATGTTTCCCTGCGAAAGCGGGGCCGTTCCTACCTGGGGCTTTGTCCCTTCCACGACGAGAAAACTCCATCGTTCAATGTCGATCCTGTCAAGGGCATGTACTACTGTTTCGGGTGTCATGCGGGCGGGGACGTGTTCAGTTTTCTGACGCAGATCGAGAACCGCGGTTTCATGGAGGTGGTTCGAGAACTGGCGGAGCGCACGGGGGTGGATCTGCCCGAGCCGCAGATGTCGCCTGGTGAGCGGCAGGCGGCGGACGAGCGGGATCGTCTGCACGGGATTTTGGAGGTTGCGGCGGCCTACTTCGAGCGGAAACTTGTAGGGCGAGAGGCGGGGGCGGCGCGAGCGTATCTGGAGAAGCGGGGGATTCCCGGGGAGATGGTGCGGGAATTTCGTCTGGGATACGCCCTGGAAGACTGGCAAGCGCTGGTGGACTACCTTCAACGGAACGGTCATCCTCTTTTCCTGGCGGAGAAGGCGGGGCTGATCGTTTCCCGGAGCCGGGACCGGGAGGGGTTCTACGATCGGTTTCGGGGCCGGGTCATGTTTCCCATCCGGGACGTGTCTGGAAAGGTGATCGGTTTTGGCGGTCGGGTGCTGGACGGGAGCGAGCCGAAGTATCTGAACAGCCCGGAGACGCCCTTGTTCAACAAGTCGCGCACCCTGTTCGGGCTGGATCTGGCGCGCCGAGCCATCGGGCGGGAAGGTTCGGCGGTCGTGGTGGAAGGCAATTTCGACACCATAAGTCTGCACGCGGCGGGTGTGCGCCATGTGGTGGCCACGTGTGGGACGTCGCTGACGCGGGAGCACTTGCGAGTCCTGAAGCGATACACGCGGCGGATCATCCTGGTGTATGACGGGGACGCGGCCGGGGTGAAAGCGGCCGAGCGGGGTCTGGAGATTTTTCTGGAAGAAGACCTGTGGCCTTACTTCGTGCCTCTCCCGCCGGGCCAGGATCCGGACGACGTGGTGCGCTCCGAAGGGGGAGAGGGGTTCAAGGAGCGCCTGAGCCGGGCGGTCCCGTTGCTCGAGTTCGTCATTCAGCGGCGTGCCCGGGCGGCCCGTGGCTCGGCCATGGCCCAGGAGGAAGCACTGGAGGATCTCCGGCCGGCGTTTTCCGTATTCGGACGGAACCGACCGGAAAAGCTCGAATACTATTGTAGCTACGTGGCGCGTCATTTCGGGCTGTCCGAGCAGGCGGTGCGGGCCTTTTTCCTGCGGGCGGAGCAGGGACGGTCTTACCGGGAGGCGGGGGGAGCGTTGGGGCCGGCGCCTGCGGTGCCGCGTCCGGTGGCCGTTTTGCCGGTGCACGAGGAATTTCTGCTCCACTGGGTGCTTCAGCGCCCCACCGAGATCTTGCCCGCGGCGGAAGAAGCGGCCATCGTGGACTGGCTGACGCATCCCGGTGTCAAGCGGATCGTGTCCGAAGCGCTCGAAGCGCACCGGGCCGGTGAGGCATTCGACGCGGCTCGAGCTGCCGATGAATTGTCCGACCCGGCGTTCAAGGACAAGATCGCCGAGTTGTGTGTCAAGGACCTCCCCATCGACGTGGAGGATTTGAAACGCGGAGCTGTGGAGCAGACGTTGCTCGGTATCAAGCAGAAGAACATGAATTTCGTGGTGCGGCGTCTTCAGGGGGAGATCGCGCGTCTGAATGACGAGGGTGGTGACCCGGCCGTGCTGGCGAAGCTGCTCATGCAGAAGGTGCAATTGAACAAGGAGATCGACCTGATACGGCGGCAGACGAGTGGGGTTTCCCGGAGCACCTGGGAAAGCGTGTCCTCGTAGGCTCCGTCCAGGCGACTCCTGGGACGGGTTGTGATCGAACTCACATCGAGGAGGAGCCTATGCCGAATCGGCATGCAACGACCAGAATCGTTCGGTAGTGGGTGCTCTCGGGCTGTTCCGGGGCAGATTCCGGTAATGACCGGGACCGGGTTCTTTGGTCCCGTTTGACCAGGGAGAAGACAGAACGCGTGAGACAGAACCACTCGTCGGATGGCCTGGATTTCGAGGGCGGGGGCACGCAGCGTGCCAGCGACCCCGTGAGGATGTACCTGCGCAAAATGGGAGCGGTGGCGTTGCTCTCGAGAGAGGGAGAGATCAAACTCGCCAAGCGCATCGAGGAAGGGGAGGATGAAATTCGCCGGGCGTTGATCCGGTCCGGATTCCTGTTTCAGGAGTCGGGCAACGGCGCGTCCAGCAAGGACAGGAGTGACGGAGACGCGGAAACTGAGAACGACGAGGAACTCGACGGCCCGGACATTCCGCCCGACAAGATGGCCCAGATCCATCCGCTCGTCCAGGAGCGGCGGGCGATCTCGAGGGAACTCATCGAGCCCGGATTGCCGCCGGAGAAAGTCCAGGAACTGCGCGAACGCGCCCGCGTGCTCGGCCAGCAGATGCTGGAGATCCTCGAGGATGTCGAGTTCAAGCGGAAACAGGTCAACCAGCAGGCGGCCCGTTTCCGCGAGTGCATGAAGGCGGTGCGGAGGGCCGAGCAGGACATCGCCGGGGCTGCGCGCCGCTGCAAGGTCACAGTCGGAGCAATCGGTGGGCTGCTGCGTCGATTCAATGCGGGCGGCGAGGATGCCGACCAGGTGGTCGAAGAAACCCACCTGACCCACGAACAGCTCCGCATACTGAGCGATCGGGTCAAGCAAGCCTGTCGTGAACTGAGGCGGATCGAGCGCGAGTACGGCTACACCATCGCCGAACTCAAGGAGATCCAGGAGGAGGTGGCTCAAGGAGAGCGTATCGCCGACGCCGCCAAGGCCGAACTGGTCGAGGCCAATCTCCGGCTGGTCGTCTCGATCGCCAAGAAGTACACGAACCGGGGGCTGCAGTTCCTGGACCTGATCCAGGAAGGCAACATCGGCCTGATGAAGGCCGTGGACAAGTTCGAGTACCGTCGGGGCTACAAGTTTTCCACCTACGCCACCTGGTGGATCCGGCAGGCGATCACTCGAGCCATCGCGGACCAGGCCCGGACGATTCGGATCCCGGTCCACATGATAGAGACGATCAACAAGCTCGTCCGAACCACTCGAGTCCTGGTGCAGGAGAAGGGGCGCGAACCCACGCCCGAGGAGATCGCGGAACGGATGGAGCTTCCTGTGGAGAAGGTCCAGAAGATCCTCAAGATCGCCAAGGAACCCATCTCCCTGGAGACGCCCATCGGCGAGGAAGAGGATTCCCACCTGGGTGATTTCCTCGAGGACCAGCGCGTGGCCAGCCCCTCCGAGGCGGTCATCGGGATGAACCTGTCCCACCAGACCGGGCGCGTCCTTTCGACGCTCACCGAACGTGAGGCCCGCGTGTTGCGCCTCCGTTTCGGAATCGGCGAACGGTCCGACCACACCCTCGAGGAGGTCGGCCAGAGCTTCGACGTGACGCGCGAACGTATCCGCCAGATTGAGGCCAAGGCGTTGCGGAAGCTTCGTCATCCCAGTCGCAGTCGGCAGCTCAAGGCCTTTCTCGAGGGCTGATGGTTCGCCGTTGACTTCCACCGGAATTGTGGCTATCATGGTCCCGTTCGAGCGGGCCCATAGCTCAGTGGTCAGAGCGACCGGCTCATAACCGGTTGGTCCCAGGTTCGACCCCTGGTGGGCCCACCAACTTCTCGGCCGGGTGGCGGCGCGTCGACCGCTCGACTCCCTCCGCCCGGCTGTCGTATCCCCATCCTGGCACCCAACGCCGCATGGTGAGGCTCCGTTCATGCCGCGGGACTACTCGACCGAGAAACAAATCAGTGTTCTGAAGGCGCTCGACAGGGTCGACGAAATCATCGTGTCGCTCGAGGCCAGGCGGAGCGAGGTGCGTGGGGGCGTGGAGAAGCTCAAGACCGAAATCGCCTCGTTCCACTCCGGCCTGGCAGAACTCGAGCGCGAACTGGCCTCCTGCGAGGAGCAGCAGCGGACTGCAGAGAAGGAGCTGGACCGGGTGGAGCGCAAGCTGCGCAAGCTTTCGCGAGGTTCCGGAGCGGTTTCGGAGAAGGAGTACGAAGCGGCGGAGAGAGAGCAGGCGCACCTTGCTGCGCGCAAGGACGAACTGGAGGAGGAGATCCTGGCCTGCATGGAGCAGGCAGAGGAACTCCAGGAGCGACGCAAGGCGCTGCAAAGGCACGTGGCGGAACGGCGCGCTGCCATTGGCGCCGAGTACGACGCACTCAAGCAGCAATACGAGGAACTCGGGGCACAACTGACACGACAGAAGCAGGACCGAGACCTGCTGATTCCTCAGCTCGACCCCGAGTACCGTTATACGTATCAACGGCTCATGCAGCGCTACGGCGACCGGGCGACCGTGTCCGTGGTGGAGGACCGGTGCACCGGTTGCCACCTTCACGTTCCCCCTCAACATGTGGTGGACGTGTTGACCGGGCGCGGACTCCACACCTGCCAGCACTGCGGCCGATTCGTGCTTCCCAGGGAGGAGGAAACCGAGCGTTCAGAAAACGCGAACGATTCGTCGAAGTGACACGGGCGATCGCTGGTCTTCGATCAACGGAGACGAGAGGAAAGTCCGAGCTCCGTAGGGCAGGGTGCCGGCTAACGGCCGGTCGAGGTGACTCGCAGGAAAGTGCCACAGAAAGGAGTCAGCCGGCCTCTTCTGCGCAAGCTCGAGAGGACCCTGTGGACTTCCTGCAATCGTCGCCCCCACGGGTGGGCGGTTGTTGGAAGGAAGCAGCGACAACAACGCACGGGCGCGGGGAGCTGCACATCTCCGCCGACCGGCGCCTGACGGTGTGGTGACCGGGAACCGACGTTGTTGTCGGGTGAAGGTGAAAGGGTGAGGTAAGAGCTCACCGGTGGTCCTGGTGACAGGATCAGCCAGGTAAACCCCACTTGGAGCAAGACCGAATAGGGAGGTTCCGCCGGCGTCGTCGACATGACGCACCGGCTCAGGGTGGCCCGCCCGAAGACCTCCGGGTAGGTTGCTCGAGGCCGCAAGCAATTGCGGTCCTAGATGAATGATCGCCACCTTCAGTCTGGTGACGGGCTGAAGGGACAGAACTCGGCTTACAGTGCACTTCGACACATGGAGGCCTCCCCCCGGGGCGTGCAACCGGGCGCGGAGGTCTTCGTGTTTCGAACCGATCGCCCCCGTGCCTTTTTTCAGGCCCCATCCGGACCCCACGGGCCCCGACGCCACCGCTCAAGCATCACGATCGGCCACAGACGCTTCCGATGATCCGCTCTCCCGGCCCGGTGCTCCGCAAGCCAGTCCGCCACCAACCGCTGATGAAATAGGGGCCTGCCATCTGCCGGTGGGGCAAGCCAGTCGTCCACAACCTCCTGGTTCATATCCCGCAACCAGTGAGCCGTGGGCATTCCAAACCCTTTCTTGGGACGCCCGGTGATGGAGGGAGGCAATCGCTTCTCACACAACGCCCGAATTGCCACCTTGGTCCGGGCGCCGGATAGCTTCAGCCTCGAGGGCAGGCGAAGGCCCAACTCGATCACGCGGTGGGAAACAAAAGGCGCCCTCACCTCGAGTCCCACGGACATGGCCGCCCGGTCCACCTTGACCAGCAAGTCGTTCGGGAGATAGTGCCGCAGGTCCAGCAATTGAATGTTCTCGGGCCAATCGTACTGTTCAGAATCGCTTTCCACCTGCCAACGCCCCACCGCCCTCCCCTCTCCCCGCTCCAGAGCCCGCCGCACGTCCACATGAAGGACTCGCGCCAGATCCTCGGGACTCAGCCCGCCCATCCACACCGCGTGTCGGAGTGCTCCCCGGTGCTCGAGACCGGCCAGGGTCCGCTTCACCACGAAGTCCGGCGAAATGTTGTCATAGGATGCCGGTAGCCTGCGGGCGGCCCTGGCCAGTGCCCGGGCGAGACGCGGAGGAACGCGATCCCACACCGGGTCCAGTCGGTGTGCGAGGTAGGTTGGGTAGCCACCGAATGCCTCGTCGCCTCCGTCCCCCGAGAGGACCACCGTCACGTCGTGTCGACGGACCCACGCTGTCAGCGCGGCTGTTGGAATGAGAGAACCGTCGGCAAGAGGTTCATCGAGCCAAAGCTGGATCCGGGACAGGATCGGACCGATGTCCGCCATGCCGACCAGAAGATGGTGGTGCCGGGTTCCAAGGGTTCTCGCCACCTCGAGGGCGGCGGCCGATTCGTCGAAGGACGCCTCGCGGAATCCCACGGAAAACGTGGGTAGGTCTTGCAGGTGTTCCCGGGCCACGGAGGCGATCAAGGACGAGTCCAGTCCACCGGAAAGCAGGACGCCGATGGGGACGTCGCCGGTGAGGCGGGACGCGATCGTGGTGGTGAGCACCTGCTCGAGTTCCTCGAGCCACTCCGAGTTGGTGCGTCTGGTTCGATCCTGCCGGATGGTGTACGGGTCGGGGAAGGTCCAGTATTTTTTGGGTCGCGGGTCGCGCGTGCCGTCCGCTTCCCAGACGAGGTGGGCCGCTGGTTCGAGTTGTGCCATCCCCTCGTAGATGGTGGCGGGCGCCGGCACTGCCTCGAGGAGGAGGTACTCGGCCACGCTGGCCAGGTCCATGTGGCGGGGCACGTCCGGGTGGACGAGCAGGCCCTTCAATTCGGAGGCAAACAGAATTCCGTGGTCGTCCACCCGGTAGTAGAGGGGCTTTTCCCCCAATCGGTCCCGGGCCAGCACGAGGCGGGCGCGCACCTCGTCCCAGAGGGCGAATGCGAACATGCCGTCCAGGCGTTCCAACATGCCGTCGACGCCGTGTTCCTCGTAGAGGTGAGGCAGCACCTCGCTGTCCGTCGCGCTTGCCAGCGTGTGTCCTCGAGCCAGCAGTTCCGACCGCAGGGCTTGATAGTTGTAGATCTCCCCGTTGAACACGACCACCACGGACCGATCTTCGCTGAACACCGGTTGTCGCCCGCGTACCAGGTCGATGATGGCCAGTCGGACGTTGGCCAGGGCGATCAGCCGGCGGGTGCGGCGCGGTCGATGAATGGTCCAGGGTTCAGTGGGGTTCCGCGGTTCACGAGACCCGATGTCCAGCGGCCAGGAACCGTCAGCGGACACGAAAAACCCGCGCCCGTCCGGGCCCCGATGGGCAAGGACATCCGCCATGGTCTCGAGTCTGTCGATTGCATTCGGGTCTGGGTGGGTCCGAACGAAGCCAGCTATGCCGCACATCACTGCTCCCTGGCGGAACGCATTGCAGGAGATGGGTGGACCGCCCCGGTGGCTGCCTCTCGTTCGGGGTCGAAGTTGATCATGCGCATGACCTTGTAGGGAGGCTTTTTCTGGATCTCGAAATTCATCCGAATCAGCACCTCGGTGATGAGGCCCATGCTGAACATGACGAGCGCCATGATGAAGAACATCACACTGAAGATGACGAATGGATTCTTGTGCATCCAGGTTCCGTAGTGCACCTTCATGAACACGGCGGCACTGATGGAAGCGACGCCGAGGAATCCGAGGAGAAACCCGAAGTAGCCGAAGAAATAGATGGGGTTGACGTAGTAGTCACGCAAGAACTTCACAGTAACCAGGTCCAGAAGGACCTTGAACACGCGAGAAAGTCCGTACTTGGAGCGTCCTCGAGTTCTCGGGTGGTGCGACACGGGCATCTCGGTCAAACGGGCGCCCGCCCAGGTGACATAGATGGGGATGAACCGGTGCATTTCGCCATAGAGGGGGAGGTCCTCCAGGAACTCCCGACGATATGCCCGGAGAGTACATCCATAGTCGTGAAGCGGAACCTTGGACGTGACACTGATGATCTTGTTGGCGACCCAACTCGGCAAGGTGCGCGTAAGAAAGGGATCTTTCCGATCCTTGCGCCACCCGCACACCACATCGTATCCCTGGTCCAGCCGTTCGAGAAGCGCCGGGATGTCGGCCGGGTCGTTCTGGAGGTCCGCGTCCAGTGTCACCACGATACGGCCTCGAGCCAGTTTGAATCCCGCCGACATGGCCGCGGTCTGACCGTAGTTCCGGACGAAATGCACCACCTTGATGCGGGCATCGGCGGCAGCCAGCACATCCAACCGTTCTCGGGAACCGTCCGTGGAGCCATCGTTTACCAGGATCAACTCGAAATCGATCCCTTCCCTGTCAGCGACCTCGACGATTCGACGGCAAAGCTCATCCAGGTTGTCCACTTCGTTGAATACGGGCACCACGACCGAAAGGGTCGGTTCTGTCGCACTCTGCATCTGGTGTCGCGTCCTCGACGGCCCGGGCTGCCGTTATCCGCAAGCCATTTCCGATGTCACTTTTGTTCTACTGTAGTTCGAATCGGCTCGTCCGTCAACCGGACCCGTTGCATTGAACCGTGTGTCAAGCCGAGGTTCGGGAGGCGTGTGGCGACCGGGCAGCGGGGTGTCACCCGGGATCGAGGGCCCTCCGGACATGGCCGGGGTTTTGGGGACGGCCCCCGCCGGTTGGGCGTGGCGCTGCCCGTTGGAGCCGGTGGAGAATCGGTCGGTGCCTTCAGCGCTCGGCAGGACCGTGGCGGCTGCGGCACTGAGGCGCCGGTCAGAAAACGAGCGGCGGCCGGGTGGCACGCGCGCCTTGCGCGTGCGCGCGACCCCGTCGTTCTCGAAGAGGAACGCAGTCTGCCTGTTGTGGAGGCTGGATGAGCGCGCGCCAATCGCAACCTGTTCCACCGCCTCGGGACTGTTTTCAGGGTGCACGGGACCGGTCCATCCGGGGAACGGGAGAGCGGTGGCAGGTGTCAATACCCGGGAAACTGGACTGCCATCGAATTCCCGGCACGGCATCGTCGTCCATGGAACAGTTGACCGGCGGCAAGAAACCTGTCATGGTGGGACACGGTTCAAGAGCCGCCTCGAACAGCCTCGAACAGCAACGCGACCCGGCCGTGCGGCCGCTGGACCGGACGGCTGGAGGCCGCCGCCGATCATGGCCGGGGAGGCTCCGGCCGGCGCCACTCTGCGTCTGCCGGATGTGGGACCCAGTTGGATTTCCGACCGGGACCTTCCCGAGTGCTCGGGCGCTGCGGGGCAAGGGAGAAGGAACGCACCATGGCACGACCAAGGGAGGTACGTTCATGATCAAGGGCTTTTTTGCCGGAATGGGGGCTGTTGCATGCATGCTCCCGTGTATCACGCTCGGAAATCCGGGCGTAGCCGTGGCACACGCCCTGGCCCCTGCCACGGAACAGAGTACAGACGCAGCCGCGAAGGACGCAGAGAACCCCGGGACCGCCCGACCGGACTGGTTGAGCGAGGCCGAGCAGGCTTTTCTGGACAGCACCGGAGGACTTCGACCCATCGCCACCTATGACGGCGACACGGGCCTGGTCACCATCAAGCTCAAGAAACCGGGTCTCACGTTCGACCAGATCTTCGAGGTGGCCATTGGTCCGACCTACGACTACTACAAACGCACCGACCTCGTGGAAACGAGTTTCCGGGGGGAGATGGACGGGAAACACTACCTGTTCACGGGAACCGTTGCCAAGAAGTACATGCTGGGAGGCTCCATCACGGTCGCCTCGGTCCCGGTCGTGACCCGGTACACGGTTTCCAGGAAGGACGGGCGTATCAAGATCACGTGGAACAAGGCGGACCTGGAAACCGCCAAGCGATTCTTGACCCTGTACAAGGACCGGCTGGCCGCCGCCATGAAAGGAGCCGGGATCGACGAGGACGTCGACGAATATCTGGAAGACATCATCGACGATCTTCCCGACACCAAGATCATCTGGGGTCGCCACGAATACTATCCCGAAACGGGGTACTATATCTATCAGCAGAAAGCGGTGATGCAGAGTGCCGTGGCGAACCTGATCGCGAACGTGGCCGGTGAAGCAGACATCAAGGGAGCGGCGCTCAAGATTGCCTACCAGGTTCTGAGGGAACCCGCCTATGCCGGGCCGCCCGGCGAAATGGGCAAGGAAGTCGTGGACATGTCGGGAGCCACCATCGCCGCAGGTCGTTAGTACTCGAGGTGTCCTTGCCGCTGCCTGTCCGAACTGTACGGGGAAAGCGGTGCTCGGGATGCAAGGAGGAACAGGGTGCGCATTCGCGCATCGATCGTGCATGAAGGTAGAAAGCGGAGGGTGGATGACAGGGAAGCGAGCACTCCCCGTGGTCGCACTGGACGGGCCGTCCGGGTCGGGCAAGAGCACCATGGGTCGCCGCCTCGCCGAGCGGCTGGGATTTCGACACGTGGACACCGGCGCCCTCTACCGGGCGCTCGCACTGCGGGCACGGGATGAAGGGATCCCGCCGGATGACGCTGCTGCTCTGGCCGACCTGGCCAGGCGCATGAACGTCACTTTTCAGTGGCGTGAGGGGCAGAACCGGGTCATCGTGGATGGACAGGACCGGACCGAGGCGGCACGGTCCGAGGCAGTCGGCATGGACGCCTCTCGAGTCTCCGCACACCCAGCCGTTCGGTCTGCGCTGCTCGACCTCCAACGCAGGCTGGGGGCTGCCGGCGGTGTCGTCATGGATGGGCGCGACATCGGGACCGTGGTATTTCCAGATGCAGAGTTCAAGTTTTTTCTCACTGCAGATCTCGAAGTACGCGCACAGAGGCGATTTGAAGAACTGAGACGCAAGGGGCTCGATGTCAGTTTCGAGGAAGTCATGGAGGCCCTGGCGGCCCGCGACCAGCGCGATAGTCAGCGTGCCGTCGCCCCGTGCCGTCCAGCTCCGGACGCGATTTCGGTCGATACTTCCCATCTGAGCCCGGAGCAGGTGCTTGCACTGCTTGAATCTCGAGTTCGGGGTTTCCCTGGCGATGGAACGTCGACGCAGGAACCGCCGGTGCGAAAAACCGGCGAGGCGTCGTAGAAAACGATTGACAAAGTATGACCCCTCTAATATATAGCTGGATTCGTCGATCACCCTAAACGTCAACCTCGGGCGTGTTCCCGGGCGCGAACCACCGGCCTTGACTCTCCGGCGGCTTTCGGCGTCCATCGCCCCTTTACCCCATGTCCAAGGAACTGAATTCTCGATGACGAACGAACTCGAACAACAACACAAAGAAAACCCCCTTCTGGCTGAGGACACCTCTCTGGAGAACCTTTCCAACGACGAGTTCCGCCAGTACTTCTCCCAGGTCCTCGAATCCGAACAGTTCAAGGAAGGCTCTGTCGTGCCTGGCGAGGTCATTGGCATTGAGAACGACTACGTGGTCGTGGACATCGGCTACAAGTCGGAGGGACGGATTCCCCGCTCCGAGTTCCGCGATCCCGACGGTGAGATCCAGGTGGCCGTGGGCGACCGTGTGGAGGTCTATCTCGAAGCCATTGAAGATGACGACGGTCTGCTCGTTCTTTCCAAGGAAAAAGCAGACCTGATGAAAGCCTGGGACGAGATCTCCGAGGCATGCGAGAAGGACGAGGTGATCGAAGGAACGATCACCGCTCGCGTGAAGGGTGGTCTATCCGTGGACATCGGCGTGAAGGCCTTCCTGCCCGGATCGCAGGTGGATCTCCGGCCGGTCAAGAACCTGGACAAATTGATCGGCACACGGGCCAAGTTCAAGATCATCAAGTTCAACAAGAAACGGGGCAACATCGTTCTTTCTCGCCGCGTTCTGCTCGAGAAGGAACGGGAGGAGCGCCGGAAGGACACGCTCAAGAAGATCGAAGTCGGCAAGATCATGCGGGGCGTCGTCAAGAACATCACGGACTACGGCGCTTTCATCGACCTCGGTGGTATCGACGGTCTCCTGCACATCACCGACATGTCGTATGGACGTATCAATCATCCGTCGGAACTCTTCGCGCAGGGCGACGAGGTCGACGTCATGATCCTCAAGTTCGATCCGCAGACTCAGCGGGTCAGCCTCGGGTACAAGCAGATCAAGCCCGACCCGTGGACCGATGCAGACCTCAAGTACCCTCCGGGGACCAAGATCCGCGGGCGCGTGGTGAGTCTCACCGACTACGGCGCGTTCGTCGAGATCGAGGAAGGGATCGAGGGGCTGGTTCACATCAGCGAGATGAGCTGGAACAAGCGGATCAAGCACCCCTCGAAAATCGTGCAGCAGGGCGAAGAAGTGGACGCGGTCGTGCTCGACATCGACGTGGAGCACAAGCGTGTCTCCCTGGGCATGAAGCAGCTCGAGGCCAATCCCTGGGACATCATCGAGTACAAGTATCCGGTGGGGTCCATCATCACCGGTCGGGTCCGGAACATCACCGACTTCGGTATCTTCGTGGGAGTCGAGGAGGGAATCGACGGACTGGTCCACATCTCGGATATCTCCTGGGGCCAGCGAATCAAGCACCCCTCGGAGCGATACAAGAAGGGTCAGATCGTCGAGGCCAAGGTCCTCAACATCGACAAGGCCAACGAGCGTTTCTCCCTGGGTATCAAGCAGTTGACACCGGACCCGTGGTCCAACATCACCTCCCGCTACTTCCTCGGCCAGGTCGTCACCGGTCAGGTGGTGCACATTGCCGAGTTTGGCGTGTTCGTGGAGATCGAAGAGGGCGTCGAGGGGCTGGTACATGCCAGCGAACTGAAGCATGGACGCCAGGGCGAGCTGCACGAGTACTATCACGAAAACGACCAGATCACCGCGGAGATCATCTCCATCGATCCGCATGATCGGAAGATCGGCCTTTCGGAGAAAGCCGTGGAACGGCGGGCCGAGGCCGAGGACATTCAGACCGTGGCACAGGGGAGTTCCAAGGCTACCCTGGGCGACATCATTCGTCGCGACCTGTTCGCCGCCGCTCCCAAGAAGGAGGAAGCCAAGGCGGACGAGGAAGACAGCGCCGCAGGAGAAGCCGCTGCGGATGGCGGCGAGCAAGCGCCGACCTCGACCGAAGAGCCGAGTGGCGACTGAATTTTCTTGCGTTTTGATCTACTTTTCGACACCATTGAGTTTCGGTGGAACAATCTCTGGGTGCGAGCCGCCTCTGATTCGTTCCTCGCGCGTTCATGGTAGCCACGGCTGACTGTTTCGCAAGGAGCCCATCGTGACCAAGAGCGAACTCGTTGAGAAGATTGCCGCGAAATGCGAGACCATCTCCAGGAAGGATGTCGAGATAGTTGTCAATACCATTTTCGACAGCATGCGGGATGCGCTTATTCGCGGTGAAAGGATCGAGATTCGCGGCGTCGGGAGTTTCACCGTGAGGACCCGAAAGGCCAGGGAGGGACGCAATCCGAAGACGGGTGCGGTCGTTCACATCGCCGAGAAGCGAGTCCCATATTTCAAGGTGGGGAAGGAGCTGCGCGAGCGGGTGAACGCGGGCGGACGCGACCAGCAGTAAGCTCTGTCAGTTCCTCGATCCATCCGGACCGCCATCTGGGTGCGGCCCGAACCTCGTTGGCCGGTTTCTCGCTCGTGCGCGGGCCGGCTGTCTGCGCCATCGCGCAGGTCTCTTTTCCTGCACCTCATGCCTGTCCGGGTCGCCCGTGAGCAGTCGAGTGGCCCAGCTCGAGTCTGGCCTGTCTGCGGCGCGGCTCCCTGTTTCCCCGTGTAGCGAGAATCGCCTCATGTCGTCGAAACGTCGTCGTGCCAAAACCGGGGTTTCCGCTGCTCGCCTGGCAGCGCTGCGTGTGCTCGAGGCGTGGGATCGGAACGGGGGACGCGCGGATCGCCTGCTGCTCGAGGCCTGTGGCGGGCTTGACGACCGGGACAGGAGATTCACACACGAACTGGTGCTGGGCGTGCTGCGCTGGAGAGGTCGTCTCGACCACCTGCTGGACCAACTTCTGACGCGGCCTGCCAGGAAACTTTCCCCGGGCGTCCGTTCCATCCTGCGCCTGGGTTTGTACCAGCTCGGCGAGGAATTCCGGGCCCCGGCGCATGCGGTGGTGAGTGAAAGCGTCACCCTGTGTCGTGTGTCCGGCTCTGCGTGGGCCACAGGGCTGGTGAATGCCACGTTGCGCCGGTACATTCGGGAACGGGAGCGACTGGCCGCCACCATGCAAGGGGATACTCCCGCAGCGATGGCTCGCCGCCTCTCCTGGCCCATCTGGATGGTCGCCACCCTGGGCCGCGTGCTCGACCCTGACGCGCTGGCGCCTTTCCTCCAGGCCAGCAACCTGGCGCCTCCGCTCACGCTGAGGGTCCACACCGAGCACGTGTCCAGGACGGACTTCCTCGAGGCGTTGAAAGCCCATGGACTTGACGCCGTTCCCGGTCGTCTGGCGCCCGCCGCGGTCGTGATAAGGGACCGGGTTCCGGTCACCACCCTGCCCGGGTATCGCCACGGCTGGTTTTCCGTTCAAGACGAGGCCAGCCAGATCGTCGGCCTCGCCGTGTCCGCAAAAACAGGCAGTCAGGTGCTCGACGCCTGCGCTGCACCTGGAGGCAAAGCGCTGCACCTGGCCGAGCAGGTCGGGGCCTCCGGGACGGTCTTCGCCACCGACGCTTCCGCCGACCGATTGGCGCTGCTCGAGGAGAGTGCTCGACGCGCCTGTCCCGGGCGAATTCACACCGCACCGCACACCTGGGCCGGTGACCCCGGGCGCGGACAGGTCAACGATCCAGAACCGGCCTCCCCATCTCTCGAACACGCCCTTCCCCTTCCGGATCTCTGGCCCAAGACGTTCGACCGCGTCCTGGTCGATGCCCCCTGCTCCGGCCTCGGCGTCGTTCGGCGACACCCCGAGATCAAGTGGCGACGCCGGCAAGACGATCTCCCCCGCTACGCACGACGCCAGCAGGCAATCCTGACACACGCGGCTCGAGCCGTTCGCTCCACCGGCGCCCTCGTCTACAGCGTCTGCACCATGACCGAACAGGAGACCACAGGGGTGGTCCGGGCCTTCCTTGCAGCCAATCCTGACTTCCATCTCGAGGATCTGCGCCATGTGCTGCCCCCGGCACTCGGCCACCTCGTGGGAAACGATGGGTGTGTCCGAACCTTCCCGCACCGGGACGGCTGCGACGCCTTCTTCATCGCCCGATTCCGCAGGTCCCCTGACGCCTCAGGAGGTGAACAGTGAACGAAACCACGCCATTCCTGCGGCAATACATGGAAATCAAGTCTCAGCACGAGGACGCAATCCTCTTTTTCCGGATGGGCGACTTCTACGAAATGTTCTTCGACGACGCCAGGCAAGCAGCCAAAGCCCTCGGCATCACCCTGACCTCGAGGGGCAAGGTCGGCGATGAGCCCATCCCCATGGCCGGGGTTCCGCATCAATCGGCGGAACAATACATTGCACGATTGGTCGACCAGGGGTTCAAGGTCGCCATCTGTGAACAGGTCGGCGACCCCAAGACATCGCGACGGATCGTCGACCGAGAGGTCTTGCACGTGGTCACCCCCGGGGTCATTCTCGAGGAGGGAACACTCGAGGCCAAAAGCCACAACTTTCTCCTGGGGCTGGTCCGTGTGGGAAAACGGTGGGGCATCGCCTATGCCGACGTGTCCACTCGGGACTTTTACACATCCGAACTGGAGACCGAGGACGAGGTCGCCACCGAGATCGCTCGAGTCGAGCCCAGGGAAATCGTCATTCCCCGCGCACTCGAGGCGGACCCTGCCGTGGAACGCCTGCTCCAGAATACCGACTGTCTCGTCAACAACCTCGACAATCACGTGTTCGATGTCTCGACGGCCAGGGAGGCCCTTCTCTCCCATTTCGACGTGGACACCCTCGACGGGTTCGGCTGTGAGGGACTTTCCGCCGGCATCGCCGCAGCAGGCGGAGTCCTCGACTATCTCCGGCAGACGCGACCCGAAGGCGCGCTTCACCTCGAGCGCCTCGTTCCGTACCAGATCCACGACTACCTGGTGCTGGACGACACCACAAAGACCAATCTGGAACTGCTTCGCACCATCCAGGAAGGCAAGAAAACCGGCAGCCTCCTCCACCTCCTGGACCACACCTCCACCGCCATGGGCGGCCGTACCCTGAGACGTTGGCTCGTCTACCCACTCCTCGACCCGGACATCATCCGGGACCGGCTCGACCGCGTGGAAGCCCTCTACCACGCAACCAAGCTCCGCCAGGACATCCAGGAACGACTCCAGGGTATCGCAGACCTGGAGCGCCTCACCGCCAAGATCGTCGCTGGGTCCGCCAACCCTCGAGACATCGCCGCACTCCGCCGGTCCATCGAGCAGATCCCGGGACTCATCTCCCTCATCGAAACCAGCGCCACACCGGAACTCCAGACATTCGCCGCACTCGACCCTTGCAGCGAAGCCGCAGATCTCATCCGCAAGGCCATCGTGGATGACCCACCCGTTTCCTTGAAAGAAGGAGGCGTCATTCGCACCGGATACGACCCGGACCTGGACGAACTGATTGCGCTCAGCAGCGAGGGAAAAGCCTTCATCGCCCGCCTGGAGGCCCAGGAACGGGAACGGACCGGGATCGGGTCACTCAAGGTCCGATACAACAAAATGTTCGGGTATTTCATCGAAGTCACTCGAGCCAACCTGGGGGCGGTCCCGGCGGACTACATCCGGAAGCAGACGCTGACCACGTGCGAACGGTTCATCACGCAGGAATTGAAGGAGTATGAATCCAGGGTGCTTGGGGCGGAAGAACGCCGTATCGCGATGGAGCACGAGTTGTTTGCGGCCGTGCGTTCGAAGCTGGGCGCCATGCACGGTCGGTTCAAGACCCTGGCGACCCGGCTTGCCGAACTGGATGCGCTTTGTTCGCTGGCGGAGGTGGCGGAGAAGTACCGATACACCCGTCCGGTTGTGGATCGGAGCGACGTGATAGACATTGTGGAGGGGCGTCATCCGGTGGTGGAGCGGGCGATGGGGCGGGATCGTTTTGTGCCCAACGATATCCGTCTGGACACCCGTTCGCGGCAGGAGATCATTCTGACCGGTCCGAACATGGCGGGGAAGTCGACGATCATGCGGCAGGTGGCGCTCATCACGATCATGGCGCAGATGGGGAGTTTTGTGCCGGCCCGGCGCTGCCGAATTGGGGTTGTGGATCGGGTATTCACGCGGGTTGGAGCCTCTGACAACCTGGCTCGAGGCCGGTCGACGTTCATGGTAGAAATGACGGAGACGGCGAACATTCTCCACTTTGCCACGCGCCGGAGTCTGGTGTTGCTGGACGAGATCGGCCGAGGGACTTCCACGTTTGACGGTCTATCCATTGCCTGGGCGGTGGCGGAGATGTTGCATGACAAGATCGGGTGCAAGGTGATTTTCGCGACGCACTACCACGAGCTGATCGATCTGGCGGTGACACGGGAGCGTGTTGTGAACCTGACCGTGACGGTGAAGGAGTGGGGGGACCAGGTGATGTTTTTGCGCAAGCTGAAGGAGGGGGGCGCGAGCCGGAGCTACGGAATTCAGGTGGCGAGACTTGCGGGGCTTCCCAAGGAAGTCGTGGAGCGAGCCAAGGAAGTGTTGCACAACCTGGAGCGCGGGGAGTTCAACGAGCTTGGAGAGCCGAAGCTGGCCCGGAAGGAGGAGAAGAGGCGCCGCACCGGGCAATATTCGCTGTTTGCGCCCCCCTCTGCGGTCAAGGAAGCGTTGTTGGAGTTGGACGTCAACCGACTGACGCCGTTGGAGGCGCTGGAGAAGCTCTCCGTGCTTCAGGAGATGGCGCGAAACGAGTGACCAGGAACGGAAGGCTTTTCGAGGGAGCGGCCTGGTCGCAATGCAGGCAGGGACGCCGGCGGACCGGCGTGTGATGCGGCGAGTCAATGAAAAAGCTGTTGCTGATCGCCATGGTTCTGTTGCTGGCCGCACCGACCGAAGTCTCGGGCGGTGGGGACACGCTGGATGCGCAGTACCAGGCGATTCGGAGCGACTATGCAGCGCTGAGAGCGAACCCGGTGCGTCGGGCCGAACGGGCCAACTGGGAAGCCATCGTGGAGCGTCTGAGCGGCCTCATCGGCGAGGAATCCGCGCAGCGCCCCCGACTTGACGCGCGGATGCGCTACACCCTGGGCATGGTCTACTTTGGGATGTACGGGCAGTTCCGCCGGGTGGAGGACCTGCAGAAAGCCCACGACACACTCAACGAACTGGTCCTCAAGTATCCGGCCAACCCCCTCGCCGACGACGCCCTCTTTTTCCGAGGGGAAATCCTTCACAAGCTTGGCGATGTGAACGCCTCGGTCCGGGTGCTCCGGAGCGTCCTGACCACCTACCCGGATGGAAACCGCACCGATGATGCCCGGCGCCTGCTTCACACCTTTGCCGCCGAGGCACGGCGCGCCGAGGAACAGACGCCGGCTCAGCTCGAGCCCTCGCCCCAGCCGGGTCCCACCCCGGAGCCACCGGCCATCCTCTCCTCTGTCAAGGTGTGGACCAACCCGGACTACACCCGCGTGGTCCTGGACGTATCGCGCAAGGTCGACTACCGGCACGAGCAGATTCAGACACCAGGCGCGTCGACCGGTCGGGTGGTCGTGGACCTGGACGGGGTGATCCTGGACCAGGATTTCGAGGATTCGCTCATTCCGGGCGAAGACGGTTTGCTCGTCCCCGTCTCGGGCGGCCTGCTCCACACCCTTTCGGTCGAACACCCCTCCCGCAACACCCTGGAACTCGTGCTCGAAGTGGGCGCTCTCAGGTCCTATCGCGTCACCCCTTTCCGGTCCCCTTTCCGGATACTCATCGACCTGTTCGGTCGGATCGAGGCGCCTGACGACAACGACGCCCTCGAGGCCCTGGTGCTCAACCTGGACGGACAACAGCCGGCTGACGAATCAGATTCCGGCAGCGATGATACGTTCGTGGTCGTGCTGGATGCCGGCCACGGAGGCAAGGATACCGGCGCCATCGGCCCGGCGGGCACTCGAGAAAAGGACGTGGTGCTCGCCATCGCCCGCAGGACTCGAGAAAAGCTCGAGACCATCCCGGGCGTCACGGTGGTGATGGTCCGCGATGCCGACGTGTTCGTCCCTCTGGATGCACGAACCAGGGTCGCCAACCGGCACGACGGGGATCTGTTCATCTCCATCCACGCCAACGCACTCACCAACCCCGAGGCGAGCGGTATCGAAACCTACTACCTGGACACTGCGTCCGACGAAGGAGCCGCCCGGCTTGCCGCCAAGGAAAACGCAACCCTCAAGGACCACTCGCTCCTCGACATGATCGTCCAGGACCTCACCATCTCGGGCAATGTCCAGTACTCGAGACGACTCGCCCGCTCGGTGCAACAGGCCCTCGTTGAAGGAATCCGCCACCACTATCCTCCTCGAACCGTTCGGGACCTCGGCGTGAAGAGCGCGCTCTTCTATGTCTTGTTCGGAGCGCAAATGCCGAGTATTCTGGTCGAAGTTTCATTCATCAGTAATCCGGTCGAGGAGATACGTCTGGGGAGCGAGCGATACCAGGAAATCGTGGCCGAGGCCATTTCGGCGGGTGTTCGCCGGTATCGAGCCGAGACGGCCGCGCGCTCCCGGGCGGGGGAGATGTGATGGGCGTTGCGGTGGATCATGCATTGGACGAGTTTTTCAACCATCTGAAGGTGGAGCGGGGGCTGGCAGCCAACACGCTGGACGCCTATGGGCGGGATCTGGCAAAGTTTGCCCAGTTCCTTGAAGAAGCCGGGGTAACCCGGGTGGACGAGGTGGAGCAGGCGCACATTGTCGAGTTCCTGGTGTCACTCCAGGAAGCAGGGCTGTCCACCCGGTCGGTGGCGAGGCACCTGGTGTCGGTCCGGATGTTCCTGAAATACCAGGACCGAATGGGGCGGATCGAGGCGAATCCATCGGCGCAAGTGGCCTCACCGAAGCTCTGGCGGAAGCTGCCCGAGGTGCTGACCACGGAGGAGGTGGAGACGCTGCTGAGTCAACCGAACCAGGATACGCCCACCGGGCTGCGGGACGCCGCCATGCTCGAGGTTCTCTACGCGACTGGTCTCAGAATCTCCGAACTCGTCTCACTCAAGCTCCAGGACATCAACCTTGAAATGGGGTGCGTGACCACCGTGGGCAAGGGTCAGAAGCAACGGCTGGTGCCAATGGGCCGGCAGGCTCGAGAAGTCCTGCAACGGTACCTCGAGCAGGCCAGACCGGCGCTCATGAAGGCGCATCCGACGCCCTACGTGTTTCTGTCCCGGCTGGGGGACCGGATGACCCGCCAGGCATTCTGGAAGACCATCAAAAAATACGCGGCTCAGTCGGGTATCACCAAGAACATCAGCCCACACAAACTGCGCCACTCCTTCGCCACCCACCTGCTGGACCACGGCGCGGACCTCCGCTCGGTCCAGATGATGCTCGGCCACGCCGACATCTCGACGACCCAGATCTATACCCACGTCACCCGGGAACGCCTCAAGGAGATACACGACAAGTATCACCCCAGAGGCTGACCCGGCCAACAGGCTCGAGGAGGCATGATGGTCGAACCAGGAACCGGACCCGAGGCGGACACCCCCCTCGCGTCCCCCAGGCGAAACGGAAACTGGCTCGCCCACGCAGTACGAGAGGCAATCCTGGGCTCGTCGCCAACCGCCCTGCCCCTTCCCGACGCCACGGTCGAGATCCTTCGTGCAGCCTCTTCCGCGGCGCAACGGCTCTCAACCCCCCTGTTCCTGGTGGGCGGTGCGGTTCGCGACCTGCTGCTCGACCGCGCGAACCTCGTGGACATCGATCTGGTGGTGGTGGGACAACCCAGTACCGTCCTGGACCTGGTCCGCACACTCAATGCAACGGTCGGAGGAAAAACCAGGACTCACGAGCGGTTTGGAACCGCTGCGCTCTTCCTCCAGGGAGGACCTCGCTTCGACTTCGCCATGGCCCGCACCGAACGATATCCCCGGCCTGCAGCACTGCCCCTCGTGGCGCCAGGAACCGTGGAACAGGACCTGCTCCGGCGGGACTTCGCCATCAATGCCATGGCAGTCAGGATCGACCCGGCAGGCTGCGGCGAGTTCCTGGACCCGGCCGGCGGTTGCAAGGACCTGGCCACAGGAACCATTCGAATCCTGCACGACGCATCGTTCCTGGATGACCCGACCCGCCTGTTTCGGGCCGTGCAATATGAAGCACGACTCGGGTTCACGATGGACGGTGCCACCGAATCACTGGCGCGTCGCGCAATGGCGGAACGGCTTCCCATGCGGCTGTCCCACGCCCGATTGCGCACTGCCGTGTCTCGCGCCTGGTCCGAGGAGGAAATCGTTCGAGTCGCCGAACGGCTCGTTGACCTTGGCATCGTTTTGTGCTTCGATGGAGGAGGGGAAACAGGCGGACAGCGACGCCGTGCCGAGCCTTCGACCCCGTGCCGCACCCGGAGTTCGAGGAATCTGCTTCGCGCACGGCTTCCACGGGTGGACGCTGCCTGGCACACATGCCAGGAGGCCAATCAGGTCCGGCCCCTGTCCGGGCCGACGCTCCATCTGTGGGAAGTGCGATTGATGGAGGCGTTCCGTCTCCTGGGGGCAGGAGGGGTGCCACACCACCTGGGGACAAGGCTCTTTTCCCCCCGTGCCACGGCTCAAGCCATTGCACGCTGGTGGGAAGTGGCGGACAAGGTGGTGGCATGGCTGAGCAGCCCGGATCCGGTCGCTCCGTCCGAGCTGGTGGAGCGGCTCGAGCCTCTGGGCATGGCAGGGTGGGTCGGAGCATGGGCCGAGGCGGCGGACGAGCGAGCCGAGGCGCGTTTGAGCGCCTACCTGACCGTCTACCGGCATGTGGAGCCTCCACTCTCGGGGGAGGCGCTTCTGGCCCTGGGGATGCGTCCTGGTCCGCATGTTTCGGAGATGTTGCGGGTGCTTCGTCGCAAGGCTCTGAACCAGGGGCTGGATACGAAGGGGGCGGAAGCGTTTGTGAGGAGCGCACTCGGAGCCAGGCATGGAACCAGGAGCAAGTGAACGGCCGTACCGGGTGAATCTTCCCGCATTCGAGGGCCCACTGGACCTGTTGCTGTATCTCATCAAGCGGGATGAACTGGACATCTGGGATATCCCGATTGCGCGAATCACCGAAGAATACCTCGAGTATCTGGACTTGATGACCGAGTTGAACCTGGCGGTGGCGGGCGAGTTCTTGTTGATGGCCTCCATGCTTGCCGCGATCAAGAGCCGGATGCTGGTGGCCGCCCAGGAAATGGCCGATGATGAGCCGGAGATCGAAGATCCCCGCGCACCGTTGGTGGAACGACTCCTCGAGTACCAGCGATACCGGGAGGCCGCGGAACGGCTCCAGCGTGCCCCTTGCCTCAACCGGGATGAGTTTGAGCGGGGCGTCCCTGCGCTGGATCCCGCACTCGTGGACCGGTCTCCTGCCCTGGAAGTGAGCCTGTTCGACCTGATGAGCGCGCTCAAGGAGGTGCTGAGTCGGGTTCAATCCCGGGAAATGACGCACCACATCACCTCGGTCCGGGTCTCCGTGGTGGAGCGTATCCATTGGCTTCACGACCTGGTGAGAAAACGGGAGACCCTGAGCTTCCGGCGGTTGTTCGAATCCCTGAACTCAAGAGTCGAAATCATCATCACGTTTCTGGCCTTGCTGGAAATGTTGAAGGCCAACATCATTCGACTGTCGCCCCGAGAAGAGATGGACCGAACTCCGCAATCCGACAAGGAAAAACAGGACGAGGACAACGCCCGGGGACCTGACTGCGACTGGATCATCGAAGAACGGGTGTCATCCGACGATTCCGGCACTCGAGCCGAACCGCTTCAGTCTGCTTCCAGATGTCCCAATCGAAAAGAAAGGGCAGAAGACGGCTCGAGCCAGCCCATGCCATGAGAATCAGGAGTCTATCCTCATGGAAACGACCAAGGACCTGCTCATCCTGCTCGTGGAAGACAGCGACGCCTTCGCGGTGCTCATCCGGGCCATGCTGCGTCGAGAGGCAAGCCGCTCCTTCCGGGTCGAGCCCGTGTCGACCCTGGCCGAAACGCTCTCCCGCCTCCAACAGCGAACCTACCACGTCGTGCTCCTGGATCTCAACCTCCCGGACAGCCGGGGCATGAAGACCTTGAGCACCTTGATCGAGTCCTCGCCACAATGCCCGGTCATCGTGCTCACCGCACTGGAGGACGAAGAAATCGCCACCGGAACCATCAGATTGGGTGCACAGGATTTCCTCCTGAAAGGAAATTTCGACGGCCGAGACCTGTGGCGCTCCATCTGTTTCGCCATCGAACGACACGAGAGCAGGAGAGTTCAACAACAAGCCATGACAGACCTCCGCGAGCGCGAGACCTGGCTCCGTTTCCTTTCCGACCTCGCCCGGGACCCCATCGCCCTCACCGATGAAAAGGGCACCATCCTGTACGCGAATCCGGCCGCCAGAAAACTGGGAGGGCCCGCCCGAGAACTCTCTCCGGGAGCGACCGCAACCACCCTGTTCCAGCCATCCGACCGCGAGCGCTACGAGGCGGCACTCGAGGACCTG
>CAYQMG010000023.1:0-57318 GCA_964418585.1 uncultured Gammaproteobacteria bacterium | reverse complement strand
CAGCCGCTCCTGCAAGGGTATCATATCTGATTCCGGAATCCGGGCAAGACCCCCAGACACCCCCCTGTCGTGATTCGCTTGGGGTGGCACCACCCACATGGCGCCAAGATACTCTGTTCGCACAAGGAGCGCAACCGCGGGTGCGCCGGTCTTTTCACGAGAGAGACGGGGGGGCCTTCGGCCGTACAGGCCCTCCGCCAATCCAGACGCAAACGGTTCAGCCCGCACCGTCTTGACGAGGTGCGTTTTTGGGTGGTAGAAGGAAACATCCCGAACGCCACCGGTGGATCCCGGGGCGGGGAAGGGGCCAAGAGAGGGAGCGACGATGAACAGCGAAGAGATGATCGAACTGTGCAAGCGACACACCATGTACACCTGGACTCGCGGCGATGACGTGGACCCGTTGCCGGTCGCCACGGCCAAGGGCGTCTACCTCTACACGCCCGACGGCCGCCGGATCCTGGATTTTAATAGCCAGTTGATGAGCGTGCTCATTGGGCACGGCCATCCAAGAGTGGTGGAGGCCATTCAACGCCAGGTGGAAAAACTTACCTACGTGTACCCTGGGACGGCCACCGAGGTACGCGCCAGGACTGCGAAACTCCTCGCCGAGATCACACCGGGCGACATCAACACCTTCTTCTTCACTCTGGGCGGCGCCGAGGCCAACGAGAACGCCATCCGCGCGGCCCGTCTGTTCACTGGCCGACAGAAAATCCTCAGTCGCTATCGGAGCTATCACGGTGGCACCAACCTCACGATGCAACTCACCGGTGACCCGCGCCGTTGGCCCAATGAGCCGGGCACCCCCGGGATCATCCACGTTCTGGACCCGGTGCCGTACGACTATTCTTTCGGCGATACGGACGAGGAACGCACGGCAAACAACCTGCGATACCTGGAAGAGGTCATTCAGTACGAGGGGCCGCATACCATTGCCGCCATGATCATCGAGACCGTGACCGGGACGAACGGTATCCTGGCGCCTCCTGCCGGCTACCTGGAGGGATTGCGGGAACTCCTTTCCCGATACGATATCCTGCTCATCTGCGACGAGGTGATGTGCGGATTCGGGCGTACGGGCAAGATGTTTGCTTTCGAGCATGCCGGAATCGTCCCCGACATCGTGACGATGGCCAAGGGGCTGACCAGTTCCTATGTCCCCCTCGGGTGCATGGGGGTGAGCGACCGGATCGCAGAGCACTTTCGCAAGAACGTTTTCTGGGGAGGACTCACCTACAACGCCCACGCAGTCGGCCTCGCCGCAGCCGAGGCGGCCATCCGGGTCATCCTGGACGAGGACTTGGTGGAGAACGCTCGCACGATGGGCGTGCTGATGCGGCGCGAAATGGACCGGATGAAAGAACGACATCCTTCTGTCCGGGAGGGCCGCTGCATCGGCCTGTTCGGCATGATAGACTTGCAAAAAGATAGCCGGGGCACGCGCCTGGCTCCTTACAACGGCACGCACCCTGCCATGACGCGCTTGGCCCGCTTCTTCCGGGACAACGGGCTGTTCACCTTCGTGCGGTGGGGCAGCTTCATGTGCAATCCTCCCCTGTGTATCACCGAGGAGCAGCTTCTCGAGGGTTTCGCGATCATTGATCGCGGACTAGAGATCACCGACGCCGCATTCGAGGGCTGACCTGTTCACACCACCCAGGTCGATCAGGGATCTGGTCTGGCTCGAGTGCCATCCTCAATATCAACGAATCCGTTCCCAACGTTGGTGGAGGTCCAAAGAAATGATGCAGACGACCTATCGTGGCAACAGGGTGGGCCGGTGGATGTTGCCGGCCCTGGGACTCATTTGCATGCTTGGGTCCGCCGCGCCCGGTTATGCACAAACCGCTCCCGAGACACAGGCCGGGAATGCTTCTCCTGCGCCCGACACACCGGCTCCTCCTGCTGGGCTTCGACCTGTTGCCGGCCTCGAAAACCTCGACCTGTCCAATCCGGCATCGGTCCGGGCCCAGCGCAACACCTGGGCCCACCGGGTCGAGGTCTGGGCCGCGTTTGGGCAGTACGCCCTTCGAGACGCTCTGGACGCCGTGAACGCTGCTCGAGAGGCCGCAGCCCACGACCATGCCGGGCTGCAGGCCGACCTGGAACTGTTGGCTGCTCTGATTCACATGGAACTGCGCGAAACGGTGGAAGCGGGACAACGGATCGAGGCGGCTCGATCCCTGTACAAGGGACCTGCAAAGGACAAAGTGGGCGCCGCCATGGCCCAGGGCTGCCTCGGCCTCCTCGAGATGGCCCGGAACCACCCGGACGCAGCCCTGGAACACCTGCAAACAGCCATCGACGGAGTCGCCGGCCAGGCGGCCCTCGAGGCCTGGTTCGGTATCGCCCTGGCCGACGTACACCTTCGCCGTGACCAGCTCGAGTCCGTCGTGTCCGGCTATGAAAATGCCATCGATCGCGCCCGGGAAGCCGGGGACGCCCACCTGGAAGGACTGGGCCTTCGCCATCTCGGCATCGCCCACCTGTGTCGGAACGAGCCGGACCTGGCCGCTGCCAAGGTGGAGGCGGCGATCATGGTGCACCGCACCGCGAAACAGCCTATCCTGGAAGCTCGAGCCCACCGCCTACGGGCACTCTGCCACCTGGTTCGGGGCGACTTCAACAACGCACGCCTCGAGGCTCGGCGCGGCGTAAAACTCGAGCCACCCATGTCCGGCGAATTCCCTCCCTGGAACGCCAGCGAGGGCTTCTTCTGGCAGGTGTATCAGTGGAAAGGGGAGTATCACAAGAGTCTTCAGTATGTCGATCGAGCCTTGCGACGGGCCACCTCCGGCGGCGACCGCAAGCTGGTGGCGCACCTCCGGCGATACCGCGGGGGAACCTGGCTCGACCTCGGACATCCACGGAACGCCGAGGCGGACCTGCGTACTGCCTACGACCTCTATCGTGACCTCGGAGATACCCGCGGCCTGGTGCGGGTGGCTTCCGGCCTGGTTCAGGCAGCCTACGCACAGGGTCAACTGGCTCGCATCGGGGAACTGGTGGAGCAGGTGGAGGCGGAACCGGGAGTGAAAGCCCTCTTGCGCGAGCGCGTGGACCTGTACCGCCGCGCCGCACGCATGCTGAACAAGGCGGAGAAGGTCGACGATGCCCTGGCCTGGGTGGATCGGGCCGTATCCCTTGCCGAGCAGATCGGAGACCGGGTTCTTGTGGCGGACCTGACCGAGTTCGCCGGGGAACTCCTCGAGGCAGAAGGCCGCAAGGACGGTGCCCTGTCCCGATATGAGGCCGCGTGGAAAATTTTCCAGGAAATCGACGACCCGCAGTGGATCCTGTACACAGGCGCCAAGCTCGAGCCGCTCTACAAGGAACTGGGGAGAAAAAAGGACGCCAAGAAGATCGCCAAGGCCCGCGACGCCTACGAAGGCTGGCTCTGGACCCCCCTGTTCCGTGCCCCGACCATGGCCCTGGCCGACGGGGTGGAGATGATCCGCTGGATCATCACGGTACAGCGCTTCAGCGATATGCGCAGTCTGGGTCGCGCATCCACCTACCAACCAAGGTACAACGTGAGTTCCCGTCCCACCAGTTTGAACGACTACCTTGCCGAATTCGAAAGGATCGTGGCCGCGTTCAAGTCCTCCGGCAACGTGCTCGGGGTCGTTCAACCCACCGACATGCTCGTGCGGATCTTGATCGCCACCGGCGGCTGGGACGAGGCCAGGCGTGTTCGAGAGGACCAACTGGTCATGGTGCGGGACGCTGGGTACTACGAGTTGGAGAATACGTACCTGAATCATGCCATCGACGAGTTCTACGGTCATGACGAGGTGACCCGTGCGCTGGAACTGGCCCGGCAAGGCGTGGAACTGGCCAGGGAGACCGGGAATCGGTGGCACGAGGCCGACATGCTCCTGGCCCTGGGGGACATGCAGGCGGAGCAGGGAGCAGGCGACGAGGCGGTGGAGGCGGGGAAGCAAGCCCTGGAAGTGGCGCGTGCCCTGCATGACGACTACCGAATGTTTTACGCCCAAGGGGTGTTGGCTGCCGGTCATCGGGCCAAGGGGGACGAGGGGGCGGCCAGGGAAGCGCACGATCAGGCCATGGCGCTGGTGGAGCGGCTCGATCTCGCGGATGACGATGTGGAAGCCCAGTTGAACGCGAGCAATGTGTTCAAGTTGCTGGGGGAGTATGATCGAGCAATCGCGTGCCTGGAACGGGCGGTGGACGCGCTGCCCAAGGAAGCGAAGCGGCAGAAGGAGCAACTCAAGGAGGAGATGGACAAGGTGCGTGCGCTCAAGGAGGGGAAAAAGGAAGGGTGAAGCGGCAAGAGGAGCAGCCGGAGGGGGGACGGGTACGGGCTACTCCTTGTCGGTCTTCGCCGGGTCGGGTTCTTGCGGCTCTGCCGGGTAGAGAACCGTTTCCACGGTGCGTTCTGGCACGAGGTAGAGCCGGGCTGCGGCCTGCACCTGCTCTGCGGTCAGTGCCTCCACCCAGTCGCCGTACTGGAGAATCAGCCGGGGGTCGAGCTGATTCTGGTAGAGACGGACCAATTGCCGGAGCCAGTAGGTGTTCTGGTCCAGGCTGGTCTCCAGGGTCCTCCGCTGGGTTTCCCGAACCTTCTCGATATATTCCTCCGGAATTGGGTCCTGCTTCAGTTCCTCGAGCACGTCGGCCACGGCCTGCTTCAACTCGTCCACCCGGGTGGGGTCGCAACCCCATCGCAACGAGAACTGGTAGACCTCTTTGGGCCACCGGGTCAGATTCGACCAGATTCCCACCCCGTAGGTGCCGCTCAGTTCCTCTCGAACCACCTCCCGAGTACGAATACGGACCACATCGGCCAGGCTCCGCATGGTGAACGTGGCTTCCGGAGACCACTCGGCATCCCCAAAATAGGTGAGGATCACCAGACTCTTCGGCTCGATCCCCACGTGGACCTCGGTGGCTACCGGATGATCCGGGAACGACACGCCGATGTCTTTCCACCTGTGTTCACTCCCACCGCCGGGAAGAGATCCGAGGTAGGTGGTGACCAGTTCCTTGAGTCTGGGCAAATCCACGTTGCCCACGAACACGAACGTCATCCCGCTGTAGTCGGAGAACAGGTCGAAGTAGACGTCGGTGGAATCCTCCAATGACATCTGCTCGATGGTCTCCAAGGTCCAGGGCCTGCGCCGCAGGTGGTTTTGGGCCAGTTGCTTCCGATGTTCGTCCATCAGCGCCATCTCGGGCTGGGCGTCCCGATTGAGCAACATGGTCCTGTGCCGTTCCACGACTCGTTCAAACGCCTTGTCGTCGAATCGGGGATTGTTGGCATAGAGGAAAATGAGCTGGAACATCGTCTCCAGGTCCTTGGGGGAGGCCTGGCCGGTGAACCCCTCGCTCAGTTCCTTGATGTAGGGTTGAACCTGCACCTGCTTGCCTGCGAGGAAACGCTCGAGGCCGTTTCGATCGACCGGACCCGCCCCCGATTCGAGGGTGAGTTCCACTGCGGTTTCAGCCGCCACGTAAAGGTCGTCCGGAACGGTGGAATGTCCTCCCCACTGCCACGAATGGAACAGGATCTCCTCGTTCTTGAAATCGGTCGGTTTCACGACGACGCGGACCCCGTTCGACAGCGTCCAGATGGTCAGGCCGACCTCATCCACGGTATCCTCGGATACAATGCGGCCCGGAGCCGGGAGCACTTCCATGAGCGTCTTCACCGTGGGGGCCGGCTGGGGTGGAGGCACATCCTCGGAGTCCACCCGGGTCACGATCTCACTCACCATCTTCTCCGTCAGCTTTTCCTCTCCCTCCTTTTCCGGAATGGCCACGATTACGGTCCGGTTTTCAGGAGGCAGCCAGAGCGCTGCATAGGTGTTCACATCCGCCAGGGTCAGCCGAGGGAGGTAGGTCTGGTGCAGTTCCCATTCCATCTCCACACCGGGCATGGGTTCGTCCCGGGTGAAATTGCGCACGATTTCGGCCGCTGCATTGCCCGACTTGGCGTTGTTGCGTTCCTCGTAGTGCTGTTCCATCTGGCGGTTGAGCCGCTCCTTGGCCCGGGTCAGTTCGTCTTCGGTGAATCCGTGCAGCCGTATCCGGCGGACTTCGGTGGCCAGACCTTCGACCCCGCCAGGAATATCCTCCGGCTTGAGCACCACCTGGACCTGGTGGAGTTCCTTGTCTGCGTTCAACAGGGCCTTGAATCCCACCGCCCCGACGAATGGTGCACCCGGCAACCGGGTCACGCCCGCCAGTCGTTCGTACAGCATGACATAGAACAGATCTCCCACCATGCTTTCCACGTAGCCCCGTCGGGTCTGCTGCCAGTGAAAATCCCGGGTCCAGGCCATGATCGCGCTCGGCGTGCTGAACTCCGGATCCATCGCCACGAGGTATCGGGTCCCGGCGTGGTCCGGTATGCGGTAGGTCGGTCTCGGCCGCGAAGGCTCCGGGTTGCTCAGACTCGAGAAATAGGTCTCGATCTTCTCACGCATCGCCTCGGTGTCGATGGTACCCACCACGATGACCGCCATCAGGTCTGGCCGGTACCAGTCCCGGTAAAAGCGCCGAAGTGCGTCCGGATCAAAGGTCTTCAGCGACTCCTCGGTGCCTATCGGCATCCGGGCTGCATAGCGCTCCCCGAAAATCAGCGGCGCCGATTCCTCTCGCAGCCTCATGCCCGCCCCTCGGCGGGAACGCCGCTCCTCGAGCACGACTCCACGCTCCTTCTCTATCTCCTCGTCGTCCAGGAGCATGCCCTGGGCCCAGTCGGAAAGGACCAGGAACCCCTTGTCCACCAGCTCCGGCTTGTCGGTCGGTATTTGGAGCATGTACACCGTTTCGTCATAGGCCGTGTACGCATTCAGATGCGGCCCGAACTGGGTCCCGATCGACTCCAGGTAGCTTACCAGTTCATTGGCCGGGAAATGAGTCGTCCCGTTGAACGCCATGTGTTCCAGCAAATGGGCGAGACCCAGTTGGTCATCGTCTTCGACCACCGAACCAACCTTGACCACAAGGCGCAGCGCAACCCGGTCCGAAGGCTTCTGGTTCGGTTCGATGTAGTAGGTAAGACCGTTGTCCAGCTTTCCGGTGGTCACCCCCGGGTCCATGGGCAGCGGTTCGTCCAGATCGGGATCGTCGATGGACAGGGCAAAAGTTCGCGATTCCTGCACCGGCGGTTCCGCAGTCCGCGCCGCTCGAGACGCATCGCACCCGGACAGGGTGACTGTGGCGAGGAGCAGCAGGGGCAGCACGTGAGTTGATCGCATGAAGATCTCCTTTCGGAACAGGGTGTCGGCTAGCACTGGCGTGCGACTGGCCCATGATACTACACGGTTTCCCGGTCTGCCACGACGGAATGCAAGGCGCGGGGGAGCCTGTCCCGGAGGCGTGCACGGATGGCCGCCCCGCCGTGAACCTGGCGCCAAGAGGCGGAAACGAATCCCCCGTCTCACGTCCCGACCGGTGGTCTCCGTCTTCCTCGGTCTCGAGGAGTGTCAGGGTGAATCGAGCGTGGCAAGAGGGGCCACGCCCCCCGGGAAATGCGGGACTGCCAGGTGCCGGGTGAATCCGGGTGGCGGTTGTATGCCGAGCTGGTCCATGGCACACACTGTCGGACGAGTGCCGCGCGCCTGTACGCCCCTCTTGAATCTTCGGAGAGGCATGAGGAGCTGGGCAAGAGGCTGGTTGGGTCGGCCTGAGCGGAAGGGTCGGCGTCGGGCTATTCCCCGGAACGGGCCCCGGTCTTCTGGATTTCCTCGGCCGACGCACGGTAGGCCACGAATCGCTCGGAGAGGGCCTGAACTTGAGACAGGATCTCCTGTGCATCAAGGCTTCTGAACCGGTAGTCGTCCACCAGGACACGGCCAGCGCCCACCACGTATCGAATTTCGTTCCCACTGGCCGCCCAGATCAGGTTTTCCACGCAGTTGTCCAGCCGCGTCGGGGTCATGTTGGGGGCTCGAGTGTCTACCAGAACGAAATCCGCCTCCCGCCCCGGGGCCAGTTCCCCCACGTTGAGACCCAGCATGTCGGCGGGGATACAGGTGATCATTTCCAGCACCTGCTGGGCCGTGAGCAACCGGGCATTGCGATGGAACGCTTTCTGATACTGGGAGGCGAGGCGGGCAGCATTGATGATGTTTTGGTTGTCCGCACTTCCAGACCCATCCGTGGAGATTGCCAGCGGAATGCGCCGCTCGAGCATCTCCACCACCGGGGGCATGCCGGAGCCGAGAATGGTATTGGCCAGCGGGTTGTGCACCACCCGGGTTCCGGTTTCCTGGAGGAGGTCGAGATCCTCGTCGGTGCAGTTGACCTGGTGCGCGAGGACCGTTCGGTCGTCCAGGAATCCGATACTTGCCCCGTAGGCCACCGGGGTCATGCCGTAGGTTTCCCGGAACCAGGCCGTGGTCCTCGGTTCCTCGGAACTGTGGATGTGGATGAGCGTTCCGTTGCGCCTCGACCAGTCCTTGAGCGCCTTCAACAGCTCCGGCCCGTTCGAGAAAAACTGGTCCGGGCCGGGGATGACCTGGAACATGTCCCGGTCCGAAAACCGTTCGTTCGCCGCGTCGAGGCGAGCCACCGCCTGGTCCGGTGTGTCGAGGATCCGGTCGTCGTAGTGCCGGTCCTGGCTTCCCACGGCCAGGATCATGCGGGTTCCCGCCTCACGGTTGGCCTCGAAAATCTCCTCGATCCGGTACTTGTTGTGGTTGCAATGGTGAACCATGCTCGAGGTGATCCCGAAGGATAGGTCGTCCAGTCGGGCCTTGCGATAGGCCACCAGGTTGGGAGAACAGCCAAAGGCCCGTTCCAACGCCTCTCGTTTTTCGCCCATGAATCCGGTGAACAGATTGACCGCGTGATCCAGCCAGTCGGTCAGTGGTTCGTCCTTGGCCACCCCGATGATCGGGGACTCGTGGTCATGACCGTGGGCCTTCACAAAAGCTGGAAGCAGGATTCCAGGAACCTTGACCGGCGCCCCCTCCTCGGTCAACCCGCCAATCACTTCGACCGCCCCCGATCGGATGGCAGGAGCCAGACGCCTCTCCACCGCTTCGTCCCAGGGGCCGACCTCCTCCACCACCCGGCCTCGAGACAACACGTATCCGTCCGCAATCCGCCGGTCTCTGCCGCCGGAACGGCTCAAGGGAAGGAGGAACTCGGCACGGAGCAACAGGGTTTCGTTCATCAGCCACCTCACCAGGCAGCATGCTCGAGCACCGCAGTGCCTCGGAAGCATCTGCCCTGTTTCATCGGTTCGTCCAGTTTGTGCCGCTGTATGATAGATCGATGCGTCGATCTCAGCAGCACAAATCCGTGGGACACGTGCCCGGACGTGGTATCATTCCCGGCGACCGGGGTCCTGTTTGGGGAAGAGAGGACGAACGATGAGCGTGGCGCAGACGCAGAGCGACGTGGAGGTCATCCGGAAGTGGCAGGTGCGCGACCTGACCGCGTGCGCGAAATCCGGCGCGCTTCCCAGGGCGTTCGAGGTCGAGGACACGGTGGAGCGGGTTTCGAATCTGCTGGTCGCCGGGAAACGGGTCCTCTTGACCGGCGAACCGGGTGTGGGCCGGCACACGGTGGCCCTCGAGGTCGTTCAGCGGATTGCAGACGGACGTGTCCCCGAACTCGAACATCGACCTGTGCTCGAGCTGTCCATCCAGCGCTGGCGTTCGACGCGGGTAGGGTCCGAGAACCCGCGAGTCGAGGTCATGCGCCTGGTGGAAGCTCTGGCCCAATCGGACATCCTTCCCTATTTCTCGGACCTGGACGTTGCCGCCGGCCACGACGTGGGTCACCTGGTTTCCTTGATCGCCCTTCATCTGCCCGGCCCGGTTCTCGCCCGCACGGTTCTGCGACGTGCCGGTGCGGCGGCGAGTGACCCGTTGTTGGAAGCGCACTTCGTGCGGGTAGAACTGGAAGCTCCGGATCTGGAGAGGACGCGGCGTATCCTGAACGCATGGTGCGAACACGAAGCACGTGGACACGGGAGCCCCTGCGCCCCGGAAGCGATCGATGCGACGCTGGGCCTGGCCCATCGATTCCTTCCGCAAGTTCCGCTTCCTGGTGCGGCCCTCGACATCGTCCGGCAGGCAGCCCGGGTGGCAGGTCGACCAGGCGGGCATGCGGATCGGACGGAACCGTCCCGGCCGGTCGGTCGGCAGGAGGTGGTGGACCTGTTCTGTCGTGCCCACGGGATCCCCGGAACGCTGGTGCAACCGGAGACCTTGCTGGACGTGGCAGCACTCGAGTCCGCGCTCCAGGAGCGTCTGCTTGGCCAGAGAGAGGCGGTGCGGGCCGTGGTGCGCGCGATGGCTCGAATCGGCGCGGGGCTCACCGAGCAAGGCCGCCCGCTGGCCGTGCTGCTCTTTGCCGGGCCGGTGGGTGTGGGCAAGAGGTTCCTGGCACGACTGCTGGCAGAACACCTGACCGGGCCTCCCGGGCGTGTCGTGGCGCTGGACATGGAGGATTTCGCGTCCTCGAGTGCAGCCGACGCCCTGTTCGGAAACGCGGAATCCGGGCCGGAACGCGCCTCGATTCTCGCCGCCCGCCTGGAAGGAAAGCCCTGGGGCGTACTCTTGCTCGAGCGGCTGGACCGTGCCCATCCGGCGGTCTTGGCGAAGCTGGCGCACTGGTTCGACAACGGGGTGTTTGTCGACCCGGCTGGGCACCGCGTCTCCTGTCGCGCCCTGATGGTCGTGGCCGCGGTGGACATGGGCCAGGAGGTGTACCGCGGCGCTTGCAGCGACTCCGGCGGGGGAGGGCGCACCCGGTCGGCGGTCCGGCGCGAGGTGGCATGCGTCCTGGCCCGGCTTTTCTCTCCAAACCTGCTCCATCGATTCGACCAGGTGGTGCTGTTCTCGGCGCTCGAGCGGGAGCACGTTCGCGAGATCGCCCGGCGAGCGGTGGAGGCGGTCGGCGCACGCAGCGGGTTCCAGCAGCGGCGGTACCGTCTCGAGGTGGATGAGGTGGTGCTGGACTGGATCGCCGCCCACGGCCACGACCCGGCTCGAGGCGTGCGCTACCTGGCCCGGGTGGTGGAACGTCACGTGGTGCCGGAGGTTGCAGAGGTGATCGCCCGCACCCGTGCGTCCGAAGGATCGACCTTTCGCCTCACCGTGCGCCGGAACCGGGTGGTGGCGCGTCGAGTGGACCGGAAGGGGGAACCGGGGGGGCGAGACGTGGTGGTGCTGCCTGTTGGGGGGGAGGACGGCGCCCCGTCCCTGGTTCGGGGGGAACTCCTGGCCGAGGCCGAGGGGGTACTTCAAAGTGCGGCGCGTCGGCTCGAGTCCCTCGAGGCCTTGAAAGCCGAGGCATCGGAGTTGCGGGCGCGGATCGACCGTGAGGGGCTGTGGGGAGGAGAAGGAGAGGCCCAGGCAATCGTTCAACGGTACCGGGAACTCGACGTGGCCGTGCAGAGTGGTGAACGACTGGCCGGCCCTCTCCGGCACCTCGAGTCTGCACGGAAGGAGGTTCATGGGTCGACCGCGCCGTCCCTGGAGAAGCTCGCCCAGGCCCTCGGAGAGGCTGCCCGCGCCTTGCGGCGATGGGACGAGCGGTTGGCCGAGGAGGGGGCGGGCGCCGTGTGGCTGGTCCTGGGCAAGGTGGATCCGCTTCTTCCTGCCACGAGGTGGCTCACCGATGTGACCAGGATGGAACTCGCCTGGAGCAAGAAACTGGGCCTCACCGCACGGGTTGTGGCCTGTCAACAGGCAGATGGAGAGACCTCCCGGATCGTCCTCGAGGTCGAAGGCCAGGGGGCGGGGGCGGCCCTGGCCATGGAGCAGGGCGTGCACCGGCTGGTCCGGAGCCAGGCATCCGACCTCCGCGTGTTCGTTCAGGTCGTACCTCGAAGTTCCGCTTCCGTGGCGCCCTGGCCCAGGATCCGACCCATCCGCCGAAAATCCGGACCGTTCCAGCTTGAACTCACTTTTGCCGCTCGCCTTGAACTCCCCGCCCAACGCACCGCGCTCGATTTCCTCGGGTCCCACCAGGAAACCCTCAGCCACCTCCTCGCAGACCTCCGCCCCTACCTCGAACAAGACCCAGGCGCAGGACTCGAGATCGCCCGGGTCTACGGCGTCGACGGCGCAGCCCGGGACCCCCGCACCGGAACCTCCATCGCCCCCCTCGAGCAGGTGCTCGCCGGAGACCTCCGGCCGTTCCTCAACGCATGGCAAGAACGCGAGTCGGCACCGGAAGATTGAGTCGCACCCCGCCTCCACCCCGCCAACTCCCTCCCCGACAGTTTTCTGTGGCGCATGCCTGCCGCCGGTGGCATGATGTACCCGTTTCGACCAAGGCCCGGCCCGAGCGGCGGCCGTGCCGGCGGGTCCTCATCGTTCAACCAATCCGCACCAGGAAACGAGAGACATGCTACCAACCTTTCGACACTCAAAAATTCTCGGTATCGGTGCATACCTCCCCCCCAGGGTAGTCACCAACGACGACATGTGCACCTACATGGATACGTCGGACGAGTGGATAACGAAACGGTCCGGAATCAAGGAGCGGCGGTGGGTCGAACTCGACGTGACCACCTCGGACATGGCCATGTGGGCTGCAAACGATGCCCTCGAGAACGCCGGGGTGGCCAAGGAAGAGATCGACATGATCGTGCTGGCCACCAACTCGCCAGACCACGAAAACCCCGCCACCTCTTGCTTCCTCCAGGCCAAGATGGGGATAAAAAACATCCCCTGCTGGGACGTTCGACAGGGTTGCTGCGCCTTCGTGTTCGGGCTCGCCCTCGCCGACAACTTCATTCGGACCCACGCAGCCAACAAGGTGCTCCTCATCGGCGCCGACCTCTTCTCCAAAAGCATGGAGGCGTGGGACCACATCCGCGAGATGGCCGTGCTCTTCGCCGATGGCGCCGGCGCCGTCGTGCTCGGAGCTTGCGACGGAGAGGCCGCCTTCGAGGAACCACACGTCTTCTCCACTCACCTCCACACGGACGGCGAAGGCGCACGTGAACTCTGGTGCAAGGCGCCGGGACAGTGCTACCCAGGCCCGCGGATCTCTCACGAGGCCATCGACCGGCTCGAGCACTTGCCCCAGATGAACGGCTCGGCCGTGTTCCTCCATGCGGTCCAGCGTATGCCGGAAGCGGTGCACGAGGCCCTGGACTTCAACGGCCTCAAGCCCGACGACATCGACCTGTTCATCTTCCACCAGGCCAATCTGCGCATCAACGAGATGGTGACCAAGGTGCTCGGCGTGCCCCACGAGCGAGTTCATCATACCATCCAAAAGTTCGGAAATACCACCGCAGCCACCATCCCGCTCGGGCTCTGGGACGCGGTCAAGGCCGGTAAGCTCAAACCCGGCATGCTCGTCGGTATTGCTGCGTTCGGCAGCGGCTTCGCCTGGGCTTCCTCGGTCATTCGCTGGTAGTACCCCGGGTTCCCGAACCTTTCGTCAGAGGCTGCGGACCTGCGGCTGGCTCCGGTTCTGGGTTTCGTGATTGGCTCGGGGTGTGGTGCGCCGTGGAGCCGGGTGCGTCCTGGTTGTCTCGAAACACGAAGCGATAGTGGGTCACCCCAGGACCCGGTGCGTCTTCCTCGAGGAAGCGTTGCAGTTCTGCGGCAGCGTCGGCGCGGGCAAGGCAGCGATCTTGCAATCGTGCCACCAGGACAGCCAGGTTGCGTTCCTGGATATGGGACGTTCCGCGCAGCGCCTGGGCGATGGTCTGGAGGAGTTCTGGTGTGAGCAGCTCAAGCCATGGGCTGCAATCGGCCGGGGTCAAGAGCCTCGACGAGGGGAGCGGCTGATCGATCAAGTCCAGGAAACGCTGGATGGACCCGGCCTGGCTGTGGTCGGTGGTCTGGAGTTCTCGAGCCGCGTGGGCGAGGTGTTCCCGGTGCTCTGGAGTCTGGAGGGCACTGAGGTATTGGGCCACGGCCTCGGAAAGCGCCGCGTGGAGCCGGTGGAGCGGTTCGACGGTGACCTGGTCCTGGATACGGAAGCCGCAGGTGCAGGTAGGAATGGACAGCAGTCGCCCCGGGTCGAATTCGAGGCATTGCTTTTCGAGGGCCGAGTGGATCCGGCGGTCGATGGCCCCCTTCCAGTCGTCCACGGCAAGACTGGTGAGGGTGGAGAGGCGCTCGAGGAGGCGATACCGCGGGTCGTCCTGCAAGGCCGCATGGCTCTTGAAGCGCGAGGGCCCCCTGTTTGTTTCGTGCCTTCGAGCATAGACTTCGACGTACTCGGCCTGGAACTGACGGAATGCGTGCTCGACCCGGGCGACTCTCGTGGCGCCGTCGGCGGTGATGTCGGCGTCGTTCAGGAGGGTCAACACATCGGCTCGGCGGCGGTCGAGGCTCGCGAACTCGAGGCCGTCGGGGAGCGGACCGATCGCTTCGAGGTATTGCTCGATCGCGAGGAGTCGCCTCATGCCGTCCTGGAGAAACTGGGCCACGTCTTTGAGGCGGCGGTACACGTCGCCACAGACCGGCTGGCTTCGCACCGCATGGAGGAACGCCTCGACCCCCTGGTGCGCGGGGAGGTCGGGGCGTACGGCTGATGCAAGCGTCTCGAGCACCTGGCAATAGTCTGCGAGCGCCTCGACGTGCAACCGGTCCCGGTACCGGTCGGGCGCCTGTTCGATCCCTTGTCGCACCTGCCGGGCCACGTGGATGAGGGCGCCTCGAGCCTTGTGGATACTCTCCCAGACCTTGGCCAGGCGTTGAGGCGTGGTATTGCCCCGGAGCGTGGGCAGGTTCTCGAGAAACGGGAGTCCCTCGAGAGGGCTCAGGTCGATCCGGCCGAGGTCTCCTTGACTCACCGAGTCGATGGCGGCAAAATTGAGAGCCGAAAGCTGTCCCGGGTCCTTGCGGGCACCTCGAGCGTAACACGTGATGGCGCCCGCGTAGGCGAGGCCGAGCGTGAGCAATTGGAACATGGTCGGGATGAGGCCGAAGGTGCCCTTTCGGAGCGCACGTTGCACCTCTGCAATGGGGCGTGGGTCCTCCCCCACCATCTCGAGGAAGGCCTTGGCAACACCCGATCTGCTCGAGTCTGGAGCCAACGTCAGGGAATTCCCCGCCTTCTTGACCAGGCCCAGGGGGCGCAGGAGGGAGACGATCCGGTTGGCAAGCAAGTCCGGGTCTCCCTTGCGTGGCTGGTAGACCCCGGTGCGAAACAGGTTTTCCACGATGGCCTGTACATCATCCATGGTGGGGGGGCGACCCAGCGGTGCGCACAGGTTGTGGTCAGGGAACCGGTCCGCCAGGACAGGGGTGAACAAGGCGAGAAGTGTCTGTTCGAACCGTGGGCGCCCGAGGCCCGACACGTCCTCCTCGTCTCCAGTCACAGAGGAGACCCGGCCCTGGTAGTAGGCCCGGTGGAAGATCCCCTCGACCCGTGGCCGTGCATTGGCGAGTTCCGCAGTGAGCAGCGCGGCCATGGCATCGGCCCGGCTCGTACCGGCGAGGGTTCGCGCTTGGTCGAGCACCGCCTTGCGGGCCAGCGTTTCCCTCAAGAAAGCCCCGTCCTCTCCATCGAACCCCACCGGTGTGGGCAACCAGAACAGAACAGTCCGGGCGCATGGGTCCTGAACGCGACGCAAGGCTGGAAGCAACACCTCGTCCAGGTGCACCCGTTGCTGTTCGACCTCATACGGTACGCCGATGAACAGGACCCAGTCGAGTTCCTCGTCGCGAAGCCGTGCCACCGTCTGCGTCAACGTGGCCACGTCGATGTCGGTGAGACCCCCCAGGTAGACCAGACCTTCTCGAGGGGTTCGTTGCCACTGGATCACATATGGTTGCGGCCCTCTCCCCAGGAGGTGTGAGAACGGGAGGGACTCGAGTTCCAGTTCCGGGGCCAGCGCCTCGTAGATTCGCAGAGCCGGCGCACCCTCGAGGGAAGTCACCATGGCCTGGATGCGCCTTCCCACCAGCACGTTCAGATCGGCTTTCAACGAAATCCTGTACACATCGTCAAAGTCAGGCCGGCCGTCCTCGAGCGCTGGCATGCGCTCCACATAGGCGCCACGGGACTCGAGCGTTTGGAGCACTTCCTGCACGATCCGCACGTTGGCGTCCGGGTCCAGTCGGCTCACGCGGACCAGGAGGGCCTGGGCCACGGTGCGGACCGAGTAGGGGCGGGGTTCCGGCGAAATGGCGAGCAAGATCAGGAGCTTGACGACACGATCCGCCAGGTTGCGCCTGTCGGGATCTGGAAAGATTTCCGGGAGGTGACGCTCATACCAGGCATACACCAAGGTCTCGTACTCGGCGATCTCGATGTTCTCCCGAAACCGGACACGGAAGTGGTCAAAAATCATGTCCGGCGTGATCAATTCATCCACCGGGGCGTCCAGGTGGGGAGGAATTCCGCGTGATTCACTCCCCCGAAGACGATAGTGGATGAAGTCGATGATCCCCCGGCCTCGTGAGAGAAGCGGCTTGAGCCGGTCGAGCAGCAATGTGGTGGCCGGGTGCACAGGATAGGTCCGGGCGAACCGCGGGAACGAGACGGGGAACCCCTGGAGCGCGAGGCGAAGTCCCGCGTGGACCCTGGCAATCACCTCATCCGCGCCGGGTCGCCGTCGAATGAGCCGGGTTGCCACGATTTCCTCGATGTGCGACGAGGTCAGTTCCAGGTTGTGAGGATACCGGTCCTTGATCTTGCGGACCACCTCGCCGGGGAGGCCGTATTCGGCTGCCTCGAGGTATTCCTGGAGTGCCGCCACCACGTACAGGGGCCGCTCGGCCGTGGTCTCGCCCAGGTATTGCAAGAATCGAACATCCTCGGTCAGGGCAGGACCGGTTCGCGCATGGAGGAATTCCGATAGCTCGTCCAGCAGGAGCACCACGGCCTGGCGACCTTCCTGCTCCGCGTAAGCGAACAGGTGCTCGAATCGCTCCACGCGACCCGGTTCGGGCCGAAAAGCATATCCCACTTCCTGCGCCAGTTCGTCCAGTCGGTGCAGTTTGTCTGGTGAGAAAAGTGCCTCCTCGGTCAGACCATGTTCGAGCAAGTAGATATCCAGAATGTCCCGGTAGTGCTGCCGCAGGTGGTATCGGAACGTGTCGATGTGGCGTCCAAGCTGTCCCGGATCCAGGGCAGGCGACACCGGACCCGTGGCGCGGGCCAGCGCATCGCTCACCACACGCTCCAGCGACTCGGTGGCACTGTGCTCCACAAGGGAAATCGGAACGACGAGACACCGTTGTGCAACCCCCGCTTCGACCAGGTGCTCGAGGTCCGTGTCCCCAACAGAGAGACGCGCCGAAGAGACCTCTCCGGAAAGCAGCAGATCGAGAAAGGCGAGAAAGTGCGACTTGCCGGTCCCGAAATGCCCCCTCAGGAACGCCGCGAATCCCGTTCGCGCGTTCAGGGCCACCAAAAAGCGCCGCAGATGGGCGCGAACCTCGTCCGTCAGAACGAAGCTGTCCGCCAGGCGCCCCCGCTGGTCGGGGTCGACCAGGTCGACAAGCTGAATCACCGTCTTCACCGGGGGCACATCGATCAAGTCCCTGATCGCCACCGGGGCCTGCGCTCGGCCGGCCTGTTCGCTCTTCACGATTCACCTCGTTGCAACTCTTTGTCCACCTTTCTGATCAGACCATTCAGCTTGTGAAACCCGGGGTGCCGGTCGTAGGCGAGCGTCAAAATGGTGCGCAGACGGGTCAGGTTCCCTGTCTTGCGGGCTGCGGCAAACAGCACCTGCTGGGCCACCACGTCCCGAGGATGTTCGACAAAGGCCTGACCCAGCGTGTCAAGGACCCGCGCATGGGCTCCAAGTCGGTTGAACAGATACCCGATCCGCTTCAACGCGGCCGGATCCCCTTCCGCCAACCGGGCCGCCTGGTCCAGCCGTTCCTGGGCGGTCGCGACCTCGCCGGCCTCGAGGTCCAGTTCGGCGGCCAGGGCGTGCAGATATGGATTCCGGTCGTGGGGGCCGACCTGGAGCAACGCCCTCAGTTCCTTGCGTCTCTCCGCTTTTGGAATGTTCTGGAGCCTCAGTCGGATGGCCTCGGCCTGGTCGTGGTATCCGGAGCGCGAGAGCCTGGCCGCTTGTGCGTAGGTATCGGCCGCGTCCTCCGGTCGGTTCAGGGCGGCCAGCAGGCGAGCCCGGCGGCGCAGCAAGTAAGGGTCTCGAGGATGGCGTTTCAACCCGAACTCGGTCTCTCGCAGGGCCTCGTCTGTCCTGCCCAGTCGGAGCAAGGTGTCGATGAGACGCACCCGGGTGAAGGCGTTTTCTCTACGCAGGAGAGACTGTGCATAGCACCGCACCGCCTCTTCATCCCTTCCCTCGAGCCGGTGGCGTTCGCCGGCCAGGGCGAGCACCCTCGGGTGGTCGGGGTATTCCGCAACCAGGGGTTGCAGCACCCGGCCCGCCCGCTGGGTGTCCCCGGACTTGAGCAAGATCTCCGCACGACAGCACCGAAGCCACGGAGATTCCGGACGCTCGGAAAGCAGCGCCTCGCACCGCGTCAAGGCCACGTCCAGTTTTCGCTCCCGGATGAGTCGATTCAACTCTTGAGCCTGCGCCCTCTCCGCAGCGTCCGGTCGTGCCATGGGTCCTCTCCGTCGTCCCCGGGGAAGGGAAACGCTTCCGTGGGTCGGGGAGTATTATGGGGCACGGCGAGTATTTCAGGCAACCCGAATGCAGGCTTGACAGGTTTCGAGGCCGGTACTAGGGTATAGCGAGGTCTGGAGTGCGCACCGACTCTGGGCCGAGGAGCGCCGAGGGAATCCGGGAGTGGGGGTTCTACAAGGAGGGCGTAATCCGTGGTGCAATTGTGATATTCATGGAATGATGTTGCAATGTATCTGTAGCGAGCGGGGCATTTTGCTTGTCATCCGGGTCGACTCGTTCATAGAATGGTTGTAGCAGGGGCGGTGGTGGTTATCAGCTTCCTCGACAAGGAGTGAAGCGGGCACCGGAACAGGGGTGGAGTCAGCGACATGTCGGTGCAGTTCGGGAAGTATGTGCTGGACAGGTGGATCGCCCAGGGGGGGATGGCCAACATTTTCACAGCCACCTACACTGGCCCGCTGGGGTTTGAGCGGGAGATGGTGCTGAAGGTGATTCTTCCCGACTACGCGCACCATGATGCGTTCATCCAGATGTTTCTGGATGAGGCCCGGCTGGCGGCTCGGTTGTACCATCCCAACATTGTGCAGGTGATCGATCTGGGGAATGTTGGGGACTATCTCTACATTGCCATGGAGTACGTGCACGGGCCGAGTTTGTCGCGAGCCGTTGCGCGTGCGAAGCGGGAAGGGCGCACGTTGAGTCCCGGTTTGGCGGTGTTTATCGTGCTCGAGCTGCTGGAGGCGTTGGCCTACGCGCACCAGCGGACGGACCGGTCGGGCCGGAGTCTGGGCATTGTGCACCGGGACGTGAATCCCCAGAACGTGCTCCTGTCATTCGATGGGCAGGTAAAGCTTACCGACTTTGGGGTGGCCAAGGCGAACGTGAACCTGCACGAGAGCCAGGCAGGGGTCATCAAGGGCAAGTACTCCCACATGGCGCCGGAGCAGTGTTTGACGAAGCCGGTGGATGGGCGTGCGGATCTCTTTTCGGTGGCGATCGTGCTCCACGAGTTGTTGACCGGGCGGCCGCTGTTTCATCGTCCCACGGCTTACGAGATGATGAAGGCGGTCGTGGAGGAACCCATTCCGCCGCCGTCCTCGGTAAACCCGAAGTGTCCTCCTGAACTCGATGGCATCGTCTTGAAAGGACTGGCTCGAGACCCGGACAAACGCTACCAGACGGCGATGGCCTTTCTGGACGCCCTGAACCTGGTGGCGAAGCGGTTGCAAATCATCGAGGGCAAGCACGATCTCCGGCAGTTCCTGGCCTCGATCTACCACCGCAGCCGTTTGAACCTGGCTCGCAAGGAGGAGCACGGTGTTCGGGTCACGGAGGATCGCATATCCGAGATCCTCAAAGGAATGAGCCGGTCGTTGCGGAGTCGGAACGGGAGCGAAAGCGGGCTGACCTCCAGCCACGGGCGGTCACGGTTTCACTCGGAGCCGACCACGGCGTCGCTGACCGGGCGTGTTCCGGGTTGGCACGTCGGCGCCCCGGGGCAGGAGCAGCGGGGCGGGGCGGGAGCGGGGGAGCAGGAGGAGAAGGCCGAGGACATCTCCAAGTGGCTCGAAACGGTGGAAACCGGGGACGACGAGGGGTGACAGGGGCAGGGTCGGGGGTGCGAGGAGGGACCTGAGATGTGCCTGGCACTGGTCGGTTTTCGCACACACCCGGTCGCGCCGGTCGTCGTGGCCGCCAACCGGGACGAGTCCTTTTCTCGAGCGGCCCGACCTCCTGCCCGCTGGTGGGATGACCCGGCCATCATCGCAGGCCAGGACCTTCAGGAGGGAGGAACCTGGCTCGGCATGACTCGTTGGGGCGTGGCAGGCCTCAACAACTACCCCATGGCTCCCGAAAAGAAACAAAACTCGAGCAACCGTCGCTCTCGAGGCCTGCTGCTCCTGGACTTGCTCCGAACCGAGACCATCGACCAGGCGATTCGTCTCGGATTCGAGGCCGCACCTGCCCACAACCCTTTCCTCATCTACCTTGTCGGCCCCGGCAGGGCCGCACTGATCGACTGGAACGGGGTCCGGCCCAGGTGCCTCGAGATCCAACCAGGCTGGTACGCATTTGGGAACGAGCGCCCAGACCTCCAGAACGGAGGAAGTGCCAAGGTGCGACACATACGCACAGTGGTTCGCGCCGATGTCAACCCACTCATGGACGCGGACGAGCTGGCCCGGATACTCCACCGAATCCTCGGCTCACACTGGAAGCCGGATAGAATTCCCGAGGAGCCGCGGTGGTTCCCGCCCGAGATCCGCCTCGAACTGGCGAGTCCGTGCGTGCACACACCCGTCCATGGAACCCGGTCGTGCTCGGTGCTGATGATGGGAGGAACAGCCGGGAGCCGCTACTGGTTTGCGGACGGCCCCCCGTGCCGGACGGCGCTGGAATCGGTGCCCCTGGCATAGAGGCGACTACTGGGCGGTACGGCCCTTGTACTTGTCCTCGTTGGCGAAATACTGCTTGGCCTTGCGATAGTCTTTCCGCTCGATGGCCAGGTTCCCGAGGTACCGGTAGGCGTCGGCATAGGTCTTGTCCAGTTCGATACACCGGAGGAAGCTGGCCTCGGCCGCTTTCTTCTCCTCGTTCTTGAACTGAGCCACGCCGAGGTAATAGTAGGCCTCTGCATTGTCCGGGCTGAGCTTGGTCACCGCCTCGAACTGCTCGATCGCATCCTTGTACTGCCCGGAGTTGAAGAAGACCACGCCCAGGTTCAGATGGGCCTCGGGATCATCCATGCGGCCCTCGATCGACGCTCTCAAGGCCTCTGTGGCCTTCTCCGCGTTGCCGGCCTTGAAATAGATGGTTCCCAGAGCGCTCAGGATGTCCGGGTTCTCCGGGTCCAGTTCCAGGGACCGCTTCAAGGTCTCGATGGCCTTGTCGTACATCTCCTTCCGGTCATAGGCGCCGGCCAGTGCCTGGTAGGCCCTCTGATTGGGGCGCGCGGCCAGCGACCGCTCGAGGCACTCGATGGCCGCATCAACGTTTCCAGTCTGCATGTAGAGGGAGCCGAGGTTTTCGTAGTAGCCGGACAATTCCTTGGCATCGAAGTCGCTCGGCGGATGCTCCTCGAGGGCTTTCTTGTACTCGTCGAGCGTCTTGGCGCTGGTGTAGGGCACGAGCGATGGGTAGGTCTTGAGCAGCGCCTCGTGCTCCACGATGGACTCCTCGTACCGTTGGAGGTCGATGAAGGCGAAAGCCAGTTCCTTGTGGATCAGGTGGTTCTGAGGCTGGATTTCCTTGAGCAGGTTGAGAAGTTCGACCGCCTCGTCATTTTTCTGGGCGACCCGAAGTTCGCGTGTGCACTGAAGCATGACCAGGACTCGAGTCGGATCGTCCCGGAGAGGCTTGGCCAGGGTCTCCTTGGCTTCCTCGACCTTGCCGGTGGTGGCGTAGACGATGCCCTTGGCAAGCTGGGCGTCGCCGTCGTCCGGCTGCTTGGCCAGGACCGCATCCGCCTTGGCGAGTGCCTCATCGTTTCGGTGCTGGAGCGCCAGGATCACCGCGCGCTCCGCCTCGAAGTCGAGGTCATTGGCGAACTTGAGCTGAATGCCTTCCTGGTTGGCCTGCTCCTCTGCCTGCTGCGGGCTTCCAGTGGCCTCGATGATACGAATCTTGAGCAGCAGTCCTTCCTTGACCAGGCGCCGGCTGGTGGGGTCCGCCAGTACAGTGTCGTAGTACATCCGGACGACCCGCTCGGCATGCTCCCAGGCGTCCCGTCCATTGTTCTGGAGCAGGTAGGCCCGGGCCAGGATAAGGTGGTAACGGTCCGTGTTCTTGTCGAGCGAGCCCTCGGACAGCTCGATCGCCTTTTTCGCTTCTTCTTCTGCCTCGCTGAATCGCCCGATCTTCAGGTACGCTTCCGCAAGCCCGGCGTGGGCCGCATCGTTGTCATTCAGCTCGAGGGATTCCTGGAACTTGGCGACCGCTTCGTCGAGCTGGTTCTGCTGCACGAGGCGGTTGCCTTCTCCGGCGAGCTGAGTGGCCTTGATCATCGCGCAGCCGGGGGAGACCAGCAACCCGAGAGCGAGGATCAGCACCGCACCGAGGGGCGTGAGCCAGTGTGTCTTTTTCATCTGGACAATCCTCATGTTCCGTTAGCCAGGGGAATCTGGCGGGATGGGTGGAAACGTGCACTGCACAGATGCGCGGAATATATCACCCGACCCGGCGGTGGGCAACCTTTTTTCCCCCTGTGTGTGCCGTGAAACCGTTGGACCGGGTCAGCGTCTGGCCTGCAAGAGACCGACGGTTCAGACAGGGCCGAACACCTTTTGTGCAGGTGCTCCGGCTGCCAGCACCCTGGCGCGACCGTTGGCTGCCAGGTGCTCCAGGACATGGTACACCGTTTCCGGATCGTGCGCGTTCTCCACCTGGCCGGCCAGTTGTTCCGCCGTCCCGCTTGCTCCGGCGGCCAGTCGGTCCAGCAAGCGACGTTGCAACGCAATGACCGCCTCGGCGGCCCGCTTGCCTGCCTCCACCCCGGGCTGGTGGTAGGCATTGATCCCGACCAGGTGTGCATACAGACCCACCGTGCGTTCGAACAGGGCGATCAGCGCGCCCAGCGTAAAAGCGTCCAGACGGTCCAGGACGAGCAAGATACTATCGCGGCCTGCTTCCATCAGGGCCTGTCGTGTGCCCAGCAGAAACCCGTCCAGGTAATCTCCGGCGGTGACGCCCGGTTCCACTTCGGCGGCCGAGGAGCCTCCATCGCGAAGCACGCGAATGAACGTGACGAAGAAGTTGTCGATGCCTTCCCGAAGCTGTTGAACGAAGGCGTGCTGGTCGGTGGAACCCTTGTTCCCGTACACGGTGAGGCCCTGGTGCACGGGCACCCCCCGCAGGTCCAGGCGCTTGCCCAGGGACTCCATGACGAGTTGCTGGAGGTAGCGGCTGAACAGCAGAAGTCGGTCCTTGTAAGGCAACACCACCAGGTCCTTGGCTCCTCGCCCCCCTGCGCAGTGGTACCAGGCAGCCGTCAGCAACGCCGCAGGATTGGCCCGCACTTCCCGCACACGGGTCTGCTCGTCCATCGCTGCTGCCCCCTGCAGAAAGGCCCGGATGTCCACTCCCTGCAGGGCAGCGGGGAGCAGACCCACCGCACTCGTCACCGACGTGCGACCTCCGACCCAGTCCCACATGGGGAACACGGCGAGCCAGTCTTCCTGCCGGGCCAGCTCGTGAAGCCGGCTGCCTTCCCCGGTCACCGCCACGGCGTGCCTGGCAAAGGACAACCCCTGGGCGGCGAAGCGGCGACGCGCCTCGAGCATGCCGTTCCGGGTCTCTCGCGTTCCACCTGACTTGGACACCACGGCGACCAGGGTACGGCCCAGATCGGACCCGATGACCTGGAACACCCGCTCCATCCCGTCCGGATCGGTGTTGTCGATGAAGTGAACGGCCATGCGGTCGTCAGGACCACCCAGGGCATCGGCTACCAGTTGTGGGCCGAGTGCGGACCCACCAATCCCGATGAGAAGAAGTCGGCTGAACCTGCCCGCAGAACCCGACACCTGCCCTGTGTGCACGTCGCGGACGAACTGTTCCACCGCCTCGATCGTGTCGACGATGGTGCGCGCTATCTCCGGATCGGGAGCACGTTCCGGCGCACGAAGCCAGTAGTGTCCCACCATCCGGTGCTCGTCCGGATTTGCGATGGCCCCCCCCTCCAGGGATTCCATGTGGTCGAACGCTGCGCGCAGAGGCCGATCCAGTTCGCTCAGGAAATCGTCCGGGAATTGGACCCTGCTCACATCCAGAGCGACCCCGGTATCGCCAGCCTCGATGAGGTATTCCTGGTATCGTTTCCACCTGCGTTCCTCGTTCACGGCACCTCCATCTTCCTGTCACTGGGTGTTCCTCACCCGGTGCGTGACCCGGGCACCCTGCCGTACCGCCTTTAGCATTCTCCGAGCACGGGCACAACGGTTTTCTGGACCAGGCCTCCCCGGCGGACTGGACAGGAGTTGCCAGACCGGCTGAGCGCGGTTACATTGTTTCTCCCCCCGAAGGGGATCACCGATTGGTATCTCGAGACATCAGGACATTCTGGAGCGCGGCATGGCGTCGGGGGCCGACCAGGTAGACACCACCGGAACCGCGGGGCGCGGGCAGGCGTCGTGGCTCAAGGAACCCGCACCGGTGCCGATTGGATCAGGTAGGTCCATCGGGGTTTCATCCATGCACGCGCTCAGCCACATCGAAGGGGTCCACGCCGTCAGCAGCGATCCGGCTTTGCCCCGGCCGTTCGTGGGGATCGTGGGCGCGCTTCACGGCAACGAGCCGTGCGGGCTTGCCGTGCTGGAGGCATTGCAGGACCCCGAACACCCCATCCGTCAAGGACTTCGATTCGGAACCCTCGTGCTCATTCACGGCAATCCGGATGCGACTCGAGCCGGGCAACGGCATACGACTGGAGGGGTGGATCTGAACCGGGTGTTCGACTTTTCGTTCGTCCACACGGTGCCACGTCACGCCTGGGCGGTTGAACATCACCGGGCGCTGGCCCTTCGTCCCGTGGTGGAGTCTCTCGACGCGGTTCTGGATCTGCATTCCGCCACCCTGCCCACCGACCCGTTCGCCATCGCGCGCGCTCCATTCGTGCCCCTGGCGCGGCAACTCGGGTGCCGGCATGTCACCTACGGGTGGGAACGGCCGGAGATCCTGAGCACACACATGCTGTGCAGTGTGGTGAGTGCACGCAACCGTCCGGCGATTGCGGTGGAGTGTGGTCAGCACGACGATCCCGGCTCGGTGGCACGTGCGTTTGACGTGACAGCCCGTTTTCTGGCTGCTCTGGGCCTTCTTCCTCCGATGGAGTCGAGACCGGGGGAGCCGGCGCAGGTGGTGGAGGTGGTCCATCGGGTGGCCAAGCCCGGGGCCGATTTCCGGTTTGTCCGCGTGTTCCGGGGGTTCGACCGTGTGTCTCGGGGGGAGACGATCGGTCGGGGCGGCGGCGTGGACCTGGTGGCCTCGGACGATTTCGTTGTGATGCTTCCCAACGACACGGTGGCGGTGGGGCAGGATGTGCTCTATCTTGGGCGGGAACGTCCTGCTGATCGAGGCGCCGTGTCTCCTCCGTGGAAAGACCTGGACAGCGAGCGCGAGGTGGCCTGAATCGTGCTGCTGTGAGGCACGGCGTCGGTGGTGCCGTACTCTTTCTGAATCGAGGACAGATCTGGGCGCTTGCGGTTTCCCTTTTCGGGCGGTACGCTTGAGGGAACCCGCGGCGAGGAGACGCGCGCGTCCGGGCAAGCGGGGCGCAGGCAGGGCAGAGTGGGCGGCGGGGGAGGACTCGAGAGCGGCCGATGAAGCAGCGTAGAACCGTGGTGTTGATCCGTCCCCTGGCGGGCGTGCTCGACAGTGTCAACCGTGTGATCCCGATTCCACTCCTGGCGATCTGTCGCTACCTCGACCTGGACACCTACCGGGTCGAGATCGTGGATCAGCGGTTCGCCGACTGGCGGCGTCGTCTGCAACGGGCGCTGACAGGGGAGGTGGTGCTGGTGGGCATCACCTGTCTGACGGGTTTCCAGATCTATTTTGGTATCCGACTGGCGCGGCTGATACGCAGACTCCGGCCCGATGTGCCCCTCGTGTGGGGCGGCGTACACCCGACCGCCGAGCCCGAACAGACGCTGCGTGAACCGTTCGTGGACTATGTGGTGGTGGGGGAGGGGGAGAGGGTCTTCCCTCGGCTGGTGGCCGCACTGGACCGGGGCGGGGACGTGACCGGGTTGCCCGGTGTGGGCTTCAAGGGGGCGGACGGAACCCCCACGGTGAACCCACCGGACCAGCTCCTGGACATCGCCGACCTCCCGGACCTTCCTTACCACCTCGTGGATATGAAAGCCTACGTGGCCGACCTCCACGACGCTCAGTTCTACGGCGTCGAGGGCTCGAGGGGCTGCGTGCACCGGTGTACCTTCTGCTACAACCTGGGCTACAATCAGGGACGGTGGCGCCCTCGAAGCGCCGGGCGAGTCGCCGAGAACCTGGCTCGAGTGCACCGCGACCACGGGGTGCGCAACTTCTTCATCGCGGATGACAGCTTTTTCGTCTCCCCGGAGCGGGCCATCGCCTTTGCCCACCACCTGGAGCGGCTCCGACTGCCCATCCGGTGGGGGACCGAGGCCAACGTGCACATGCTGGCCCGGTTCGACGACGGGGTGCTCGACCTCCTCGCACGATCCGGCCTGGACTTCCTGTCCATGGGGGTGGAAAGCGGCTCGCAAAAGATCCTCGAGTTCGTTCACAAGCCGCTGGACCTTGGGCAGTTGGTGGCATTCAACCGACGGTTGCGACGGTGGGCCATCCATCCCAAGTACACGTTCATGACCGGGTTGCCGGTAGAGGACGAGAACGACGTCCGGTTGTCGGTGCAACTGGTCCGGCGCCTCCTGCAGGACAACGAGAAGGCATTGATCCAGTCTTTCTACATGGCCACGCCCTACCCGGGTACGGTCTACCTGGAGCAGTGCCGGGCCTTCGGATTCGAGCCCCCGCGCGCGCTCGCGGGATGGGCCGACTTCGACCCGTTCGCAGTGGCGCGGCACCTACCGTGGGTTCGCGGCAACCGGAAGCGGCTATTCGAATTCATGATGTACAGCTCCCTGTTCGTGGACGGAAAAATCGACTACCACCTGTCCGACTCCTGGTCCGGCCGTCTCACGGCCGCCGCGGGCCGGATCTATCGGCCGCTGGCCAGATTCCGTTTCAACCACCTGCTGTATCGACCATTTCCAGAGGCGGCGGTCTTCAAGGCGGTAAACTCGGCGCAAAAGATGTTGAGCTTCGTGGCCATGTGACTCCAGGCGGACGGCGGAACCCATGAAACGGTGGATGGCGTGGACATTGCTAGCCCTTCTATCCGGCACGGTGCTGGCCGTGAACGCGGAGCACTTCGGGCGAAATCCCTTTCCCCCACGAAGCATGCACCGGGCGTTCATGATGGTGCCCCGCCTCGTGCGCGTGTTCCAGGGGTACCGGCAGCGTCCCGGCGTGGTGGACCACCTCGACCCCAGCGGCAAATCCTATGCATTGCCGTATCGCACCCCCATCCCATGGACTGACCCGGTAGGTCTGTGGCAGGAACTTCGCCAAGGAGGAAGGCTCCATCGCCTGTTCGGAGGGTGCACCGCCGGTTTCTACACCTGCATGCCCCACGCATTCGCCCTCCCGGCACTCATCGGCACCGCTTTCCCCGGCCACCCGGTCTGGGTGGACCTCGGCGTTACCCTCTACTTCCTGCTCCTCATCGTCTCGGCCTACGGCATCGCCGCCGAGGCGGCCGGGCGGGGGGCCGGGTTGACCGCCGCCGCGCTCGCCGCCAGCTATCCCGGTCTGTTCGGCTATTCAAGATGGGTCGAAGGATACCTGCCCGCGACCGCCCTGTCGGTGGCCATGGTGTTCCTGCTGATTCGTTCCAAGGGCCTGACTCGGTGGGGACCCTGTATCCTCTTTTTTCTGCTTGCTTTCTCCGCCATCCACAACGGTGAGGGGCTGTCAGAAGGCATCGGCGCGGGCCTCGCCGTGGCCGGCCCGTTCTTCGTCACGTTCGTTCACGGAGTGGCCCAGGCGGTCCGGGAACGGCGCTGGCCCTGGCGCACCGCCGTGGGCGCCGCCGTCATCGTCGGCCTTCTCCTGGCCACCATGGATTGGCCCTGGTTGCTCCGCGGCCTCGAACACGTGTTCACCGGGTTCGATGAATGGTACGTGGACGCCCGCCCACCCTTTCCGAATGCAGGACCGTTCATGCGGGCCGTGTTCTCAAAAGGGGCCTACTTTATACTGGTTTACTCGGAATACCTGAAGCCCCTGTTGACCTTTTGGCTGCTCCTCGCCATCCCCCCCTTCCTCCTGCGACGCTTCCGTCTCAAGGTCACCGTGATCGCATGGGCCATCGTGCCCGCGGTGGCCTACGCGGTCATGAGCCGAAAAGCCATGTGGTACGCCCTCCCCATGGTCCCCCCGCTCGCCGTGATCACCGCTCTCGGCCTCGCCGCCATCCCGTGGAAACAGGTTCGAGTCACCGCCATGATCCTCGCCGCAGGCTCCGGCCTGTTCCAGTTCCTCAGCCTCTCCCTGCCTCCGGTCAGCGCCCTCTGGACCGTGCCCCATTACCTCCGTCAACCCCTGCCTCCCAACTACCTCACCATTCGATTGTCCGAACTCATCTCGCCTGTGAAACCCAACCTCATGACCCTCCACGACCGGACCCAGCGGTTCCTCGATCACCTGGACCACGCCCTGCCTCGCGACGACCGGCTCAAGTACGTCGCCGTCGCCTCCAACTGGGGCGAGGACATCTACGAAGCGCAGGCCTTCGCCTACGTGGTAAGCCTCTCGCGCACCGATGTGGAGGTCATCCCGCTCGCGGAACCTGCTTTTGTGGAAATGGCTCCATTTTCTGGACTTGTGCCCGAATACTTCACACACTACGTGAAGATTACCGGGGATGGCGACTTCGCTCCGCCTCGCAGCAAGTGGGGACGCGCCGTCGTCACAAATCCGGGTCGACCCGCCCATGCGCCACCCGCACTCCAGCGCTTCGCAGACACCCTGGTTCGACGCTCCGCCGGCACTGCGCCCGACCTCCCCAACGTGCTCGTACTCAGCCAGGATGTGCTCGAGCGAGCCCGGGCGGCGACCAGGGACCGGGCCACACCTCAACCCCACTGAGCCGCAGAAAGCCGCTCGAGACTCCCCGGCCACAGCAACGTGTGGGGCGATGGTTCGATTTTCCCCGGTGGGGACGGATCGACAGGGTGGAGCGACACAGGAGACGGACTCAGTCCGGAATTTCCAGGTTGGTGAAGGCGTCGGTAGGCTTGAAGTCGTACTCGGGATACTCGTAAATGGGCGCTCGAGGTTCGGTCTGCCCGATGGAAAATCCCCACAGGCCGTCGTACTCGGATGGATCCTCCCCCATGGCCTCGAGCTGGTCCAGGTAATCGCTGATGGACTTGGATTCGATGATGACCACCTTGCCCATCTTGTGGATGATCGGGCTGTGTCGTCGGGTGGCGTCATGGTCGAAGAGCAGAATCCGGCGACCATATCGAGTCAGACCGATCACGCGGAACGTGAGGCTCTTGCCCACCCCGGGCAGGTTCAACACGTTCCGGTCCGTGGCCAGGAACGGGGCATCGATACGTTCCCGGATCGAGGCGATGTTTTCCACCAAACGCTCCGCGTGCGATGGAAGCGCCCGGAGGTCGTCGTGTAGTTCGGGCGGCACCTGTCCGATGACCTTCTCCTCCATGGCTTCCTGCACCGACCGGGCGTTGGGCGCAAAGCTGTGGTAGTTCTCCATGTACCCCTTGACCGTGAAGGTGTAGTACGGGAGCACGCCCACGTCGTTGAGCACCTTGCGAAGCTTGGCCGCATGCCCGCGACGGGACGCAGAAGCCGTGAACACAAGCTGGTTCGTGACAATCCAGCCCGCCGAGTTCAACCTGCGAACCGCTTGCTGCGCCTCAGGCGTCACCTCCATCGCGGTCTCGAAATGAGTCTGAATCACGAATTGCTTGATGCCGACTTCCCGCGCCTTCTCCCGGAATTCGGCCAGAATGCGCGTCAATGCCGGGGTCACCCGCATGGGCAGATAGATGGGAAGGCGCGTGCCCAACCGCACACGGACCATCTCCGCGTACTTCTCACCATCCGGCCTCGAGCGATTGGCCTCGCGCTTCCGCACCGCCATCTCGTAGATGGCGTCCAGAAGTTTCTGCAACGTGCGGTCAGAACTCATGAGCGCGTCCCCACCCGTGATGAGGATGTCGCGAAGCTGCGCATCCTCCTCAAAGTAGGCCATGAGTTCCTTCAGCTTGTCGTTCCAGGACCGCTTGACTTTGAGCTTGTCCAGATTGAAGTTCAGGTAACCGTTCTGGAAGTCGTACATGCGCTGGCACGAGGCACACAGCCCACCACAGGCCCGCCCCGTGGAGTCCGGGATGAGTATCGCAACCTCGGGATACCTGCGATGCACGTTGTGATAGGGCGGCAAGATCCACCCGGCCGCGTTGGGCTTGCCGGGTTCCACTGCATCCTCCTTCTCCCAGGCCACGATGTGTCCAAACTCATTCACCAGTTGCCGGCTGTATACCACGTAGTCCCGGATGGCCAGATCCGCTCCGGCCGCAAACTCGGGCTCGTCCACGTTCAATAGCGACAGGTAATAGGGGTTTACAAAAAACGGTATCCCCGCATCCCGCGCAGAGAACAGCACATCCATCGTCTCCGGAGCCAGCGAGTGATCCAGCATCTCGTTCAACAACTCCGGATTCCGAACCGCAAACCGAAGATGGAACAAACTCTGATCCCACCAACTCGCCACCACCTCACGCTTGTCCGCTCGAGTCATCCCAGGCTCGAACTTGTACCGGCTGTCGCTCGCCAGCCCCTGGTCCATCCGATCGATGATGATCTCCACAATCCGTTCCCGGTTCCGCTTCCGCAGCGCCACGATCTCCGGATCCAGCCCGGATGGATGACGGGCCATCCACGATTCCACCTGCCCCTTGTCCACCCCAGGACGCTCGTCCTTGCCACTGAACTGGCGAAACAGGTGAATCATGTCCACGAAAAACGGCGGCGTCCCTCCGCCCCGCCCATGCCGGTACGCAAGCCACAACACCTTGAACGGGTGGCTCACCGCCTTCTCCCCCCGAAGGTTCAGATCCTCGTACTCCTCCCCTCCATGCTCGATGTAGTCCAGTATCCGAATCGCTGCATAGTCCGACCACCGAAGCTGCCGGTACAGTCCAACATCCCCACTCCCCGCCCGGTAATACGCCAGCGCTGGATCGTGCTCCGACAAATGCGCCAAAGCCATGCCCTTCAGACGCTCCAAAAACTCGCCAAGCGTCTCAGAACGCTCCAAAAATTCCGCAAGCCGCGGATTCTCCGCCAGCAACCGACGCACCAAACGCCGGCTCCTCACATCGATGGCAACACTGTCGAGTCGATGTCGATGATCCATGACACACCTCTCAAACCCCGGCTCACTCCGCCTGCCGGATCCCGTTCCTATTCACTTCCAGTCGCTTTCAACCTAGCACGGTCGGGCAAGGATTGCAAGTCACTGCCTGATGGAGAAGGAAGATATGAGTTGCTACCCCCACAGCAGATCGGACAACAGTGTGGGCTGCATTTCCACCGGGAGTAACGGATACAGCCGCTCCCGGTGGTAGAGCGAGAGCATTTCAGCTCCCTCTTCCAGCGGGGGAGGCCCGGAAAACACCTCGAGCACGCCGGGGTAGCCGCGTAGGCGAAGCAGGAACGGGTCGAGTGCCCGGCGATGGTTGGTGGAGACAGCCAGGAGAAGGAGGTGGCCGTGTGCGTGGCGGCGGCGGGTGTCCGGGAGGGGTCCGGTTCCCCAGAGGGACACGGTGGCGTCCCGCATTTCCGGGATGTGCGAGTCGGCGAGGTCGGCGAAGGCGTCGTGGAGTTGATGGACGATGCGGTCGCGCACGTCAAGGGGGGCCGGGAGGAACCAACGGGTCTCGAGGGGGTCCGTATCGAGCAAGCAGTGGGTTGCGGGCAATTCGGCGAGGGCCAGGAGGTTTCGGAGGCCGAGGGTTTGAGCGATTTCGAGATAGGTGGCCGGGTGTGCGACGGGCAGGTCGCGTCCGTGTGCGGAAACGGGAGATGGCGTGTGGGTTGCCGGTGGTCGGCCTGTGGCGTCGAACAGGGAGAGTTGGCCGGGCGGACTGGAGCGAGTTCGGCGTCGCCGTCGGCGTGTGGCGGGGTAGCGTCGTGGCGGGCGAGGGGGGAGTGGGGGCAGGTCGTCGTCGATATCCCCCGTGTCGAGGGGGAACAGGTCGAGTTGGAAGGGCTGTGGTGAGTTTTTCACGATGGACTCCCGCGGTTCGTGACTAAGGAGCATACGGTGATCGGCCGCCGGGAGCAAGGGGTGAAGGACAAAAAATCGGGGAGAGATGAAATTTCTGTGGACACTCGCCAGATCTGAGGCTATATAGGGAATGCTTTTGATCGCGGGGTGGAGCAATCCGGTAGCTCGGCGGGCTCATAACCCGCAGGTTGTAGGTTCAAATCCTGCCCCCGCTACCAGCCGGGACCTCCTTCCAGAGGAAGGGGGTCTTTTTTTTGTCCAAGGGCTGGCAATCCGTGAGTGCTCATAATAAACAGATTTGGACGCCCGGATCACGGGGTCGCCCCGGCGACGCGGACCGTCTCCTCCGGTGGGGGAAAGGCCTCGAGCGCCTGTCGCAGTCGGCCGGTGACGGGGAACCCCCAGGCGTGGAACCGGTCGTTGAGGTTCAGCCGTGCGTGGCGTCCGAAGGCGAGGAGGAAATCCTCGAGAGGCACGTCGCTGACCGACGGGTCCGGAGGCGGGTCGTCCAGGGTACCGTTGGCGCGGATCAGGGCCTGGAATGGGGACCAACCGAAGTCGCACCGAAGGGCGTTGAGGAAGGTCCAGGTGAGCCGCTTGTCGGCCTCGAAGACCTCGGGTCCGGGCACGGAGAAGCGGTAGGAGCGGAGCCGTGCCCTGGCCTGCTCGAGTGCGGGGACCGAGGCGCCTCGGCTTTCGTAGAAGACCGTGGCCATGAGTTCGGCCATGGCCCACAGCCCCTTGCCTTCCAGCAGCGCGTCCATGCGGTGCCACTCGAGGAACGGGACGGCCAGTCCGTATGTGATGCCCCAGGCTGCGTGAGACGGCCCCGTGGTCTCGATCAGGGCCTTGAGGTGGCTGAGGCCGAAGGTGAGGGCCAGGGCGTTTCCGGTGACCAGGATCTGGTCCGGCAAGGTGACGTCAAACAGCAGGGTGATGGGTCGACCTCCAAATGGGAGGTCGCCGGTCAACTGGGCATAGGTTTCGTACACCTGGTCGAGATAGGCAAGGGTTCTGTCCGGGGCCGACATGCGTTCCACGTCTTCGGGGTGCAGCATCACGACCACGTGCTCGCCCTGGAGGGCCACCTCGGAGATTCCCTGAGCACGAACGGCACGCACCCGGGTTCTGGGACGCCGGAGCGCTTGCGTTCCTGCCTGGAGGGTGGGCAGGGGGACGCCGCCATCGACCCATGCGAGGACCATTCCTTGGCCGCGCCTTTTGTGGAATCCTCGAGCAAACAGGTAGAGTACGCCGTCCCGGTCGGCCACAAAGGTCTTGCTTCGGCCAATGCGGTGCACCCGCCCGGCTCGAGGCCCCCAACCCACGCGGGCGAGGAGTTCGCCCCATCGTTCGGGGCCGTTGTCGGTGGCCATGCCTTCGGGGCCGAACCAGGCCCGAACCGGTTCGGCCATGCGCCAGAATCCTTCCGCGGTCACCCGTATGGTTTCTCCGGCCCGAACGAAGCGGCCGCTGGAGACGGGGCTCCACTGGGGGAGGACCTGGGTGCCTCCGGGTCGGACGGGGTTCCGGTCGGGGATTTTGGGGCGGCCGCCCTCGTGGAGTTCCCAGCCGTCGGCCATGCCGTCGCCGTCGGTGTCGGCGGAGTCGGGGTCGAGCCGCGTGACGAGTTCTTCCAGGTTCCATACGCCGTCGTCGTCATCGTCCTCGAGGAACCACTTGAGGGTGTAGGCGTGCCCTCGGAATGAGTATTCACCCTGGACGAGCCAGCCGGGGAACAGGTCCCAGATGCCGGGGGCGCCGGGTCCTGCGGTGTCGGCGAGGAATCCGAGCAGGGCGCTCGAGTCTCTCGGTGTGTCGGATGCGTCGATCCATGCCTGGAGAGCGGGGACGAACCCGGGACCGTGGACCCGTTGCAAGGTGTACCAGAAGAGGAAGGACTTGCCATAGAAGAAGCGGTTGGCCTCGCGTTCCCGCACCGTGGCGTCCAGGGTGTCGATTCGTTTCCACAGGACCAGTGGGCCGTCGAAGGAGCACATCTGCTCGAGGTCCCAGACAGCGGGGGGTTCCCAGACGCGGTGGTCGAGTTGAAGTTTCACCAGGTGGTCGTAGAGGTCGGCGATGCCTTCGGCCATCCAGTGTTCGGCCAGGTTGTGGGCGCCGACCCAGTAGTGTGCGAGTTCGTGGATCAGTGCGTCGGATTCGGGAGCCACGAAAATGCCCATTTCCTGTGCGTTGATCCCGGCCAGACCCAGGTCTTCCTGGTGCACTTCCCACACGACCACATCGTGCGCCACCGGCAGGGGCGCCCCGGTGATCCGCTCGAGAACCGGGATGGCCGACAGGGCGGTCTGGAGCGTTTCCTGGGCCCAGCGTTCGTCTCCAGGCAGGTAGTGGACCACCACGCGCGTCCCGTTCAAGGAGGCCTCGAGGGCGTGCCAGATGTAGTGGCGGTCGGTACGGAGGTTCTCGAGTTTTTGGATGGCGGAGAAAGCTGGTGGTGCTGCCCCGGACGCGGCAGGGCTCCCCGGTGCCTCGGCTTCTGCTCGCCCGGTGCTGGACAGGAGGGCGCCGAGAAGGAGAATGGTCAGGGCCGGCAACGAACAGCACACGTCACCCCTCGAGCCGGCGGATGTCAAGCGTATCGACAACAAACCTGCTCCTCTGCCACGGGACCAAATCGACGGTAACACGTGGAGAATGGACCTGTCAACCGCCGGAAGCAGCGGTCATCTCGGCAGGATGGTTCGGGAAAAGGCGGGGCAAGGTCTCGAACGGAGGGTCAGTGATCTACATCCACCCGGACCCGGCGACCTCTCCGTTCGATCTGAACATCACGCCTGGGACCTCGCCGGTCGATTTCCACTGTTCGGTGGCGACCGCGATGGTCCACCTGAACCTCGACCTTTCGTCTCGGATTGTGGTGCTCGACCTCCACCGAACGACCCCGTCCGGGACTGCGATGAATGTCCACTTCGGTCCCCCGTCTCCGGGTCCCGGTCTCCACGTGTACGCCTCGAGCCGGGAGCGGTCGGTGGTACCATCCCTGGGCCCGGCCTCGCTGGTAGTGGGCGATGTAACGTACCGGAACTCGAGCCCGCCACACGTGGATGGAAACCGCTGGAGGGACTCGAGGGACCCAACGGCGGACCACGGTCACAGTGGGGCCCACGTGGTAAACCGTGGTTCGGCCCACGGCTCGAGTGGTGGTCAGGATCCGCATGCCCGGGAGCAGTGGCGCCACGCGGGCCGGTGGGAGCACGTATCGGGCGAGGGTGAAGTCCAGGAACCGGGCCACCGGCACGACGACCCAGGCTGCAGGGCGAATCGTCTCGATGGCCACCCGACCCGGGGGAAGGGGCGCCCACGCCACATAGGCGTCGCTCGCCCGCCACGCCACCTGCGCCGGAACCCAGACACGACCGGGAACCCACACCCACCCGTATCGCGGCACGAATACCCAGTGGCCGTAGTGGTACGGCAGCCATCCCCAGGGTTCGGCCGCCTCCCAGAGCCAGCCGTAGGGGGTGTTGACCCACCGGCCGGCCCGGTAGGGACGCCAGTCGTCGGCCATACCGGAAGGGATCCACACCCGGCCGTAGTCGGGGACATCCTGCCAAGTACCGTAGTCGGCCAGAGCCTGCTCCATCTCGGCCTGGGTCGGGGTCCAGGTCGCCTGGGCCATGGCATCCGACCCGGTCGCTGTCGTGCCGCTGCTCGCGGAAGGTGCTGCGCCCTTGGCCTGCTGCGTCGATACCTTCTCGGTCTCGGTTTCGGCCGTTCCCTGGTCAGGCACCGACGCAGCACCCTCGGACGCCAGCGCTTCCTCCACCGAGGTGAGTTCCGCGGCCTCGAACCCCGGCAGCGGGGTGGCATCGAATGGGTAGTACAGCGGCGTTGGCTCCATGTCTGAAACCGCCGATGGGGTGGGAGAGGGGGCGCCCTCCTTGTCCCCCCGGCCACAGCCCGCGACCATTCCGGTAACCACCAGTGCAACGGTCCATCCCAGACGTCTCATGTCGACCTCCTCGAGCGACCAGTTCAACGAACAGGGACGAGTGTGCCGGGTGAGAGAGAAAAGGTCAAGCACCCGTGCAAGTCCATGGGGTCTCCACCCGGTTTCCTTGACCCGGCCGTGGCCGCACCGTTCGGTGAGAATGGGCCGGGTCAGGTGCGGCGTCCGAGCACGGCCTGGACCCGGTCCATGACTGCGGAGATTTCCCGCACATCCCGGTTCCGGGCCACCAGGTGGCTGGTCTGGTCGCTCAATGCAAGCTCGAGTTCGTACAGCGCACTGCGGGATTGGCCTGGAACTTCGGGTTCCCGCTCGACCAGGCGGAGGCCGAGTACCTCGTCAAAGGAACGGGTGTCGGCGCCGGTCCCGGCCGGTGCATCTGGGGGGCGGAATGTGAGTGTGCGGGTTCGGGGGTCGAGTTCCATCCAGCCGGTTCGGGGAGGTCTGGACCGGACCTGGTAGAGCACGAGGCCGGTGGCGGCGCCCATGATCACGGCGCCGGCGATGGACGCGGCAATGGTGGCGGTGAGTGCGCCGGCAGCCAGGGCGGCGAGGGAGAGGACGGTTCCACCGGCCCAGGTGGCCCACGCGATCCCGGCGTTTGCCTTGGGAACCGTGCGCTCGAGGAGCGTGATTCGAAGGGGCTCGTGCTCGAATCCGGTGTCGGGGTCCCGGGGAAGGCCAGGGGGACGCGGGCCGGGGGTGCTCGGATTGTTGGGTGATGTCACCGTGAGCCTCCTGGTGATCGGTCGGGGGTTCCGCGGGCTTCCCGACCGGCTGGTGTATGGTTCCGGTCCTGGCGTCGCCTGCGTTTTGCCAGCAAGAACGAGAGGAGCGCGAAGGCGCCGGCAATGCCTGGGAGGGTGTGCGCGGGCGTGTCCGGTGGCGGCGGCGTGGTGGCGCAACCGCAACCGGTGGCGGCGGTTTCGCACCCCTGGTCGGGCCCGTCGACGCAGTCGTTGTCGATCCCGTCTCCGCACAGGTCGTTCTGGGATGGGTTGATCTGGTCGTCGGAGTCGTTGCAGTCGGGGCCGCCGGCTTCGATCCCGTCGTATCCGTCGCCGTCCACGTCGGTGAGGTCCGCCCCGGAGCAGTCCTGGTCGATTCCGTCGTAAGGGATTTCCTCTGCATAAGGATTGATGTCGAAGTCGGTATCGTCGCAGTCGTCCCCACCGGCCTCGACCGCGTCGAAAAGGTCGCCGTCCACGTCGGTGACGTCGCCGTCCTGGCAGTCGTCGTCGATGCCGTTGTAGGGGATCTCCTCGGCCCCGGGGTAGACGAACGGGTCGAAGTCGTCGCAGTCGTCCCCACCGGCCGACTCGGCCGCGTGGCCGTCCAGGTCCGCGTCGGCGTAGTCGGCGCCGTTGCAGTCTTCATCCACTCCGTTGTATGCGATTTCATTCGCCCCGGGATAGATACGAGGGTCGGAGTCGTTGCAATCCTCGCCATCGGGTCCTCCAGGATAGCCGTCGCCGTCCTGGTCCACCAGGTCGCCGTCCTGGCAATCCTCGTCGATCCCGTTGTAGGGGATTTCCGGCGTGCCGGGGTGCACGTCCCGGGCGCTGTCGTCGCAGTCCCCCTCGTCCTCCGAGAAGCCGTCGTGGTCGTCGTCGGTGCAATCTGCGCCGCCGATTCCGTCAGCGTCGAACCCCTCGTCCACGGCACCGTTGCAGTCGTCATCGACGCTGTTGCAGACCTCGAGGACGTTCGGGGCCACGTCGGCCGCCTCGTCGTTGCAGTCACCCTGGTCTTCAGAAAAGCCGTCGCCATCGTCGTCGGTGCAGTCTGCGCCGCCGATTCCGTCAGCGTCGAACCCCTCGTCCACGGCACCGTTGCAGTCGTTGTCGATCCCGTCGCAGACTTCGGTGAAGATGAGTGCCACGGCCGGATTGTCGTCGTTGCAGTCCCCTTCCTCCTCTGACTCGCCGTCGCCATCGTCGTCGGTGCAGTCTGCGCCGCCGATTCCGTCAGCGTCGAACCCCTCGTCCACGGCGCCGTTGCAGTCGTTGTCGATCCCGTCGCACACCTCCTGGACGCCGGGATGGCTATTCGGGTCGTTGTCGAGGCAGTCATCTCCGCCGGCCAGGGCGGCGTCGAACCCGTCTCCGTCCACGTCGGTGAGGTCCGCGCCGGAGCAGTCCTGGTCGATGCCGTCGTAGGGCACCTCCACGGCGACCGGGTAGATGGTGACGTCGTCGTCTGCGCAGTCACCTTGATCTTCGGTGTAGCCGTCGCCATCGTCGTCGGTGCAATCGGGGCCTCCGATACCGTCGTAGTCCGTGCCCTCGTCGATGGTGCCGTTGCAATCGTTGTCCTTGCCGTCGCACCATTCGGGGGAACCTGGATGCACCGACGGGTTGAGGTCGTCGCAATCCGGGCCTCCTGCTTCCTCGGCGGGATAGCCGTCCAGGTCGAGGTCGGTCAGATCCCCGCCCACGCAGTCCTGGTCGATACCGTCGTAGGGCACATCGGACGCCCCCGGGTAGGTCTCGCTCGAGGCGTCGTTGCAGTCCCCTTCCCATTCCGTGAACCCGTCTCCGTCGTCGTCGGTGCAGTCCACATCGCCGATCCCGTCAGCGTCGAACCCCTCGTCCACCAATCCGTCTCCGTCGTTGTCCACCCCATCGCACGACTCCTGGGTGCAGCCCGTGACGCCGTTGTCGGGCGTCCCGTCGCAGTCGTTGTCGATCCCGTCGCATGCGTCGAACGCGCCCGGATGCACGGAGGCGTCCAGGTCGTCGCAGTCGTCGCCGCCGGCGAGCAGGCCTGCGTAGCCATCGTTGTCCTGGTCCTCGAGGTCGCCGTCTTGGCAGTCCTGGTCGATGCCGTCGTAAGGGATTTCGGAAGCGCCCGGGTGGGTGCGGGCGTTCCAGTCGTCGCAGTCGTCTCCTCCCGGGCAAGCGTCGTTGATGTGTCCGTCTGCGTCGGCATCCTGGCTGCACCCCTCCTCGAGGGTGATGTCGAAGGCATGGCCGCTGCTTCCGCCACCCGCGGCATCGGACACGCGGAGGAACACGGTTCCGGCCGGGGCTTCGACTCCTGATTCGCGCTCGTGTCGGGCCAGTTCTGTGACTCCGTCGGTATCGATCCAGCGGAGTTCAGGGGTGAACGGGGTGGAACCGACCGACCAGGCCCTGGCGAGCAAGGTGCGCGGCGCCTGGTTGACCACCTGGAACAGGGCGAAGGCGCCGGGGGTGGGGAGAGTTCCGGACGAGGGCTTCAATGTGACCAGGGTCTCGCGCTCCACCGGTGTGACCCGGAGCGATGCTGTGGCGCGCCCTTGTCCAGAGGAAAGGATCAGGAGGGCGTCCGTGTGGGCGAGCACGCCGATCATGCCGGACACTCGAGCCTGGTACGGGGACAGGACCTCAACGGTGCGGGCGCTCCCATCGCCTCGATGCCATGACGTGCTCGTGTCGCCGTCGAGTTGGAAGTGTCGGGCGGAGAGGTCGAGGACGAAATCCTCGCCCTGGGCGAACTGGAGTGGAGACGGGTAGACGGCTGGGCTGCCTGGGGCCTCGTCGAGTGCCCCGTCGCAGTCGTTGTCCACCCCGTCGTCCGTCTCGGAAGCAAAGGGGCCTCGAGCCGGGTCATTGTCGTCGCAATCCAGCCCGCCCGATTCCAGGGGCGCCACGCAATCCCCGTCCAGGTCCACCAGGGGTTCGGTTTCCTTCAACACGGCTTCCACGTAGAAAGTGGAGGGGGTGCAGGAAGCCGCGAAGCACCCGTTGGACAGGACGACCGTGGCCGCCTCGGTATGGTCGTCGATGAATCCGGGGAGCAAGAGGACGCCGGTACCCGACTCGTCCAGAGGAATCGGAACCTCGTACCGATTGGCGCAGGCGGTCTCCACGGCCAGGTAGGCCGCGTCCGTCCCGCTGTCCAGGCGAACAGCCAGCTCGAGTCGGTGCGGTGTGCTGTCAGCCGGGGGCTCGAGGCGAATGTACCGACCGCTTAGAGGAGTCATGTCGCCTCCGGGGACTCGAGAAGGGTCTCCGGCCCAGGGATAGACCCCCACCACCGTGTCGGGCGACACCTCGTCCACCTCTCCCCAAAAGAGGTCCCCATCGGCGTATCGCGACTTCACCACGTCGAATGCACGAAATCGTCCCAGCGCGTCGGCCCACGCCGCCCCGGTGTCGGTCACCGTCTGCTCGAGCGCGGGCAGCGTGTTGTCTCCCGGGTCTTCTGCCAGGGATTCGAACACGGTTCGTATGGCATCGGTTCCCAGCGTCTCGTCCAGGAACATGGGCCAAACCACGTTCCCGTATTCGTGGATGCCGTCGGACACATCGATGGGCAGGCCCGGGTCGGTTGCATGGAACGGCAGGTAGATCAAGTAGTCGTCGATGTCGTCATAGAGAACGTTTTCCATCCACACGGCGGTGTTCTCCAGCCACCAACCGTTGTCCTCCAGTTCATAGGCAAACTGGACTGCGTGGAAGTATTCGTGGGCCACCGTCACCTTGAGCGCCGACAGGCCCGCCGAGCCGTAGATGTCCTCGGCATAGTCGTTGTCCAGCACCAGGTAGCTGCTGCAGGTCATCGGCATGCCGCTGCAAACCTCGGGCACGGCATATCCGTAAACCATGGCAGGCTCGAGTTCAGTGAGGTAGACATCGAAGAGGTCGGTTCCCCCGCCATCGTTTCCGTCCGGGAGCGGCGCGCGGTATCCGAGGCCGGACAGGATCGAGGTATACACATCTTGCAGGACGTATTCCACCTGGTCCACGTAATCCGGAACCGAGTTGGCCGGACTCACGTCCTCGAGGGGAACGGCCGCGTCGGAATCGAGGGCGTACCAGATCCGGAACGGTTCGCTGGTTCTGGACACGATGGTGGAGGCGCCATAGGCGGCGTAGGAGACATCCTGGCCTCCGACGGGTTCCTGTGCGTCGGTGGGCCGGGTGAAGAACGGTCGGAGGGCGTCGCGGGTGTTTGCGTCGAGGTTGGGCCAGTTTCGGACTGCGTGGGCGAGCAGGGGGGTGAGGCAATGGGCGCGGGTCAAGGCCGGGAAGCCGATTGCAGGCCCATCCGGGTTGGACAGGGGGCGTTGGTGGTCCGTCGCGCGGGCGACTTGAGGCGCTCCGGCGGGGACGAGCAAGGAGCTGAGCGCAGCCATCCAGATCCTGTTCCACATCGACAGCAACCCCTCGAGCACACACAGGACACATCACGGAATCCGGTCAGGGCCTATTGTGCCCGACCGGGGCAGGGTTTCAAAATGGTATCTGCCATCGACCCCGCGTACCAGTGGCCAGTCGGACTCGAGCGTGATACAATGCCCCGACAGTGGCGACTTTTGCGATCGAGGCAATGTGGGAGGAGAAGCGACATGCACCTGTTCAAGCTGTGGTCGGCTTCAGCCGGCCTGTCGTTCGTGGCAGCGCTGGCGATGGCGGTCGGCCTGATGGGATGTGGCACGAGCGGAGACGACGATGATGATGCCACCACCGAAGTGGTGGCGCCGCTCATAGAGCTGTCCTCGGACAGTGTCGATTTCGGGGAGGTCCTTCTGGGCGACTCCGTGACGGAGGAGATCACCGTCACCAACAGCGGCGACGCCGACCTGGTGATCGATGGGTATGCCTGGGACGAGTACCGGTTCGCCTGGAGCATCCAGGCAGAGAAGGCCACCATTCTTCCGGGGGAGACCTACACCTTTGCGATCACCTGGAAGCCCGACGCACAGGGGGAGAGTACCGCCATCCTCACCGTCCAGAGCAATGCCGCCAACGAGCCCGAGGCGCCCATCACCTGCACGGGGGTGGGCATTTCCCCGGACGATGATTCGGATGGCTACACCGTGGCCGACGGGGATTGCAACGACAAGGATCCGGATGTCAATCCGGGCGCCGAAGAGGTCTGCAACGGTCGCGACGACGACTGCGATGGGAAAACGGACAACGTGCCCGTGTCGGAGGCCTACGTCTGGTATCCGGACGAGGACCATGACGGCTACGGCGGAGCGGGCCGGACGCAGAAGGGCTGTGAACCGCCCTCGAGCACGGGTTGGGCCGACAACGACCTGGACTGCGACGACACCGACCCGGAGGTTCACCCCGAGGCGGAGGAAGTCTGTGACGGGGTCGACAACAACTGCGACGGGACCGAGGACGAGGGCTTCGACGCGAACGGCGACGGCGTGCCCGATTGCTTCGACCGGGACGGCGACGGGTTCACCGGCGACGATCTGGACTGCGACGACACGAATCCGTCAATCAACCCGGACGCGATCGAGGTCCCGGGGAACGGCGAGGACGACGACTGCGATGGAAACATCGACGAAAACGCGCCCCCGGTCATCACCTTCCTGAGCCCGGACCCTGATGACCCCCTGCTGTCACCCGGGCCGGCCACGGTGGTGGTCAACGTCATCGACTTCAACGACCCCAGCGAGGCCCTCAGCGTCGACTTCGTGCTCGTCACCGGTGGTGAGGAGCCGGCGCAGGAACTCTGTATCGGCGTCTACCCTGCCGAGGACGGGACAGCTTCCTGTGATACCCAGTTCGTACATGGGAACTACGAACTCTGGGTCTACGCCACCGACCTCGAGAACGCCACCGGCACCGCCACCCTCGAGATCGTGGTGGACGACCCTCCCGCCATCGTGTTCGTCCATCCCGAGGACGGGGCCGAGGTGCCCTACGGCCAGACCTTCGCCTATACCGTCGACGTGACCGACCCGGACGCCGAGGATACGCCCCAGAACATGTCCATCACGTTCGAAAGCAACGTCGAAGGGGAACTCGATGCACGTCCGCTTCCGCCCGCCGAACCCGGCGCCCAGACATTTGCCATCACCCTGTTCAACGAAGGGGAACAGATCATCACCGCGACCGTCCAGGACACCCTGGGCCTGTCCGACTCCGACCAGATCCAGGTCCTGGTCGCAGCGCCCGACTGCGGTCCTCAGGACGTGGTCGCCATCTGGCACATGGACGAGGGGACCGGAGCCACCATCACCGACGCGGTCCACGGCATCGAGGGATACGCCACCGGCACCACCTGGACCACGTCCTCCCTGGGTGCGGCCTTCAAAAAGGCCCTCAGCTTCGATGACGAATCGAGCAAGGTGGAGTTCCCGGACGAGGAAAACGACCTCAGCCTGTCAGAGTTCACCATCGACTTCTGGTACAAACCCGCCGGGGCCATCCCCAATGCGCCCGTGTCCCGCCAGGCCCTCATCTACAAGAACGGGGACGCCGAGGGCGGTGACAAGCCGAACTACTTGATCACCATCAATGGCAACGGCTTTCTCGAGGCCAGCCTCGCCAAGCCCGGCGCGGCTGCACTCACGACTCGAGGCGGTTCCACGGCCATCACCACCGGGACCTGGTACCACATGGCGGTGACCTACGACGGCCAGCACCTTCGCGCCTACGTCAACGGCGTGCTGGACAGCTCCGCCGACGCGGGGCCGCAAGGCTACGTGCCCTTCATGGCCTCCGAGACTTCCATGTGGATCGGGACCAACACCGACAATCCGGACGAGCCACGGCCCTGGTCTCTGCGGGGGGCATTCGACGAACTTCAGGTCATGCGGTGCGCCATCAGCGCCGACCAGATTGCGGACTACTATGCATCACGCAGGCCGCACGAGGAGCCGGAGATAGTCGAACCCACTCCCACGCCGGCCCCCACACCGGTGGTCGAGCCCACACCGACCCCTGGTCCAACCCCGACTCCGGGCGTCACCGCCACTCCGGCACCCGAAATCACGCCGAGCCCGGCACCCACGGCCACTCCAGAGGTCGAACCCACCGTCACCCCGGAGCCGTCGCCAACCCCGGAGGCCGACTCCACCCCGGTGTAGTGTGCCGTCCCCCGTGACCTCTGTCAGTCGCCTCGAACGTCCACCCCCTCCCGCTCGATCGTCCCCAGGGTCCCCAGGATCCCCCCTCGCTCCCCCACATAGGCCAGGACCAGTCGCGCCACGTTCACACACTGGTCCAGGTCCAGCTTGTCATACGTATCCTCCTCGGTGTTCATGAACCCGGTCACTGCGTAAAGGCTCCCGGTGATGAACCCGTGGAATCCTGCAACCCAGAACGAGGCAGCGTCGTTCGAATCGTTGCCCGGGAGCGGCACACCCACGTGACAGGTGCCGGTGGGATACTGGATGGCCAGGCGGTTGAGCACCTGGAGATCCGGCCACGACGGTTCGTCAGAGCTGGAGAAAGCACATCCGCGGTCAGGAATACGCCATCCCGGCACGTCCAGGTTGAACACCAGTTCCACCTGATCGCCGCGGGCTGCGGACAACCGCGCATGGACCGCACTGCCCAGCAACCCCTCCTCTTCGGCATCGAACAGCACGAACCGGAGCGTGTCCTCGAACATGTGGTGGCGCGCGGCCTCGAGTACCTCGAGCAGCACCACCACGCCGGAAGCATTGTCCACCGCGCCCGGCGCAGGACCTTCCACGTCGACTCCATTGGTCGAATCGTAGTGAGCCCCTACCACCCACGTGCGCTCCGGATGGACCCATCCCTCCAGTTCCACCACCAGGTTCGCACAGCGAACGTCCACACCACAATCGAACCACTCCCGCCGGACCGCCAGGCCCATCGCTTCCACAACGTCCTCCAGGTAGGTCTGGGCCAACCCATGGTCCTCGTGGCCCACGCGCCGGCTCTCGATCCAACGGCCGCCACAGGGCGCCATCCCGGTCAGCACTCGAGCACGCTCGGTGACTCGTGACAGGGAGACATGGTCGAACAGGTCCAGGACAAGCGGGTCGGGGCGCATGTCCTGGAGGGAGGTCGCGGGCTCGGCGCCCGTGGAGCGGGCGGCTGCGACCGGGGCCGGCAACGCGGTGAGCAAGGCCAGGAGCGTCGTCGCGGGCTCGATCCATGGACGGGACCAGGGGTACATGAGAACCTCCTTGGGACAACGGGAACCCCGGGCCTGCCTGACCGCAACAGCACAGATCCGGCTCGAGGGCTTCGTCGTCGGCGGTTGGGGGAACAGGCGGCGGGGCGGGGTCGCGTCGGTGTGTCGGCGGCCGGCTCTACCTCTGCCTGCCGGTCCATGATCCGCATGATAGCATCGGGGTTGCAGGATCGAGAACGTCCGACCCGCCCGACAACTGGTCTTCAGCCCGGAAGGACTGACCGGCGACGCTCTCACCGCTGCTGCTGGGTGCACGCGAAACCAGGGTCAGATCACCCGCATGTGTTTCCACTTGCCACTTCGAAATCGACCCCAGAACACGGCACATTGAGCCGCACCGTACGCGATGGCCACCCCCCAAAGTCCGTACAGGTCCACGTGAAGCCAGTTGAGGGCAACCCAGGCAGGCACGATCATCACGCCAATGCTGACTCCGAACATGGCCCACATGGCAAAATGCGTGTCGCCTGCGCCCCGGATTGCGCCGACATAGACGACCGAGATGGCGCCGAACAGGCCATACACGGCCACGTAGCGCATGAGCACCGTGGCAATCGATGTCACGGCGGAGAAAGCGGCAGCCGCCTGGTCCGCAGACTTGAAGATTGCGAGCAGCGGTCCGGGAAAGAAGACCATTACGCCCAGCACCACGGTGACGTAGGCCAGGGTCACGTGCAGTGCCGACCGGGTGGCCTCGACCCCGTCCTCCGGCCTGCCCCGGCCCAGGGCCTGCCCGACCAGCGTGCTCACCGCCACCGACAGCCCCACCGTGGGCAGGAGAGCCAGGGAATGGATGGCCAGCACGATGTTGGTGGCTGCCAGGTCATTCTTGTCGAGCCTCCCCACCACCAGCGTGAAAAAGGTGACGGCCAACATCTGGAGAAAGAATTGAACCCCGCCCGGCACTCCGTACTTGAGCAGCCGAAGGAAGAGACGGACCTCGAGCCGCCGATTGCGCCAGGTGGCGAAATGTTTGTCGTGGGTGGAGGAGAAGACCAGCCTGCACCACAGCACGGTGGCAAAGGACCACCCTCCCACCGTGGCAAGGCCTGCTCCCGTGATCCCCATCGACGGAACCCAGGTGCGTCCTCCGACCTCGAGACCGTTGATCAGGACGTAGTCCAACGGAATATTGAAAAGGGCCATCGACACGTTGACCGCCATCACGGTCCGGGTCACGCCGCGGCCGGAGTAGAAGCTGGACAGGGCCGAGTTACCCACCAGGAGGCCGGAACCCCAGAGGAGAATCTGGAAATAGGCGACCTCGAGTCGCTGGACCTCGGCAGCGTGTCCCACCGCGCGGAACATGGCCGGGGCGGCGAGGGAGAGTCCGGCGAGGAGGAGCCATGCCAGGAACGAGAAGTAGATCCCTTGCCAGACCGAACTTCCCACCTGCTCGAGCTTGTTTGCTCCATAGTACTGGGCGACGAACACGTTCGTGTAGTTGGCCACGCCCATGAAAAATGAGATGAACAGGAACGACGCAAACCCAGCGGGTACCGCCGCTGCGATGGTGTCCAGGGAGTACTGGGACAGGAATACCCGGTCCGTGAAGATCATCATCGTCACCGACCCCATGCTCACCACGAGCGGCAGTCCAATGTCCAGGACTTCGCGGTACCCGTTCGGTTGACTCCATCGTTTGAGCATGGCTCCCCAGCGGTCGCGAGCGTGACGGCAAGGCAATCCATCATGCATTCGAACTCGGGAAGTGCAAGTCCCGCGGTGATCCTGCGGTGCCTGCGCTGTCGAAACCCGCAGTCGTTCCTGGGGCCTTGCCAGAACCCGACACACCGCGGCTCGATCCTCCAGGTTTCACGCACGGGGCGACTTCATCGCCCCGTCCCACGGGAACAAGGTCCTCGAGGACGCGGGCGCCATTCCCGCGCTGCTCCGAGCGGTGCCTTGACACGACAGGATGGAGGTGCCATGCTGTCCCCTGCTTGGCCCGTTCGCCCGGGTCGGCACGGCTGCGAGGGACGTTCCCGGCGCGCCGAAGGAGGGAAAGCATGGCGTTGCTCGAGATGAAGGACATCCACAAGAGCTACCGAAAGGGCACCCAGACGATCCCGGCCCTTCGAGGGGTCGACCTCACGATCGACCGCGGTGAGTTTCTGTGCGTGGTGGGACCGTCCGGGAGCGGCAAGACCACGTTGTTGAACATCGTGGGCTGCCTGGATGTGCCCTCGTCGGGGAGTGTGCGGTACGAGGGGGTGGAACTGGTCGGCATGTCCGAGACGGACCTGGCCGCATATCGGCGCGACAACATAGCATTCATTTTCCAGTCGTACAATCTGATCCCGGTTCTCACGGTGCTGGAGAACGTCGAGCTTCCCCTGGTGATTGAGAAGAAGTATGGACCGCGGGAGCGGCTCGAGCGGGCGAAGGAGATGATCGAGTTGGTGGGTCTGGGCGGAATGGAGGAGCGTCGTCCCAACGAACTGTCCGGGGGGCAGGAACAACGGGTGGCCATCGCCCGTGCCCTGGTGAAGGAACCGCTGGTGGTGCTGGCGGACGAACCGACCGCCAACCTGGATTCAGACACATCAGAGGAGATCGTCTCGGTCATGGAGCGCATGAACCGGGAGCGGCGGACCACGTTCGTGTTTTCCACGCACGATCCCCTGGTGGTCAAGCATGCTCAGCGTGTGGCCACGATTCGAGATGGTCGCATTTTCTCGGACGAAAGGAATCCCCGATGAGCATGTTGGCACGGATCGCCTATCGAAATGTGCGGCGTCACCGTCGGCGCACGCTCCTGTCCGGTATCACCATTGCCGTGGGACTTGTCCTGTTCCTTTTTACCGACGCGATGTTCTCCAGCGTGGAACGGGGAGCCATCGACGATATGATCGCGCTGTCCGTGTCTGCGGTGAAGGTTCATACCCGGTCGTACCTGGCGGAAAAGGAGAGCCGACCCCTTGGCGACGGGTTGCCGGATGTGGAGGCCGTCCGGGCCTTTCTGGCCCGGGATTCTCGAGTCGTGGCCACGACGCCGCGTACCCTGTTTTTCGCCCAGGTGGGCAACGGTGTGGAGATGCTTCCGGTGGTGGGCACTGTGGTCGACCCGGAGGGGGATCCTGCCGTGTTCTCCCTGCCCGATTACACGGAGGGCCGTTATCTCACCCCGGGACAGGTTTACGAGGTGGTGCTCGGGAAGAGCCTTGCGTCGGACCTGGGGGTGGCTCTGGGGGATTATGTCACGATCTACGCCCGAACCAGGAACGAGACGCACAACGCCGAGGAGTTCCGGGTGGTGGGCCTGCTCGACACCACCGATCCCGCGCTCAACCGGGCCACTGTGGTCATCAGTTTCGAGACCGCGGACGATTTTCTCGACCTGGATGGTCTGGTCACCGAGGTGGACGTGGCGCTGGAGCGACCGTCCCGTTTCGAGGAGTATGAGCAGGCCATGAAAGAGGTGGGTTCCGCGGTTGTTCAGGCGTTCCCGAACCTGGGGGTGGAAACCTTTGTGGATGTCGGGGCCGGGTTCCTGGCCATGGTTCGGGGCAAGCGGGCATTCAGTTGGGTGTTCATGGGCGTGATTCTGCTCATCGCAGCGGTGGGCATTTTCAACTCGGTGCTCATGAGCGTCTACGAGCGGGTGCGAGAGATCGGCGTGTTGCGGGCCCACGGTCTGACGCCCAGGGAGATTACCTGGATGTTCCTTCTCGAGGGATTCTTCACCGGCCTTGCCGGCGCCTTGCTCGGTGTCACAGTGGGCGCCGTGGTCGTCTGTTGCACCGTTGAGGTGGGCATACCGATTCACCGGGTGGTCGGCCAGGAGATGACCGCGGGTATCCCGGTGTGGGGAACGCTCCATGGACAGTGGAACCCCGGCTCGTTCCTGTTCGCTTTCCTGTTCGGCGTGAGTGTCGCACTCGTCGCCGGCTGGATCCCTTCGCGCACTGCGGGCCGGATGACCGTGACCGATGCGTTGCGTCACGTGTGAGCCCGTACAGCGGCCGAAGGAGGGAGGATGATACATCTGCTTCGCATGGCCTGGCGCAACGTGGGACGCAACCGTCGTCGCTCCCTGCTTGCCGTCGTCTCGGTCACCATCGCCATCATGGGCGTGGTGTTGCTGCAAGGCATGACCGGGGGGTTGATCGACTCGATGGTCAAGAATTCCACCAGCAGCGATTCCGGCCACGTGCGCATCACGACGCAACGATTCCTGGACAGGCAGCGGTTTCTTCCGGTGGACGAGAACCTGATGGACCCGGCCGCACTGGAGACGGTCGTCCGGAATGATCCGGTGGTCGGACCGGAGGTGCGTAGGATGGTGGAGCGGGTGCGCTTTGCCGTGCTCCTGACCCACGGGGGCAAAAACCGGCCTGCCGTGGCCCTCGCGGGTGACCCGGCGGTGGAGCGGGACCTGCTCCGGCTGGATCGCGCCATTCTTCCCGGCGGACGCTACCTGGCGGGGGAGCGAGAGGCGATCATGGGACGCAAGCTTGCCGAAGCATTGGACTACCATGTGGGCGATACGCTCAAGGTGATGGCAGTGGGCGCCGACCACGCCTTGCACCTGCGGAAGTTCACGATCGTGGGGCTTTTCGAGAGCGGTGTGAATGTGATGGACGAGCGGATGTTCCAGATAGGACTCGAGGACGCCCGCAAGTTGCTCAGGATGGGGGACACCGCGCAGCAGATCGTTATCATGCTTCAGGACCAGGAAGATTCTGACATGGTCGCGGCCCGCCTGCGGGAACGCATCGACGACCCGACCGTCCACGTGGCGTCATGGACGGAAAACAACGACATCTACCGCATGGTCACGTTTGCGAGTACGGTCTACTACCTCTTCTATCTGTGCGTGGCGCTTCTCGGCGCCATCATCATCGGCAACATCCTCATGATGGTCGTCATGGAGCGCCGGCGCGAGATAGGCGTGCTGCGGGCCATGGGGTTCGAGCGTGGGGAAATCATGGTCCTGTTCCTTGCGGAAGGCACCTCTTTGGGCCTCATCGGCAGCGTTGTGGGCGTCACGCTCGGCCTGGCCGTGAACCTCTACTTCCACTTTCACGGAATGGACTTTTCATCCATGCTCGAGGTGGGCAACTTCCCGGTAGACAACGTGATCTACCCCAAGATCAGTATCCTCAACACCCTGCTCGCCCTGTGTTTCGGAACCGTCACCGCGGCCCTGATGAGCCTGTCTCCTTCCTGGCGCGCGGCGAGGCTTCCGGTCGCCGAGGTCATGCGCATGACCGACTAGGAGGCAACAATGGCCCCACACATCACCCTTGTCGGGACACTCCTGCTCCTGGCCACGGCCACTCCCGCTCCTCATCCCCTCACCGGGGAGGAAATCCTCCAGGCCATGGACAGGAACCGCAACTACGACCACATCGTCTTCTCAGCACGCATGGAGATTCACGTGCGCGACCAGGTCCGGATCAAGACCATGGAGGTCAAGAGCCGGGCCAGCGAGCGCAAATCGGTCGTGGAATTCACCAACCCCGAGGACCGCGGCACCCGGTACTTGATGCTGGGCGACAACCTCTGGATCTATTTCCCGGACGAGGACGACACGGTCAAGATCTCCGGCCACATGCTCAAGGAGGGCATGATGGGCAGCGATGTCTCGTACGAGGACGCGCTGGACGCGGACGTGTTGGCCGACAAGTACGACATCCAGGTGGTGGGCGAGGAGGAGGTGGACGGTCGTCTCTGCTACGTGGTGGAACTCAAGGCCAAGGTCCGGAAGGTCCCCTATTTCAGCCGCAAGATCTGGGTGGACAAGACCTGGTTCATCGCCTGGCGTGAGGAAATGTATGGGAAGAGCGGCAAACTCCTGAAGGTCGCGCGGACCCTGAAGGTCAAGGAAATCGGCGGGCGGTACATCCCGGTCCGCACCGAAGTGGCTTCGGCCTTGAAAAAAAACTCGAGAACCATCTTCGAAATGCTGAATGTCTCGTTCGACATCCCCGTACCCGAGGACCTGTTCACGCAACGTTTTCTCCAGAGGTGACCATGCAAGGTCTCCGGTGGCCGGCGCTTCTCGCTTCCATGTGCTCTTCGATCGCCTGCCTCGCCCCTGCTCACGCAGGGGCAAACCCGGCGCAAGGCGGCCTCGAGTTCCAGGGGTGGCTCCGTGCAGACCTGGGCGTCTTGACGCCACTCGACCCGCTCGAACTCGAGCGTACCGAATTCCTGGGCCTCCATCTTCTGAATATCACGGCAAGGAACGAGAATCGGGCCTTCGCCAAGGTGGAGGCCAACCTGGACGTGACCCTCCCCTACGGCCTTTACCGGTGTAGCGCCGGAGGAGAACCGGTCGGCCTCGAGCTGCGCAAGCTCTACATGTCCCTCTTTTTCGAACACGCGGATGTGTCCCTGGGCCGACAGATCATCCATTTCGGCAAGGGAACGGTCCTGTCCCCCATGGATGTCTTCACCTCCGTGGATTACTTTGATCTCGAATTTCGAAGGCGCGGCACCGATGTGGCTCGAGTCAAGGTCGCCTTTTCACCGGCTTCTGGGGCGGACCTGATTGCCGCACTCCCGGCCTGGCCGGGCGACCTGAACGAGGGGTCGGCCGCCATGAAGTTGTTCACCAACCTGGCCGGATGGGACCTCTCGGGCGTGGGAATCTATCGGTACGGCAGCACGGAAGCGGTGACCGGCGTGGGCTTCAAGGGAGACTTGGTGGTGGGCGTCCATGGCGAGGCTGTGGCGCACGTGGACTGGGACCGGGGGGAAACCGCGTGGGAGTTCATGATCGGGGCCGACTACTCGATCCACAATCGCTGGTTCTTCGCCATCGAAGGATTGTACCGGACCGGGACGCAAACCGACCAGGACGGAGCCACGATCGCCGGGAACCTCGAGGCAACCCCATCGACCCCGGAGAATGGAGCAGCCCCCCAGACCGACGACCCCTGCGCGGGTTCAGTCGGCCTGGCGCTGCCCGCTTTTCGTCCCGACCTGTTCGGAACGATTCGGTTTTCCGTGAATGACCTGACCAGCATTACCGCCATGCTGCTCGGGTCGGTTCAGGATGGGATATTTCTTCCCACGTTGGAGCTGTCTCATAGCTTGTTCCAGAATGTGGACACCGTCTTCTACTTCCGGGTCCCCGTGACCGGCACGGGTCGGGCCGCACCTGCTGGTCTGTGGACCGGTCTTTGGGTTGTGGCCAGGTTCTGATATACTGGCCCATGCTGATTGTTGAGTTGAGCCGGAGTACCGGAAGTTACCGGGCCGCCCGGGTGTCTGTTCAACCTCTCGTGACGAGGCATAGCCCATGTCCATTTGTTACGAGTTCTCCCATGTCGTGGAGGACACGCCTGAAGGACAGGTCGTGCTGCTCTCGGGGTGTCTGACCGAGCACAGTGACCTGACCGTGATATCGAATCTGGTCGACGGAAAAGTCGTTCTCGACATTGCGGGGATTCGCCGCGTCAATTCCTGTGGCGTGCGATCCTGGGTTGCGTTCGTGCGTGGCCTGGTGGAAGCAGGGCACGAGATCGAACTTCGTCGCTGCGCACCCTGCATGGTGCGACAGATGAACATGGTGGCCAACTTCGCCAGCGGCGCCCGCGTGCTCTCGGTCCTGGCCCCCTACTATTGCGACACGTGCGGCAACGAGAAAGAGGTGCTGATCGAACTGACGGACGGGAAGCGGCCTCAGGTGGCTGCCCGGGTGCCCTGTTCCAGGTGTGGGCAGGAAATGGAGTTCGATGATCTGATCGAGACCTATTTCGACTTCCTGGACTACGTGCAGCCGGCCGAGGAACGTTCCACGCGCGGGGGTTCGGGCACTTGACGCCCGGGTCGGTGAAGGTGGGCGGTCACCGGGGATTGTCTCGCAGGGAGAGATAGTCGGCGACGCGGGGGTCGTCGGACTTGCGCCTGAACCGCGCCAGGGGAGAGCGGCGGCACAGGAGGCCGAAGGAGCAGAACCGGCAGGCTTCGTCGTCCGGCCAGGGAAAGAATATCCCTTCCTGGAGCATTCCACCCAGGACCCGAAGCATGTCGAACACCTCCCCGGCGAGTTCGTCCAGGTCCGACGATGTCATGCCGACCCGACTGAATCGTCCCGGATCCTCGGTCACGTGGTAGTAGTAGAAGGCGCTGACCTTGCATCCCGCAGGCACGAACGCGGCTGCTGCGGCCAGGTAGAGTGGAGGTTGCGCCTTGCGGCCGCTGCGGACCAGTTTGCGGAGGCCGCCCTGGGATGGGGCCTTGCCCGTCTTGTAGTCGATGACTCGAGCCGTGCCTGCCTGGGGGTCCACGTCCAGCCGGTCGATCCGGCCGACGATCTCGACTGGACCCAGGTCGGGCACATCCAGGCGCAGGGGAGGGGCGTGGTCCCGGTCGGTCAGGCCGAATCCGGCCTCGAGCCGGAAAGGGCGGTGGCTGTCGGTGTCGGCCTTCTCCCGCCGCACGAACTCGGCCATGTCGTCCTGGATTCGCCGGCGTTCCACGGCCCAGAGGGCCGGCAACCCGGTCACGTGGGTGCGTTCAAAAGCTGCCAGCCGCTGCTCCACCATCTGGTACACCGATTCCGGCCCGCTCCGGTCTTCCCCACTGTCCGCCTGGTGGCCGAGGTCGGCCTGTTGCGCCACGATCCGGTGGAGAATGTCGTGGTAGAGTGCGCCGCGGTCCAGGGCGGACACCGTGCGCTCACCACCTCGAGGAGGCAAGGGCGCAAGGGACCAGACGCGCTCTGCCAGCAGTCGGAAGGGGCAGGCGGCGACGGTCTCGAGCTGGGAGGCGCTCGTGCGCAGCGTCGAGCCCGACCCGGTCCAGTCGGGTCCTACTATGCCGTCGAACGAGGTGAACATGGGCACGTGCCACCGTTCCGCCTCGGCGCGGAACGCGCGCTCCAGGTCCGTGTGGTGCCGCAGCCAGGCAGCCAGGCGGATCTCCGCGCGATGGCCCGGGGAATCGGCTCGAGCCTCGTGGACCAGGTTCAGTTCCCACCTCCGATCCCATCGTCCGACCCGGGTGGGGAGGTGTCGCACCTCCCGATAGAACGCCCGGTGGTCGGCAAAATCCTTTTGAAACACCGCCGGCCCGAAGAACGCCCGCCAGATCTCCCGGAGAAATCCCGACGGCAGCCGCTCCCGTCCATTGGAATCGGCGCGGTGAAGGGTAACCACCAGCCGCTTGCGTGCGGCCCTGACAGCGGAAACGAGCAGCCGCTTCTCCTCCAATCCGGGGTCCGGAATCACGAACGACGCGCCCACGTCGGCCAGTGCACGCCGTTCGGCGTCCGGAAGCACAGGATCCTGGGGGTCCGGTCGCGGAAACAGGCTGGAGACCATTCCTGCAAGAAACACGTGGTCCGCACTCGAACCGCGCAGGCGAGGAAGGTCCACCACTTGCACTCCCCCGGTCGCTTGCGCCGGAAACGCGGGCACCGTGGCCCTCGCGCAAGCCTCGTCCAGACGAGCCGCAAAAACTTCCCATGGCACACCCTGCTCGGGGCCTTCCAGGCTGCCCTGGGCACGGATCAACCTTTTCAAGGTCTTCAGCGCCGTATCTGCACGATGTCGCCACAGGTCAGGTACTGGAGACGTGTCTTCGACTCGAGCCTCGATCAGCCGGTCGAGCAAGCGCTCGAGTCGACGGGCATACACTCCCGGGGGGGCCTGGGCAGGAAACGTGCCGAGATCTTCCCGGAGTCCTTCCACCACCTGACGGAGGAATTCGAGTTGTCGGGCAATCGGCCCCAGTGTCTCGTCCAGCAGGGCCGGGTCTCCGTCTTCGCCTCCCCCCTCCAGCGCCGCCTCGGCGATACGAGCGGCCCGATCCGCCCACCCAGGATCGTCGAACCGGGCCGCCGTGGCACGCGCGATCCGGTCCCAGGCGAACACGTCGGCCTCGCGAACAGCCTCCAGATTCAGATAGGCGTGGAGCCGGAACCAGGGGCTGCACAGGAGGGCCATGACTTGGGCCTGGGGCAGAGCAGAACGGATGAGGTCGATCACGGATTTTGCGGCTCGAAACACCGGGATCGTGGCAAGCCGGACCTCCAGGTCCTGCTGGAACGGAATGTCGTGCTCAGCAAACAGCTCTTCCACCAGCGAGGCATAGTCCTCGGCACGGCGAAACGTGACCATCATCCGCCCGAACGGCACCCCCTGGGCCGCGAGTGTGGTGATCTCCTCGAGAATGGAACGAATCTCGGTTGCCGGGTCAGGAGCGGAGACAACCTGAAAGGCCTCCGGGTCGGGCCGAAATCGGATGGCGTCGTCCGGGGGAGCGAAGAGCATGCGCTCGAGGTGCGCCAGGGTCGGTGGCCGTGTGCTCTCTGATTCGAGCCGACGGAGACCGGCCGGGAAGAACCACCACCGGTGCGGCGGCTGCTCGTTGTGGTCCGTGAGCCAGGGCGACCAGGCGGGGCGATAGATCCGGACCGGCACCCCGTGGTCGACCAGGTCCTCGAGGATGGGCACCAGCGTCTGGGCGGGCACTCCGGTCTCGAACAGGAGGACCGCTGCCGGGGTGTTCGGAGGAGGTGCGCTTGTGGGCGGTCGAGCCGGTGTCGGGGAGTCTCTCCCGGCCCTGGCCGCCTGGCACGCCTCGAGGAGTCTTGCCAGGTCCAGGAGTCGCTGCCTGGCGCCGGGTCCGAGCGTGCGTGCTGCGCGTCTCAGGTGGTCGGGCGTGGCCCGGGCTGCCTCGCACTCGGTCAGGGAGCGCCACAACAGGCCGGGGAGTCTCGGGTGGTCTTTCAACGGAGCGAAGTAAGACCCTTCCGCCAGCGTGTCCTGGATGGCTTCGGATACCAGGCCCAGGTGATGGTCTGGACTGTGCTGCGGAGACCGTGCCTGCCACGAGGCGACCAGGTCTTCCGGAGTGTAAAATCGCAGGTTGACGATCGTGCCGAATTCGTGGAGGAGTCGAGTTTCGATCCGGCGCAGGACTGTGCGGGAGGCGGCCACGACGACGATGGGCTGGAAAGGTTCTCGAGCCCGGGTGGACGCCACATCCCGGCACAGGGCCGACTCGAGTGCGTCGCCATCGCCCTCGAGCACCTGCCACGTGTGTTCGAGCGGGGGCGAAGGAGCATTGCCATCGTGAACCAAAGGGACCATTCAAGTACTCGCTCTGGACTCTTCCATTTTCCACCGGCCCTCCTCGCGGACGAAGCGGTTGTATCCGGTCACGGCCTTGTCCGGCGGCACCGGGTAGAGGGGGTCGCCGGGGAGCACGAGGAAATAGCCGTCGTCAGTGGTGATGATCCGGGGTTCGATGGGCACGATCGGACGAGACGAAGCGAACGCGCACACATCACTGGTGGTGTTGAACGGGGTCAATTCGTCCAGGGTGTGTATCGTGGGCGGGGCCAGGTCGATCTCGCCCCGGGCGTAGGCAGCGAGCGCGTCTCGAGGCGTCCACCATCCGCCTTCCACGGTTTCGGCGGCGTCGTGAGACGGGGTTTGGCCCGGAGGGAGAACGGAGACGAAGAACCGTGTATCGAACCTGTGCCCTTCGAACCGGGGCGTGATCCAGTGTGCGTAGGGGCAGAGCGCGTCGAGGGCGAACCGGAGTCCTTCCCTGCGGAGGACCTCGGTGAGCGTGGTGCGCCCATTCTGGATTGCTTTCCGGTACTGCGTGAACGTCTGCCGGACCTCGGGATTGGCAAAGGAGATCAGACGACCCGCGGGCCCCTTGGCGAGCAGGACTCCCGCCTCCTCGAACAGTTCGCGGATGGCGGCGATGTGATACCCGATGGCCTCCCGCGGATCCAGGTCGGACAGGTGGCTCACCGCGTCCGGAATCCCGTCGGCCAGGGCCTGGTCCGCCGAACCCAGGTCACCCGGGTCCACCGCTCCCCCTGGAAACACGTGGGCGCCACCCAGAAACTTGCTCCCAGCGTGTCGCTTGACCAGGAAGACCTCGAGCGGCCGGGAGGCGACCGAACCGGGGGACTCCCGGAGCAGGATCACGGTGGAAGCGGGGCGAGGGGCCGAAAGCGTCATCGACAAGCCTCCAGGAATGGATGTCGTTCAGAGCCGTCCACCGGTCTGTCCATGGTTCGGTCCGGTTGCGGCCCTGCGAAAGGTTACCGGCGGGTTCGCGCTTTGTCAACGCTGCACTTGCCGCCTT
>CAYQMG010000022.1:0-17762 GCA_964418585.1 uncultured Gammaproteobacteria bacterium | reverse complement strand
AGTATGTGGGCAAGCATTTCCAGGACACCCGGCGGACGGCGAGTCCGATCACGACCGAGATGGCCCCGTTGCTCGAGGAACTTCGTGCTCGTCATCCCGAGGTGCAGGGTCCATCCAGCACCCTGTACACCCGTGGCCGGGCGCTTTTTTTGCTGGATACGCCACGGAGCCTCAAGCAGGCACGGGTGCTTTTGGAGCAAGCCGTGGTGGCCAATCCGTTGGATGACCTGGCCCTTTCCGCCCTGGCGCTGCTTTACGCCGAGGACGGTGACCTGAAGCTTCAGCAGGATGCGCTGCGGCTGATCGAGCAGGCCAACCGGCTCAACCCGTCCAGCGCGGAAGTGCGTAGGGCCAAGGCTGCGTTTGCCATTGCCACGAAGCAGTTGAAGAAGGCGCGGACCGAGGCCGAGGGGGCTTTGCGGATCTATCCTGGGGACGCGGAATCGGAATATTACATCGGCATGAGCTACTATCAGGAGGGCTCCGGAGGGCTGGAGGAGGCGGCCACGCACCTGGAGAAAGCGGTGGAGATTGATCCGCTTCTCCACAAAGCCTACCATCAACTTGGCAAGGTTCGGTTTGACCAGCATGAATATCGCAAGGCGTACCAGGCGTTTCAGCGCAAGATCTCGATAGAACCCAGGAATGCGCAGGCCCTGGCAGACCTGGGTCGGCTGCAGGAGCGAATCGGGCAGTATGACAAGGCGCTTGATTTCTACCAACGGGCGCACCGGCAGGCGGGCCCGGAAGACCCGGTCATCACGTTGGACTATGCCGTTCTTCTCTACCAGACTCGAGGGCAGCTACGTCGGGCACGGAGTCTTCTGATGTCCATTGTGCCCGAAGAGCAGGACCTCACGCTGTCGCTTGCAGACCAGAAGCGTGCGCTCACCCATCTGGGAACCGTGCTGCGGCTCAACGGAGAGACCTCCCGGGCGCTCAATGTCCTGGGCAGGGCGCTCGCCATCGATCCCAACTATGGACCCGCCCTGTTTCAGCAGGGACTTGCCTACTACTCGCTCCGCCGGTATGACGATGCCGGCAAGGCCCTGCGAGCTGCCAGCGCGGCCGGGGGCCCCAAGGTGGCTCAGTCCGCTGTGCGGGAACACCTCGGCCTGGTGCTGAGCGCCCAGAGCAAGCCCAAGGCGGCCGTGGACGAGTTCAAGGGGGCCATGGATCTCGACAAGGCCAACACCGTGGCACGCCTGCTGCTCATCAACCAGTACCTGCTCGTCGGTCAGGTTACCGAGGCGCTGGCCGAGGCCTCGCTCGCGGCCAATCTGGACCCGTATTATGACCGGAGGCGCGCGATTCGGACCCTCTACTACTACCGGCCGCCGCGGCTGGCCGCCGCCTTGCCCAGGTTCCGGCAATTGGCGCAGAAACGGTTCTATGAAGCAGACGCCGTGTCCAACCTCGGCATGCTGTTCCTGGAACTCAACAACAAGAACGGGGCGATTCGGGCGTTCCAGCAAGCGCTGAAGGCGAACAGCGAGAACGCCTGCGCCTTGCTCAACCTCGGCCTCCTCGCCTACATGAGAAGTGAGTGGCGCACCGCCATTCAGTTTTTCACAAGGCTTATCAACTTGCACTCGCAGCTCGGTCTCGCCCATGTCTACCTCGGGCTCGCGCTCACCGAGGCCGGGCAGTATGCCAAGGCAGATGCAGCGTTCCAGGACGCTCTGCGATACGAGCGGACCAATCCCACCCTGCATGACGGCATCGGCGTCCTGCATGCCCGAAATGGGGCGCCGGAGCGGGCCAGGGAGGCGTTCCTCGAGGCCATCTCCCTTGACCCGGACTATGTGCCGGCACACCGGCACCTGTTCCAGTACTGCGATTGAAGCCCAGGGGAGGCGCACCGAGTCTCACCGGTCCGGCGCACGTCGGAGCGAGCGGTTTCGGGCAGCATGCTTCCGGAGCAAACGAAGGACGACCGGGCGGATCTCGGGACGAACGTCGTCCACCCAGGCGGGAACGGCCGGCGCCTGGTCCGGCTCCTTCTCCGAACGGGGGCGGTCGACCGTCCGTCTGGTCGCCGGAGCGACTCGAGTCATCCGGGGCACGGCAACCACCTCGAGCCGGGAGATCGTGCACCCGAGCGTATCCTCGAGCCGGTCCAGGATTTGCCTGCCCAGGCGTCGCACCTCTCTCACCAGATGGCTCGAATCCACTGCCACGGTCAGCACGCTTTCGTGCAGCGACACGGGACGGCTGTGGGTGGCCAGGTAGGGTCCGGCCGCCCGCCGCCACGCCAACGTTACCACGGGCCATCGTGGCATGTCGTCTCCTCGAGTCCCCAGCTCGGCGAGGAGTTCCACCACTGTGTCACCCAGAGCAGTCCCGGACATCGACAGGGTTCCTCTCAGCCGGATATGGTGATTCAGCAGGTGCACCCGGCCATGCACCGTCTGCCGAGGGCCATGTACTGAAAGTGTACTGTATCCCTGTGTCGATGTCATGCCTCGAGAATACCTGGAGGTGCCTCGAGCCTTGGACCATGCCGTGGTCGACCCGTCCCCGTGGACGCGCACGCGGAGGCCCCGCCTCTCGGCAGCCGGCCCACGGCGGGGCGGCCGTCCTCCTGCGTCGCCGGGTACGGGGGCGACCGGGGCCGTTCGTTGCACAGGACTTGCCATTCTTCTTCGAGTGATCTAGACTCGAATTCCTGGATCTTCTATCAGATTTTCTTTGTTTGCCAACCAGATAGGAAAAGAGTCCAAAAGGAATGGCCGGGGGATTGCGATGGGGAAACGTATGACCTGGGAGCGGTTCGCCCTTCGAGTGCCGCCCGGCCTGTCCGGGCCGCTCAAGGATGCCCTGGAAGCTCTCGGGCGCGGAGGCAAGTCCTGCCGAATCGTGCCGGATCTGGAAGCGGTGGATTCCCTCGAGGGGACCCTGTTGCTCACCAGTTCGTTGTCACCGGAAGAGGTGGGGATGCTCCGTGCCGTCCAGGCGGAACGTGCCGAGGCGGCGTGGATCGTGCTGCAGGAGACCACCACGCCTGCCCAGGTGCTGGAACAGCTTCAGCATGGCGCTCTTGCGGTCCTGGACGCTCGTCTCGACCCGGCCGCCCTTGCCCGCCGCATTTCCGCGCTCGCAACAGGGGCTCGAGGTGCCTTGCCTGGCGGGACCATGTCAGAACTGACCTGGTTCCTTCGGTCTCCGAGCAAGGTCTCACCCGTCTCGTGCCGGGACCTGGCAGCCGTCTTCGGGCTCGACTGGCTGGCCGTGCTCGAGAACGACCGCCTGTTGGCCCAGTGGCTGGCCCGGGGCACAGGCGAGACCCCCCTCGGGTGGTTCGATGTGGGCTGGATCGGGTATCAGTCGGACTTTCGGGTCGTGATTGGACGGTTCCAGACGAAAGAGTTCGACCCCTGCGCGGTGGGAGGCCAGGTCGCTCGAGCCTATGCCTTGCTCGCAGGCGCTTCCGGAGCCGCCCACCTGTTTCAGACCGTGGAGCGGGCCAAGCAGGCATGGGAGGCCACGGTGGACGCCATCACCGACCCGATTGCCCTGACCGACGGTGCGGATACGGTGCTTCGGGCCAACCGTGCGTTCGCCGAACTGGCCGGCTGCTCGGTCAAGGAAGTCCCAGGATTCCAACTGGAGCACCTTGGGATCCGGACCGACGACCTCCTCGCATCTGCCCCACAGGAAGGAGACACCAGCAAGACGTTGCACATCGCCGGCCGGTGGTACGAGCCGGCCGCACGAGCGGTCGGGAAGGGGGGGGACCAGCGTCGCGTACTGTACCTTCGGGACGTGACCGCGGAACGGCGGTTGACCGCTCAGCTCTTGCAGCAGGAACGCCACAGTGCCCTGGGGGAACTGGCCGAAGGTGTGTTCCACGACCTGAACAACCTCACCTCCACGCTTCGCCCCGAGTTGAAATGCGCATCCATGATCGCCTCGTCCTTGCAGACCCACGTCCAGGACCACCCCCTCCCCGGCGGAACCACCCGGACCGAACTCGAGGACCTTGCCTCGTCCCTCGAGGCCGCGCTGACCGCAACCCGTAGGCTGGAGCAGATACTGTCGCACTTGCGGCAGTACGCGCGGCTGAGGAGCGGGGGCCGTGCAGAACAGGAAACCGGGCCGGTGGACATCAACCGCCTGCTTGGTGCGCTCCCCATCCTCTTCGGCCCTCGAGCCCGCACTCAGGGCGTCTCGCTCGACCTGTCCTTGCAACCGCTTCCAGTGCTCGAGGGGCGGGCCGGGTCGCTGATGCGGCTGTTCGAAAATCTCACCAAGAACGCTCTTGACGCCATGCCGGAGGGGGGCGTGTTGCAGGTCCGCAGCGATGTGGAGGAGGGGACCATCCGCATCGAGTTTCAGGATAGCGGTGTCGGCATGCCTGCGGAGACGCTCTCGCACATATTCGATCGAGGGTTTTCCACCCGGCACGAGCACGGGGGCACTGGACTTGGGCTCTACCTGTGTCGGCGGATTGCGTTGGACCACGGGGGTCGAATCGCGGTCCGGAGTGCCCCGGGTCGAGGGAGTGTCTTTACGGTTGAGTTTCCCGTGGATAAGGACTAAGTATAGTGTCTGTTCGAGGGGTGGTGCGGATGGGCGTGGCGGCTCCCGGCTGCTGCAGGCCACCGGACCATGCTTCTTGTGTCCTGGCGCTCGGCGTGGAATGGTGTGTGCATGTTACCGGAAGCAAAGGGGAATTTGTTGATCGTCGATGACGATCCCAACATACTGTCCGCCCTGTCCAGGTTTCTCGGACGGGTCGGCTTCAAGGTCACCGCGGTGGAAACGGCCGAGGAGGGCTTGGACGTACTCGCAGGCGAAGTCATCGATGTGGCGCTCGTGGACTTCATTCTGCCCGGGATGAGTGGGATGGAGTTCCTGACCCGTGCGCGGAGCATGCGTGTGGATACGGAGATCATCATCATGACCGGGCTCCCCACCGTACAGCGGGCGGTGGAGGCGGTCCGTGCCGGGGCGTATGATTTCCTCGAGAAGCCGCTGCCCGACCCGGAGAAGGTGGAGATTCTGATCGAGCGTGCTGTGGCGCACAGCCGTCTGCACCGGGACTACGAGAAACTTCAGCGCCAGGTGGACGGGACGTTGCAACTCGGGCTGTTCATTGGCAAGAGTCCGGTGATGCAGGCCCTGTTTGCGGAGATCGTCAACTTCGCCTGGTCGAATGCGTCGGTTCTGGTGTTGGGTGAGACCGGGACCGGCAAGGAGTTGGTGGCCGAGGCCATCTACCGGCACAGTCCGAGGAGCAACAAGCCGTTTCATGCCCTGGCCTGTCCCACGCTTCACGATCATTTGTTCGAAAGTGAGTTGTTCGGGCACGTCAAGGGCGCCTTCACCGGGGCCGATCGGGACAAGCGGGGGCTGGTCGAGGCTCTGGACGGGGGCACGCTCTTCCTGGACGAGATAGGGGACATCAGTCTGGGCAACCAGGCGAGGCTGTTGCGTTTTCTTTCCACTGGACAGTTTTCCCGTCTTGGTGAGGAGACCCGGACCCGGCATGCGGACGTGCGGATCATCGCCGCCACGAACGCGGATCTCGAGAAAGCGGTTGCCGAAGGGCGATTTCGTCAGGATCTCTATCAACGGTTGAAGGTGTTGACCATCGAGGTGCCACCGCTGCGTGACCGCCTCGAGGACGTGCCCCACCTGGCCTATTTCTTCTTGCGTCGCCTGGCGGAGAAGGAGGGGGCCACGGTGCGCCGGATCAGTGCCGAGGCGATGGAGGTTCTGGCGCGCTACCCGTGGTCGGAAGGGAATGTGCGTCAACTGGAGAACGTGATCTGGTTGGCTGTGACGCGGGCACGCAACCAGGACGAGATCACCCTGGACCACCTGCCGCAAGACCTCAAGGCATTTCAGGAGGAAACGCCGCGACCCGTGCCCTCGAGCTATCCCTATGTGGAGGAGATGACGCGCAAGACCTACAAGCGGGCCAAGAAGTTGGCCGAGCACCATTTTGCGCGGTATTATTTCGGCCAACTCCTCGAGCGGCACGGTGGGGTGATCAACCAGGCGGCCAGGGCCGCGGGGATGGATCCTCCAAATTTTCGTAAGAAACTCAAGGAGATCGACCTCGACCCGGCGCTCTATCGTCGGTAGTGGGGGAGGGGGCGTGCGCGGTGCGGTTGCGCGGAGGACCTGCGCTCGAATGGTGGTCGTGGCGTCCGTTGTGACCCTTCTCGGCTGTGGGTATCACCTTCGAGTGGGCGCGGAACGCCCGGCCGGCATTCCCTGCGTGCACGTCGACGGGGTGGAGAACCGGACCTCGGAGCAAGGGCTGGGTCTTCCGTTTGGACGGGCCGTACAGGGGGCGCTCGACGCCCGCGGGTGGTCTTGCACCGGCCGGTCCAGAGGCGTCCGGCTGGAGCTGGTTTTGGAGACATTCGAGGTGACCCCCGCCTGGATCGGCGTCGCTTCGAGCGAGGATTGGCAGGTGGGAGCTTACCGGGTGCATGCGGTGGTGGCCTGCCGTCTGCTCGATGACGACGGTTCCGGGAGTGAGTGGTTGAAATTCGAGGTGGAACGGTCGATTCCGTCGACCGGCGGAACGAGCGGAGCGCAGGGACTGGCCGATTCCCTGGCAGTGCAGGCCGCATGGGACCAGGCCGTGGACGCTGTTGCGCGGCGGGTCGTTGCCGGGCTATCGGCTCTGCGTTGGTCCGTCCCGTGATTTGCACACAGGGGACGGTTGCGAGCAGCCTCGCGTCGCGTGTGCGACGGCAGGATGGTGGACATGGCGAGGAAGTCGAAGGGATACGAGCTGGACAAGTTCTACCGGGAGCTGAAGGAAGGGAAGCTGTCTCCGGTCTACCTGTTTTATGGCGTGGAGAGCTTTCTGACCTCGCAGGCGGTGGCCGCTGTCCAGAAACAGGTGCTCCACGGTATTCCGGTGGATTTCAACTTCGATCAGTTCTATGGGAAGGAGTGTGATCCGCAGCAGGTGGTGGACAGCGCGATGACCCTTCCCATGATGGCGCCTCGCCGCCTGGTCGTGCTGAAGGAAGCGTTTGACCTGAAGGCTCGAGGATTCAAGTTGCTCCTGGACTATCTTCGGCGGCCCGCGGAGACGACGGTGCTGTTGATGGAAGCCGGGCCACTGCCTCGGCGCAAGGTCACCGACGGTTCGGGAGCGGATCGAGGCAAGGTTGGGCCGCGCGCCGTGGTCGAGGCGGCCCGAAAAGTGGGGACCGTCCTGGAGATCCCGAAGTACTGGGAGAAGGAGACCCGGGCGTGGATTCGGGGAGAGGTGACCCGCCTGGGCAAGACCATCGATGGCCGGAGTGTCACCTATCTGCTGGACATGGTTGGAGAAAACCTGCGGGAACTCCACAGCGAGCTTGGCAAGGTCGCCCTGTTCGTGGGGGAGCGCAAGGCCATCACCCTGGCGGACGTGGAGGCGGTGGTATCGGACGTGAGCGCCGAGGACATCTATGGGTTGGCCAATGCCATCGGCGCCAGGGATACGGACACCGCCTTGACTCAACTCGGGAAACTCCTCGAATCTGGAAGTGGAGACCGTGTCGCGGGACAGATCCTGCGCACGGTGCGTCGACACTACCTGGGTATTTTGGAGACCCAAGTCCTGTTGAGGGAGGGGCTGCCGACTCAGGAGATCGCCCGGCGAAGACGGATACGGAACACCGTGGTATGGCGGTGGGAGAAACAGGAATTGGCATGGGCCAGGCGCATGACGCGCCAGGAAGTGCTGGACGGATTGCGGACCGTCTTCGACGTATCCTTGTCTTTACGCACCTCCCGTACACCGGCTTCCCTTCAGCTCGAGGCCATGGTTCTGCGCCTGTGTCGGCGTTGAAGGACTTCTCGAGGAACGCGGACGCCGCGTGCGGGCTTTGGAGGGCGGAAAGGACGGAACGTGGGGGCGTCTGGTGGCAATGCGACCCAGTCCGCTTGTCAGGATATGTTCGCCTTGAGGTTGTGCACCGCCTTGCTGAGCCTCGAGATCGTCCGGGCAGCCTTGTTCCGGTGGATGACTCCCTTGGACGCCACCTTGTCGAGGGCGGAGATGGCTCCTGTCAGCAGGGCCTGGGCCTTCTCGAGGTCGCCCTCGCTCACGGCCTTACGCACTGCCTTGACCTTGTTCCGCATGAACGTCTTGTAGTGATTGTTTCGAGCCCTGCGCTTGGCGTTCTGCCGGATGCGCTTCCAGGCGGACTTGTGATTGGCCAACGTCGATCCTCCCGAAAAAGTAGCTGATGGCGGAACTCGTCCGAATTCGATTTCTCACGGGCACGGCTGGTTGACAGGACCGTGCCCGGCAATCTTCTTGCGCGCGAACGACGTTTATAGCACCTGAGTTGCAAAAGTCAAACACAAAAGCCAGGATTGCACCATCCCCGCGGAGTTTTCGGCAGCCTTTGCCCGTTCCGAACCGGCCGTGCATCCTCTGGAGGTCCCGCTGGACCGGGGCATGGGCGAGTGGCTCGTTGGCTCAACCGGCCTGCATCCGGTTGGGAGTGGGTTTGTGAGGTTGGTTCTGACCGGCGCCTGGATCCTGGCCCGTTGTCCGCCAGGGTTTTGTATTGACAAGGAACCGGCGCTGGAGTACTTTGGGGGTGCCTGGAACTTGCGGGTTGCACACGTGGTAACTATGGAGGTTTCTTGAGGATTTGCGTAATCGGTACAGGGTATGTCGGCCTGGTGGTGGGCACCTGTCTGGCCGAGATGGGTCATGAGGTCGTGTGCGTGGAGAACGACCGCCGGAAGCTGGAAAGCCTCCGGGGGGGCCGGATTCCCATCTACGAACCCGGGCTCGAGGAGTTGGTCGAGCGGAACGTCCGCGAGGAGAGGTTGTCATTCGCGGAAGATCTGCGTGGGGTGGTTTCCCGTTCCGAGGTGGTCTACATCGGCGTTGGCACCCCCCAGTCCGAGACCGGCGCGGCCGACCTGGGCACGGTGAAGGCGGTGGCGGCTGCCATCGGCGAAGACCTGGGATCGCACTACACGGTGATTGTGATCAAGAGCACGGTCCCGGTGGGGACAGCGGCCGAGGTCCGGGAGATCATCCGGGATCATGCCGGGGAAGGCGCGGAGTTCGACGTGGTGTCGAATCCGGAATTCCTCAAGGAGGGGTGTGCCGTCGATGACTTCATGAAGCCCGACCGCATCGTGGTGGGCACAGGCAGCGACCGGGCGCGGAAGGTCATGAGATTCCTCTACGAACCCCTGGTGCGCACCGAGCGGCCCATTCTGTTCATGGACAACCGGAGCGCGGAGATGTGCAAGTATGCCTCCAATGCGTTTCTGGCCACCAAGATCTCGTTCATCAACGAGATTGCCAACATCTGTGAACGGGTGGGTGCCGACATACGGGATGTCCGGCGGGGGGTGGGGGCCGACCAACGCATCGGGTTCCAGTTCCTGTTCCCGGGAGTCGGCTACGGCGGCTCGTGTTTCCCAAAAGATGTCAAGGCGTTGTATCACTCGGCACAGACAGCCGGATACCAGGCGCGTCTGCTCGCCGCCGTCGACGCGGTCAACGACGACCAGAAACGACTCCTCGGCCGGAAAATTCTCGAGCACTTCGGGGGCAACCTTCAAGGCCGAACCATCGCCGTGTGGGGACTCGCGTTCAAGCCCAGGACCGACGACATGCGCGAGGCCCCTTCCAGGGTCCTCGTCAAGCAGTTGCTCGACGCCGGTGCTCGGGTGACCGTGTTCGACCCGGTGGCCATGGACGAGGCCCGCGCCATATTCGGCGATTCTGTCTCCTATGCCGGAAACGCCTACGGCGCTCTCGAGGGCGCCGACGCCCTCGCCCTCGTCACCGAATGGAACGAATTCAGACGCCCTGACTTCGACCGTGTCGCCCGCCTCATGCGGGAAAAGGTCATTTTCGATGGACGCAACATCTATGACACGGAAATGCTGAAAAAATTCGGCTTCGTCCATTATTGTATCGGTAAGGGCGCAACGTAGACGACATGGATACAAACCGTCGAACGCCTGCGGCTGCGCTCGACATGCTGGTCAGAGCCACGTTTCTGGAGCGACCCATGCGGAAAAATCAGTCGGGAAGGTTCAATCTGTTGACTCTGTTCATCCTGTTGCTTCTCGTGGTTGCCGGATATGCCGGGAAGCTCTACATCCCGGTCTACATCGAGAAGAGCCGGATCAGCAGACTCGTGAAACAGGCCGCCAACCAGTGGGCCAACGTGACCCCAAGCCTCGACGAGGTCAAGAAACAGTTGGAGTACAACCTCGAGGTGGCCCAGGTCACGAGCATCACCGCTCAGGATGTCAACTTCGCCAGAACCCGTGACAACGAGGTTCAGGCCTGGGTCGATTACGAGGTCGAGATCACGTACCCCTATGACATCCTGGAGCCAACCGTGCTCACCTTCTCCATCACCCACACGGCCGAACAAAGTGTCTTCGGAGGTTGACTCCGAGCACCGTTCCTCCGGGAAGCGTGACTCGAGGCCGCGTCGCCGCATGGTCGCTGCGGCGCTTGTAACCCCTGTTCGGGTGCAGCGTCGAAATCCCCACCGCCCGACAAGGAGAACCCCTGTTCCCATCGGTGCGGTCGTCTAGTAACCTGTTCTTGCGAATGAGGAGACGAATGAGCAGACTACCCATCACCCCAGCCGGCTATCGCCGACTGAAAGAGGAACTGGACACCCTCAAGACGGTCGAGCGCCCCAAGGTGGTCAAGGACATCGAGGAGGCCGCCGCCCGCGGCGACCTCTCGGAAAATTCCGAGTATGACGATGCCAAGGAGCGACTCGCCAAGCTCAACCGCAGGATCGGAGAACTCGAGGCCAAGATCGCCCAGGCACAGGTCATCGACCCGGCAACCGTCAAGTCGGACACGGTTTGCTTCGGCGCCACCGTTCACCTGGTGGACATCGATACCGACGAAGAAATCACCTATCAGATCGTCGGTGTCGACGAGGTCGATGTCAAGGACGGTCGTATTTCCATCGCGTCTCCCATCGGGAGAGCCCTCGTCGGCAAGGAAGAGGGCGATTCTGTTCGGGTGACCGTTCCGAAGGGAACGCGTGAGTTCGAAATCGTGGGTATCGAGTTCAAGTGAGCCACGTCGGTGGTTCGGACTGCTCCCCACATCTGGACGGGATCCCGCCCCATGGAAGAGAAGAACAAGGCAAGTACTGGTAGCTCGGTGGATCTGCTCCTCCCCTATGTCAGGACCCTCTGTAAGCCCCTGGAGTACGTCGCCGACAACGAGTTCGCCAACCTGAGCACTGTCAAGGGACTCGACGAAACCATCCTGGCCCTCGTGCACAAGGCCCTCGAGGCGGCGCCAGCCCGGCAATACGCCTCGGTGCTCGAGCGCGTTCGAGAGCAATTCGAAGGGTTTGTCTCCTTGACGCTGGACCGTCAACGGACCGTGGTGTCGACTGCGCTTTCAGCCCTCAGAGGGGTGGAGGAGCAGTTGGTCCGTCTTTCGAGGAAGGCCTCGAGTCGTGAGGCCGGCGTGGCCGAGGCAGCAGGAGATGGGGCGGGACCGGGGCAACCGGGAGACCGGCGGGAATCCGAGGAATCCGGGTCCACCATCCTCCAGGAAGCCGGTGCGGCCACCGAGGACTCCTCTTCCCCGTCGGAGGGGATCGGGGGCGCTTCCGGGTCCTCTCAACCAAAAGGGGGCGAATCCGGGTCGACCTCGCCCGGCAAGACCGAGGGAGGGGCGACCCGGTCCGGGGAAGAGAACGGCGAACAGGGCCGCGAGGAGTCCGGGCGCAAGGCGGACCGGGCCACCGAAAGGAAAAAGGACGCCGGCGCCAAGGCGGGTTCCGATACCCAAAGGCGCAAGGAAACGGCTGCCTCCCGCTCGAATCGTTCTCGAGGGCGCAACCAGGCGGCGGCTCAAAAGGTTCGAAAAAAGGGCGATGACCCCAGGAAGAAAAAGAAGCGGGTGTCCCGGCGTGCCCGCAAGGTGGTCAAGCCCGTGCTGCGAGACGTGGCGTTGGCCTATCAGGAGCGTTCTGACCAGGACCTCTCCTGGGGCCGTCCCCGCCGTACCGCCTTGCTGCGTAGTCCTTCCAGCGCTTACGTGGCCGACCTCCCGCCTCCTGCCGCTGATCTGGAGGAAGAAGCCGGGACCACCCAGTCTCGAGCTGCTGCGGCCGCCTCGGACTCGGGCAAGAGCAAGCAAAGGTCGGGAAGGCGTAGAAAGAAGGCCGCGCGTCGCGACCATCCCGCCGGTGCACAGGAAACTGGTTCCCAACAAAGTGCTCCTCCCCGCGAGGAAAGCGGGAAGCGCCGCAGCTCTCAGGGAAAAGACGCCGACGACAGGAAAACCACCCGGCCCCCTGTCCGCCCCGCCCCGTCTTCCGCCCCGCTCGAACTCCCTCCACTCGAGGGACTTCCAAAAGACCTCTCTCCAGACGGTCTCTACCATGACCTGACCCTGGGAGACATCGCCGAGTACATCGAGAAGGTGGAACACACGGCCACCCCTGCCGGGACCGATGGCTCCTCCGGTGAGGAAAGGCCTGGCGTCCAGGAGAAGTCTTCTTCCCCGCTCCCCCAGACAGGCGAATCTGGGGAACCTCCACACGACGGTGTGCGCAGCGAGGCTCCTGGGGACACAGAGGTCCAGGAAAAGAACGTCCTTCCACACGGTGGGACGACCGGTGATGACGCCCTGGACATGAACGGTGACGAGGCTGCGCGCGGTGAGACCGGGGAAGAAGAGGTCCAGGTCGAGGGTCGGACCGCCCGGGACGATACAGCCGGCCGGGTGGGAGAACCTCGAGCCGGAGTGGGGGAGGAACTGGAACGCGCGGAGGCTGATGGAGAGATTCTGGAGGCGGACCTGGGCGAGGAGGAGGTTGCGGAGGCGGACCTGGGCGAGGAGGAGGTTGCGGAGGACGAGGACGAAGGGGGCGAGAGCGAAGAGGAAGAGGAGGAGGGCCTGGAGGAAGAGGAAGGTTTCGAGGACGATCTTGAGGAGGATTTGGACGAGGAGGAGGACCTCGAAGGGGATGTCGAGGAGGACCTGGACGAGGAAGAGGAACTCGCAGAATACGCCGGGGAGGACCTCGAAGGGGATGTCGAGGAGGACCTGGACGGGGAGGAAGAACTCGCGGAAGACGCCGAGGAGGAGGAGGACCTCGAGGACGAAGCCGAGGAAAATGACCTCGTGGAGGTCGGACAGGAGGCCGAGGAGGAGGGCCTGGAGGCGGGGGCCGAGGAGGAAGGGGATACCGACGAACCGCCCGAAAGCGATGGCGAGGAGGAAAACGGGGGGCGTCCGGGCGGGAGTGCCCTGGAGCAGGGGCTCGAAGTCGAGGTGGAGGGCCTGGTCGAAGGGGCTGCCTCCTTGCATGATCCCCATGATGCGGACGGGGAGTGCACCATCGAGGAGTTTTTCGAGGAGTTGGTGCGCCGCAGCGGGGGGGTACTGCCTTCGAAGCTGTTGAAGCCGGTAGTGACGGAAGCAGGAGGAGACGGAGGGGAGCGTTCCACCGGGTCGGAAGGCAAGCGTGTGTCTGGGTCCCCGGAAGCGAGTGGCGCTGGACGTTCCGGGCGCGGTCGACGCCGGAGGAGGAAGCGGCGTTCGGCGGCCAAGGCTGGAGTGAGCACCGGCACTGGAGAAGGCACTGGTGGCGGCGAAGGGGGCGTGGACCAGGTCCAGGATCGGCTGTCATCGCCGTTGACAGACGTGAAGGGAGTGGGATCCAAGCTCGGCGCCATGCTTGCCGGCAAGGGGCTCAAGACGGTGGGGGACCTGTTGCTCCGACTGCCGGAGGACTACCACGACCGTCGCACCTTGTGTCGGACCGTGGACGTTCGAGCCGGGCAGTCGTGCCTGGTCTTGGGCACGGTGGAGTCGAGCGAGCTTCGAGCCGGGGACCGAGGGCGGGACCTGGTGGTGGTGCTGCAGGACGAGGGAGGCCCGATTGAGTGTCTGTGGCGGAATGTGCGATCCAACTATCTGCGCAATCGATTCCGGACAGGGGCGAAGTTCCTGGCCTGGGGTACGGCGGAGGAGGTGGACGGGCGTGTGGTGCTCTCCGAGCCCGAGACCGAGTTGATCAGTGGAGGTCCTGAAGAAGAAGCACTGAGTCTGGATCGGATCGTGCCGGTGTATGCACCGGTCGAAGGGACCGGGCAAAAGGTGCTGCGTCGGATTGTGCACGAGGCCCTGGACCTTGTTCGAGAAGGGGTAAAAGACCCGATTCCCGGACCCATCCGGGAGCGGCAGGGGCTGGTACCCTACGAGGAGGCGCTCAGATTGGCGCATTTCCCCGGCTCGGAGGAGTCGTTGGAAGCGTGCCGGCGTCGAGGCACTGCGGCGTGGCGCACCCTGGCGTTTCACGAACTCTTTTTCCTGGAGTACGCGCTTGCACACAGCCGCAAGGTGCTGGCCAACGAGTCCGGCGTGAGCAGGAGGTTGACCCATTCCGGTGCAGCGCGACTCCTGCGGGCGTTCCCACCGCTGACCGACGACCAGGCTGCGGCCCTGGAGGACATCAAGCGAGACTTGACCTCGAGCCATCCCATGTTTCGCTACCTCCATGCAGACCCTCGGGCCGGGGCCCATCAACTGGCGGCCCTGGCCGTGGTGCACATGCTGGAGAGTGATTACCAGGTCGCCGTGGTGATGCCGGATGAGTACTGGGTGGAGAAGTTTGCCTGGCGCCTGCGCAATCTCCTGGCGCCTGCAGACATCGAGGTTCAAACGCTCACCTCGAGCGTTCGGGGCCGGACGCGGGAGAAGCTGGCTCTGGCGCTTCGGAGGGGGGAGTGTCCGCTGGTGGTGGGCACGCTGGACCTGTTCCAGAACGGTCGGCAGGTATTCAAGCGCCTGGGGTTGGTGGTCCACTACCAGGGCGAGAATATCCAGCGGCTGGATCGGAAGATGTTCGCCCGGCCAGGCAGCACCCCGGATGTGCTGATACTTTCGGAGCATCCGGTTCATCCGGCGCTGTTGCAGACCTTGCACGGAGCCATCACGTGGTCCGAGTTGCGGGCGCCGGTGGGCTCTCGGGGGCGGATTCGTACCGAGATCGTGGATGACGGGAACCGGGTACGGATCGAGCAACGGATTCGATCTGGACTCGAGGACGGTCAGCAGATGATCTACGGTGTTCCGCGCCAGGAGGGGGGAGGTGATCGGACGGTTCAGGCGGTGATCGGTGTGGCCGCGAGACTGAGAGACGAAGTCTTTCCAGGGATTTCGGTGGGTTATCTGCACCATCGACTTCATCCCGCGGAGCAGCGGACGATGGTGGAGAAGTTCTGGGACAGCCAGGTTCAGGTGATGGTCACGGTGGCCGAACCCGACCCGAGGTTGGCCACGCGGCGTGCGTCGCTGCTGGTCCTGGAGGACGCCGAACGTCTGACGTTGAGTCGTGTGCATGCGCTTCGCACTCTTGCCGGAGACAGTTTTCAGGAGCCTGCGGTGTTTCTGGTGCCGGGGAGAGAGGCGGATCCCGAGGCCGTGAAGCGACTGAGGACGGTGGTAGACGTGGACGACGGGTTCGTGCTTGCTGAGCGAGACTGTGAAGTGCGGGGATGGCGGACCTATCCGGGCGTGCGCGGGGATGAAGTGGAACGGCTCTGTGTGGCCGACCTGGTTCTACACCGGGACGTGTTGAACGAAGCGCGGCGTGAAGCGTTTCGATGGGTGGATGGGAGCCCCGAGTCTGCGGATGGGACAGCGGACCAGGCGTTGGCCCGTCTGGCCCGTGAGCGATGGCCCGGTTTGGCCGCAGAGGTTCCCCTGTCGTCCTCCAGCCGCTCCGGACGCTGATTCGGACTCAGGTTTTCTCGAGCGCTGCCTGTCCCTTTTCCCCGGTGGTTGTGCGCTCCAGGTCGTGCTGCTGCACGAATCGGTCGATCCGCCGGAGAATCAGGCCGGGCTGTTCGATGAGCGAGGTGTGCGTACCATCCTGAACGAAGAGCAGTTCCGCGTCCGGGATCAGGTGCTGCATTTCCAGCGACAGGTGGATGGGCGTGAGCAAGTCCTTTTCGCCGGCGACGATGAGCGTGGGGACTCGAATGGTGGGGAGCACGTCGCGCGCCGAGTGGTCTGCCATGTGGCGTCCCATCTCCAGCAGCATTTGCGTGTCCAGGTTGCCGATGTGGGTGAAGTAGTCGTGCATGGCTTCTCGGGGGCAATAGAGGCGGTCGATGAGCCCGATGAGGCCGGAGGCGGTGATGGCATAACGCGGATCGAACACCATGCGATGGATCCGGGCTGCGATGGCCGGGTTGCGCAGGGCTGCGGTAATCATCCGGTCGAAAAGCGGTCGGCTGTACCGGAAATTCAGGAAGGTGTCCACAGGCTTTCCATACGACCCCAGGACCGGCACCAGCGCCCCCACCTCTTCGGGGTAGCGGCGGTAGTACTCGAGCACCACCTGTACCCCCATGCTGTGGCCGAGCACGATGGGGCGGTCCAGGTCGAGAGCACGGTTCAGGCAATGGAGATCTTCGGCCAGCGTTCCCATGTCCACCCGGGCGGCGTCCCGGGGAGGTTCCGAGCGTCCGTGACCGCGGTAGTCCCAGGTGACGAATCGAAACCTGTCCGAGAAATGCGCCTCGAATCGCTTCCAGAAAAAGGTGGACACTCCGATCCCATTGCAGGCCACCATGGCCGCACCCTGGCCGACCGCCCGGTAGAACAGCCGGGTTCCGTCACTTCCCTCGACGAATCCTTCTTCCACGTTCATCGGATCTCCGGTGGTGCGACTGGGACATCTCCGTCGGCCTGCGGCCCTTCTCACGCCATGCTGCGGGTAGGGCGGTCCCCGCACGTCCTTGCGCCCCAATCGGTTGCTCGACACAGCCACGCTGCTCGAGGATAATGTGAACTTCAAGGAGAGGATTTTCAACCGGAAAAGGCGGCAGCGCGAGGACAAGACCATGGCGAACCCGGTTCGGGAGGTGGGGTGGAACGGACGCACGGTCGGGTTGGCGCTCCTTCTGGGCTTGATCGCCGTCGCATGGCGACTGATCTTGACTCCTCACTACTACGGTTGGGAAGAGAGCGATTACGGCAACCTGGCCATGGCGCGCGGCGTGCTCGAGTCCGGGTTTCGGGACTACGACATGCGCCATTTGCCTCTCTACTATCTCGCCTCCGCACTCGTGCTCGCGGTCGTGGGCGACACCGTCGTGGCCACCCACCTCGTGTCGCTCGTCTCCGGCACTGCGGTGGTGGTCCTCGCCTTTCTGGTCTCGAGGCGCGCTTTCGGGACGGGTCCTGCCGTCGTGACCGGACTCCTTCTCTGTTTCCAGCCCGAAATGGCGCTCTATTCCGCTTCCTCCCTCCGAGAACCGCTCTACACCGCCCTCGTCCTGGCGGGGGCGTGGGCACTGGTGGTGCGGAAACCCGTAACCTCGGCGGTGGCCACGGGGTTCTCTTTTCTCACGCGCTTCGACACCATGGCCACGAACATGCCCGTGACCATCATCACCCTGGCCCGGGGGTATCGAAGCCGGGTCACCCGTCGGTTCGACGTGACCGTGGTCCTCGCCGTCTTCGCGCTGTTCGTGGCTGCGTGGAGCATCTATTGCAAGGTGGTGCACGGAACCTTTCTCTTCTTCCTTCCCACGGTGGAGGTGAACATCGAAACCGGCGGAGCCCAGGAGATCAGCGAGCGACTCGAATTCGTCGTGCACGGCCTCCGGGTGGTGGGGGCGCTCTTTTTCATTACCCTGCCCCGACACCTTTCATGGACCGTCTGGGCGCTGGCACTGGCAGGGTTGGTGCGGCACCGGAGGGACATCCATCGTCTCTCTCCACGCGGTGTCCTGTTCCTCTATCTGGCTTTCAA
>CAYQMG010000021.1:0-15759 GCA_964418585.1 uncultured Gammaproteobacteria bacterium | reverse complement strand
AACCGTCCCTGTCATCGTCCACGTACCAGGTATGGCGAGGGAAGCCTTCGTCCAGTTCATTGTTACAGTTGTTGTCAACGCCATCACAGAGTTCCTCTGCGTCGGGGTGGGTGGCGGAATCGTTGTCGTCACAATCGGTGCTGTCTGTCACGTAGGAGACGGAAGGCGTGCTCGGATCCGCGCACTGGGTTGTCGGCTCTCTATCCGGGTCACCGTATGTGTCTCCATCGAAGTCGAGATACCATGCCGTCTTGGAATCCGCGTCCACATCATCGTCTTCGTCGTCGGTTTGCCCGTCACAGTCATCGTCCAGGCCGTTGCACGATTCCTGGGCATGGGGGTGGGCGTCTGGATTCGTGTCGTCACAATCGGTGCTGTCTGCCACGTATCCATCGGGAAGGCTGCAAGCCTCAGTCGTGGATTCCGTGGTTCCGACTCCATCCCCGTCGCCGTCCCGGTAGAAGGTGTTGGTGACGCCTTCGTCGATCTGCTCGTCGCAATCATCGTCCACGCCGTTGCACGTTTCCTCGGCACCCGGGTAGACGTTTGGATTCGTGTCGTCACAATCGGTGCTGTCTGCTGCGTATCCATCGGGAGGGCTGCAAGCCTCTGTGGTGGATTCTGTGGTTCCGAATCCATCCCCGTCGCCGTCCAGGTAGTAGGTGGTGGTGACGTCTTCGTCGATCTCCTTGTCGCAATCATCGTCCACGCCGTTGCACGTTTCCAGTGCGTCGGGGTAGGCGTCTGGATTCGTGTCGTCACAATCGGCGCTGTCTGTCACGTATCCATCGGGAAGGCTGCAAGCCTCAATGGTGGATTCCGTGGTTCCGAATCCATCCTCATCGCTGTCCTGGTAGAAGGTACTGGTGACGTCTTCGTCGGTTTTCCCGTCACAGTCATCGTCCACGCCGTTACAGGACTCCTCGGCGCCGGGATGCACATTCTTGTCGGCGTCGTTGCAGTCGTTGAAGTCGGCGACGTATCCCTCCGGTTGGTCGCAGTGGAGCAAAACCACGTCCGGATTTCCGTAGCTATCGGTATCGCTGTCTTGATACCAGGAGGATTGCGAGGATGAAAGCACGTCCTCGTCGTCGTCGTCGATCAGTTCGTCGCAGTCATCGTCCAGGTCGTTGCACGTTTCCTGGGCATTCGGATGGATGTTCTCGTCCTCGTCATTGCAGTCGGCTGGATGTTCGGAGGTGATTTCCACGTAGGGGTTGCCCTGGTCATCGGTGGGCGGCGTACAGGTGTGGGTGGGGGATACAGAGATGTCGCCATAGGTGTCGTTGTCGTGGTCGGGATAGTAGTCCCTGAAATCGTTGGCGCCGTCGTCCACCTCGCCGTTGCAGTCGTTGTCCACGCCGTCGCATACCTCTTCGTTGCCGGGGAAGGCTCGAGGTTCATTGTCGTCGCAGTCGTCCCCGAGGGTGGAAAAGCCAAAGGGGACTTCTCCCGCACAGTGACGGTAAGTGTATTCGGCGTTCCCGTGGCCGTCGCGGTCCGAGTCTGCGTAATAGAGGGTCTGGGTGGCAGGGTCCACGTCGCTGTCGGCGTCGTCGACCAGACCGTCACAGTCTTCGTCCACATCCTGATCGTCGCATACTTCCCGGGCGCTCGGGTTCACCAATGGATTGGTGTCGTCGCAGTCCGGCGTACCGACTCCCCGAATGTGACCCGGTACCGTGTCGGCGCAGGCAAGGTACACGTTGCCGTCCGGGTTCGGATAGCCGTCACCGTCACTGTCAGGCAAGTACGGGAAAGGCGTCCCCTCAGCCGCGTTCAGATCGTTGCAGTCGTTGGTCGATGGAACGCCATCCTGGTCCTGATCGAGGATGGCCAGATGAGGCGTGGTGCAACCAGACACAATCAACAGGAAAACCATGGCCATGCGGCACGAGGGGCCTCTGCTCGGTGCTCTTGGTCGGGTCATCTCACCATCTCCTCTCCAGCAGCCCCCACACATCCCCGCTCACCGCCCCACCCGGACTCCCTCTCATGGAGGTTGCAAGGGTGGCAGGGGGATGCAGGAAATGACCGCTGGATTCGCTAGGTCATCATGAATGTTATCAGAACCGGAGTGCCAAGTCAACACATCCAGATACCTCCCGGGTTGCCCGTCTCCTGCCCTGGATCCCGTTGAGGAATCCTTTTCGAGTTGCGCATGCGGGCACAACAGATATAATGACGCTTCTCGAGTTTCCGATGGCGGTAGGCTCCGGCACTTCGACTCGGAGCCGGGTCCCCGCCAGGACAGGCCTGTGCCCCTGGCGCAAGCGGGGGGCTTGCAAACCAACAAGGAGGAGCAGCGCGGTGAAGTTCGAACACGTGACGATTCCAGAGGGCGATTTGATCCAGGTGAAGGATGGCAAGCTCGAGGTCGGCGACCACCCCATCATCGGCTGCCTCCGCGGCGATGGTATCGGGTTGGACATCACGCCGGCCATGCAGGCTGTCGTTGGGGCGGCGGTCGAGAAGGCCTACGGCGGGAAGCGGAGCATCGTCTGGTGTCCGGTCTACGCCGGGCTCGAGGCTTTGCAGCGATACGGTACGGAGTTGCCGCAAGAGGCGGTGGATGTGATTCAGTACCTGAAAGTGGCGATCAAGGGTCCGTTCACCACCCCGATTGGCGAGGAAACCCACGTTTGTCTCTACTGCGCCCACCAGCAGTACCATGGTGGTACGTGTGACAAGTGCGGCAAGACGGACGGCGTGACGGAGCGGTTCCGTTCCATCAACGTGCGATTGAGGCAGTTGCTGGATTTGTATGCGTGCGTGCGCCCGATTCGCTACTTCGAGGGCGTTCCTTCGCCGAACAAGTATGCGGACAAGGTGAACTTTGTGATCTTCCGTGAGAACACGGAGGATGTTTACGCGGGGCACGATTTCGAGCGCGGGAGCGATGTGGCGCTGGCGGTGATCAAGTTGATCAAGGAGATGACGGGCCGTCAGATTCGGGAAGACAGCGGAATCGGGATCAAGCCGATCTCCGAGTTCGGCTCGAAGCGCCTCATCCGGAAGGCTTGCCAGTGGGCCGTGAATCAGGGGTTGCCTTCGGTGACGTTTGTTCACAAGGGCAACATCATGAAGTTCACGGAGGGGTCCTTCTGCAAGTACGGGTACGAGTTGGTCGCGGACGAGTTTGGCGACAAGTTCGTCACCGAGAAGGACCTCTGGGACAAGTACGACGGGAAGATGCCGGAGGGCAAGATTCTGGCCAAGGACCGGATTGCGGATTCGATCTTCCAGCAGATCCAGACACGTCCAGCGGAATACAGCGTCCTGGCGGTGCCGAACCTGAACGGGGACTATCTGTCCGATGCGGCGATCGCGCTGGTCGGTGGGCTGGGTCTTGGACCTGGCGCAAACATCGGGGATGAGGTGGCGTTGTTCGAGGCCACGCATGGGACTGCACCGAAGTACACGGGCCAGGACAAGGTCAACCCGGGTTCGTTGATCCTGTCCGCTGTGATGATGCTCAACCACATGGGGTGGAATGAGGCCGCCGACCTGATCATCCACGGGATGGAGCGGGCCATCAAGGACGGCCACGTCACCTACGACCTCGAGCGTCTCATGCGGGCGGAGGGTCGGACGGACGTGACCAAGGTCTCGTGCTCTGGTTTCGGCCGGGCCATTATCGAGCGCATGTAGCCCTGGAACGTGCCTCAATTCCCGGGGTACGCGGCGCTCTCATCTGGGGGAGGGCGTGTACCCCTGTGGTCTTTCCTGCTTTTTCCTCTTCATGAGTACCCGCGGCCGACCGTCGACACGCGCATCGAGTTCCCTGGTAGCGGGGCGCGCGGGTCCTGTGCTTCCCATCTCCAGCATTCGGAATGAAGTCGAGCGCCACCTGGATCACGGGCGGGTGGTGGTGTCTGCGCCCACCGGATCAGGCAAGTCCACGGAGGTGCCGAGGTGGTGTGCTGTGCGTGGTCGGGTCCTGGTGGTGGAGCCTCGGCGAGTTGCCTGTCGTGGCCTGGCGGCTCGAGTGGCCTGGCTGGAGGGCACGGAACTCGGCAGGGGAGTGGGGTACAGTGTTCGGGACGACCACCGGGCTTCGAGGAATACGCGCATTCTGTTCGCCACTCCCGGGGTTGTTCTGCGCATGCTGGGTGAAGGGAATCTGCCCGAGTTTCACACGGTGATCCTTGATGAGTTCCACGAGCGCGGGCTCGAGACGGATCTGATCCTGGCGTTGCTTTTGGCCCGGCGCCGTTCGGGCTGCCTTGTGGTGATGTCTGCCACCCTGGACGGAGATCGTGTCGCAGCCCACCTCGAGGGCGCTCATGTGCACGGGGAGGGGCGTCTCTATCCGATCAGGCACCGCTATCTGCCCACTGATTCCATTCTGCCCACCGACCGACGCCTGGCCGAGCGGGTGGCGCAGGCGGTGGACGCTGCCGGAGACATCCCGGGTGCTGTTCTGGTGTTCCTCCCAGGCAAGGCGGAGATAGCGCAGGCAGCGTCGGCGTTGAGGCGCAGGGCCGACTTGGAGGTGCTGCCGCTTCACGGAGGCTTGAGCCTTCCAGAGCAGTCGCGGGTGTTCGAACCGGAAGGGACCCGGCGCCGCATCATTCTGGCGACGAACGTGGCAGAGACCTCGATCACAGTACCGGGAGTGGGGGTGGTGATCGACTCGGGCCTGGTTCGGCGTACCGAGTATCACGATGGCCGGGGCTTTCTCACCCTGGTCCCGATTGCCTCGGACAGCGCAGACCAGCGTGCCGGGCGGGCGGGGCGGACCGGACCCGGCACCTGTTTCCGACTGTGGAGTCGGGAGGCGCGGCTGGCGGCGAGAACCCCGCCCGAGATTCACCGAGGGTCCCTGGTGCCCTTGGTGTTGGCTGCTGCTGCCTGCGGCGTTGCCGACCTGAACTCATTGCCGTTTTACGATTCGCCGAAGCCTTTTGCGGTGGAGGCGGCCAGGAAGGAGCTACAGGGCCTCAAGGCTCTGGACCTTGGAGGCAGAATCACCGAGCGGGGCCGACGGCTGTTCGGCCTGCCCCTGGATCCGGTCCTTGCTTCCATCCTGGTGAGCGGCGAAGGCAGGCACTGCTTCGAGGAAGTAGTGGACCTGGTGAGCGCGTTGGCCGTGGGACGACCCTTGTTTCGAGGAGGGGCTCCTGACCCCGCCGATGAACAGGACCTGCGGGAAAGCGGCTGTGACGCGGTCGCGTGTATCCGGGCATTGCGCGAGGGAGACCCGCGAAAACACCGGTTGGACCCGCTCGCGTTGGCCGAGGCCAGGACCCTCGACCGGCGGTTGCGCAAGGCATTCGGGCTTCGAGTCGACCTCCCCACGTCCAGGAAAGTGGACCGGCACGCGGTGGCCTTGACCGTGCTCGAGGCCGATGCGCGAACGGCTCACGTGGCCCGTCGTCGGAAACGGCAGGTGGCCTGGAGCAATGGAGGTACGGAGGTCCTCCTGGGGCAGGAGAGTGCCGTCAACCTGGTGCGAGCCGATGCCATCGTGGCCCTGGCTTCCCGGGCGGTCGGGGTGGGGCGGCGGGAGCGCCGGATATTCGTAACCGGCGCCATGCCCGTACCGCTCGAATGGTTGGTCGAGGCGGGGCTCGGTCGGGAACGGGTTGGGGACGTGCGGGTCGAGGATGACCGGGTTGTGGCCCGCATCGAACGGGTCTATGCTCGTCGTGTCCTGGGTGCGCGGGAGGAAATCCCGGTTGGTGCACTGGCCCGCGAGGCGGTGCTGCGTCTGTTCGTAACCGGGGGCCTTTTCCGGGAGACCCGGGAGGAGGCCGAGGATCGACTGGCAGCCTGGTCCTTGGCACGACGTGCGGTCGGAGCGGCCAGTGCGGGCCGACTCACCGGTATCGTGGGCGAGGCGGAGCTGGAAACGTTGCTCGAGGCAAGAACAGGCGCATGGGGAGGGGACGTGCCCGACCTGGAGACCTGGACCCGGCGGCGACTCGAGGAACTTGGCCTCTCGTCGGGCGACGAATTGCCGCTCCTCTCCCCCCAGGACCTGCTGCCACCGCCATTGCCGGACGCGCTGAAGCGGGTGGTGGACCGGGCTTTCCCGCGCAAGGTGTCCCAGGGAGACGCCACCTACCGGGTACACTACGACGTGCCCAACGCAGTGGTGACTCTGGAAAAGGTGAGCGGGCTCCGTTCCGTACCTCCCGCACTCCGGTTTTTGCCTCCCTTCGAGGGGTTCCGAATCCAGTTGCTGGACCGGGGCAGGACGGTTGTGCTTCGGGACCGCCGTTGAAGACACCCTCGCATGAGGACGGTTCCGGACCACTCTCCGCCCAAGCTATTCTTTCGTGTCTGGTGCGTGACCGGGAATCCCTTCCCCAGACCTTCCTCCTTCCACCGGGACTGCAAAGGCCAGATCGGGCCTGCCCGCCTCCTGCAGCATTCCCCTCACCTGCGCCGCGACATCCGCAGCAGCGGCCGACGCTCCGGCCACCAGGTGCTGGTATGCGGTCGGGCCTCTTCGAACCATGGTCAGCACCCCTGCAAGCGGAAGCCAGCGGGGGTCTTCCGGTCGCTGCTTCAGGAAGCGAACCGCCTTGTCGAGATCGTCCCATCGGCCGGTGCGGGCATAGGCAACGGCATGCAACAGCACGAGTTCATAGGTGGGATGGCACCCCCGCCTGCGCGTCTGCTCGGCAAGACGGGCGGCCAGGGGCGCCTCTCCAACCGTGAGGGCTGCCCGAATCACCTCGGTGCAAACCGATTGAGCCGGCGGGTTGGCTGCCAGTGCCTTCTCCAGCCAGGGAAGAGCCTCACGCCACCGCCCCACAGCGGCGAGTTCGAGACCGTATCCGCCCCACGAGTAGGGGTTGGGAGCCACTCGAACCTCGCTGGCGGTCAGCGTCAGACCGTTGGTCCAGTCGGGAAGACGGTCCTGGATCGTCCACAGACCCAGCAACGGAACCGGCAGGATCCAGACGAGACCGGGAAGGCTCGAGCGCCGGACGGCTGCTCCGATCGCAAGAGCGAGTCCCCCCATGGGCAGGTAGAGATATCGCTCGCCCAGTTGATAGCTTCCGGCCATGGCATACATCGAGGGTAGGAAGGTGAGAAGCGAAAAGGACAGTCCGGCCAGGGCCAATCGTCGCCCCCGCCAGGCCAGGAAAAGGCCGATAGCGACTGCCGCTCCGATTCCGACCCCGGTGCTCCACCCGGAAGAGGACAGGTAGAGTAGGTGTCGCCCGGTGGTCAGGGGATGGGGCCAGACCAGGAGACGACCGTACAAACCGGCCACGTCGAAGACTCGAGGCCACAAGGCATCCAGCCGTCCCGGAGGCAGTGCTGTTCCACTTACCGACGCAGTGCGGAGAACTGCCCACACGGCCAGCACGATGCCCGTGCCCAGGTAGCGGCGCACCGGTCCGGGTCGCCCGCGACGAACCACGTCGAGAGACACAAGCAACACCGGAAAAAACACAGCCGGTTCCTTGCTGAAGAGCGCAGCCATCAGCGCCAGAGTTCCCCCCACACGTCTCCGTGAACTCGAGCGTTCCGGGCCCAGTGCCCACAGCGCCAAGAAACCGAACGCGGCCGCCATGGGGTCGGCACGACCCGAGATCCAGCAGACCGACTCGGATTGCACCGGGTGGAGGGCGAACACCGTCGCACCAATGAGCGCCGGAACCGGCGACAGCCACTGGCGCAGGAACGCAAGCAGCGCGAGCACTGCAGCCAGGTGCCAGAGCAGGGACGTCAGGTGATACCCGTGCGCTGACAGCCCGAACAGGGCATGATCCACGGCCAGACTGGCCAGGAAAAGCGGTCGGTAGTAAGGAGGCCGCCGGATGTTTTCCTCGTGCGTCATGGCCCAGATGTCGGAGAGGAAGTAGGAGGGTATGCGGGTCAGGGCCAGGTTGTCCGCGTTGTCCAGGATTTGGCCCTGATCGTCCCACACGAAATCCGCGGTCACGATCGGCGCATATACCGCTGCGGTCACGGCCAGGAGGAGGAGGCCGCCCAGAACGAGGACCCGCTCCGATGTACCTCGAGGTCCACATCGCTGCCCCGCTTCCCATTCCGCCGTCCTTGACCCGGCCACCAACACCACCCCTGGTACTCGGTTCTCCCCGGAGACAACCTCGAGGCTTTCCGCCCGGCACAACCAGGCCGGCCCGGCCTCGATGCCGTACCGCTCGCGTCGTCCATGTTATCCCCGGCACCGGGCTCAAGGCAACGTTTTCCCGGATAGACCCGCGCGTGAGTTCAGGTCGGGGAGGAGCCGGCAACAAGGCGTGAGGGCACGGAGATGGGCACTTCTCCCAGGTTCGAAAGCATGAGAGGGACCTTGGCAATGCCACGGCCCCTCTCTCATCGATGGCTTAGGGTGGGCTCGAACCACCGACCTTGCGATTATGAGTCGCACGCTCTGACCACCTGAGCTACTAAGCCCCAAGTGCGGCCCTTAATGTAGCGACCTTGCACACAGTTGTCAACAGAAATTGACCCCTGTGCCAGGACACGCCGCGCCCCGGCCGGAAGGCGAGTGTTCCCGCTCCACCCGCTGGTGGCCGCAAGCCCCCGGTACGACCGGAAAGACCCATTGCAGCCTCCGGTCCAATCTCTGGAACGCACGGTGCAACGTGCAGGTTGCGCTTGCTCAGCCCCCCCTGGACCGGCAGACTCGGGCCTGCACATCTGCCGCCCGGTCCCGATTCAGGGCTGCCCGGCTCAGAAACGCCAGAAAAAACCGTCCCGGTACAAGGTAAGGATGAACCCGGTCATCATGGACCAGCCCACGAGCAACACGCAACCTGCCATGCCAAGGTAGCTCAAGGTGCGGCGCAGAAGTTCCTCGGCCCGTTCCTGGTGCGGCAGCGGTCCGCCGTCTCCCCGAATTCGGGACATCACCGCCTCGATGAGCGCGTCGGGTTGGGCCAGCAGGGCAAACACGACGATCACGAGCACCATGTTGCCCATGAGCAGGATCTCGATGACTCCAAGCAGACTCATGGGGCCCCTGCCTCGCGCCCTTCAAAGTAGCTGGGATCGATCTTTTGGATCTCTCCGGCAATGACCTTGAGATTGTGTTCCGCCTTTGCCTTCAACGTGGTCTCCGGGTAGCTCTCGATCGCCTCCCGCAGATCGTCGTAAATACCGCCCAGCAGCTCGAGACGCTCCGCCGAATCCCGTATCTGGCTCGACCTCACATACTCCCTCGCCACCCGCTCCCGCACCTGCTGGATGTAGCGGTCCACCGCCTTCTGCCGCAAGGCCAGCGCTTCCTCCTCGAGCGGTGTGCCTGCCAGGCTCTCGTATACCTGGATCGCCTCCTGGTACTTCCCGCTCGTGCTGAGTTCCTTGCCGTGCTCGAGTGTCTGTTGCAGCGCGGCGAGTTGGGGACCCTCGTCGCTCGCAGACGGGGCAGGGGTCGGGGTGGCGGTTGCCTCGAATGCATCGTGCTTCGCGGCCCCGCTTTCCGGGACCCCCGAACGAGTAGTCGTCTCCTCCACCCCCCCCGGCGCCATGGGCTCCATGGATTCCGCCTCGCTCTCGGCTTCGGCCCGGCCGGTCCCCGAGGCGTTCCCCGCTTCCGGAAGTTCCACCGATGGCTTCTCGCTCCCTCCGGGTTCCCCGGACAGCGCGGCAAGACTCGTGCCCAGTTCCACTGCTGCCGACTCGAGACGTGCGCGATACCGCGCCGACTCGAATCGACGGGTGACTTCCTCGAGTCGCTTCATGGCCGCCGCTCGACCTTCGGTCCGCCGGACACGCGCAACTTCGGCCAACGCCGCCTCCAGTGCCTGCTGTTCCGCTGCATTGACAAAGGCCAGCAGCCGTTCCACCCGGTCGATCGTGTCCCGGCTCACTTCCCGGGCCAACATCTCGGTGCACAGATTCCGCGCCTCCGAGAATCGCCCGTCCACCACGGCCAACCGCACGTCCACACTCTGCTGCAAATAGCTCGAGGACCCATGCGCGATGTCGTCTCGTACCGCCTTTGTCGGCTCGGCCAGCGTCACCAGCCGGCTCCGGGTTTCCTGGATCGCCTGCTCCAGCTCGTCCACAGCTCGAGCCGCATCTTCCCGTCGACCTTCCTTGAGAAGCCACAGGGCATGGCGATATCGAACCTCGAGCATAAGCGGCTCCACCAGCGCCCGGCTCTCCACCGTGTCCATCACACGCACCGCATCCGCTATGCGCCCGGTGGCCCCCAGGGCGAGCGCATAGGCCACCAGTACCCCGGAATCAAGGGTCTCGAGCTGGTCGCTCTCGTAGTCCTCGACTTCCTCGATGATCTGCCGATACCCCCCCCGCTGATACGTGTCGAGCAGCCGTTGCGCCGAAGGCGGCGGAAGCGGCTTCTCGACAACCGGTGCCGGTGCCTCCGCAGATGGGGTCCCTCCCTCGAGCAGCACAGGCGTCATGTCGATCTCTCGCTCGATCTCCAGAAGATGCTCGAGGTAGCGCCGGATTCGCGCATAGCTCGCCTCCGCCGCCTCGGACCGCTCCGCCCGCGTGCTCGCCTCCCGATCTGCAATCTCAAGCAAATCCTGGTAGAGATCCAGCGTGGCCTCCGCCCGGGCGATCGCGAGCTGTTGAAGCGCTTGATCCCGCACCGGTCGGCTCCTGAGCTGCTCGAGCAATTCCGCATACCGGTCTCGCCCCGCCTCCAGTGTGCGGCGCGACATCCGACCGGCTGCCACCAGGGCGTCGAGACGCTCCACATCCTCCGCCATCTGAAACGCGGACGTGGGCGCCGCCGGCGGAGCCGAGCGGACCACCTCCGGCGTACACCCGCCACTCCAGACCAACAACGGGGCCACGAGCAGCAGGAACGAAAACATCGGTTGGAGATACGTTGCCCTTGGGCCGTGCCCGCCATTCATGATCGACTCGCCTGCAACTGTGGGGGGAGCCGGCACGCCGGTGCCGGAGCACGCCCGCCGTGATCCACGTTACGGTTGACCAGGAAGACCACCTGGGGCGTCGTGCCCTTTGAGTTCGCCGAGGGGAAGGGTGCGAATCGTCCCCAGTTCGGAGGAAAAGTCAGCCCGCGGCCGTTGTCCCCACGGGGTGAACGGAACATAGGCATCCCGTTCCCGCCACCCGGAGCGGTCGGCGACCCCGTACACTTCATAAGACAGGCACCCTTCCGGTACCTCCTCCTCCGGGAGCAATATCCCCGTACCTGTCCGAAGCCCGGTCGTGGCATCAATGGCGATCGCCGCCATGTCTCGAGGCCATTCGATGGGCACCGTTTCCCCCGGATTCAGGGCTTCAAGAACGATGAGTTGCGGCAGATCGAGATCCCGCACAACCCCTTGTGCCGTCTCGATCCAGGCAGGCAACGCCCCACTCGCACCGTGCGCCCGGATCGACCCCCGCTTCATGGGACGGTTGTCATCATAGCCCACATAGACGGCCACCGTCAACGCCTGACCATAGGGTAGACTCGGCCCCCGACGGTGAGGCGCCGGGACAAAACCAATGAAAGCCGTGTTCGTATAACTGTTCGTCGTGCCCGTCTTCCCAAACAACGGTACCACAAAACGATCACGCGCCAGACGCGCATCCTCGGTCGGATCCGAACTCGCAACCCGCACCGCATCCCGCGCACGCCGGCCGGTTCCATGGGTCACCACTTGCCTGAGAATGCGCCCAATGGATGGTCCAACCATCGGGGCAAACACCCGGTGCCGCTGCTCCGCCAGTTGATAGATGGTTTGTCCTTCCACGTCCTCAATCCGTTCGATGATCGCCGCCTCCGGCTCCTGCCCATGAAACCCGAAGCTGTTCCCCTGCAGGAACGTCTGGTACGCCAACGCAGCCTCGAGCAGCGTCACCTCGTTGGAGCCGAGGGTCATTGAGAGGACAGGCCGAAGCTCACTCTCCACGCCCATGGCCCGGACCATCTGGATGAGGTATTGCAACCCGAGCATCACCCGAAACTCGCGGTTGTGAACGAGGCGTTTCAGATCGTACCTGGGCGGCTTCGGGGTGGTCTCCAGTCGCTGGTCCAGTGCTTCGCGAATGTCCCGCACCGTGGCCGGGGAGATGGTGTCCTCGAGCAGGATCACCTCGGCCGGGTCCGGGGCTTCGCGGCGCTGTTTGCGGCCGGAAAGCCTTTCGGCGCGGCGGAAGAGTCGCGCGGGGTCGATGACCGGCCGTTCCTCCTCCGGCTCGTCTCGAGGCGACAACGAGGCGGAGTCTGGGTCTGGGTCCTCGTTCCGGGGTTCGCGCTCCCGGCCATCGTCCAGAGCCCCCGCGTCCGGGTTGGTCTCGGTCCGGGGCGACATCGGGCGGCCGGTGAGCAACTCGAGCACTTCTTCGCGGGTGGCGCGAGGCCAGTCGGGCCGGCCTCGTTTGGAGTAGACCAGCCGTTTGGCGTCGTTTTCCGTGATCACGTGGAAGTGCTGGAGCGCCTGGTTCACGGACTCGGGTGACGGGGTATCCTGGGTCTCGGATGTCTGATTTTGAGTCGATTGCGAGAGGAGGCCGAACGCCCGGTTGAGCACCTTGCGCATGGAGTCCGGGAAGTTCCGGTCCGGCTCCTCCGGGGGCAAGGTGGCCAGGAGTGTGTTCGCGTCGGCCAGGGCCTGAGGAGCGAGCGTCTCGAGCTGGAGAAAACCGCGGTCGAGGAAGTGGTAGCGGGCGGCTCGCTCCTTGCTGTCGCGAATCGAGCGGGTGGCCTTGATTTCGGCGTCGAATCCCCGGCCATACATGAGGTGGTCGAGTGCGTCTTTTTCGCGGTTCCGGTCGCTGAAGGCGAGTTCCACGGCGAGGCCCCGTCGGAGCTGGTCGAACAGGCCTTCGGCCCAGGTGTCGTCGTCGGGGAAGATCCCGTATTTGTCCTGGATTCTCCGAGCATAGTCGGTGGTGGATTCGGCCACCGCCGGGGCCATTCCGACCCGGTGGGCAAGGTCGATGAGTTGCTCCTCGTTGAGGCGGTCTGTGAGATGGTACAGGAGGCTCACGGACGCCACATTTTCGGACTTCGTGCCGGCTTGCACCATGGATACGTAAGGGGTGGTTCCCTGGTGGTCGGGCCGGGGCCAGTACCATTGACGCTGGAAGTAGAATCCCTGCCGACGGTTGTCCAGCGGGTCCAGCGTCCCCCACCCGAGCGTGCGGGCTGCGGCGTAGGTGAGCGGCTTGAACGTGGACCCGAACTGTCGCAGTGCATTGGTGGCCCGGTTGAAGTTGCGGTTTTCCTGTCCTCCCACCATGGCCCGAATCCTACCCCGGTCCAGCACGACCACCGCGCCTTGAAGTTCCGGCCTGGCCTCCAGGTCACACGTCAGGGTGCCTTCTGGATCGACTGTGCGTACGCTCACCAACACGTTTTGATCCGGCGGGATACGTCGTGCAACCTCCTGCACCTTGGCCCTTGACGCATGACTCCAGGTGTTCCGATTCCTGGCCTGAACCAGGAGGTCCGCCACCCGCTTGAGCGCTTTCCTGTCCACCGTGCACGGTACCCCGCCCAGATCCACCTGGATGGTGGGGCCGCCCTTGCCCTCGAGGTTCTTTTCGGACACACGGGCATGGTAGAACCGGTGGACCTCCACCTCGTCCGCAACGATGGGGGAAATCGTTTCCTGCTCCGCAAAAAAGGCGGACAGGTCGAACCCCTCCAGACGTGCCCCCACCTCGGTCAGCGTGTGCCGGAGCCCGTACTCGGCCGCAGCCTGCATCTCGCGATCGATGGTGGTATAGACCTTGATCCCGGCCACGACCGGATTGTCAATTCCGTGCTCCTGGAGCAGGGGTGCAAACTGCTCGCCCTGGATACGATCGAAGACGTAATCCAGAATGACGCTCTGCTCGTACCGGAACTCTCCCTTCTTGAAGTGCAGTTCCTGCTCCTTCAGCCGTCGGGCCTCCTCGGGCGTCAGGTAGCCGTTGGCGAGCATGCGGTCGATCACGTAGTGGGTCCGGCGGCGAGCCCGGGCTCGAGCCTGGGCGCGTTTCTCCTCGGTGCGACCTACAAACGGATTATATCGGAACGGCCCCTTGACCACTCCTGCCAGAAACGCGCACTCCAGGGGCGTGAGGTCCTTCACATCCTTGTCGAAAAAGTAGCGGGCGGCGATCCCAAGACCTCGGCCGTTCGCATGCACGTGGAACTGGTTTACATAGAACTCGAGAATCTCCTCCTTGGAGTAGTGGGCCTCGAGACGAAGCGCATTCACGAACTCCTGCCACTTCGCTGCCCAGGTACGTTCGTTTCGGTAGTAGAGATTCTTCGCTGTCTGCTGCGTGATCGTGGACCCACCGGCCACAATGCGACCGGCCTTGATGTTGGCCAGCATGGCACGCGCTATCCCTCGAGGATCCACGCCATGATGGTGGAAGAAGTTCTTGTCCTCCGCCGACACGATCGCGTTGATGAACGTCTGTGGAAGCTGCCGGTAGGGGACGTATTGTCGGTGCTCGGCCCCAAAGAATACGCCGACCTTGTGCTTGCCGTCCCGGAAGTAGACCGGACTCTCGCTGGAGATCCTCCGCAGTATGTCGGCTCGAGACAGGTGCTCGCCCGGGTGCAGTACCACGTAGGTACGGTAGAGGTACCAGGTCGTGCCCACACCCGCGACCATCAGGCCGGCAAAGACGAGCAGGAGTCGGTACAAGATACGCGGCCGGTTCGTTCGCTTGCTCATGACTCGTTCACGATTCCTGCTGAAGGTCGGGTTCCTCGAGGCGCTTGAAGCTCCGCAAGTCGCGCTCCAGGGGTGGATCGAAACGGTACATCCTAGCACATTGGTGGGCTGGTGTCGATTTCGTGATCCGGTTCCACGCCCAGTTCGTTCCCCGTGATGTGGAACTGGAGGACGTGACCCGTCGCGCACCCCGCGGTGTCGCCGCAGGTTGCAAGGAGATGGGGCATGAGCAGAAAAAAGGGGCCCCGCTCAATGGCGTAACCCCTTGAGAAAAACATGGCGCGCCCGGGAGGATTCGAACCTCCGACCTTCGGATTCGTAGTCCGGCGCTCTATCCAGCTGAGCTACGGGCGCGCATTGTGGAACCCAACGTGATGTCGGTCCGCCAAGACGTTCGACCCAACTTCTCGCCCGCACTGGGTACGAGCACGGGGTCCTCACTGGCGGAGAGGGGGGGATTCGAACCCCCGGTAGAGCCTTTAACCCTACAACGGTTTAGCAAACCGCCGCCTTCGACCGCTCGGCCACCTCTCCTTCCTGTCCACGAACCGTCACGGTGATCGAAACCCTGGCGGAGGAGGAGGGATTCGAACCCCCGGACCCCTCACGAGGTCAACAGTTTTCAAGACTGCCGCCTTCAACCACTCGGCCACTCCTCCTCCCGGAGGCCCAAGCGACATCCGTGGGCGAAACCTGGGCTACTATATCATCGGTTTTCCGGCTGTCAACCGGATTCTGCGTCCGGGCAGACCCAATTCGTTGTCGAAAATGAAATGAAGAGGGAGCGCTCAAACGCGCGCGGTGCGCGCCGGAAAGGGAACGCCCATCGGGAGGCGGGACCCGGGACCGAAATGGAAACGTTGAACCAAAAGTGGGCGTTCTCGCGCTGCCAGGAGCACACCACGCCGGGCATTCCCTTCCCCACACCTTGACTACATCCTCCAACCAGCCTATCTTGTGGTCATACCTTGTGGTTTCCTGTGCCCGGCCGTGCTCACAACAGGAGCCGGCCTTCCCTGAGTCTTCCTGAATCCGAGGCTTCCGGTGAAGATCCGTATCGCCAACCCCATCTATGACGCAGCCTTCAAGTACCTCATGAACGACCCGGAAAGCGCCAGGCTGTTCATCTCCAGGCTCATCGACGCCGAGGTCCTCGAACTCG
>CAYQMG010000020.1:0-78297 GCA_964418585.1 uncultured Gammaproteobacteria bacterium | reverse complement strand
CCCTCACCTTCCCGTGCACCCCCCACAGCCCGGACCGCCACACAACAACAGATGCCGCCGCCAGGGCACCACCACTACCAGCGCTCTGCGCCGGGACCACCATAGGCGCCGATGTCGTTTCGACTCCCGTCCGGGTCATTGTAGGTGGGACCAGGTTGCCCCGCGTCGATCGCAGGAGACCCTGCCTGGAGATGATAGTCGTCGTCCGCAACATCACCGTCGGTGGGATCGTCCACGAACAGAGGATCGGCCACGATGTCCGTCACCGCCGCCGTCGTCCCTTCCAGCCCGGCCGCCCCCCCTGCCTCCGTGAAGTAGAGGTTGTACGAAAGATCCACACTCGACGCCTCGTGAATGTAGATATTGTCCCCGGCCTCCTGGGCGCTGTTGAAGGCAAAAATCGTGTTCGTGATGACCGGGACCGAATTGAAGTGAGCAAAGAACCCGCCACCATCGGTCCCCGCACGGTTGCCGGCAAGGGTGACATTGACCAGTTCCGCGTTCGAATAGGACTCGTAGAACCCACCCCCGCGGGCACCCGCCTCGTTGCCTTGAATGACCACGTTGGTGAGTTGAGGCCGGGACGAGGAGACGTAGAACCCACCCCCGAGTGCATTGCAGACGTTGAACTGCACGATACTGTTGGTCACGCGGATGTTTGCATACGACAGGTTGAATCCACCCCCATGCTCCGACCGGTTCCCAGAGACCACCATCCGGTCGAGCACCGGGTTGGATTCGTACAGGTAGAGTCCGCCCCCGTATTCCTCGGCTTCATTGTCCGCCACAGTGACGTCCTGGATCACCAGGTTGGCATAAAGCAGGTTCAGTCCAGCCCCCGACTTGGCGGTGTTGCCAGACACCTCGCCCGATACCAGGGTGGCGCGGGAGTCATAGATGTAGAATCCACCCCCCAAGTAGAGCCCGATGTTGTCGACCACCACGAAGTTTTCCATTCGCGGCGAGGAAAGGGTGAGGTTGAGTCCCGCACCATACTCGCCGACGTTCCCGGTCACCACGATGTCCCGCAAGTACGGGTCGCCGTTGTCCGCGGCCAAACCCCCGCCAGACTGGGCCCGGTTCCCCTCGAATCGGCAGGAAAGGAACGCCGCGTTTGAATAGGACACGTAGGCCCCTCCTCCCGTGTCGGCGGTGTTCCCGGCAAAAGTGGACCCCACGATGGTCGGCGCCTCATGCAGGACGTAGACTCCGCCTCCGCGAATCGCCGCGTTGTCCCGGACCTCGAGACCCTGGATCGTGGGATCGGCATCCGCCACCAGGAGGCCACCACCATGCGCATAGGTCGGCGCACCGTCGAACTCACCGCCCCCCACCGTGCCGTGGCCCCCGGTCAGGACCAGATCCTGAAGGCGCGCACCCGGCGACGCAGGCCCCAGTGGACCACCATCCCGGGCCCAGGTAAACCGCACCACGCTGCATGTGTCCTCACCGGCGACACATCCCGATCCATCCAGGACCACCCGGCCCGCAACCGTCCCCACCAGGGCCACAGACTTGCGCGGAAAACGCACGTTCACCCGGTAGGTGCCCGGCTCCAGGTAGATGGTGTCCCCTTCGCGCACCCCGTCCAGAGCCCCTTGAATTCCCTCGTAGCCGTAGCCCTCCCCGTCCCCGCCGTCCGGACTCAGCACGATGACGCCCGTACCGGTACACGACCCAGGCCGCCCAGGATTGACTCCGGCATCCCCGTCGTCACAGTCCTGCCCGTTCTCCACGAACCCGGCCGGCTCCGTACACCCCACCGTGGCCTCGGTCGGATCCCCGTACCCGTCTCCGTCTCGATCCGCAAAGTAGACATCCCCACCATCCAGATCCGGATCCGCGGCATCCACCGCTCCATCACAGTCGTCGTCCTTGCCATTGCACACTTCCTCGGCACCCGGAAACACCGCCGGGTCTCCGTCATCACAGTCCCCCTGGGCAACGGTGAATCCATCGCCGTCTCCATCCTCGTCAGGCGGAGGACAGCTCTCCGTCAATGCGGCCGCGGCAAGTACCCCGGCCAATATCCACTCGACATGATGCACGGTTTCGCTCCTTTCGGTTCCAAGGTTGAAAATCCACGACGGCACAAGGTGGTTCGGTGCACGCCTCCACTCTCCGGCCACAAACGCGGCTACAGTGTAGCACCCAAGCCGCACTCCGACCACCCATGCGTGAACGCACCTCCTCGAGCACCCCCGGGCGCCAGGGACAGGAAACACTCCGGCCCCTCAAGCACCAGAAACGGCTCGAGAAAACCTCCCCGCACGGTCGCGCGGAAAATGAACACAGTCTGGAAAACTGGAGAAAGTGTCAGGAAGGAGTCAGGAAAGCCTGCGGCAAAAAACCGGGCGACACACCCGGACCACGGAGACTACCAGCGCGAACCGCTGCGATAGCCACCACGCGAACCACCCCGATCGTTCCGCGGACGCGCCACGTTCACCTGGATCGAACGCCCATCCAGGTTCGTGTTGTCCAGTTCCTGGATGGCAGCCTGCGCCTCTTCCGCCGAATCCATCTCGACGAACCCAAATCCCCGAGAGCGCCCCGAGTCGCGATCCGTGATGATCTTGACGTCGTTGACCGTGCCGTGCTCCGAGAAAGCGTCCCTCAACGTGTCCTCGGTCGTGTTGAAGGAAAGGTTGCCGACATAGAGTTTGCTGTTCTGGGTCATGATCTACTTGCTCCTGAAAAAGATACTATTGACGAACGTCGGCACGAAAAGGCAAGCACACTCACCCGCTTGCTGGAGAGTTCCGAAGCTGGACCCGAATCCTGGAATACGACCGAACGGCGGGGTATCTTTCGAAGCCTGGCACGTGGAGGTAGATCAGTACTGGAACCTTTCGGGAATTCATCCGGCAGTCATCATGCAGACAATGAGATTGTAGTCTTCTCGCTGCTCGGGTCAAGAAAAAAAGCGCACCGCTTCAAAAAAATTCGGATGCTCAACCAGACATCCCTGCTCCACTGTCGAATCGAAACACAGAAAAATATCCCGGCTCCTTCAGGAATCAGGCCTTCAACTCACTGTAGATACTGAAAGAATATGAATAGATAGGACTCTGACAGGCAGGACAGGTCGGATCACTCCATCAACGATCGTGGAAGATTCGTCGGATCATCTGAAGGAGAAGCACGTAGTCGAACTTGTCGCGGGGCTCACCGAGGAACGCCAGCTTCTCGAGCAGCTTCACCTCGTCGTCGGTGATCTTGTGCATTTTGAGCAGGTCCTTGTCCTCCTTCAGGTCGATCAGCGACTGCGGAAGCGGATACTCGGCCAGTTCGTAGGTGTCCTCGTTCACGTTGAGGAACTCCCGAACCTCGGGATTCGAGGCCAGGAACAGGTAAGACCGGTTCAGACCCAGGTGCTCCGCGATCAGTGAAGCCACCTTCGGGCTCGGATGACGCTTCCCCCTCTCAAGGTAACCGATGTAGGTCGACTTCACGCCCACCTTCTCGGCCAGCGCCTCCTGGGTCATTCCCAAAGCCTTGCGCCTGCGGTAGATGATGTCACCGAACGTGTGATTCATGATACGTCCTCGGCGTTGATGCCGGTGCGTCGAAGCCGAACCCCGTGTTCGACTCGTCACCGACAGGTTATGACACGTTTCTGACATAGTATACAGAAATCTTCAGCATTGTCAAAACTTTCTGAGCAAAAAACACACGAGGTGACGCTCGCTGTCAAGAAAAAAAACAGATCGGTCTGGCATACCAATTGCAACTCCCTGCCACGGCACGGACAGACGCCCCAAAATCGAACATGCGCCTCCCCCGACCAAGCTCCCGGCCGGCCCGGTTGCAGAACCGGCAGTCGGAAGTGGTGGCGATTGGGCGCGAATACCGCATTCGAATGGGGCCGAATAGGACCGAAAGGTCGGCCGTCCAAGCGCTCGAGGCGTGGAATGGGCGGGAGGGGCGCCTGAAGAGCGACCTGAAACCGCGACACGAAGGTCAGGGGGCGGAGGTCGACAGGTGCCGAGGACGTTGGACAATGCCAGCGGACAACCAGGGAGGAACAAGATGGACTCGACTGGATGGAGAAGAACTCGTCAGGCTTTGGTGAGCGCAGCGCTCGTCAGCGTGGTCGCGGGTGTGTCGTCCGGCTGCTACTACGAGGTGGAGGACGACGACATCTCCGAGACGCCGGAGGTCACGGCGACCCCGGCAGAAGACTGGGATCGGGACGGATATCCCGTGGCGGTGGATTGCGACGACCACGACCCTGCCGTGTCCCCGGGGGCCGAGGAGGTCTGCAATGGGATGGACGACGACTGCGACGGTGAGACGGACGAGGACTTCGCCCTGGCCATCTACTACTGGGACGACGACGGGGACGGGTATGGTGGGGCGGTGGCCGGCGAGTGGTGCGACGCCTTCGATCCTGACACGGTTCTGGAAGACGGGGATTGTGACGACGGTGTGGCCTCCATCCACCCGGGTGCAGAGGAGGTCTGCAACGGGCGCGACGACGACTGTGACGGCGAGGTGGACGAGGGGCTTGCCACCTTCGATTACTACCTCGACGAAGACGGAGACGGGTTCGGCACGGGAGATCCTCGGCCCCAGTGTGGGGATATCGACTCCAGCTATGCACCCGCTGCCGGCGATTGTGACGACGCCGACCCGAATGTGAACCCGGACGCGGAGGAGGTCTGCAACGGGCGTGACGACGACTGCGACGGCGAGGTGGACGACGCAGACGCCTTGCCCCACATCACGCTCTACCAGGACGAGGACGGTGACGGCTACGGGAACGACGATGTGCCACTGGTCTCCTGCTCCGAATCGGTGTCGGGATACGCTGCAGAACCAGGTGATTGCGACGACACCGATGCCAGCGTCCATCCCGGTGCTCTGGATACCTGTGACGGCCGGGACAACGATTGCGACAGCGAGGTGGATGAGGATCCAGAAACCGTGTTCCACCCGGACGCGGACGGGGACGGGTATGGAGACGCGAATTCCGTGGTGGCCGCGTGCGAACAACCGGAAGGCACCACCTTGGACGCCCGCGACTGCGACGATTCCAACCCGGCCGTGTCGCCCGACGCAGAGGAAATCCCCGACAACGACACCGACGACAACTGCGACGGCCTGGTGGACGTGACCGTGGACATCTACGTCACCGAGGACGGCGTGTCTCCGGTCCCCGGCTCGGACACCCCGGTGGTCACCCGGATCCAGGACGCCATCGACATGGCCTACAGCGGCCAAATCATCGGCGTGGGACCAGGAACCTATCGCGAACACATCGACTTCCTGGGAAAAGATGTCCAGGTGCTCAGCCTCCAGGGTCCCGACGTGACCGTGATCGATGGGGAAAATCGCCAGGATGACACCGAGCAGCGGGATTCGGTCGTGCTCTTCATAAATGGCGAAGGTGCCGGCGCACGGATCAGCGGATTCACCATCACCGGCGGGCGCGGGTCCGCCGGCGATGTCTGTGGCTACACCCTGGGCGTCGGCACCCTGTACGGGGGCGGCATTTGCACTCGAGACTCGTCTCCAACCATCGATGGCAACGTGATCGAGGGCAACAGTGTATCCGGGAGCGGCGGAGGCATGTACCTGGACCTCGGAAACCCGACCGTGCGGAACAACGTGGTACGCCTCAACCGCGCCACCTACGACGCAGCCGGTATCAGCCTCTCTCAGGTCGGCGGTTCGGTGACCGGCAACGTGATCATCGACAATCAGGCCGGCCGGGATGGGGCGGGTCTGTACGCATTTCAGAGCAGCCCCCTCATCGCCAACAACATCATCGCGTTCAACCTCTCGGAAGACACGTCCGGCGTGGTGGTGGCACCGGGGCACGGGGCGGGCATTGCGCTCTATGAATCCTACCCGGTCATCTCGAACAACATTGTCGCCTACAACGAGGTGGAAGGATCGTCCGCCGGCGGGATCTGGATCGCCAACCTCGAAGCCGGGGCAACGTTGACGAACAACACCATCGTGGCCAACACAGCGTCCGATTCCGCCGGCGGGATCCTGGTGCTCAGCGGCGAAGTGACCGCCCAGAACAATATCCTGGCGTTCAACGAGGCGCCCAACGGGGCCAACCTGTTCGTGAGCACGAGTACCGGCGGAAACTTCATCTCCAGTTACAATCTGTTCTATCTTGCCAGTACGCTGAGTGGCGTGGTGGGAGCCACGACCGATATCTCCGACCTGATATCCGACCCGGCGTTCATCGACGACCCGATGGACCTGGACCCCTACGACGACGACTACCACCTCCAGGATGCGTCTCCGGCCCGGGACGCCGGCAACCCTGCCGAGTCCTACCAGGATCCGGATGGGACTACGGCCGACCTCGGTGCGTTCGGAGGACCCGCCGGGGATGACTTCACCTACCGTACCATGGCCGACCTGACCGAATGGCTCGAGTAGACCTGCCGCCTTCCTCCCTCGCACTTCCTCCCCGGACCCATTCACCTCCCCGGTGAAGGCGTGGTTCATCGAATTGAAACCCCTTGCGAGCCGCCTGTGTAGACAGCGATAATCAAGGTGACTCGTGAACGAACGCACCTGAAATGCACGTACCGTGTGGTGCGATTCTCAACGTGATAGACAAGGAGGTGGCTGTGCTGGGCTCAAAGCGCGTGTGGCTCGTGGTCGTTTTGGCTCTGGGGCTCCTGGGCTGCCCCGACCAGAACGAGGGGACCCCAACACCCTCGTTCTCCCCATCTCCTTCGACGGACGCAACCCCCACCTTCGGCCTGGATACGAATCCAACCCCGCCAGGGGAAACGCCGACAAGTGTCCCGGAGATCCCAACCCCCACGCCCATCCCAGGTCAGACCCCGACCCCGTTCCCTCCTCAATCCACACCCGCGACCCCCACACCGGCTCCACCTGAGGAGACCCCCACACCGGCTCCGTCAGGTTGGACTCCCACGCCGATTCCCCCTACACCTCCTGAGCCCACACCGGTCCGCGACCTGGATGGCGACGGGTTCGTCGCTGTCGCTTACGGTGGCGATGACTGTGACGACCAGGACCCGACCGTAAACCCCGACGCACGGGAAGTGTGCGACTCCGTCCATCAGAAGGACACGCCCACTCCCGGCCCCGGAACTCCCCCGGCTGCCACCCCGTTTCCGATCCAGGGGATCGACGAGGATTGCGATGGCCTGGTGGACGATGAAGACCCCGATGTCGATCCCGCCACGCAGTCCCGCTGGTTCCCGGACACAGACCAGGACGGGTGGGGCGACGCTGCTTCCGAAGGCTCACTCTTCTGTGCCGATCCGTCCACGATGGATCAGGCCTGGTCCACCGAGGCACTCGATTGCAACGACCAGGATCCCGGCATCCACGTGGGAGCGTTGGAGGTGTGCAACGGTGCGGACGACGACTGTGATGGTGCGGTGGACGATGCGGACGAGGATGTAGTTGGAGGGTCGTCGTGGTACGCGGACCAGGATGGAGACGGGTACGGTAATGTCGAGGATGTGGTGGTGGCGTGTGTTGCGCCGGCGGGCTACGTATCGGACGGGACGGACTGCGACGACACGTCGTCGAGTGTGAATCCCGGAGCGTTGGAGGTGTGCAACGGTGCGGACGACGACTGTGACGGTGCGGTGGACGCAACCGGAGGATTGGCCGCATGTTACACACCGACGAACATTGATCCCGGGTTGTTCTGGGCGGGTGAGGCTGAACTCCGTCTGGCGCTTCACACCGTGATCCACACGGACACGGGAGAAATCGAGGGGATCCGGCAGCCCGGAGAAGGTTTGGTGGATGGTATTTACTTCGAGGTCGTTTCGCAGTCGAACGGAACCTTTCTTGGGGTGTTTTCGGCCACCGGTATCGAGGTCGTTTCCGGTGTCACGGTGCAGGTGGTCGGCCCCTACCCGCTGGTGTTGGTGAGCGCCACGGATATTGTGGTCGGCGGAACCCTCATGCTTGCAGGTGGGAACGGGATGGACGCCTATACCACGCAGGGTCCGAACGCGGCCGGGGCCGGCCGGGCCGGGGGTGCGGATGGAGGCAAGGGGTCGGACAACCACTATGCCGGTGCGACAGCCGGATCGGGGCCTGGCGCGGGCGGTCTGGGCGTCGCCGGTGTCCACTACGGGAACGGAGGGGGAGGGGGAGGACATTGCTATGGCGGTGGAGGAGGCATGGGGGATCGGCCCAGTGTGGCCGGTTCTCCCGGGACCGCCAGTTCCGGGGGGGCTGGTGGGTTCAATTACGGCGACGGGGGCCGCGGGGGAGACGGCGGTGACCCCTATGACGACCTCTCCCTGTCACCGCTGCAAGGGGGGTCTGGAGGGGCTGGTGGGTTGTCTGATACCGACTACAACCCCAACGGCGCCGGAGGTGGGGGTGGGGCGGGAGGTGGTGCCGTTCAGATCTCAGCAGCAGGCGCGATTCTCATCTCGGGTGAGATCAATGCCTCGGGCGGTCGAGGCGGGGATGCCTACGGGGGTGGGGGCGGAGGAGGAAGCGGCGGTGCGATCCTGCTGGAGGCGGAGTCGGTTACCGTCACGGGGCTCCTGAAGGTGGATGGAGGACGGGGCGGCAACGGCAATCTTTTCTGGGTGCCGAGCGGGCAGACCGGAGGCGCTGCCGGCTCCGGGACATCTCCCGGCGGTGGCGGAGGAGGTATCGAGAGTGGTGGGGGAGGGGGCGCGGCCGGCTACGTCGTGATTCGGTACCGCGACACAGTGGATGTTTCCGGCCAGGTCAGCCCGGACCTCTCGACAGCTTGTGCGACCGCGGTTCCGATGCTCTGAACCGGCACCTGGTCGCCCTTGTTGCTCAAGCCACAAATGGGTCCGGTGCCTCGCTTGATTTTGCTCTACCAGGACTCGAGTCCAGCTTCCGGAGTGTCTCGGAAAGTGCCACGAAGGCGCTGAGGTCCATCGAAGAGGGATCTTCTTCTGCTCTCTGTCCCGGAACCGGCGTCTCGGGGATAGACTGGTCCGGGTGAAAGTGGTCCGGTACACCGCCGGGGAGCCTGTTGCCGATCGCCCGCTCCCTTCGAACGGCCTGCCTGTGTCTCAATGGATATCGCGTCAGGAACAGGCTCTGGAGTTTCCACCATCCGCTCGAGGTCAGGTCACCTGCGATGACCAGGCTTTCGTAGTCGTGGAGATCCCGAAAGCGCACGTCGTCGTCCTCGAAGCTGCGTGCACCGCTGACGTCGATGTTCCATTCATCAAGGTACCATCCGAGGCGGCGGGCCACCGCCGTGATCAGGGCTTGGTGCCTCGGCCCGGGCCGAAACCCCGGTCCCACCGGTCCTTTCAGAAATCGTTGTCCAAATGTCAAGGCCGCACGAGACCCCGTTCTCATCACCAGGGGCACGGGCTTGAAGAATCGCGGAATGGTCCCGTTCTTGCCCCGAGCCGCCTCCAGAACGCCCTGGCTCAGCAACCTCGACATGATGCCGACACGACGATGCGGGGCATCCACCACCGCAGCGTCAATCACAGCCACGTCCTCGAGCCTTCCTTCCACTTCGATGTCCCGGAGATGGCGGCCCGCCACAAATCCCACCACCTCGCCGCCTGTGTGAGCCACGGCCACCCAGTGGGACATCAGGAAACATGTCTCGAAATCTTCCTTGGAGAACGAGACGTCCCAGCAGTCCAGGATCATGCGTTGGATTCTTCCTCCCAGGTCCTTCTGGATCGCCGATGGCTGCCGCGCCGGATACGGCACCACGGTTACCAGGTAGTCCAGGTATCGCTCGGAAGGCCGATTGACTGGGAGCAACATGATCCACCTCGATTGTGTGCGGTCCCGGGACACCGGGGTGTCTCAAGGACTGAATTTGCTCGATACTACCTGTAGGTTCGGCGAAAAGAGGGGATTCCTTAGCGAGAACCGTGCAAGGTAAAGAACAAAGGTCGAGACCGGAGAAGGGAAGGGGGGTGGAGCGGGGTCAGTGGTCACGCCACGTGACCGAACCAGGATGGCTCGTTGCCCGGTTTCCACTTGATGTTGCACCCCGTGCTGGGCACCTGCTTTTCCAGTGGAGGCAACCCGTGCAACAACCGCTCCATGGCAGTTCGAAGGTCCTCCCCGGTGACCGGATGACCGTTGTTCGGACGGCTCCGATCAAGTTGCCCATGATAGACGAGCTTTCGGTCCCGGTCGAACAGGTAGAAGTCAGGCGTACACGCCGCCCGATACGCCCGGGCCACTTCCTGCGTCTCATCGAACAGGTAGGGGAACGTCCACCCTTTCTCCCGCGCGATTCGGCGCATCTCCTCCGGACGATCGTCCGGATAGGCCTCCACGTCGTTCGAATTGATGGCCACCACCGCCACCCCTTTCTTCTGGTACATCTGCGCGATGGTCCCCAGACGCTCCCGGATGTGAATCACGTAGGGACAGTGGTTGCAGATGAACATGACCAGGAGCGCCGGGGCATCCTCGAAGTCTCCGAGAGATACCTTACGACCGGACACGGTATCCACCAGGGAAAAATCCGGCGCCGGCGTGCCCAACGGCAGGTCCGTCGACATGGTTTCGACCATAGCAGCAGCCTCCATGACAGCGTTCGGTGTTGATGGGATGGAGTCCCTTCAAGGGGAAACTCCACCCTGGCCCGGCAAGAGGCCGCCGGTGCCAGCGACAACAGATCCCAACGGACCGGCCGCCGGAAAAGCAGCAGTGCCCCTATTCCACGGGCCAGCCCACGAGTTCCACGTCGTCGATCCCCCAGTCGTCCGACATCATGTTGGTCTTGTAGAAATGGAACCGGATGTAGCACGTGGACGCGCCGTCCAGCGCACTCAGATCCACCACCTCCCGCCCAATGGCGCTCTTGCCCCGGAACCGGGCTGCAGTGGTCCATTGCCGACCATCCAGGGAGTAGTCCACGTCCCCTATCTCGGAACCCTCCTGATCAAAGTAGTGGCTGAAACGCAGTTCCACGCCTGTATACCCGGAACAGTCCAGTGCCGGGCTGATGAGCTGTTCGTCCATGGGCGACCACGGGAAGCAGTCGCCATGGTCCACAAAGGCGATTCCACCGTCGCACCACGAGGAGTCCCAGCACTCCACGCGGAGCCAGGTGGCGCGGCACTTCCCGCCGTTGTTCCGCGTCCACGGTTCCAGAGAGTCGCCGTCAAAACGATCGCGGAAGATCCGGTCAGGTCCGAACGGCGTCGCTGCAATCTCCACCTCGTTGGTATCTTCGTGACCAAGTTGATCCAGCGCTCGCACCAGATAGTAGTACGTCTCTCCGTTTTCAACCGACTCGTCCAGGTAGCTCGTATCGGTCACGTTCGCCAGCGGCTGGGAGAAGTCATACCCCATCGAAGCTGTCGCCCGATAGACGTTGTAGCTCACCGCGTGCGCGTCCACGGCCTCGGACCAGGTCAGCGCCACCTGGTAATCCCCCGCCTCGGCGGCCTCCACCCCGGCAAACACCGGTGGAGCGCAGTCCGTGACTGCAGTGGCGGTCTTGAGTACGTTCTGGTTGCCGTCGCCATCGTCGGCGTCCAGGTAAGAGACCGTAATCTCGTCCGAATCAGAAACCGAAAGAACACCGTCTCCGGAAACCGCCTCCGCAGAGGCAAGCTGGATCGTCCCGGTGTAAATGCCCTCGTCCTCGGTGGCGGCCAGCGTCACCGTTTCCCCGGCGGGCTCGGTTGTGCTGGCAATGGAAACCTCGGCCGTGGGACCCACCAGGTCGATGTCGGCCAGGGTGATGGTCATCTCGTCGGTGCAGGTGTAGACCTGGGCGATCTTGATACGTCCGTCCGAATTGACCATGTAGCTCTTGAGCCACAGGTAGGCCTCGTACACGTTGATGGCGCCCATTCCGTAGGTGTTGTCCTCCCCCTCGACGCCCAGATCGGTTGCGGTGATGTACAGAGCATATTTGATTTCCTCTGGCGTCGCCTCCGGATAGGCTTGCCGGAGGAGCAACACGGCGCCGGACACGTGGGGGGCAGCCATGGAGGTACCGTCCAGCGTCCCGTACCCTCCGCCCGGGAAGGATGAACGCACATTGACACCCACGGCAGCCACCTCGGGCTTGATGGTCTGCCCATCACAGTCCGAAGGACCGCGGCTCGAGAACCCCGCCGCGGTCTCGTTGTCCTGGTTCAGTGCTCCGACCGCAAACACGTTCAGATCGGTCGCGATTCGGTTTGCGGGCGACCGAAGACCTGCGCCCCCTTCGTTCCCTGCTGCGAAAATCACCACAGTCCCGGCGGCCTCCACCGTGTCGATGGCCGCGTTGAAATCCGGAAGACACGACCCGTACATGTCGGTCTGAAGCCCCCAGGAATTGTTGATTACATCCGGAACGTCGTCCATGGTCGCCGGATCTCCGTCCGGATCCGCCGCCCACTGAAATCCAGCCACTGCATCGGAAAAGATGTCGCCATAGGGCACGTCGATGGTCTTGGCGCCTATCCACTGCGCACCAGGAGCCATGCCGACCTGGTTGCCGGCCCCATCATCACCCACCATCGTGCCCATCGTGTGGGTTCCGTGAATGTCGGAATCAGTCGGGAACGTCTCCCCATAGTGCGGATCGAACCAGGCCTCGGACGGATCCACCCCGGGCTGAAGCCCTCGCCATCGATCGGCAAACGCCGGGTGCTTCCCATCCACACCTGTGTCCTGGTGACACGCCAGGGTGCCGGTACCGTCGAAACCCAACGCCCACATCTCCGGTGCACCGGTCACCATGATTCCGTTTTCGATCCCGTTTCCGGCGGCGGTCGTGGCCTCCGGCTCTCCCGCCGGCGCGATGATCTCAATGGGATAGTCGAGGAATATCGAGGCAAGCTCCGGCCTCTGCGCAAGTTTCCGCACAAAAGCCGGCGTGGCCTCGATGGCCACGGCGTTGCTGATCCAGAACGCATGATACGAAAACATCCCCGACGCCCGGTGCTGCTCCAACCACTCGAGCAGTGGTGCCTGCGTTTCCCGGGCCAGACGCCGGGCTCGAGTCAATACCTCGTAGTGCCGTACCGACAAGGGGGCGCGTACTTCTTTCATTTCACGAAGGATGGCAGGCAGATCCACCTGATCCCGCAGCACAGCGTATACATGCACACGTTCCCCCGGCGGCGTGTCGGACAATACATCCGCCAGTTCGGGATGGACCCACGCGGCAGTCGCTCGCGGCGGACAGGCAAGAACGGCCGCGGTCATTAGCGCCGCAGCACAGGTGGTCAGCATTGCGTTTTTCATCTCGTTGTCGTCCCCCTGTTGTGGTGTTGACGGCGGTTGCTTTGCTTCAGCATTCTAATCCCATGTGCTTGTTTGTCCAGTGATTGTCCTCCGCTGGGCCAGGTTCGGACACGCTTTGTCCGAAGCAGCAGTTGAACTGCCACCCAGCCCCATGATAAGAACCCCCCATGCTTCGCCTCCTCTGGTCATACTACCGGCCCCACCTCCCGGCTCTGGTCCTCGCCGTCCTGTGCATGGCCCTGGTCTCCCTGGCCATCGGAGCCCAGGTGTTCCTGGTGCGCCACGTGCTCGACGGGTTGCTCATCCGCGGAGACCGGGACCTCCTCGGCGTGCTTCCGGCCGCCGTCGTGCTTTGCTACGGCCTCCAGGCCGCCGGCGAGTTCGGCCGGGGTTATCTGATGCGGCGCACCAGTTTGATCGTGGTGCTCGAGCTTCGAAATCGCCTGTTCGAGCACTATCAGAAGTTGTCTCTCGACTTCTTTCCTCACCGCTCCATCGGCCGGATGATCTCCAGGGTGACCCACGACGCCGAGGCGGTACAACGCGCCACCACCGTGATCATCACTTTGCTCCAAAAACCGTTGACCTTCGGCGTGCTCCTCGTGGCCGCTGCGTGGCAGGAGCCGGAGTTGACCCTCGCGGCCCTCGTGGGGGTACCCCTCGTGCTCGTGCCCGTGGCCCGATTGGACCGCCGGTTGAGACGGTACACTGTGGGCGCCATGGATGCCATGGCAAGGCTCACGTCACTGTTGCAACAGTCGCTCGTGCGCGCACGAGTGATCCGGGCGTTCGGAATGGAATCCTTTGAAGTCAACCGGTTTCGTGCTCAAAGTAAAAGGCAATTCGAGCTGAGTCTGCGCGCCGCAACAGCGACCTTGTTGTCTGGGCCCCTGGTACAGGTGGTGGCTGCTTTCGGCGCGGCCGCCCTCATCTGGGTCGGAGGCGAACGGGTCTTGGCCGGACGAAGTTCCCCAGGGTCGCTCCTGGCTTTCCTCCTCTCTCTCGGCTTGATGTACGACCCCTTGAAAAGCCTGGCCAAGGTCCCCCTCCTCCTCACCCAGGCTCGAGTGGGGCTCGAGCGCGTACATCGCGTTTTGGACGCACGGCCAACAGTGCTCGAACAGCCCGGCGCTCGTATCCTCGAGGCGACCCATTGCGCTGTCGAGTTCGACCACGTTTGGTTCGGATATGATAACTCCCCCGTGCTCCAAGATGTCTCGTTCCGCGTGGAGCCGGGGACTCGAGTGGCCATCGTGGGACCGTCCGGTGCGGGCAAATCCACGTTGCTCGACCTGATCCTCCGCTTTCACGATGTGGACAGAGGTGCTGTCCGCATCAACGGAATCGATGTTCGCGACCTCACGCTCGACTCGCTCCGGAAACATGTGGGACTCGTGACCCAGGACCCTCTCCTTTCCGAAGGCAGCATTCGGGAAAACATCACATGCGGCGTGGAAGGACGTTCTCAGACCGACCTGGTGCGCGCCGCCGAGCGTGCACGGGCTGCCGGATTCATCGCCTCCTTGCCGGAAGGGTACGACACCCGCGTGGGCAACCTGGGGTCCCGCTTGTCCGGCGGGGAACGCCAACGGATAGCCATCGCTCGAGCCCTGTTCAAGGATGCGCCCATTCTGTTACTCGACGAGGCCACCGCCTCCCTGGACCAGGAATCGGAGGACGAGGTCCAGGCGGCACTCGAGCACCTCATGCAGGAACGCACCACCCTCCAGGTGGCACACCGGTTGAGTGCCGCCCGGAGCGCCGCCCGGATCCTCGTCCTGGTCGATGGGCGGATCGTGCAGGAGGGATCCCACGAGCAGTTGGTTCAGAAGGGCGGTTGGTACGCTTCGATGTACGCACGTCAAACTGCGGGCGGAGACCATGAGCCGGGCACCTGACCATCTCCACGGGCACAAGGCCGGGCCGACCCTGGGCGGGACACACGCCGAGAGGCTCGAGAAAGGCAGGCGGCGGCACCGGCTCCTGGGTCAGTGTCTGGCCGTGCTGTTCCGGATCCTGGCTCGAACCTGGCGCATTCGGTGGCACGGCGACGCGGAGCAGTTGGAGGCCACTCGAGCAGGGCCATGCATCTACGCATTTTGGCACGGAAATCAGCTACCGCTGCTGGCGGCGTACCGCCCTGTTCGGCCCGTCGCCCTGGTGAGCCTCAGCCGGGACGGGACGGTGCTCGACGGGGCCCTGCAGGCCCTTGGATACCCGACCATTCGCGGCTCGAGTTCCCTGGGCGGACGCGAGGCGCTGCTCGATCTGGCCGATGCGTTGCGCGCGGGACACTCGGTGGCGTTGGCCGTGGACGGGCCTCGAGGCCCGGCTCGAGTTCCCAGACCCGGGGTGGCTGCGCTGGCCCGGCGGACCGGCCGTCCTGTCGTGCCGCTTTCTGCGTCTGCACGAGGGATGATCCTCGAAACCTGGGACCGTTTCCTCATCCCGTGGCCCTTTGCCCGGGTCCATGTCCATCGCGGGCGTCCAATCCAGCCGTCCGAAACCGGCGGGACAAGCGGGGGCGAGGGGGGGGCTGCCACACCCGATGTGGCTCCGGATCTCCTTCGGCACCTTGCCGAGGCCCTGAACCGTCTGGAAAGCCCACACGACCCGTCGGACAGGGGGCGGCCGGGACCGATCTGGACCGGAGACAGACCGGCTGGTTCCGGTCCGGGCATGCTCATGACGATCTACCGGACCGTCACCCGCGGTCTCGAGTGGATCGTACGGCCCCTGTGGCTCGTCGTGCGAACCGTGGCGGGAGGGTTTCGTGCGGATTCAACAGGTCGTGTCTCGGTGGAACGGTTTGGCGTCTACCGCGCGGATCTCCTCGCAAGACGGCCCGTGATCTGGTTCCACGCCGCATCGTTGGGGGAGGCTCGAGTCGCGCGCGAGGTCGCCCTCGCCGTGCAAGACCGGTTGCCGGACCATGCCTGCGTTCTCACCGTCACGTCCGGAGCAACCCGTCGAGTGCTCGCCCTCGAATCGTCCGAGCCTTTCGCATTGGTCGCGCTCGCGCCCCTCGATTGTCCGGGCGCGGTCGCGAGGGCCGTGCAGACCCTGTCGCCTTCGGCCGTGTTCGTGGTGGAGACAGAACTTTGGCCCAACCTGCTCGACACGCTCAACCAGCGGGCGATCCCCTGGTACCTCGTGAACGGTCGTATCTCCACCCGGGCATTCGCGCGCTACCACCGGGTGCGCGGCCTGTTCGCTCCACTGCTCGAGGCCGCCCAGGTGCTCCCGCGGTCGGAGCTGGACGCCTGGCGCTTCCGTGCGCTCGGCGTACAATCCAGCCGCTGTTTCGCCTCGGTCGATCTCAAGTGCCTGGGCCCAGGGGTCCAAGTGGGCGAGGCGCCTGTGGAGCTGAAGCAGTGGGGGCGCGGCCCGGTGCTGGTGGCCGCAAGCACCCATCCGGGCGAGGAGGAGCTGGTTCTCCGCGCATTCCGGACGGTCCGAGAGATGGTGCCCGGGGCGAAGCTTCTTCTTGCCCCGAGGGACCCGACCAGGGTCGAGCAGGAGGAGACCAGGTTCGTCGGGTTTCCTCGGTGGTCCCTGGTGAAGAAAGGGAAGCAATCCCTCGACTTCGACACCCCGGTGCTGGTCTGGGATACCCTGGGTGAGCTTCGCCTCACCTTCCCCGTGGCGACTGCGGTGGCGGTGGGAGGCACGCTGGTCCCGGGCGTTGGAGGTCACAACTTGTTCGAGCCCGCCGCTGCAGGAAAGCCGGTCCTGTTCGGCCCTCACCTGGATGAAGTGATGGCTCAGGCCGAGACACTTCGCTCGGCAGGAGGCGGGACGATGGTCCGGGACCCGGCGCACCTGGCGGAAGCGTGTGGGCGCCTCCTCTCGAACCCGGCCCTGGCGCGACAACGGGGCGTGGCAGCCCGAAAGTCGGTCCAGGACGCCGCAGTTCGGGCACGGTTGGAACTCCACCGTTTTCTCGACGCAACCCTTGGATCCCCCCGGTCGGACCCCGGCAACTCGGAGGCAACACCGTGACCTGGCTCCCTTCCCCAGAGACGATCGCTGCCTGGCGAGGCGCTCGAGGTCCCCGGCGCTTCGCCCTTTCCGCCGCCGCGTTTCTCTTTCGCCAGGCAGTCACGGCTCGAGTCCACGCCTATCGACAGGGGTGGGTCCCGCGTTTTCAGGCTCCGTTGCCGATTCTCTCCGTTGGCAACCTCGAGGTTGGCGGAACTGGAAAGACCGCCATCGTCCGCTTCCTCGCAGAGCACCTGCCTGGACGCCCCGCAATCGTGACTCGAGGTTACGGGAATCGCCTCCGTCGCCATCCGCATTTCGTGCAGCCTCTGGATCCGACCTCCCTGGTCGGTGACGAACCGCGGCTCCTGAAACGTTGGTTGCCTCGAGCCATCATCGCGGTTTCGCCCGCCCGCCACCGGGTACTGCCCCGACTCATCGACGCAGCCGACTGGGTCATCCTGGACGACGGGTTTCAGCACCTCGCCCTGGAACGGGACCTGGACATCGTCGTGGTTCCACCCGTTCCAGGAGTCCAGCTCCTCCCTCGAGGTATGCTGCGCGAACCCCGGGAAGCGTTGCAGAGAGCCACCATCGTCTGGCAACACCATGGAGATGGCACCGTGCCAGGCCCCCCGCAGGAACGTTCGCACCTCCGCCGGCCGACGGTTCTTTCCCGGTATCGTATCCGCTCTGTGCGCCCCTACGAAGCCTGGCGGACACGGTCTCACGCAACAGACCCCGAACCAGACCCCCGGCATGGCTGCCCCGCACTCCACGTGGTCACCGCGACCGGCCGGCCGGAAAGGGTAGGGGGCCTGTTGAGGGCCGAAGGGTGCACAGTCACCGGAGAAACCTGGATTGCCGACCACCACCCGATCGGTCTCGAGCACCTGAACGCCATCGCCCGCAGGGCGGCACGGGCAGGCGCAGGAGGAATCGTTGTCACCGAAAAGGACGCCGTTCGTTTCGACGAGCATCCACTTCAGCACCTGGTTCCCATGCCACTCTTCGTGGTTGAAGTTTCCGTCGAAATCGTGCATGGCGCAGACCTCCTCCGGCACCACCTCCAAACCGCGATGAGCAGACGGCTGGAGAGAGACCGATGACCCGTGCCCCAACCAGAACGAACACAGGTCACGACCACACCCTCACCGCCCCCAGTCGCGTCCTGGCGGCCCTCGTGCGCGGGATCGGACGATTGCTGAGCGCATGCCCCGCACCGTGCCTGGCGCTGGTTGCCCGGTTCCTCGCCTTCATCTGGTTTCACTTGATTCCAGTACGGCGAAAGGTGGCGCTTCAGAACCTGGAATCCGCATTTGGTGAAACCCTCTCCCGGGCCGAACGAACACGCATCGCCAGAAGAATGGGCTATCATCTCGCACTCAACTACCTCGAGTTCTTGACGCTCCCGTTCCTCGACCGGCCACGGCTCATCTCGAAGTTCCAGTGGGAAGGAAGACACCACCTGGAGAACGCACGCGCAAAAGGACACGGGGTCCTCGTACTCTGCGCCCACATCGGCGCCTTCGACCTCCTGGCCGCCGCAGCAGCGGCCGAGGGCTTGCCGCTCCACATCGTCTCACGCACGCCAAGATCGCCTCTCGCACGGGAGATCTGGATGGGATATCGAGCAGCCGCCGGAATCCGGATACTGCCCGAGCGCGGATCCGTGTTCGCCGTGTTGCGGGCCCTGCGCCAAGGCCACATCGTCGTTTTCATGCTCGACCAAAACATGCACGCGGATCGGGGCGTGTTCGTCCAGTTCTTCGACCGCCCAGCCTGCACTCTCGACAGTCTCGCCGTCCTCGCCCTCCGCACCCGGGCTCCCGTGATCCCGGTGTTCACACGACGCCTGTCCCCACGTCGCCACCTGGTCCGGTGCCTCCCTGAAGTGACAGGAAACATCAACGGTGGCCAGCACGCCCGTATCGTGGCGATGACCCAAACCTTCACCCACCTGATCGAGGCAGAGGTGCGTACAACACCGGACCAGTGGCTTTGGGTGCACAGAAGATGGAAAACCCAACCACCGAAGCGGTTGCCTCGGGCAGACGGCTCCGAGCACGAATTGCCGGAAACGCCGGGACAAGCGCAACACCCATCCAGCTCGAATATCCCTTAGCCTGCCCGCCCGATGGCGAAGTTTGCACACAATGTGCAACTGGTTGCTTGATCTTTCGACCAGAGCCGGGTAGTCTCTCCTGTTGGACGTGCCGGTCCTGGCAGGCTGCGCCGAACGAGTCGCCGGCAGCGAACAACAGGGCCGGCCGCGCACAAGAGGGCAAACCGGTCGGGTCGGTCCCTGGGCCGGCGCTTCACACGTCTATTGACTGGATCGACAGGGGCATGGACCCCGCCCCCGTGGGCCCGGGTTCTCGAGAATCATGGAGCCGGAGGTCGAGAGATGGCATTCTCTGACAGTTTGTTGAAAATATTGGTCTGCCCGGAAAGCCACCAGCCGCTCAAGCTGGCCAGAACCGATGTCCTGGCCCGTCTGAATCAAATGGTCGATGAAGGGCGGCTTCGGGACAGGAGTGGTACGCCGGTGAAACAGCACCTGGAGGGGGGGCTTGTGCGGGAGGACGGCACGATTCTCTACGTGGTGCGAAACGACATCCCGATCATGTTGACCGACGCTGCCATTCCCCTCCAGCAGTAGTCCCGTCTCGCCGAGAATCCACCCGGACAAGTTCACGACATGAAGCGAGCCCCATGAAGCGACCCCGTCGTATTCTGCACCTGGACACCGCCGACACCTGGCGTGGAGGTGAGCGTCAGGTGTTCCTCGTGGCGAGGGAGCAACAGAGGCAGGGGGAGCGCCCATGGATCGTCTGTTCTCCCGGGAGTCCTCTGCAAGCGAGGGCTCGGCTGGCCGGGGTGCCCACATATCCTCTGTCCTCGAGGGGAGAGTGGGACCTGGAATCGGTGCGACGCCTCCGTCGTCTCATCGCCCTGTCGGCGCCCGACGTCGTGCACGCCCACACGTCTCACACCCACGGACTGGCCTGGATGGCGGTTGCCCGGGGGCCCGCCGTTCCTCTGGTCGTGCATCGTCGAGTCGATTTTGAACCTGCCACCCATCCGATATCGCGACTCAAGTATCGGTCCCCTCACGTGCAGGCCTTTGTGGCCGTTTCGGAGTTCGTGGCCGGCGTCTTGCTCCGGGCCGGCATCGAGCCGGATCGGGTCTTCGTGGTGCGGAGTTCCGTTCCGGAGCCGCCTCAAATCGCTCCGGACAGGGTGGCCGGACTGAGACGGGAACTGCTCGGGAACGACGGCGCTCACCCGCTGCTGCTGGTGGTCGGAGCGCTCGTCGATCACAAGGGACACCGGTATCTGCTCGAGGCCATGCCCTCAATCCGGGCCCGCTTCCCGGGGGTCCGTCTGGCCATCGTGGGAGACGGGCCCCTGAAAACGACCCTCGAGCGCCAGGTGGCACGCACCAACAGCGCCTCCACCGTTCGGTTCCTGGGTCACCGGCACGACCCGGTCGACTGGATTCAGGCCGCCGACCTCCTGGTCGTCCCAAGCTGCCAGGAGGGACTCAACACCTCCATCCTCGATGCTCAGTGGTCCCGGTGCCCCGTGGTCGCCGCCGCCGCGGGAGGTATCCCGGAACTCGTTTCCAACAGAACCGGATGGCTCGTCCCACCCCGAGACCCGCACGCACTCGCAACCGCCATCCTCGACGCCCTCACCAGACCGGAAGAACGCGCGGTGCGGACCCGGAACGCCAGAAAAACGGTCGAACGAATCTCCTCGCTCCCGAACATGGTGCACGCGCTCGGCCGGATCTACGACCTGGCCGCGAGACGATTCCACAATAGCGCTCGATAACACCGCTCCATGCTCTCGAGCGCTTGCCGGGACCGGGAGCGCCGTCCAGCCGAGACAAGTGGAACGCCGCGGACCCGCGGGACAATTGCGCCACACACATCATCACCGGATTGTGGAAAACCCGGGCGGGACATTTTGGCGCCATCCTGGAAAAAAGCGCCACCTGTGGCGCATGTCGGTTGGGGATGGCTATTGGAACGAGCGATGGGGTGGCCCCGACTGGATCTGGCTCGAACTGGATCTGGCTCGAAGTTTACATAAGATATCTTATCCGACACTGGGCATCGCGGTCGCCTCCAGCGCAACGTGTGGGCTCGGAAGCGATGTCGTCGAGAAACGAGACGCGGGCCACCGACCCGCCTGAGGGCGAACGTGGGCGTTCGAGGTCAGCATCGACCATCGATCAGGGTTGATCGGGTCCTGCCCAGAGGGATTGCCAGTCGTCGCGTCGGCTTGGCGTGGGGGTGGGTATGAAATCGTCCGGAGCAAAGGCGTAGACCCAGCCACCGTCGCTCACCCCGAACACGAGGCTTTCGTCTGCGGCGAGTGCGCCGGAGAAACCGGTGATCACGGTGTCGAATCTGGAGTACCACCGTTCTTCACCGGTGACAGGATCGATGATGTGGATTTGACCGCGCACGTCGCCCACGAGGAGGTGTCGTCGCCACCACGTGGGACTGGTGGCGATGCGTCCGTCCGGGAGTTCGAAGCGCCAGACGCGGTGGCCGTTTGCCGCGGCGAGTGCGAGCACGGCGCCGTTGGTGGTGGAAAGGTAGATGGTGTTGTTCTTGACGAGCGGCCTTCCCTCGGCGCCCACGCTGTCGACACGCCACAACTCCTCGCCGGTATCGGCCTGGATGCAAGCAGTGGGTCCGAGGTAAGCGGCGACCACGATGCGGTTGTCCTGGAGGAGGACGGGCTGTGTGTCGACGTCGGTCCAGCGTTCCCCTGCGCTGATGCGTCTGTCCCACTTGAGCGCGCCGTCTTCCTGGCGGAGGGCCACCACGGTGCCGTCGGAGAACCCTGCGACGATGGCGCCGTTTGGTGTGAACACGGGGACGCTGGCGCCGAAGATGGCGAGGCCTGGGCGATATCGGGGTCCGCGTCGATAAGTCCAAAGGGTTTCACCGGTTTCGAGGTCGAGGGCGACGAGGCTTCCATCCACGGCCCGGTAGAGAACCTTGCCGTGTCCGGCCGTACAGGCGTCCACGACCGGCCCGATGGATTCGTGTTTCCAGCGCACGGTCCCGGATGGTGTCATGCGATAGACGAAGCCGGCGGTATCGCCGAAAATGAGGTCGCCGGACGGATCGAGCTGCTGTATGGGAGCCTCGACCGGTCCTGCCGTCGGGATCCGTTTCAGGAGAGCGCCGGTCTGGCGTTCGAACACGAACAGGCCGCTGGCGCGGGAGGTTCCGACGATGACATCGTCCTGGCGAATGAGAGGGGTCGCCCGTTCTGGCTGTCGCCAGGCATGGACCGACTCGGGTGGGAGCGGCCGTTGCCAGAGGATGTGGAGCGGATGGGCGTTTTTTTCCGGGATCGGCGCCCTGCCGGGTTCGGTGATGCCGAAGGGTCCGTCCGGGACGCGGTCTGGAGTGACGCGCAGCAATGATGGTTGGTCGCCGTGGGAGACCAAAAGGAGCAAGGCGAGGAGATGAACGGAAGCGGCCATGGTCGGGGCACCCCCCACCCTAGTGGGCCTCGTCGGTGGAGGAAGCGGCGGACCCTGCTGGTGCACCGCTGTCGTCGTCCTGGGCGGTGTTGAGGCCGCCCGAGGGAGCCTGTTTGGCCTTGAGGGTTTCTATCCGGGCCGCCACGTCGTCTGCCGCTGCTGCGTTCGGGAAATCCTCGAGGAACGTTTTGTAGGTGGCGATGGCAGCCGCGATGTCGTTCTTCAGTTCCTGAGTTCGGCCCAGTTCGATGAGCCCCTGCTGGCGCCAGAAGCCTTCGAGGTCGGCCATTTGCTTGAACACGGTTTCGGCCTCGTCATATTTCTCCTGGTCCCGCAAGGTATTGCCGAGTCCACTCAGTGCGGCGAACTGGAAAGTGGGCTCGCTGCCCGCCGACTCCAGCGCCTTTCGAAAGGCCTCAACAGCCAGATCGAGCTTGCCGGCCTTCTTGAGGAGCCTCCCGCGCTCGAGGTAAGCGAGGTGTCCGGCCGGCACCGAGGCGTAGGTATCGCCGACCTTTTCGAGTTCCTGTGCGACCTCGAGGTAGGCGGTGTTGCGTCGGGCGATCTCCTCGTCGGAACGCTTCACGTCCGAGAGGTCGATACCGAGGTTCGCGAGCGGGTCGGCGTCGTCGGGGAGTTTCTTGGTGACCTCATAGATACGGGCGATGCCTTCCTCGTTCTTGTTTTCGTGGAAATGACGCCACAGGGTGGAGGCGCCGGCGATGGCGAAGATGCCGACGATGGCCGCCGAGATGGCGACCCGGTGGTCGTACACGAAATTGACGAGGCCTGCGGATGTCTGGGCAAGGACTTCGGCGGCGTCGACCTCGCCTGCACCCACCTTTCGACTGCGATCGGGCAATGCCCCCGGGGCGCGCGACTTGCCGGGCGCGCTCTTCTTGGTTGCTGCCAACGTGTGTACCTCCTGGCTGGCACCGAAAGGAAACCGGTCGTGTCCGTTGAAACGGAGGGAGTGTAGTCTTGAGAGCACGGGTTGTCAAGGCGTTTGCACCGAACAGGTCAAAGACCTGCCGCACCGTACCGTCCGGCGTGCGTTCGGGGTGTGCTCGAGGGCGCATACGGGTGAGGTTGGTTGGCGGTGGTCGCGGTCAGTGTCGGCGCGCCCTCACGACCAGGTGCACTGGTGTTCCCTGGAACCCGAAGCGTTTCCGGAGCTGGTTGACCAGGTACCGTCGGTAGTCGGGGCGAATTCCGGCCGGGTGGTTGGCGGCGAGGAGGAACGTGGGCGGACGGACCCGTACCTGGGTGCCATAGAAGATCTTGACCACGCGGTTCTTGAAGATGGGGGGCGTATGGGCTGTGGTAACCTCCTCGAGGAAGCGGTTGAACGCTGGCGTGGGAACGTGCCGGTAGACCTCGTCGGCCACCGCATCGATGAGGTCCGGGACAGCGTCCACCCCGGCACCGGTGAGTGCAGACAGGAAATGGACCGGGGCGTGCCGGATGTGCTCGAGTTGATCCAACAGGTCCTCGGTGTAGGCTTCCCGGTCGGTGGACTTGCCGACCAGGTCCCACTTGTTCACGATCACGATCACCCCGCGCCCTTTCTCGCGGATCATGCCGGCAAGCCTCTGCTCCTGGGAAGTCACCCCCTCGGTGGCATCGATGAGCAACAGAGCGACGTCACAGCGCGAAATGGCCTTGAACGCCTTGATTACGGTAAACTGCTCGAGCTTGTCCGAGATCCGGGCCTTGCGTCGTACCCCCGCCGTATCGATGAGGGTGTAGCGGCGACCGTCCACGCGCCACGGGATATCCACCGAGTCCCGGGTGGTCCCTGCCTCGGGGTGAATGACCTGCCGCTTTCGGCCAAGGAGCCGGTTGGCCAGGGAGGACTTGCCCACGTTGGGACGCCCTACCAGCGCGACGCGAATCACGGGTGGACGCTTCCGCCCTTTCCCCTCTTCCCCTCTCCTCCTTTCTCCGCCGTCTTCCTCCTCGAGCCCCCTGCCATCCGGACCGCCCCCCCCGGCTTCCGCCTCGGTCCAACCAGCTTCCTCGGCAAGCAGCCGGTCCCGGTCCTCCCACGTGACGTGAACCGGAAGACGTTCCACCAGCGCCTCGAGAAGCGGTTCCACTCCCCGGGCATGCTCGGCGGAGATGAAAAACAGCTCGTCGACTCCCAGTTGGTAAAACTCCATGGCATCCAGCTCGAGGCTCGCGCGATCCACCTTGTTCACCACGAACAGGACCGGCTTTTGGGAGGCCCGCAGCATGGACGCAATCTCGAAGTCACCCGGCATGATTCCCGTGCGCGCGTCGAAAAACGCCAGCACCACGTCGGCCTCGTCGATGGCCACCAGGGCCTGATCGCGCACCTGGCCGAACACGTCGTCCGCCGGAGAATCGGGCTCGAACCCGCCGGTGTCGATCAGTACGAACCAGTTGCCCAGGTACTCCGCCTCGGCGTAGTGCCGATCTCGAGTCACACCCGGCCGGTCATGGGTGAGCGCCCGGCGGGCACCGGTCATGCGGTTGAAAAAGGTGGACTTGCCCACGTTCGGCCGACCGATGATCGCGACGACCGGAAGGTCCACCGCGCCTGCCCCTCCCGTCGCGGTCTCTCCCGCCCCCGTTGTCTCACGCTCGTCCATGCCTACTGCTCCAGCAACCCCAGCTTGCGCAACGCCTTGGGGTCTCGAGTCCAGTTCTTCTCCACACGCACATATAGTTCAAGGAAGACCTTGGCCCCAAACAGGCGCTCGAGTTCCTCTCGAGCCGTTTGACCGATCTTCTTGAGCATCGAGCCGCCCTTGCCGATGATGATGCCCTTCTGTGAGTTCTTCTCCACGTGGATCGTGGCCTGGATGTGGAGCAACTCGCGCTCGGGAACCTCCTTGAACTCCTCCACCACCACTGCGGACGAGTAGGGAATCTCCCGGTGCGTGAGGAGGAAGATCTTCTCCCGAATGATCTCGGCGGCGATGTCTCGTTCCCGAAGCTCTGACATCTGGTCGGGAGGATAGTAACGGGGACCCTCGGGAAGATGAGACGTGACCACCTCCATCAACGTCTCCAGGCCTTCCCCTTTCAAGGCAGAAATGGGAACTACCTCCTCGAAAGACACAGCCTCGGTGAAGCGGGCGATCAAAGGCAGCAACTCCTCTTTTTTCACCAGGTCCACCTTGTTGGGCACCAGAATTCGCGGCGCGTTCGTCCGGGAAACGACCTCCAGTGTAAACCGCTCCTCGGCATCGAGCTGCTCACGGCGGCTGTCCACCATGTAGAGGATGACGTCCACATCGGCAATGGTCTTCCGGACCACGTCCAGCATGGCCCGGTTGAGCGGCTTGCTGGAGTCGTGAATCCCCGGAGTATCGACGAACACGATTTGACTGTTCTCCGTGGTCCGTATGCCCACGATACGGTTTCTCGTCGTCTGCGGCTTGTGGGTGACGATGGCGACCTTGTACCTGACGAGATTGTTGAGCAAGGTCGACTTGCCCACGTTCGGTCTGCCCACGATGGCCACGAAGCCTGACCGGTGACCAGGAGGAAGTTCGTTGTCTCTCATGGATTCCTTCTCTGCTTTCAGGGTTGTCCCGTCCTTGCCTGTTCCCCCGCCCGCTCCGCGTTCAAGATGGACAGTGCCTCGCTCGCCGCCTCTTGCTCGGCCTCCTTCTTGGTCCTCCCTGTTCCTCGACCAAGATTCGACCGGTCCGCCACACTCACCGATACCGTGAATCGCGCGCCTTCCGACTCTTCGTCCTCGTCAAGAAGTTCATAGCTCGGCGCCACACCGTAAATTCTCATGGTCAGTTCCTGCAGCGTCGTCTTGCTGTCCTCGAACAAGGGCTGCCGGGTTTCGATCACCCGATGCAACGACTTGCCGAACTGCTTCAAAATCACACGCTTCGCAGTCTCAAACCCCCCGTCCAGGTAGACGGCGCCGAGGATGGCCTCGTACCCGTTCGCGAGCAGCGCCGGCCGCTTGAATCGATTCGGATCGAATTGAAGGCTCTTGCCCAGGAGCAGATAGTCAGTCAGGTTCAGTTCCCGGGCCAGTTGGGCCAGATGCTCCTTGTTCACCAGGGAAGCCCGGATCTTCGAGAGAAGCCCCTCGCCCGCGTCGGGCAGACTCGAGTACAACTCCTCGGTGATCACGAGTTGAAGTACCGCATCTCCGAGAAACTCGAGCCGCTCGTTGTGCTCGGTGTCGCTCCCGGTTTCGTGCGCACGACTGCTGTGCATCAGGGCGTGCCGGAGGAGCGACCGCTGCTTGAAACGGTGGGCGAGCAGCTCCTCGATCGCGTTCAGTCCCCTCGTCTCGGTCGCCGAACGCTTTCCAAAAGAGAGGAACTCTTCCAGAGGACCCCTCATGTACTTCCCAATGGCTCCTCTTCCCTTCTTGTGCATCGACGCTTCCTCCTCGTCTCTTCTCTCCGGAATCACGGGCCGGCCGGCCGGTCGGACCTGCCCGGGTCTGCGCACACGTCGTCTATCCAGCCCCCGCCCAGTACTTCGTCCCCATCGTAGAAAACCACCGCCTGACCGGGCGTGGGGGCACGCTGCGGCTCGTCGAACGTGACATGCCACTCGCCCCTCGGCCCGGGCACCACTTCCGCAGGACAGGCCCGGGCACGATAGCGGATCTTGGCCTCGACACGACGCGGTCCCCCCGGCACCACGCCTGAGACCCAGGTGCAGTCTCGAGCCACCAGGGTTCGATGAAACAAGGCAGCGTCGTCCCCAACCACGACACGACCGGTCGCAGGCTCGAGTCGGGTGACATAAAGCGGCCTTCCCACTGCAATCCCCAGGCCCTTGCGTTGCCCCACAGTGTACCGGCAAAGCCCTCCGTGCCGCCCCAGGACCCGACCGGATTCGTCCACGATGTCTCCGGCAACCCCCGCTCCTCCCTCCCGTTCCACGAAATCCACGTACCGATTGTCCGCAACGAAGCAAAGCTCCTGGCTGTCCGCCTTGTCCGCCACCGGAAGCCCGATACGGGCGGCTTGCGCTCGAACTTCCACCTTTGAAAGGTCCCCGACCGGAAACAGCACTCTAGGCAGCCACGGCTGCTTGAGTCGAGAGAGGTAATAGCTCTGATCTCGGGAGCGATCCCGACCGCGCAGGAGGCGCCACAGGCCGTCCGGTCCACGTTCTATCCGCGCATAGTGACCGGTGGCCACGGCGTGGGCACCCAGGGAGTCGGCAAGCTCGAACAGCAGGGCGAACTTGACCTCCTCATTGCACTTGACACATGGACTCGGCGTCCTCCCGCGATGGTACTCCGATATGAAATAGTCCACAATCGTTTTTCGAAACCGCTCCTCTCCCTCCACGATGTGGAACGGAATGCCGAGCAGATCGCATACCGCCCGGGCATCGGCCTTGTGATCCGGCCCCTGCGTCACCTCCACACCGCCCCCCCAAAGCTGAAGCGACATCCCAATCACCTCGTGCCCGGCTTCCACCAGCCGGGCCGCCGAGACCGAACTGTCCACCCCCCCGCTCATCGCCACCACCACGCGCATCGTCACCCCTCGTCAATCCATACTGGACCCAACCTTCACCAGCGCCCGAAGCCTCTCCACCGTGCGACGACCCACCCCTCGTACCTCGAGCAGATCGTCCACCGTCCGGAATGGTCCGTGCGCCTCCCGATGGCGCACGATGGCCTCGGCGGTCTTCTCCCCCACCCCGGGAAGAGCCTCCAGATCCTTTGCCCCGGCCGCGTTCAGATCGATCCGAGAAAAAAAGAGCATCAGGGCCTGGCCGGACATGGCTCGCCGCTGAACCTCCACCTCGCCTCCCGGTCCCCGGAACACCTCGAACATGGCTCCATCCACCACGGGAAACGCCCGCCACAGGTCGGGCAGGAGCGTCACGTCGCCGCGATATTCACCTGCTGTGAGCAGATCTTCCAACGTGGCTCCCGGTGGAAGTTCGTACACACCCGGAGTCACCAGGTCACCGGCGAGCTGAACGTGCAGAACCACCCCCGAAGTCTTCAGATCTTCCAGGAACGGCCCGGGCGGTCGTATCGCCTGCCACCGCCAGTAGAACAGGCCGGCCAGGAGCAGGGCGATGGCCCCCAATAGTACCAGTTGCTTCCGGACCGTCAGCTCGCGTGGCCCAGTTTCTCCCATTTTTCCACCGCCCTCCCCCCCTTGGGTGACCCGACAGAACAGCGCCGGAACCTCCTTCCTCTAACGAGTCGCCTCCTTCGGGCCTCCCTCCCCTTCCTCCCCACGGCAAAACGCCTCGATACGGGCCATCAGAGATACGCCACGCGGATCCGTGCCCACCCAGACCATCTCGATCCCTCGCCGCTCCGGGCCTTCGACCCGCAAAGTGACCTCGAGACGTTCGGAAGGAAGCGCCTCCGGGAAACGATCGGGCCACTCCACCACGGTCACTCCGCCTGGCCCACACACGTCTGCAAACCCGATGACCTCGAGTTCCTCTGGATCCTCAAGCCGGTAGAAGTCCACGTGATACAAAGGGATCCGCGCCGGATACGGGTTGATGAGCGTGAAGGTGGGACTCACCACCGGCACTTCGTCCGGGACGCCGAGGCCGCGGGCAATCCCGCCGGCCATGCACGTCTTGCCCGCACCAAGATCTCCGGCAAGGGCGACCACCAGCCCGGCCCAGGCGTTACGGCCGATGAATGCACCCAACGCCTCTGTGGCACGATGGGAGGGGCTCGTCCATCGCCACGGACCGCTCACACCTCCTCCCCTTCCCCAGTCACGGCCTGAAATGCTGCTCCAAGGGCATCGATGAGATCGCCCGCAGCCAGTGCCCGCCCTCCCGTGACCTCGGCGGCAAGGTCCCCGGCCAGTCCATGCAGGTAAACACCTGACACCGCAGCATCCTCGGCATCCACACCCTGGGCAAGCAAACCGCCGATCAGACCAGTCAGAACGTCTCCGGCTCCACCTGTCGCCATTCCTGCATTCCCTGTCGGATTCACCGACACTCTCCCCCCCTCCGTGGCGGTCAAGGTCCGCGCTCCCTTCAGCACCACCACACTCCGGGCACGGGCCGCAAGCGTACGGACCGCCCCCACCCGGTCCGCCTGAACTTCCGCCGTGGATGTCTCGAGCAGTCTGGAAGCCTCGCCAGGATGCGGAGTCAGGATCACGGGCGTGCCCGCCTCCGCCACCACGTCCAGGTGACCGGCCAGCACGTTGAGTCCGTCGGCATCCACCACCATGGGAAGCCCCGCGTTCCGAATCAGGTGCTCGAGCACCTCCCGGACGCCGTCGCCGGTCGAAAGACCAGGGCCGACGGCGACCGCAGTCCGATGCGCCAGAATTTCCTCGAGGCGGGGAATCGACACCGGTGAGACGTGGCCGTGTCCATCGTCCTCGAGCAAGTCGAGCATCACCTCGGGCATGAGGGAGGAGAGAAACGGGGCCGCGCTCCGGGGAATGGCCAGGGTCACCAGCCCCACCCCGCTCCGCAACGCGGCATGGCATGCCAGCACCGCAGCTCCAACCTTCCCCACCGACCCGGCCAGGACACAAAGGTGCCCAAACGTGCCCTTGTGCCCGTCAAACGGACGGTCCGGAAGGCTCAAGGCCACTTCCTCCGCTTCCACCAGTCGATCATGGGTGGGTCCCTGCTCCGCCTTCTCCCTCGGTATGCTGATGTCCACCACGTGAAGCTCACCCACGTGGGCCACCGCAGGCTCCAGAACCTGGCCGAGCTTGGCCAAACCATAGGTGGCGGTCATGTCGGCCCGCACCGCGACTCCATGGGGCCGCCCGGTCGCCGTGTCCAGCCCAGAGGGGATGTCCACCGCCATCACCAGTCGGCCGGAAGCATTCACATCCTCCACCACCTTGCGGAGGAGTCCTCGCACGTCCGAGCGCAGCCCAGTGCCCAGAAGGGCATCCACCAGAACCCGCGCACCCAGGGCCTCGAGCCGAACCGCCTCCCAGGCGGCTTCGTCAGGAACCTCCTGCACCGGTATGCCCATTCGGATTGCCGCGGCCAGGTTCACCGCAGCGTCCCCGGACACCCTGTCCCCACGGGAAAAAAGATAGGCTCTCACCGGGTAACCCCAGTTGTGCAGGTGCCGCGCCACAACGAATCCGTCCCCGCCATTGTTCCCCCGCCCACACAGCACCGTAACCCCTTCGGCGAGGTGGGTGTCCCAGGCCGCCCGCATCAGTTCCGCCGTGCCCCGGCCGGCATTCTCCATCAGGACCACGCCAGGAATCCCAACCTCCTCGATGGCATGGCGGTCCAGGCCCCTCATGGTTTCGGCATCACACAGTCTCATCGTTCCTTGTCCTCCTCGTCCGGCTCTTCCCACGCTTCCACCACGACGAAGGCCACCGCGTGGTCCCCACTGTGGGAAAGGGACACGTGTACACGCGCACCTCCAGCCCGGGCCGCGACCACACCCCCGGGGCTGATTCGAATCTCCGGTCGACCCAACGCGCCGCGCACCACCTCCACCTGGGACAGCAGCGCGTTGTCGCCTGGTAATCCCAGGGCCTGCAGCGTGGCGGCCTTGGCGGCATGACGGGCTGCCAGGTGCTGCCCACCGTCTCCCCGGCTCCGGCAATACTCGAGTTCGGCTTTGGTGAACCAGCCCTCCTCCACCTCCACACCTCCCCGTCCGGACAGGAATCTCGAATAGGGAGCCACCGACACGAGCTGGAGCCCGATCCCCTGAATCACTTCAACAACTCCACCATTTCCCGCACGGCTCGATCCATGCCCACAATGACTGCTCGAGCGATGATCGCGAACCCGACCACATACTCGTCGATCTCCTGGATCGCCTGCAAGTCCTGAATGTTGTGGTAGGTCAATCCTTGTCCGACCAGCACGGTCAGATTCAGCTTGGACGCGGCCTTGGCTGCATTCACGATTCCGTTGAAAGCGTGGAACCGGTCCATGGCAAACTTGGCGTCGCAATAGCGCGACATGTTGAACTGCACGGCGTCCACGTCGAGCTTGTGCGCCGCCTTGACCTGATCGATGTCAGGCTCAATGACCAGGCCGACCGGAATGTCTCCGTCCTTCAACGCGGCCAGGTGCTTGGCCAGACTCTCTCGATCCCGGATCACGTCCAGGCCGGTCTCCGTGGTCACCTCGTCCGGTCGCTCCTGGACCAGCATCACCTGGTCCGGCTTGACCTGATGGGCGATACTCGTCATCTCCTGCGTGGGCGCAATCTGAAGCACCAGCCGGGTCTTGATCGTCTGCCGGAGCAGTTCCAGGTCTCGACTCTTGATGTGCCGCCGATCACCCCGCAGGTGCACAACCACACCGTCCGCACCTGCCATCTCCGCAACAGCGGCAGCGATGATGGGATCCGGCTCCGTAGCCCGGCGCCCTTCTCGCAACGTCGCAATATGATCCACCTTGACCAGTAACCTCGACATGCCGACTCCTCGTTCCCGGCGGCACGACCCGGCTCACCGTTTCAGCCGGTCGCACACGATTGACGCTTACCCCAGTTGCTCCTCGATCTCCCTCGCTATCCGCTGCGCCAGGCCCACCACGGTTTCCCGGCAGCGCCCCTCCACCATCACCCGGGCCAGCGGTTCGGTCCCGGAAAACCGCACCAGCACACGCCCTTCGGTCCCCAGGCGCCCCTCCACCTCCTCGATGACCCGACGCACCGTTGGAAGACTCTCGATCGGCTTGCGGCTCTGCACCCGCACGTTCACCAGAACCTGCGGAAAGACTTCGAACCCGTCCAGAAGTTCACTGAACGGGGTGCGTGTCTCCCGGAGAATGCGACACACTTCCAGGGCCGTCAAGAGTCCGTCGCCCGTGGTACTCCGATCCAGCAGAATGATGTGCCCGGATTGCTCTCCTCCCAGCACCAGGCCCCCGGAGCGCAATGCTTCAAGCACATGGCGATCCCCCACCGCGGTACGGATGAGGCCGATTCCACGGTTCTCGAGAAAGCGCTCCAGTCCAAGATTGCTCATCTGAGTGGCCACCACGGTAGGCTGCTTCAGGCGACCATCGGCCCGAAGGTGCACCGCCAGGAGACCCAGGCAGTCGTCTCCATTGCGCACCCTCCCCTGTTCGTCCACGAAAATCGCCCGGTCCGCATCTCCGTCCAGGGCCACCCCCAGATCGGCTCCCGCTGCCGTGACCACGTCGCACAGGGCATCTGCGTGCAACGCTCCGACCCCGTCGTTGATGTTCAATCCGTCTGGAGCGTCGCCGATGGCGATCACTTCGGCGCCCAGGTTCCGGAACAAGGGGGCGGCCAGGTGAGAGGCCGCTCCGTGCCCTGCGTCCACCACCAGCTTGAGCCCTTGCAGGGGACTCCCCTCCCCCACCACCCTGGTCAGGTGTTCGAGGTACAGGGCGGCACCCGACTCTTCGGCCGACAACCGTCCCACATGGGGGCCGGTGACCCCGGTCTGGTTCGCCGAGTCCTGTGCACGCGCCTCGATCTCCGCCTCGGTGGCGTCAGACAACTTGAATCCACTGGGGCCGAACAGCTTGATTCCGTTGTCCTGAAATGCGTTGTGCGACGCCGAAATCACGGCACCCGCGGCAGCTCCCTGAACCCGTGTGAGAAAGGCCACCGCAGGCGTCGGCACCACCCCGGCCCGCCACACGTCTCCCCCGCAGGCGGCCAGACCTGCGCAGAATGCTGCTTCGAGCATCGGGCTCGAGATCCGGGTGTCCCGTCCGACCACGAATCGAGGACGGGGATCACGATCACGGAACTGGGCGGCGACCGCCTTGCCAAGGGACAGGACGGCTTCCACCGAAAGTGCGCCGATCCCGGCCGTACCCCGGATGCCATCGGTACCAAACTTGATTCGCACTTGTTCTCTCATGGTCTTGAACGAGTCCACCTGGTGAGGGTTCGGTGCACGACCTCCCCGTCAACCCTCCGCGAGCACCCGAAACTCGAATACCTCCGGTGTGACGCGTTTCAGCTTGACCACATTTTCGTTCGGCCAACTGATGGTGATTCGGGGAAGTCCCCTGGCACGCTCCGGCGGCGGATATTGCAGCTTGTGCGGTCGCCTCAGCTCCGAAGGGGGCATCGAGCCTTCCTGGAGAAAGATCCGGACGTCCCCGGGCTCGATTCGGCCGAGAACCTCGCTCGGCCCCTCGAGCACCACAGTCGCCCGGTCCGGTTTCAACCGGCACCGGCCCATGGTCTCCGGGATTTCCACCGGAAGGTCGGCAAACGTCCGCTCGAGGCGGATCGGCTCGATTTCGATACTGACCACCACGTCTTCCCGCCCGCCTTCCACGCGGAGCAGGGGATTCTCGAGATTCAACAGATATCGTCCAGTGTGGGAGTCCGTCAAGTCTGACACGTCCACGGGTTCGGTGGCCACGTCCACCAGGTTCTCCACCACACTGGCCGGCCCCACCAGGGTCACGCTCGGCGGTTCCACCAAGGGTCTCCCCACCACGTGGTACCCCGGGGCTGGTTCCCCCTCGATCGGCACCCGAACCTTCAGGGTCCGCGTCATCTCCTTGTCAAAAGTGAAGTGGTATGTGGACGGCATGTACGCGGTGATCTCCACGCCAGTGGGAAGATTGCGGATACGCTGTCCCACCGGACTGTACTCCATCTCGCCCACCGTGGCGCTGCTGAGATCCACGTGAAGTTCGAGTTGCGCCCGCTGCAACGCTTTCAACTTGCTCCGGGGAGACATCACCTGGATCGCCATGGTCTCGCCAGGCGGATCGAGCAGAATCAAGCCTCGAGGCCGCTTGACCACCAGCTTCACCGACACCGTCTCGGTCACCATCTGGTCTTCCGAGACCCGCGCCCACAGGACCAGGGCAAGAGCAAACGAGAGGACCTTGAGGTAGAGGTTGTGGGTCACCATCCGCTTGAGCCTTGCGGCCTGAGCCCGCACCAGGGGATGGGACGAGATCCGGCCGAACAACGAGGTACGGGGCGGCCCTCCCGGCTCGTGGTTCCCATTTCCCCGATCTTCCGTTCCTGCGTTCGGCACCCTGCCCTCCCCTACATCGCACGCCTGAACCACAGTCGGCGCCGGACCGGTTCAACGGTGAAAATCTTCTTCAACGCAGCCCGAAGTTCCTTGGCGTCCGGAACGACCCGAATCTTGCCTCCAGACACCAGCGAAACACGACCCTCCTCCTCCGATACCACCAAAACCACCGAGTCCGCCTCGTCCGTCAGGCCAATCGCGGCCCGATGTCGCGTGCCCAGCGCCTTGCTCACTTCCGGGTTGGTCGTCAAGGGCAAAAAACATCCGGCCGCAACGATCCGGTCTCGCCGCACGATGACCGCTCCGTCATGAATCGGCGACGACGTCTGAAAAATCGCCTGCAACACCTCGCTCGTCAACAAGGCATCGATCTTGACGCCCACCTCGATGTAGTCGTCCAAACTGCCTTCCCGCTCCAGCACAATCAACGCTCCGGTGGAGGTCGACGCCAGCGCGAACACGGCACGGATCAACTCCTCCACCACCTGCGTCTCCATCCCCCGGTTCATGCTGGGAAACAGCGGATTCCCCACTCGAGCCAGCGCCCGGCGAATGTCGTCCTGAAACAAGATGATGATGGCCAGCACCAGGTAGACGGAAAATCGGTCCAGGATCCAGCTCAACGTGTACAGCTCGAGATAGTTCGCAAGCATGAACATCGGGATCAGGATCAGCAGACCCCACGCCACCTGGAACGCTCGAGTCCCCTTGATCAGGGCCAGGACGTAGTAGATGATCAGCGTCAGTATGAGGATGTCCGCGATGTCGTTGAGCCGAAGCGCACCGAACAAGTCATCGAACATCATCGCTCCTGTCGGCCGTCGAGGTGTACTCCCCGCTCCCGGCGTGACGAATCGCCCAAACCGTGTCGACCACCTTGCGAGTCTCTTTCACGTCGTGCACACGCACAATGCTGGCTCCGGCCAGTACGGCCGCCGCCGCGGCCGCCACCGATCCCTCCAGCCGCTCCTCCAGATCCCAGCCGAAAAGACGCCCCAGGAACGACTTCCGGGACGCGCCCACCAGAATCGGACAGCCCAGCTCGGTCAGCACCGACAGCCGCCTGAGTATCACCAGGTTGTCCTCCGGCGTCTTCCCGAATCCCAGTCCTGGATCCACCACGATGCGTTCCCGCGGAACCCCCGCCTTCTCCGCCAGCGCCACGCGATCGGCCAGCAGTTCGACAATCTCCCCCATCAACGATTCATAGTGCGTCAGTCGCTGCATCGTTCGGGGCGTCCCCCGCATGTGCATCACGATGACTCCGGCTCCATGAGCGGCCACACAATCCAACATCTCGGGATCACCTCGAAACCCCGTAACATCGTTGATGATTCGCGCCCCCGCTTCCAACGAACGACGGGCCACTACCGCCTTGGACGTGTCCACCGAAATCGGCGCTTCAATACGACCCGCCAGCGCTTCCACCACCGGAAGGACCCGCGCCGTCTCTTCCTCCACCGTCACCGGATCCGCTCCCGGGCGCGTCGACTCCCCTCCAATGTCGATGATGTCCGCTCCCTCCTCCAAAACCTGCTCCGCTCGAGCCACCGCCCGCTCCGTGGTCGCGTAACGACCACCGTCATAGAAAGAATCCGGCGTCACGTTCACCACCGCCTGAACCAGCGGCCGATCCAGCTTCAAATCCCCACCGGGCAACGCCCACCGACTCGGCGCCTCCCCCTGCGCCGTGCAGAACATGTCCAGAACCCCCTGCACCCGAACCCCAAACGACGCCGTCCCCGATACAACCTCACGCACCTCCGCAGGACGCCCCACCACCAGTACACGAGCCGCCACACGGGTCCCGGGAAGCGAGTGAAACACATGCGCGCCCACCGCACGAGCACGGGCCACCAGGTCCGCCACCTGGTCCGACGCAAGACCGCTGAACAGGTACCCTCGCCAGTCGATGTCTTCCCGCGCCCGCGATACTTCCCCCTGGAGGGCATGGTCGCGAATGAATTGCTCGAGTTCACACCAATTTTGATAGTGGACGGGCCTTACCAATGGTCTGGTCAACACGCTCGCCTCATACGGGTTCAGGGCTGCACCGCTTGATAATCCGATCGATTTCCTCTCCATCCAGGGATTCATGCTGAAGCAACGCATCGGCCAGTTCGTTCAGAACATGAAGGCGTTCGGTCAGCAGTTTCTTGGCCCGCTCGTAGTTCTCCACCACAATCCGGCGAACCTCCCGATCGATGGCCACGGCCGTGCGCTCGCTGTAGGCAGGCGCCTGCGCAAAGTCCCGACCCAGGAAGATGGGTTCGTCCTTCTTGGCATACGAGAGCGGCCCGATCTCCTCACTCATGCCCCACTCGCAGACCATCTTCTGGGCGATCTCGGTGGCCCGCTTGATGTCGTTGCCGGCTCCGGTGGAAAGGTGGTCCAGAATGAGCTGCTCGGCCGCGCGTCCTCCCATGAGGATGGCGATTTCGTTCAGAAGGTGGGAACGGCTGTAGTTGTGTTTCTCGTCCACAGGGAGTTGCTGTGTGAGGCCGAGGGCCATGCCTCGAGGAATGATCGTGACCTTGTGGACCGGGTCGGTCCCGGGAATGAGGCGGGCGACCAGGGCGTGTCCAGCCTCGTGGACGGCGGTGGTGCGCTTTTCCTCGTCGCTGATGAACATGCTGCGGCGTTCGACGCCCATGAGAACCTTGTCCTTGGCGGCTTCGAAGTCGGTCATCGTGACCTCCTTGCGGTCGTACCGGGCCGCCATCAGCGCTGCCTCGTTCACCAGGTTCTCCAGGTCGGCCCCTGAGAAGCCGGGCGTGCCTCGAGCGAGGATTTCGAGGGAAACGTCCTCGGCCAGGGGCACGTTTCGGGTGTGAACCTTGAGGATTCCTTCCCTGCCTTTCACATCGGGCCGGGGTACGACCACCCGGCGGTCGAATCGGCCGGGACGGAGCAGGGCGGGGTCGAGCACGTCCACTCGGTTGGTCGCTGCGACCAGAATCACACCGTCGTTCGACTCGAATCCGTCCATCTCCACCAGGAGCTGGTTGAGCGTCTGCTCACGCTCGTCATGCCCACCGCCCAGGCCGTGTCCCCGGTGGCGTCCCACGGCATCGATCTCGTCGATGAAAATGATACAGGGCGCATACTTCTTCCCCTGCTCGAACAGGTCACGCACTCGAGAAGCGCCCACACCCACAAACATCTCCACGAAATCCGATCCGCTGATACTGAAGAAGGGCACCCCGGCCTCCCCGGCGATGGCCCGCGCAAGCAGGGTCTTGCCCGTTCCCGGCGCCCCCACCAGGAGGACACCCTTGGGTATCCGGCCCCCGAGCCGGGTGAACTTTTTGGGCTCCTTCAGAAACGCGATGATCTCTTCCAACTCCTCCTTGGCCTCCGCGATCCCCGCCACATCCGCGAAGGTTACCTTCTTGTTCGGATCCGTCTGGAGGCGCGCCCGACTCTTGCCGAACGACATCGCCTTGCCGCCGCCCATCTGGAGCTGGCGCATGAAAAAGATGAAGATCAGGAAGATGAAGAGAAGCGGCAGCCACTGGGCGAGCAGCGACCAGACCGGACTGTCCTTCTCCTGCCTGAAGTTGGGCACGATGTCGTGCTGCTCGAGTTCTGCAAGGAAGTGGTCCGAATAGGCGGGGCCATAGGACTTGAACGGTGTGTTGTTCTTGAACTTCCCCGTGATCTCGTTCCCGGAAAAGGTGAGTTCCGCCACCTCCCCAGCGCGTACTCGCTGCATGAGTTCGGAAAACTCGATCTTGTCCGGTGCACCGGACTGGCCTCCCGTCAAGAACGTGATGACCAGCATCACCAGGAGCAGGAGAAACACCCAAAAGGCAAATGTCTTGTGTGCAGGCTTCATGGCTACGACGTCACTCAACCACTACGTCACCCGGGTCGCGGCACCCTCTCCCGGCTCCTCCAGCCGCAACCGGAGAACGCGCTCAGACTTCCCGGAGATTCTGGTATACTCGGAACCCCGCACGCCGACAACCCACACGATCCGACCGCCCATCAATACCAGTGGAATCGTCTGTCGCCGCGCACGCGGTATCTTCTCCCGAATGAAAAAACGGCTCAACCTCACCGGTCCCGGGGCTCCAAATGGATGAAACCGATCCCCTCGCCGGTAATAGCGTACCCACAGGCGCCCGTCGACCCGATCCTCCTCGAGCCAGCATTCGCGGGCATGCCCACGCAGTCCTTCCACCGCGGCTCGAGGCACCCGGTCCACCCGAATGGTCTCTCCCGTGGGCAGAGAAGTGGCCCCCGGAATCGCCAGTTCCACCTCATCGCCCGCCCGCCCATCGGCCGCTGCACGCCTGGCCACCACCAGCCGCTCCGGCTCCAGCTCCACGCGCAATCCGCCTGGAAGGTCCAGTGCCTTGAACCCTCCACCGCGCTCGGCCAGATCGAGTACCGCAGCCAAATGGTCGTGGCCCACCGTGACCCCCGGGACCTCCGCCGTCAATACCCGGACAGCCTTGCGCAACAGGCGAAAGCGTAGCGCAGGATGCTGCTCGAGCAATGCTCCAACCGACACCTCGACCCGGTCGACCCCAGGCTGGACCGCGCTCGAATTCCATACGGTTTCGGTCAGCTTGTCAAGGAGATCCGTGTCCCGCCGTGCCACCTCCGCCAACCGGGCCAGTGCCCGCTCGAGATTCGGATTCTCTGCCAGCAGCGCCGGCCAGACGTGCAGCCGGATTCGGTTGCGCGTGTACGCCGGAGATACGTTGGTACCGTCCTCGACCCAGGTGAGACCCCGGAACCGTGCATAGGCAAGGACTTCGTCCCGAGTCGCACACAGCAGCGGCCGCACGACCCACCCGTCCCGCACCGGCGCCATGCCCCCCAATCCGTCCGTCCCGGCGCCGCGGAGCACCCGTTCCAGGATCGTCTCCGCCTGGTCGGTCATCGTGTGGCCCAACGCCACCACTCGAGCCCCTCGGGCTTCCCTGGACTCGGCGAGAAAGGCGTAGCGCGCGTCCCGGGCTGCGGCCTGGAGCGAGACGCCTTGTCGGCCGGCCGCTTCCTTCAGACCCCGGAGACGACCGACCACGTACGGCAACCCACGAGCCCCGGCCAGACCCTTCACAAAACGCTCGTCCCGGTCCGCCTCCGCACCTCGAAGCCCGTGGTGCACGTGCGCCACCACCAACCGGGCGCTCAACGACGGGCTCAACTGTTCCAGAAGGTCGAGCAGTACGCAGGAGTCAACCCCACCGGACACGGCCACGACCACCGTGTCTCCCACCCGAATCAGGTCGTGCCGGGCGATGAATCGCGCAACCCGACCCAGCAGTGCACGTGGTGGACCAATCGGCCTCGCCTCCCTCATCCTCTGTCCGAAAAAACCCTGCTAACTATAGCATCCTGGCCCTTGCGCGTCAATGAACCGGACCAGGGTCACGACCGCGGTCAGCCGGTGCTTGACGCCCACGGTCGCACCTCTCTATAGTCTTACCAGGGCTGATCAGCCGGTCGTCCAGGCCAGAGAACGGATCGTTCCTGACCGGTCCCGGCCTCCGCCTTCATCAGGACTCCAGACCGCTTCAACCGGTCCGGTCCTTCCTGGAGTACGCATGGCGCCTCGACCCCTTCTATTCCATCGCGTCGTCACCGCCGACGACCAGTCGGCGTTGCGGGCACTCGTCTTGCTCCACGGCATCCTGGGCCAGGGCCGGAACTGGCACGGAATCGCCCAGGCGCTGGTGCACCGATTGCCCGACTGGGCCGTCGTGTTGGTGGACCTTCGCATGCACGGACGATCCCAGGGATTCCCCCCTCCACACACCGTGGACGCCTGCGCAGAGGACCTCCTCGACTTGATGGAACACCTCCCCTTCCCCACCGAAGCCGTGGCCGGACACTCCTTCGGAGGCAAGGTCGCCCTCGCGCTCGCCCAGGAAGCCCCCGAGGACCTCGAGCAGGTTTTCGTCCTGGACGCGAATCCTGCTGCAGGCAAGGCGGCCACTCGAGTCGCACGTCTCCTCACGCTGCTTCAAACCGTCCCGATGCCTCAGCCCTCCCGCGACGCCTTCATCTCCTACCTCGCCTCCCGGGGCCTCGACCGCCGCACCGCCCAGTGGGTGGCAACCAATCTCCGCGCCCAGGGGCGCACGTTCAACTGGGGCGTGGACTTGCAAGCAATCGAGGGGATGCTCCGCGACTTCCTCCGTCGAGATTTCCTCGAGTTCCTCGCCCGGAGCGACCCGTCCGTGGCGGTACGGTTCGTCGCAGCGGCCGAATCCCCGGTATTCTCCTCCGAGATGATACACCGTATCCAGGACATGGCCCGGAACGGACGCATTTCCATCGATGTGCTCCCCCGAGCCGGCCACTGGCTCCACGTGGACAACCCGAACGGTCTGCTGGAAATCTTCTTCCGTTACCTGTGACCCCTGGGGGCACACATGACCGAGCACTCGCTGTCCGAACTCCTGTTACCCATCCAGAATCGGCATGACCTCCGCCGCGCGTTCCACCTGGTCCAGTCGTTCCGACACGACCCTTCCCTACTCTTCGAATGGGTGCCGGAAACGCCACTCCCGCTCCTGGAACGCGAGCGCCGCGAAATGGCCCTCTCCCTCTACCTGGTGGCCACCCTGGATACCGGCGTGGGCGAGATCGAATCCCGCGTCAGAGCCTGCCGGCACATCTTCTCCCGCAATGTGACGGCCCCCGCCGACGCGGTCAAGGCTGCTGAACTGCTTTTCCGCTCCAGAATGATGAGCGGAAGCACCGACATCGAAACCTTCTGGCTCGCCGCCGCATTCGCACACCCCCTCCATCCAATCGCTGCAACCGACCTGCGCTCCAACGCCTGGGCCTACCTCTGTCACGCTCCGTTCAACCTCGATTCCAGGACCGCCACACGCTTTGCAAGAGCCGGAAAATCCTTGCAGCGACCCCCCTTCCCCCGCTGGCCCATGGAACTCGTCGAGTGGCTCATGCGCCGCGCACACCAGGCGGACCTGGGCGCCACCATCCTCCAGGCCCACCTCTGCGTGACAATGGGCGCCCGCGACCTCGAGGACCTCGCAGAAAAACTCCACGCCGGGAAGCGAACCCCGGACCAACAGACTTTCGACGCGCTCGAGCAACTCGCCCGCTACTACGTGCGCGTGGAAGCCGACGAGGTCCATGCCCGGGACCTGGTCGCATTCGTGGCTTCCCAGTCCGTGGACGCCTCGCCTTACCTCCACTACCTCGAGCACCACGTGTTCGATCTGCCATATGATGAGTTGTACGAACTCGTCTCCGCCCATCTCGAGCAACCCGAACGGCTGGACCGACTCTACGAACGGTACGTGGCCGAGGACCGGTACGACGTGGCCCGGCGTCTGGTCGAGGCGGAACTGGTCAAGCGTCTCGACCCGTGGTACTACGGCGGAATTCAGCCCCACGTCACCCGGGCCCTCTCCCGGATCGCCCAGGGCGCCGACATCACGGACGCTCGAGTCCGCACTCTGGTGGTACGTCTCGCAGGCGTCCATGCGCGCACCCACATGGTGACGCCCAGCACGCGCTTGCTCCTGGACCGTATCGAGCGGCCTGAATACCTGGAGGACGGCGCGCCCATCGAGGAGATCCGGCGAGGTATCGGCGTATTCCTGGCCGCGGCCGAACCCGGGAATCTGCTCGAGCGGGAACGTCAGGTGGTGGAGGAGCGTTGGGAGGATCTGACGCCGACCGAGCGGCGCGTGATGAACGAGGTGCACGCCTGGATCCAGCACCGGTTCCGACCTCGAGTGGAGGCTCTCCGTCCGGCGACAGCGGTGGGGAACACGTCGGACACCTTTTCGGCCCTGGGGGAGAAGCGAACCGCCATTCGGGATGCGGAGAAGCATTTCCGACGGCTTTACCATCAGTTGATGACGCCTGAGCGGCGAGAACGCCTGAAGCGCGAAGTGGAGACGGCTCTGGGCGTGCCGTTCCAGGAAGTGCGAAGCCTGGACCTGGAAACGGTTTACACGCTGGCCCGAGACCGGGCGCGCCGAGGCCGTCTCGGCGCTCTCGGCCTTGGCGTGATTGCCGGAGTCACCAGCGGGCTCGGCGGAACCAGCCTCGAGATGGTGACGGTGAGCTTCCTGGCCGCCAGGAACGTCTCGTGGATCGGCGCCTGCTTCGGGATCGAGCCCGGCACCGACGAGGGGTTCGAGTTCCTGGTGGACACCCTGTTCACCACCCTGTCGGTGGACGCAGGCGGTGGTCTCGTGGCCTACCTGATGGATCGGAAGCCCGTACTCCGTCACCTGTTGACCGTCCAGGTGGTACAGGCCTTGAGCCGGAACGTGCGTCGGGCGTTGCAGACCGGCGAACGCGGTGGGTTGAGCGGTTTCGTCGCTGCCGGCTTGCTCCGCCTGTCCGACCGGGTGCGGCTCGGTTGGGGACCGCGCCACTGGGCCCTCGGCGTCGCGCTCGCCAATGCGGTGGCGGCAGGTGGGGCCAATCTGCGCCTGTACCAGGAGATGACGGAGGCTGCGATCCACATCGCCGCGCGCCGGTGGGTCCACGAACGCCTGGGCCTGATGGCGCCTCGAGGCGATGGGATCGAGTTTCACGCTGCAGGCACCGCGCCGCCTTCTCATGCACCTCGGATCTGGTAGACGACGGTGCTCGGCCAGGAGGCGCCGGACGGAGAGGAGTGCCCGGATGCGTATTCGTTGCATACCCGAGTTGGTCCCACGCCCCATCCCGGAGGAATCGTGTCCGGCCTGTGGGCGCCCACGGATTCCGTACGTTCCTCGCTGTATCTGCGGCCACGTCCATGTCGACATGACCGAAGAGGTCACCCCGATCATCCAGGGCCTTCGAGCCCCGAAACCAACCGGGACCTTCCGGTTGGCCCACTGGTCCGACCTCCATCAGGGCTCCCGGTGGCCTCTGGGCCTGGACGTGGCGGCCAGGCTCCGCAACCTCCTTTCCGCACTGGTCCAGCTCGAGGTTGACGGGTTGATCGTGTCCGGCGATCTCACCCAGTTCGGCAAGCCGGGCGAACTCCTCGAGGTCCGTCAGCACCTCGAGGCGTTCGGGTTCGACGCCCGCCGGCGGCTGGTCGTACCGGGCAACCACGACGTGGCTCGAGGCACCCGGAATCGAGATTTCGAGGATGTGTTCGAAGTGTCCTATCCCTGGGTGGGCGAAATCGGCCCCGGAATCGCCGTGGTGGCGTTTGACAGCAACCTGCTCGAGGAGCGGACCCTGTTCGAACGGGGGTGGGTCAACGTGCGTGGGCGGGTGGGGTCCGAAGCCATGAACATGGCCAGAACCGAACTCGAGACCGTGCCGGCCGAGACGCGGCTCCTGGTGCTCCACCACCACCTGGGCCGCCTGCCCCCGGAACGTCGGTGGGCCACGTTCGACGAGCACACATTCAAGGTCGACCAGTACCTCATGGCCCCGCTCGTGGACGCTGGAGAGGTCCTGGCGTTCGCCCGCGAGGCGGGAGTGACGGCCGTGTTGCACGGGCACAAACACTGGTACAGTCGCACCGGCTACCGGGTCGGCGCGCTTCCGGTGTTCAACGCCGGCTCCGTCACCTTGATGCGCCACCCCCAATTCCGCCTCTTCGACTTCAGGCAGGGGGAATGGTGCGCACTGTACCGGGTCGAGGTCAACTTCTGAACCCCGTTCGCCCCCGGGGTGTCACATGCGAAACTCGTCCATCAGCTCGTCCGGGACCGCACGAACCTGCCCGTCCGGCGCCATGATGAACCCTCGAGCCGTCAGGCTGGCCACGCAGCACGCTCCGGCCACGTTGAGCGTTTGAACCACGATGCGGACTCCGCCGTCCTCGAGCATGTCGCGCCAGACGATTGCCTTGGCCGGGTTTCGGCCCTCGCCGAGGGTGATGGGCGCGCTCTCAGGCATGGCTGCAAGTTCCTCGAACGGAAGCTCCTTCAGCCTCCCCAGCTCTTGTTCTATCAGACGGTCCTGGGGACCCTCCAGATTCGTGATCATCTCCACTTTCTGCCTCCTGCTCTCCCCCCCATCCACCCACGTCGCCCTCGCCGCGGGGAGCCCCTCGAGTATTGCACATCTTCCGCCCCGACGGTAGGCTTGTGAAACACTCCAGACACTTCCCCGTCAGCATGGAGGCGAACGTGCAACCCAATTCCACGATCCCGGAACACCGCCGGCCCGACGCCCCCCTCGCGTCCCCCCCCCGGCGACTCACCATTCTCACCGACTTCGACGGCGTCTGGACGCGGCTCGAGGGCCAGGCGGCTGCGGTACGTGAAGCCCGGGTGACACGCGTCGCCGAACTCGCCCGGTGGCCCGCATCCCGGGTCCGGGCCTGCTTCGACCGGGTCGAGGAGGCGATTCGCGCCGACCCTGCCGCTCACGGATGGCGTTCCCACGGCCGAATCACCGCCTACGCCGATGAAGACCCGTTCCTCATGCACAACGCCCTGGTCAGCGGCCTCGAGACGCTCGCCCAGGCCGGAGACGGGACCTGCACCGACCTGGTGCGGAAGTTGGCCGAACGCGGCTGGACCGATCTGACGGCACTCGGGTCGGAGATCTTCCTCTCCGCCAGCCAGGCGTTCCTTGCCCGGGCCGGGCACGACCTGGTTCCTCATGCGGTCCCCTTGCTCCACAACTTGCTCGAACAGGCCGACGTGGTGTTCTGTACCAACTTCACCGCCGACCTGGTCGCGCAAACCTGGAAACATCACGGGATCGCCTTCGGAAACGACCCACACCTGCGCCTGCGCGGAAACGCCCGAAAGCAGTTCCTGAGCGACGGCCCCCCCGACCTCCGACGGTTCGGAGAAAGAACCGTGGCCGTGGACCGACCATTCTACCGCGAAGCCCTGCTCGCCGAACGTCCCGACATCGTGGTCGGTGACGTCTTCTCCCTCGACCTCGCCCTCCCTCTCGCCCTCCGGGAGTCCGTGCATGACCTGAGCCACCTCCGCGCATGCCTCTGTCGAACACCCTGGACCCCTCATTGGGCACTCGAACCCGCCGGAGCCCGCTCCATCGCCGGTCTCCACCTCCTCGACACCCTCCAGGACCTCCTCCCCCTCGTGGCATCCTTCACCGGCGACACCCAACCGAACTCATGAACTCACTTTGCTTTTTTCCACGGGATAAATGCCGTTGACACATCCGGCACGGAGCATCACAATGTACCTGGTCACGCTGGGGTGACCAAAACCAGGGTTCCGTGCAGGGAGGTCTCATGAAGCGTTTTCTAGTACTCATGATCGGTCTGGCATTCCTGGCCGTCGGACAGGATGACTGTCGCCAGGACATGGACGGCGACGGTTACATCGGCATGGATGACTGCGACGACAACAACCCCGAGGTCTACCCCGACGCCCCCGAGGTATGCAACGGAATCGACGACGATTGCGACCGCAAGGTCGACGAGGACTTCGACGCGGACGGCGACGGGTTCAGCACTTGCGACCTCGAGGACAACCCCGCGGATTGCAACGACGACTACGCGGGAACCTTCCCCGGCGCCATCGAGTTGTGCGACGGAGAAGACAACAACTGTGACGGCGAGATCGACGAAGACTTCGACGCAGACAACGACGGGCACACCATTTGCACCGGTGACTGCGACGACCTGGACCCGGAGGTCCACCCTGACGCGGAAGAGTTGTGCGACTTCTTCGACAACAACTGCAACGGCCTGATCGATGAAACCTTCGACCAGGACATGGATGGCTACACCACGTGCGCAGGAGACTGTGACGACACCGACCCCACAACCTATGTGGGCGCCTCCGACGTGTGCGACGGGGTGGACAACAACTGCAACGGCCTCACCGATGAGGACTGGGACGGCGACGGCGACGGCGTCACCTCCTGCGGCGGCGATTGCAACGACACCAACCCGGCCATCTTCACCGGCGCCCCCGAAATCTGCGACGGCCTGGACAACAACTGCGACGGGCAGGTGGACGAGGGCGTCCTCGTCACCTGGTATCTGGACGCTGACAACGACGGGTTCGGGAATCCCGACACCGCCGTCACCGGCTGCTCGGCTCCGTCCGAATTCTATATCGTCCACGACGGCGACTGCAACGACCTGGACCCTGCCATCAATCCGGACGCCATCGAGGCATGCGACGCCATCGACAACAACTGCGACGGGCAGGTGGACGAGGGGTTCGACGCGGACGGCGATGGCGTCACCACCTGCGCAGGTGATTGCAACGACGGCGACTCCTCCATCTATCCAGGCGCACCCGACATCTGCGACGGGATCGACAGCGACTGCGGCGGCGAGGTCGAGGAAACCTGCTCGGCTCCGGTGGCGGAGGCGGTCATGATCGCCGAGGGCACCGACGCTGACGTGCTCATGAACATCGCCTTCGGTACCGAACCGCTCACCGTCTACTTCGACGCGACCTCGAGCTACGACCCTGACGGCGGTGAGATCGTCTCCTTCTCCTGGGAATTCGGCGACGGCACCACTGCAGAAGGGCCGAACGTCAACCACGTCTACAATGCGGAAGCGCCGGACGTGGCCACCACCTACGTGGTCGCCCTCACCGTCACCGACGATGAAGGCGAGGTCACGGTCAAAAACCTCGGTATCCGCGTCTGCGGCGCCGAGTATCCCGACGACTGCGGCCCCCTCAACTGACCCCTCTCCGGCACCGACCCCCGGTCACTCCCTCCCTTCCTCCCCCCTTCCCGACGGCTCAAGTCCCCACAACACACGAAACAACCTACCCGCCCCCGCACCGGGACCCTCTCCACGAACACCCCCGAGACGCTACACCGCCTCGAGACGCTACACCGCAGTCAGAAACGGGGCCAGATCCGGATCGTTGAGCAGTTCCTCGAGCAGGGCGTTCTCCGCATCGGTCCGGGACGGAGCGTTCATCAACTCATGGGCCCGCTGCAGCTTCTTGAACTTCTGGTAGCCCTCCATCGTGTCACGGAGAAACTCCAGCGCAGCCTTCCCACTCTGGCCTCCACCGTTCAACTCGGCAACCAGCTTGGCGATCTTCTGAGTGATCTCCCAGTTGACATGGGCATAGTGTTCCCGCGTGATTCCCAGTACCGCGTAACTGAACGCCTCGAACGGTCGCCCATCCTCGTGAATCACCCGGAGATCCCGGTTCAGACGCAGTCCTTCCGGAACCGGGTTCTTGAAACAGACAAAGTAGCCCGGCTGAAGCAGCTTGAAACCCGACGATGGATCCGCTACTTCCAGCTTGATCCGCTCGTCGAGAATGCGATCGTGGTGCGCCAGGTTGTCCACCAGGTTCATGAAGGCCGGAACCGCGAATCCCACCGCGCCCGCATAAGGGGCAATCTGGGGAAACGCGATCGCCACCGACGTGCTCACGTGACGCGCCGCTTCCTGAACGTCCCGAATCAGGTCGCGATCCAGAATGTCCACGTCATACACCTGGATACGGATCGTCAGCACCCGACTTTTGCATTCACGAACCGACAGCACCACGTCGCTGAAAAAATCCTCCTGCCACCCCAGTGGGACCTCCTGCGCAAGAAAATGGAGACGCTGCACCGGGGGTTCATCCGCAAACTGGAACGTGGTGGCCACCACAAGATCGTTGTGGTTGAAACTCAACCAGTCCTCGTCCTCCTGCACGAACAATCCACGAAAACGGACCGTGATCGGTTCCGCACGCTTGAACCCGACCTCGCCCACAAAGTACTGGTCCAGCCGCCCGAGCAGCGCGCTCTCGCCGATGTTGACGGGTGTGGCCCACCACTTGAGTTCCGTCATTGCCTGTTCCCTCCTCCTCACAGCATCATCCTACAAGGTCATCCTGCCGTCCTCCAACGTATGCGCTCCGGGACGGCTCGAGACGGTCATGGGTCCATCACGAACCCCTCCTCGATCCGACCGCGGCCCGGTCGGTTCGTGCTGCGGTTGCCTCGAGAAGGAAGGTCATCGCGCCGGGAAGTCTGCGAGCCCAGGCAGACTCGTGATGAATGCCTTCCGGGTCCTCCACGTACATGAGGTTTTCGCCTGGCCGGTAGCCCTTGCGCAGGAGCAGGTCGCGCATGCGTCTGGCAGGCGCCAGGGTCCTTCGTCGATAGAGGGGTTCGAGCCAGGGGCGGCGTGCGCCGGCCTCGAACTCCCGTGCGCCCATGTCCAGGTACAGTCGGCCCGGGACGAACGGGGCGAAGCGCACAAAGGAGAAAAGGGCTCGAGAGGCGAACAGGAGGGACGGACTCATGGCGCCTGCATTTCCGAAAATGTCAGGACGTGCAAAGAAAGCATGCAGGCTGATGAGTCCCCCCATGGAGGACCCGATGGTGGCGGTCCGGGAGGGGCCGGGCTGTGTCCGGAACGAGCGGTCGATCAGTGGCTTGACCGTGTCTCCGATGAACTGGAGGTAGGCGTCGCCGCGCCCGCCGCCGAACTGGGGGTCGGCGAACGGGCTGTATTCGGCCATGCGCTCCTCGCCCATGTTCGGGATGCCCACCACGAGGGCCTCGAGGCCCTCGGTTCGGGCGAGGCGGTCCATGATCTTGTCGACACCCCACTCGCCCACAAAGCTCGTGGTCTCGTCGAACAGGTTCTGGCCGTCGTGCATGTAGACGACCGGATAGCGTTCCGCGCCTCCTTCGTAGGAAGGGGGCAGATAGACCAGGATGTCCCGCCGGTTCCCGAGCTGAGGGCTCCGGACGTTCCGGGCGACCACCACGTGTCCGGTGACCGTGTGGTCTGGCGAACCCCGGTAGGTGTCATAATCCAGCCAGCGGATTGCGTTCAAGCGGGCCTCTACAATTCGACAGGGTGGAACCGGGTTCGGAAGAGGTACCGCCCGAAGCCGGGCTTGCCGAGGAACTTGCCGTCATCCACCACCATCTCGCCACGCACGAACACCTTGTCCGGGCCGCCCTTGATGGTCATGCCCTCGTAGGGACTGTAGTCCACCCGCATGTGCAGGTCCGCATGGGAAAGGCTGTAGTCTCGAGCCGGGTCCCAGAGCACGATGTCGGCGTCCGCCCCGGGCACGATGGCGCCCTTGCGCGGATAGAGACCGAACAGCTTGGCTGGCTTGGTCGCAGTGGCGTCCACGAACCGGGTCAGGCTGATCTTGTGTTCGACCACGCCCTGATAGGTGAGCGCCATGCGGGTCTCGATGCCCGGCAACCCGCTGGGGATCTTGCGGAAATCGCCCTCCCCCATCCGCTTGGCCCCGTCGTAGTCGAACGGGCAGTGGTCGGTGGCGACCGTCAGGATATCCCCTTGCCGGAGCCCTCGCCACAGGGCCGGCGCATGGCTGCGGTCCCGGATCGGCGGCGTGCACACAAACTTGGCCCCCTCGAACCCGGGACGGGCCATCTCGTCGGCGGAGAGGTAGAGATACTGCGGGCAGGTTTCCGCGTAGACCCGTTGTCCCCGCTTGCGGGCCTTGCCCACAGCCTCGAGAGCCTCACGACACGTGAGGTGCACCACGTAGAGCGGAGCCCCGGCCACCTCGGCCAGGGCGATGGTCCGGGCCGTGGCCTCTCCCTCGAGTACGCTGGGTCGGCTCAGGCCGTGGTACTTCGGGTCGGTCTTGCCTTCCGCGACCATGGCGTCCACGATTTCGGCGATGGCCGGCCCGTTTTCCGCGTGGACCTGGATCAGGGCGTCGCGGTCTGCAGCCCACCGAAGGATTTTGAAGATGGCCCCATCATCGATCATCAAGGCGCCCGGATAAGCTGTGAAGAGCTTGAACGAGGTGATACCCTCGTCCAACATGGCATCGAGTTCGTCCAGTGTGCTCGAGGTCATCTCCACGATGCACATGTGGAACCCGTAGTCGATCGCAGCCTTTCCTTCGGCCTTGCCCTGCCACGTCTCGAGCGCCTCGCGGAGCGGCCGGCCCTTGACCGGGACGATGAAGTCCACGATGCTGGTCGTGCCCCCCATGGCGGCGGCGATGGTTCCCGTTTCGAAGTCGTCGGTGGACTTGGCGCCCATGAAGGGCATGTCCAGATGGGTATGGACATCGATCCCGCCCGGGAAGACCAGGCGATCGGTGGCGTCCACCACCACGTCCCCGGCATGTTCCAGTGCCGGACCGATGGAGCGGATCGTGCCGTCCTTGATCCGCAGGTCGGCCTTGAACACATCGTTTCCGGTGACAATCGTTCCATTCTTGATCAGCGTGGCCATTTCTCGCTCCTTGGATTGCTCGCCCGGCCGGGACCCCGCGTGCGGTCGGGCAGGACAGGAATGGTGCCGGTCAGGGCAGCAGTTCGGTGAGTGCGCCGTAGGTCTCGGGACGCCGATCCCGGTAGAACTGCCACGTGTTTCGCACCTCCGCGATCATGTCCAGGTCAAACTCCGCCACCACCACCTCGTCCTTGTCGGTGGACGCCTCTGCCAGAATCTTGCCTCGAGGATCGCAGAAATAGCTGGTCCCGTAAAACCGGCCGATGTTCCACGGCGGCTCCCAGCCAACCCGGTTGATCGCCCCCACAAAATAGCCGTTGGCCACCGCGTGCGCAGGCTGCTCCAGCTTCCACAAGTACATGGAAAGACCTTCCACGGTGGCCGAAGGATTGAACACGATCTCGGCACCGTTCAGACCCAGGAGGCGCGCCCCTTCCGGGAAATGGCGGTCATAGCAAATGTAGACCCCGACCCGGGCGTAACGGGTCTCGAACACCGGGTAGCCCAGGTTGCCCGGCTTGAAGAAAAATTTCTCCCAGAACCCTGCCACCTGGGGAATGTGGTTCTTGCGATACTTGCCCAGGTACGTCCCATCCGCGTCCAGCACCGCCGCCGTGTTGTAGTACACACCGGCCATGGCCCGCTCGTAAATGGGCACCACGATGACCATCTGGTACTTCTTCGCATACTCGGCCAGCTTCTCCGTCGTGGGACCCGGTACCGGCTCCGCTGCTTCGTACCAGCGCGCGTCCTGGCTCGGGCAGAAATAGGGACCGTTGAAAATCTCCTGCAAACACAGAATCTGAACCCCTCGCTTCCCCGCCTCCTCAATCAACTCAATGTGCCGGGCCAGCGCCGCATCCGTGATCTTCTTCACCGGCTGCGACTCGTCGTTGATCGGATTCGCACACTGGATCAAGCCGCCGGTCACCTTTCTCGCCATGAGGTTCCCTCCTAGTAGATTTTGGTCTGACGCACCTGGCCCGTGTAGTCCACGTACACGGTCTTCAGCTCGGTGTAAAACTCGATCGCGGTCTTGCCCTGCTCGCGAGGCCCGATACCCGTGGCCTTCATCCCACCAAACGGTAGCTGAGCCTCCCCGCCCACCGTCGGCGAGTTCACGTGCACAATCCCTGTCTCGATGTCGTCCAGGAACTGGAAGACGCGGTTCACGTCTCGAGTGTAGATGGACGACGTGAGCCCGTATCGAACCCCGTTGGCCACAGAAAGGGCTTCCTCGAATCCATCCACCTCGATCACCGACAGGACCGGACCGAAAACCTCTTCCTGCGCAATGGTCATCTCAGGCGTCACGCCCGTGACCACCGTGGGCGCCACAAAATAGCCACGATCATACTCCGGACCACTCAACCGGTCCCCGCCCAGCGCAAACTCGGCTCCCTCCTCCCGGGCTTTCTCAATGTACGACAGCACCGTCCGCATCTGACCCTCGTCCACACACGGACCCATGGTCACGCCTTCACGCAACCCGTTCCCAACCACGATCTCCCCCGCATGGGACACGATCCGCTCCACCAGGGCCGACGCCACCGACCGCTCCACCACCACCCTCGACGTGGCCGTGCAACGTTGACCCGTGGACCCAAACGCACCCTGAACCGCTGCCACCGCAGCGAGATCCAGATCCGCATCCGCAAGGACGACAATCGGGTTCTTCCCTCCCATCTCACACTGCACCGCCTTCCCCGAACCAGACGCAACTTCGTACAGATGCATCCCCACCTCGTTCGAACCCGTGAACGAAATGGCCTTGATCGTGGGATGATGCAGCAACGCCTCCCCAACCGTGCGACCGGACCCGGTGATGAAATTCAACACCCCAGGAGGTACCCCGGCATCCACGAACGCTTCCACCACCATCTCCGCCGTCCAGGGTGTCACCGTGGCCGGCTTGAACACCACACAGTTGCCCGCCACCAACGCCGGAGCAATCTTCCACACCGGAATCGCCACCGGGAAGTTCCACGGCGTGATCGCCGCCACCACACCATGAGGAACTCGAGTCGTGTAGCAGAACGTGTTCGGCATCTCCGACGGCAGCGTCTCCCCCCCGATTCGCCGCCCCTCCCCGGCCATGAACTCCAACAACGCCAGCGACTTCAGTATCTCCCCTCGCGACTCCGCCAGGGTCTTGCCCTCCTCCCGGGTCATCACCCGGGCCAGGTCGTCCGCACGAGACGTCAGAATACGGTGGGCCTCGAACAAAATCGCCCCCCGCCTCGGCGCCGGTACCTTCCGCCACGCCGGAAACGCGGCCGCCGCCGCCTCAATCGCCCGCTCCAAAACCGCCACATCCTGCAGCGGAGCCGTCCCAATCACCTCGTCGGTGTCCGCTGGATTGATGTTCTTCACCACCTTGCCGGTCTGCGTGCCAATCCACTCGCCGGCCACGTAGTTCCTCACGTCATGTCCCATCGGGTACCTCCAGCACGCCCGCCTTCTCCGCCAAAACGTCCCGCCACGAACGCGGCGGCAGATCCGGGCTCCGATCTTCCATGATGATACAGTCATGCACCGGGCAGATGAGACTGCACAGGTTGCACCCCACGCACCGCGCCTCGTCCACCTCCACCAGCGTTCGCCCCTCCTCACGACGGGCCACGATCGCCTGGTGCCCACCGTCTCGGCAGGCCACGTAGCAGTTGCCGCATCCAATACACCGATCCTGGTCGATGGTGGCCACCACCTTGTAATTCAAGTTGAGTTCTTCCCACGCACCGAGTCTGGGCAAGGCAAGGCCACACAGGGCGTCCACGTTGGGCAACCCCTTGTCGTCCAGATAGTTCGACAGCCCGTCGCACAGGTCGTCGATGATCCGGTAGCCATAGTGCATCACCGCGGTACAAATCTGCACCGTCGTGGACCCCAGCAGAATGAACTCGGCCGCATCCCGCCAGGTTTCGATCCCACCAATCCCGGAAATCGGAAGGTTCGCCCCGGATTGCGCCACCTGCGCAACCTGGAACAGCGCAATCGGCTTGATGGCCGGTCCACAGTAGCCGCTCCTCGACGACCGACCCGACACGGAGGGCCTCGGGGTGAACGTGTCCAGATCCACCCCTCCGATGCTGGTGATCGTGTTGACCAGCGCCAGGGCGTCCGCACCACCGTCTCGAGCCGCTCGAGCGACGAAAGCCACGTCGGTGACGTTCGGGGTAAGCTTCACGAGCACGGGCACGTGAGAGATTTCCTTGACCCAGGAGGTGATTTCTCGCGCCAGTTCAGGATGTTGCCCGATGGCAGCGCCCATTCCACGCTCGGGCATCCCGTGCGGGCACCCGAAATTGAGTTCCAGCGCGTCGCAGCCGGTGTCGAGCGTGCGCTTGACCAGGTCCACCCACAGGGGCTTCTCTGCCGGCATCATGACCGAGGCAATGACCGCATGCTTGGGATACCGGCGCTTGACCTCCCGCATCTCCTTGAAGTTGACCTCGAGGCTACGGTCGGTACTCAATTCGATGTTGCTGAGCCCTGCCATGCGGTGCGGCCCGGCATCCGTTCCGGCGAGTCTCGAGGATACGTTGATGATCGGATCAGACAGGGACTTCCACACCGCCCCGCCCCATCCCATGTCGAATGCGCGCATGATCTGCTCGCCGGTGTTGGTCGGAGGGGCCGATGCCAGCCAGAACGGGTTGGGAGAATAGACGCCCGCGAAGTTGACGGATAGATCTGCCACGGCTCACCCCTCCTCTTCTTGAAGCTGCCGGTGAATCGCCTCTGCGGCCCGCTTGCCTTCTGCCACCGCGTGGACGACCTCCCGTCCCCCGTTCACACAGTCGCCGCCGGCGTAATACCTCGGATTGTCGGTCCGTCCCGTGGCCGGATCCACCAGGATTTTGCCCCGGTGCACCTTGACACCCGGGATCTTCATGTGAGGCTCCTCGAGCAGCCTTTGCCCGATGGCGCGAACCACCACGTCACAGGGGAGAAGTTCGGCATCCACCTCGAGCGGCACCGGGCGCCGCCGTCCAGACGCATCCGGCTCCCCCAGTCGCATGGGTTGGACCCGAAGACCCGTGACCCGATCCGGGCCGACCACCTCCACGGGCGAGAGGAGGAACCGGATCTCCACGCCCCGGTGACGCACCAGCGAACGTTCGGCCGGGTACGCGGGCATTTCCTTCTCGGTGCGGCGGTAGACGATGGTGGAGGAGCGCGCCCCGGCCTCGAGGGCCAGCAGCGCGGCGTCGGTGGCGGTGTTGCCCCCGCCCACCACGAGCACGTCGCGATTGGCGAGTGGAACCGGAAGTGCGTCGCCCCGGCGGTGGGCTGCAATCAAGTCCAGGGCATCGACCACGCCATCGAGTTCCTCGCCGGGGACCTCCAGGCGCACCGAATGCTCCAGGCCCATCCCCAGAAAGATGTAGTCGAACCCGCCTTCGAGTTCGGCAAAGGTGATGTCGCGGCCCACCCGGACGCCTTGCTTGAGGGTGAAGCCCAGGGTGGAGAGCCACCTCGCCTCTCGGGGCGGGAAGTTCGCGCGCACCTTGTGGTCTGCAATCGCATAGGTCGCAAGCCCCCCCGCATCCGGCCGCGCATCGAACACGGTGACCGCATGGCCGTACCGGGCGAGAACAGTCGCGCACCCCAGGCCGGCCGGGCCGGCCCCCACCACCGCCACCTTGCCCCGGCTGGGCCGGGCTCGAGGCACCGGGGGCCGGTCCGAGGCCATGGCCCGATCCATCACGTAGCGCTGAAGCCGCCCGATGGCGATGTGGGGCAGGCCCATGTCCGGGAGTACGCATGCCTTTTCGCACAGCTCCTCGGTGGGGCAGACCCGGGCGCAACTGGCGGCGAGCGGGTTGGCGTCCAGGAGCCGGACTGCAGAACCTCTCAAGTTGCCGGTCCGAATCTTGCGAATGAACTCGGCCACGTCCACGTGGGTCGGACAGGCCCGAGAACAGGGTGCGTCGTAACAATAAAGACAGCGGGACGCCTCGGCCAGGGCTTCGTGATCGGCCATGGCCGGACGAAGCTCCGGTATCGGTCCCTTGACGGGTCGTTGCTTCGACATGGATCCTCCTGCTTCCGCCGGTACGAGTCGGTCGCGTCGCATCGCGCCAACCGGACGACAGCTTCCGGCGTGAGACCGCGTGGCCATTCCGTTGGCAGGTTGCCTGGTTAGGGATGGGAACGCCATGCAACCCTTGCTATACCAAATCGACGCCGCCTGTTCAAGTGCATTTCCAGGCGCTCATTCCCCTGGCCCCATACCCCCTCGACCCGGCCCGCCGGACAGACAGACCCACTCGAGTTCCTCGAGTTCCTCGCGCCGCGCCAGCTGAACGTGCCCCGCAAAAGCTCGGGTCCCGGGCAACAGCAATTGATCCCCCTTCCGCATCTCATGCCGGCAGCCTCGAGGCCCGAAAACCAGCACCGGGTCGTCTCCCACCGAACTGTAGCGCTGATAAACCTCCCCGTCCTCCGCACACAGGTAGCTTTCCTTCAGCAGCACCGAGGCCTGGTTGAGTCCAACGGCCACCGAGTTGGGATGGCGCAGGGCCACGAAGCTCAACTCGTTGCGATCCCCCGTCCGCATGTAGGGATGATAATCGTGGGCGTGGGGAAAAATGCGGACACCGCGCACCGTCCCCACCCCTTCATCCGCCGCGACCTGATGCCCTCCCGACGGCGCATCGGCCAGGGCGATGGAAAAGGTGTCGGACTGGATGATCGACCCCGCCGAAATGCCAAACACGTTCGTGCCTCGCTTCACCGCCTCCCGGATCGCTTCGTGCAAGTCGTAGAAACGCAACCGGTTCATCAGCACGTGAACCCGCCCTCCGTAAATGAAAATCGTGCCCGACTCGAGCAGGGTTTTCCAGAGTCGCTCACGCTGCGCCAGGTAGAGTTCGGACCGATCGATCCCCGACGCCCGCCGAAAATGATCCTCGATCGCCTTGCACGCGGCCAGCACCTCGGAATCCTTGAACACCAGATGATCAATGTGGTGTCGGAGTTCCCTGGCCCGGGCCACATCCTCCCCACGACCCCGCAGTCGATCCAGTGCACGCGCCACCACCTCGTTGTCCGGCGCGGTCGGCGACCGCTCCGTCGAGGTGTCCGGCGTCCAGTCATCCACATGGTACAGCTCGAACAGCCCAAGCTCCGGATAGTCGGACACCAGACCCCCGAGCAGGTCCACGGCACGATCCACGTAGCGCGCCATCTTGGCGTGGTAGTCCTCCTTGATCGCCAGTATGGCATCCTGCTTCTCGGTATATCGCCGGTACAGCCATGGCTCGGCTTCCTTCCACGCTTTGAAACTGTGCCAAACCGACAGATTGCGCACACGGGTCGGATAACCCCCCTCCCAACCGGCATCGATCCCGATCGCCTCAAAGTCCCCTATCAGGTGCCGATCATGAAGTTCGTGCCCCTTGTCGAACGCTGCGGTCACCAGGGTCACACGCCGCTCCGCGTCCACAGCAGGGTCAAAATGACACGGGTTCCGCAAAACCTCGGCAAACTGCTGCACCAGCGTGGTCGGATTCGGGATGTTCCCGTTCATGAAAATCCACCCCGCCGCCTTGTTCGCAAAATGGTAGGGAGGAAGCCCCGGCACATGGCCGATTCGCTCCTTGGACATCACCGCTCCTTCTCCAACCGCACCGACTCCCCCTCTCGGACAGAAGCCGATGCACCGTTCCCTGACCTCTCCCACTCTCGCCCCGCCATTGTTCCCGCTTCCGCGCCTCTGCACAACCACTCAGGCTCGACCACGCACGCCCACACACCCGGCCACACCGCACCTCAATCAGAAGGCCTCGAGGGAAACGAGACCACCACTTCCGTGCCCGCCCCCGGGCGGCTCTCGATGCGAAGGTCGCCATCGTTCAAGTCGACAAACTCTTTGCATAGTACCAGGCCAAGTCCAGTACCCCCGTCCTCGTCCCCGCCCACTCGCCCAGGCACCTCGGCTCGCAGCACTCGCTCCACCTCTTCACGGCTCATGCCTTCTCCGTCGTCCCGAACCGAGATCACCGTCCTGCCTCCCTCCGCCCTGGCCGAGACTGCGACGTGGCCTCCAGGACCGGCAAACTTGATGGCGTTCGACACCAGGTTCCTCAACACCACCTGGACCATGTTGGCGTCCACCCAGGCCTTGATTTCCGGGTCCACGTCCGCCACCACCTGAACTTGCTTCTGCTCGGACACGGCCTTGAGGAGGGAGAACGTCTCCCCGACCACGGCGGCCAGCGCCACCTCCTCGGGTTGCGCGGTGAGTCCTCCCACCTGCATGCGAGACCAGTAGAGGAGGTTCTCGAGCATGCGGTAGACCTGCTCGGAGGAGCGTCGAATGGCGTGGATGTAGGTTTTCTTCTTTTCGTCACTGAACTCGTCGTAGCAGTTCAGCAACACTTCCGAGTAGCCGAACAGGACGTTGAACAGGTCCTTGAGATCGTGCGCCATGATCGAGAAGAAGCGGTCCTTGGCCGTGTTCGAGGCCTTCAAGGCCCGTTCGCTCTGCTTGAGTTCCCGAAACAGGAGTTCATAGGGCTTTTCCAGCCCTGTCTGGATGATCGCCTTGAAAATGAGATAGAACGAGACCAGCTTCACCAGGTGCCCGATGGTGTTGATCCATGGCCCCACGCACGTGGCGGCGGCAAAGGCCACCTGGGCTGTCACGGACAACCCGATGGAGGCGAGCAGGAGGAGGAGGACGTGCCGGGCGAACGCGCTGCGGTGTCGGTAGAGGAGCGCGGCGGCGCCGATCATGATTGCAGCAATGACCAGGTCGTTGACCACCCCGATGGAGATGCCCTCCCCGTTGCGGAACGGGCACGCTGGGAGGCCCCGGTCTCCGGCCACGAGGAGGAGGAACCCGGCCACGAGCACGGCATACACGGTGAAAAGGAACAGAACGCTCACCCGGCGGCGCAGGAACAGCGGCGCGACCAGCATGGAGAGGCCCTCGAGGTACCGGGCTGCCGTCCAGGCCCGGACCGAGAGTCCTGGAACGCCCCCGTGGAGCACGCCCATGCCCTCGTAGGCCAGCACATGGGTGAAGTCCAGAATGCCCACGAACAGGTAGGCAATCCCCAGAAAGACCAGGTACCCGTTGTCGATGAACCGCCTCGAGTTCCAGGCGAACACGAACATGCCCCAGGCGATCACCACGCTGAAAAACTCGCCGATGGCGTGAAACAGCAGCAGGTTTCTCCTGCTGATGCAGAACAGGGCGAGCAGGACCCCTGCCCCGAACAGGCGCGCGACCCAACGTCTGATTCTTCGAATCGTGAGAGACATGGCAGGCTCTCCGGTGGCCGAAGCGTGTCGTGCGATGCTCCAGTCGCAGGCACAGGGCCGGTCTGTGGTGGCGGTGCACACCGGTGCACCCTCTCCCCTGCCCCCTCCCTAGCGCTCCCGTGCGGAGGTGTCAACCGCAATCGACGTGTTGCGCATGGGCCTGTGCAGGCCGGGTTTCAAATCCACTGGCCACGCAGCCGCGTCTTGTGATAGTAGTATGCAAAAAAAGCCGTGCCAGATGGTGGCGACCGCCGTGGTTTTTCGGAACGCGGTCAGCGGGGTCGAGTTCGGGTGGGTGCGCATGTTCGAGTTGTTTCGTCGGGTGAAGGAGCGGGTCCGTGCACTGGGGCGGAGGGTGCAACACGCGGTGGTGCGGGGGTCGCTCTACCTTCTCTATTTCCTGGGCATCGGCAGTGCCCACGCCTGGCTCCGGCTTTTCCGGCGCCGCCTCCTGCCCACATTTGGGGAGACGGACCTGTGGCGACCGGCGGATGCGCGGGATTTTGACGAGCAAGACAGCCAACGGCAGAGTTGATGAGGGACTCATGAGCAAGCTGATGCTGATCTTTCGGGAGTTGTTCGCCTTGATCCGTCGCAACAAGTTTTATTTCCTGGCGCCCATTCTCATTTTCCTGGCCGTGCTCGCCTTCCTGGTCTACTCCCTGGGCCCGGTCGCCGTGGTCACTTTCCTCTACGCCGGCGTCTGACCATGAACATCCTGGGACTGTCTTGCTACCATCATGACGCAGCGGCCTGCCTGGTGCGGGACGGCGAGGTCGTGTCCGCTGCCATGGAGGCCTGGTTCGACCGGGAAAACCACTCGTCCGCGTTCCCCGCCCAGGCTCTCAACGAGTGTCTCCTCGCCGGTGGTATCACCATCGACGACGTGGATCGGATCGCCTTTTACGAAAAGCCGTTCCTGAAGCTCGAGCGGGTGCTCCTGAGTCATGTCCGGGCCTTTCCCGGTTCGCTCAAGGCTTTCCTGCGCGAGGTCCCGCCATGGCTGGAAAACCGGCTCATCCTCCCAATTACCTTGCACAAGGAGCATGGGTACGACGGGAAGGTCCTTTTCTTCCACCACCACCTGTGCCACGCTGCCGCGGCGTTCCTGTCGAGCCCGTTCGACCACGCTGCGATCCTGGTCGCAGACGGCGTCGGTGAGTGGAGTACCCTGTCCATGGGCAAGGGAACCGGTTCCGCGATTGCGCTGCTGCGACAAACCGCCTATCCCAACTCGGTGGGCCTGTTCTACACCGCGATGGCCACCTTTCTGGGATTCGACCCTCTCGAAGGGGAAGGGCGCGTGGAAGCCCTCAGTCGCACCGGCACCCCCTCGTTTCGGGACCGGTTCCAGGAGGTCGTACAGGTGGTGGAGACCGGAGGACTCGAAGTCAATCCCCGGTACCTCCCTTTTTTCGAGGGAGAACGCATGTTCTCTCCCGCGCTCGAGACGGTCCTGGGTCCTGCACGCCGGCCCGATGAACCGGTCACCCAGGAACACCGGGACCTGGCCGCCACGGTCCAGGCCATCCTCGAGGACGTGCTGGTACGGACGGCCCGAACCCTGCACCGCGAGGTGGGCGGCCGCACACTTTGCATGGCCGGTGGCGTGGCTCGGAACACCCTGGCGGTAGGAAAAATCCTGGAGGAAACCCCGTTCGAACACCTCTACATCCCACCGGAACCCGGGGACGCCGGCGCTGCCGTCGGTGCAGCCCTCTATCTGGCCCACGCACTTCAGCCCGATATCCCGCGTCGCCCCCGGTCGCGCAGCGACCTGGGACCCGTATCGAGCCGGACACAGGTGGAGATCGCGCTCAAGAACCGCGGCTATCCGTTTCAGTATCTGGAAGAATCGGCCCTGGCCGACACCGTGGCCCGTCGGCTCGAGGCTGGGGAGGTGGTGGGCTGGTTCCAGGGAAGGATGGACTTCGCTCCCCAGGACCTGGGCCACCGCGCCATTCTGACCGCACCGGGCACACCGGACGCCCACGTGCGCCTGGCCCGGGCCCGGGGAGAGGTGGAACCCGTCCCCCCCGTCCAGGTCTGTCTACCGGCGGAACGGCTCGAAAAAACGTTCGACCTCGCCCTCCCCTCCCCTTTCAAGCACCTGGAACTCAAGGTACGGCCCGAGTTTCACCACCTGATCGCCGCTCCAGCAGGACAAACCCCCTCGGCCCGCGTCCTCGCCCTCCCTCGCGACACCAACCAGCCCCTCCACACCCTGCTCGAGACGTTCATCGCACACACCGGGGTCCCCATGCTCCTCTGCGACACAATGGCTCATCGCGCCGCCCCTCCCGTCGCCGCCCCGGCCGACGCCCTCGACCTCTTCGACCAGACAGCCATGGACCTGCTGGTCATCGAGGGGTACGTTGTGGAACGAAAGGATAGACAGCACCCGGGTGGGTCATGAGTCGGCGCCGCCGAAGGTGTAGCCCAGCGGTCGGGCGATCTCGTTCAACGTCTGCTCGTCGAAGTCGATCCGAAGCAGTTCCAGCGCTTCCTCCCGGGTCATCAGGCCCTCGCGGATGTGCTTGCTCATCTCCACGTGATAGTGGGTGTAGCCGAAGTAGCGCATCGAGTTGTGCACCGAAATGAAATTGAGCGCGCAGTTGGTCGACTTCCCGGGATAGCTGAACTTCGGATATCGCCAGTCCAGTTCCTTCTGGATGGTCTCCACGTAGGTCTCCGTGTCATACGGCAGGAACCAGTGCGGGGAAAGCACAACGCTCTTGTGCCGCTTCCGCGCACGCTTGAGCACCTCCTCCATGCTCCCCGGAAAATCGGCATACTTCGGATCCTTGCGAAGTTCCCCCAAAAACTCCAACGTCGCCGCACCCATCGACTTGTACTCCGGCGCATCGATGGTGCAGGCACACTTGGACATCACCTCCTGCCGCGTCGATTGCCCCTTTGTCCACCCCGCGATGATGATCGGAATCCGAAATCGCGCCGCCATCTTGAACGTCAGGTCCATGTACCAGATGGAGCAAAGATGGCAGATCACCGCCCGAGACCCGGTCGTCAGAATCTTCTTCACCATGTCGTGGATGAACGTGGAGCGGAACGTCATGTAGTCCACATCCAGTTTCTCCACCGCACGCCGCACGTTGGCCATCGCCTCCTCGGTCTCAAATCCGTGATCGAAGGTGAAAGCCAACGGGTTCAGCTTGTACCGCGTCTTCATGTAGTACAGCGCAGAGGTGCTGTCCTTGCCGCCACTGCACATCACCAGACAGTCGTACTCACCCTTGCCCCGGTACTTCTTGAGCATCCGGACGAAATCCGTCTCCAACGGCGGCCGCGCCCGGCCATGCGCCCGGTCCCGGTCATACGCCTCGCACACGTTGCACACCCCGGCCGCGTTCAGCGTGATGTCCGGTGGACTCTCCGGAAGCACACACCGCACACACATTCTCCTCTCTCCCATTACACCTCCCCTCGACGAACCAGCAACCGCCACACCGAGCCCACCCGCTCCTTCAACAGCACCGTGTGACCCTCGAACTCCAGGCTGTCCGGAACGTTCGCAATGGGTTCCCCATCGTCCACGAACAGCTCGAGCACCTCGCCTTCGTCCATCATCAGCAACGTGGTCGCCGCCCTGGCCGTGTTGTGCGGACAGGGCACACCCTCCAGGTCCAGTCGCTCCGCAATCTCCACATCCTTTCCCATCCCACTCGAGCCACCATCGGCCGATACCGTCGCTCCCCGGCCTTCCACCTCTGCTCTCCTCATCGCCACCTCCGCCTGGAGTGTTCACGGGTTACGGTTCCAACCACGCCATCGGCGCGGGATGACCGACGACTCCTATCAACATATTCCAAAGAACTACCGGAGACAACGGGTTCCTCACCAGCGACTGTTCGTTCTTGATACCGTATCGCGCACCGGATGTGAACAGGGAGCTGACTTGCCGGAAGCGCCTGGGCGAAACCTGGCTCCAGGATCGCGCGCGGCCGTGGGGTCGGCGCTTGTGCAACGTCGAGCCAGCGGATACCCTGTGTCCGAAGGGAATTCGAAGGGAGGGAGCGTTGCACAGGAAATGGAGGCTGCAATGAGACCACGTGCGTACCTGACGATCTCGACGATCCTGACGGCCCTGGCCGCGACTGGTCTTGCCCTGCCCGCTGCAGGGGCGTCCGAGGCACACACGGAGCGGTGGGATTTGGCATCGATCCGCGCCTCGGACCCGGGCGGACCGGTGGTGGGTGCGGGATTCGAGGGGCTCGAGGTGCTGGGGGGGCTGACGGTGCCGTACTTCACGCTCGATGGCGTGCGACACGACCTGTCTGTCCGTGACCAGGTGGAACCGCCCCGGGTGCTCCGCGAAGGTGGTGGGCTGGTGGTGGAGACGGCGTATCGCGTGCCCACCGAGTCGAGGCCGGTCACGGTGCGCATCCGTCACCGATTTGTGGATCATGATGCGCGATATTCGGATCTGGGCGTGTTCGGCTCGGAGGTGGCGTTCGAGGGTCCGGCCGGTGTCTACCGGTTTTTCTGGCGGGTGGACCTGGACCTGGACGGTCCGGAAGGAGACCGGGTCCAGGTATTTGCGCCTGCCGGGCGGCGGGGGTACTGGAGTGCGACGGGAGGGGAGCAGGTGGTGGAACTCCCTGCCGGCTGTGCCGGTGACGCGGCCCGGGCGGGGTGCCCGGTGGTGGAGTTCGGCCGCTACCTGGTGCGTTTGATCGACGGTCCGGACCATGCCCACCAGGTGCAGGTGCGGCTGGGCCTGCCGGACCATGGTCGGGCCACGGTGTTCGTGGTTCGGAATCGAGCGGAGGAAGCCACTGCGGACCCGGTGGAGCTGGTGGATGGGGAGGTGATCCAGCGGGTATCGCACGGTGAGCCCATTCCGCAGCCGGTGGCGGGGTCCGACCTCGTACTCTGGTACCGGGCGGAACAGACGGGCTCGAGGGGCCTGTTGGGTCCCACGTTTCACGTGGCCCGACTGTCCGGTCGCCAGGCGGTGATCGAACTGGACCGAATGGAATCGACGCAGTATCCGCCGGAAACCTCGGTGCTGCAAGGTGAGACCATCAGCATCGAGAGCGCGTTCGCCAAGGCGGGGGTGACGATCAACCGGATCATCAAGGACGGAGTGATTCCAGACGCGCACAATCTCTCCATCGCCGAACTGGATGCGACCATGGAGACCCACATGACCCACCAGGAGGAAGAGGACACTCCAACGCAGTGGTACTCCTGGTTCGGGCTGGTGCACTCCCTCTATGCTCCGGGCGTCCTGGGGATCATGGCCGACTATTATGAGTACTCTTCCGACGAAGCCTACCGGGAAGGGGCGTTCGCGTTCTACGACGCGGTGGTCGAGTATGCGTACCTCTTCTCCCTGCTCGGGTTCCCTCCCCAGGACCCCGGCCAGTGGCTCATGATGACCGTGGCTCACGAGACCGGCCACGCCTACAATCAGCATCACGAGGACTACTGGATTGTACCCGAATCCTGCTTCTACCAGGATAGCTCGATCATGGGCTACTCGTTCGATGTGACCAACCACCTCTACTGGGACTTCGGCCCCAATTCCGACGCATCCATGCGCGGCGGCGACCCGGACGAGTATGTTCGCCCGGGCCACGGGGTCGACTTCGTGGCCGACAGTCCGCGGCCTTACCCGTACAACACCACCGTGGCCCACCAGCGGGGACACCACTGGACCGGCGAATTCTCCGGCGGGGGGTGCATGTTCGGCCTGGAATCCCTCCTGGAAACCGAGGACGTGAACGCCGACGCCCGCTGGTCCCTCGAGATCTCCACCACCCGCTCGCGGTTCCTCCTTGGGGAACCGGTCGCCGTCCAGGTGGCCCTGACCAACGTCGGTCCCTCTCCGGCACGCGCCGCACCCCTGCTTCAGCCCGCTTACCAGGCCGCACGCTACTGGATCACACGCCCGGACGGCTCCCGGTCCGTGTTCCATCCCACCGAGCGGTTCCTGGCGGTGACGCCTGCCTTGATCCAGACCTTCGCGCCCGGCGACCGGGTCGAGGATGAAGTGGATCTGTTCGCAGACCGGCATGGATGGACCTTCGACCGTCCCGGACGGTACGAGATCCAGGTGGAGTTCACCGGCAACCATCCGGATTCGACGCTCGTCGCGTCCAACCCTCTCACCATCGTGATCGAACCGGTGGAAGGACAGGCGGCTCGAGCCGCGGAACGACTCACCCGCGGCGAGGCCGTTCTCCTCCTCCTGTGGGGACGAGGGGACCACCTCACCCACGGCATCGAGACCTTGCGCATGGTGACCCGCGAGTTCCCCGACACCGTCCACGCGCTCCTCGCACACGAGGCGCTCGGTGCCGCTGCAGCACGCCCGTTCTTCAACGGCACCTCCACCCGCCCGCCACGGTATGACGAGGCCGTGGCACACCTCGAGCCCGTGTTCCAGGCACTGGAGAGACAGCGCATCATCACGCCTTCGGTGCGGTTCGCTGCTGAAACCTGTGCCCTCCTGGCCGACGCGCTCGACGCCCTGGGGCAGACCGCGCGGGCTGCTGCAGTGCGACAGGCATTCGTGGCGCGGTACGAGGGCCTCCCCGGCGCAGCCCAGGCGATCGGGGCGATGCGGGCCAGGCTCTCCGGAGCGTCGACTCACACCCGGTGACCACGGGCTCCGCACCACGCGACAACCGGTCCAACGCTTTCAATCTCGAGATCGAAAGGACATCATGACTGACCTTGCGCCCATCCTGGACCCTCCCCCGGACGAACGCCGCGTCCTCGCGCTCCCCATCGTGACGCGGGGATACGAACTCAACCATCGCGGGGAGGTCTCGCCCGCCACATTGCTCCGATACTGCGAGCACGCACGCTGGGAAAGCCTCAAGCACGACCAGGCGATGATGGCGACATTCTTTGCTCGAGACCACTACCTGGTCGTGCGATCCCAGGAGGCCGAACTGGGGGACCCGGTGGGGTTCGATACCCGGTTGAACCTGCGCCTCTGGTTGGCCGGAATCGGGTCCTCGAGCGTGGTGTTCGGACAGGAGGTACTCGAGGCCGACAGCGGCCGCCCCGTGGCACGGGTGCGGGTGGGCGCGGTGCACATCGGGCCGAACGGAAGACCGGCGCCTGTGCCGGACCGGTGGCGGGGAGCGGTCCCCTCGGTTCGGGCCGGGGCGCGCGCTCCAAACTGGCCCTCCGTCCGGGACGAGACTGCCTGGCGTACCGCGGTACCGGTCCGGCTGTCCGACGTGGATGTCCTCCAGCACGTCAACCATGCGGCTTACCTGGACATGGCGCAATTCGCCGTTTTCCAGGCCCTTCGGGAGCGGGCAAACCTGGACCGGGACCGTGCGGCCGCGGTCGCAGGCGCTCTCGGGCACCTCCATGTCGACTACACCGGCCAGGCGGTCCTGGGGGACGAGGTCGAAATCCTGGCGTGGATCGACCTGCCCGGGGAGCCCGCGGACAGCGCCCGGCAAACCGCCCGGTGGATGGCGCACATTCGGCGTGGTCCGGACAGACAGGTGTTGTGCCGGGTACTGGCCGAGACCAGGCCGTCGCCCGGTGGGGCCTCGAGTCCCTGAGATCCAGCCTCGCCCGGCGCGCTCCCGGTCGGGCCGATGGGTGGGACCCCGTGGGCCCGGAGCCGGGAAGGGGAGCGATACCCCATGACAGCAAGGCGGGAGCGTGCTACAATCCGCGCGGTTTTGAACGATGGAACGAGCGGATGACTCGGGTGCCTGCGGGAGCGCGTCTGGTGCGTGCGCCGCCGGTTCTCGCCAATCACGAAAGGCAGGACATGAAAAGAGGACTGTGGCTGGTGTTTTTTGGGCTTCTCCTGATCTCCATCTCCTCGTGTGCGCGGGGCACCGACGAGGATGTCAAAGTGGTTTCGGATCAGGACAAGACGTTGTATGCCCTGGGGCTGATTCTGGGCAAGAACGTCTCCACGTTCAACCTGAGTGCGCGGGAACTGGCGATTGTGCAGCAGGGTTTGCGTGACGAGGTCCTGGGACGGGACCCGTTGGTGGACCTCGACAAGTACGAGCGGGCGGTTCAGGAGCTGGCTCGAGAGCGTGGGCAGCAGATGGCGGAGAAGGAGAAAGCAGCGGCGGCCAAGTATCTCGAGGCAGCGGCCAAGGAGCCGCACGCCGTCAAGACGGCTTCCGGGTTGATTTACACGGAGCTTCGAGCTGGCACGGGTCCGTCACCGAAGCCGACGGATGTGGTGAAGGTGAACTATCGCGGGATGCTGACGGATGGGACCGAATTCGACAGTTCCTATGACCGTGGTCCGGCCGAGTTTCCGTTGAATCGAGTCATCAAGTGCTGGACCGAGGGTGTGGGGATGATGAAGGTGGGCGGCAAGGCGAAGCTTGTGTGTCCGTCGGACATCGCCTACGGGGATCGGGGGCGGCCGCCGAAGATTCCTGGCGGTGCGACGCTGGTGTTCGAGGTGGAGTTGTTGTCCATTTCCGGGGGCGGTTCGGGCGGTCAGGCGACCGGGTCGGAGAAGAGCCACTGAATTGGGTACGTTGTCCCCCGTGCGGCCGCGGAGCGGTTCGGGGGAGCATTGGCCGGGAGGATCCATGGAGGCGTCCGGCGGACAGGGTACCACGCTTCACCTGAACATGCTGGATACGTTTCCCGTTCTGATCCTCGACGTGGACCGCTACGGGAACCTCCTGTTTGCCAACCAGCGTGCGCGGGATCTCCTTTCTCTCCCCGAGGACCTGGAGGACATCACGCTGGAGCAGGTGCTCGACGAGGAGAGTGCTCGAGCCGCGGCCCGGTTGGTGGAGCAGCTTTTTTCCGGAGAGGGGGACGTCACCACCACCTGGGCGCTCAACATGCCGGGACCCGAGGTGCTGGTCACGGTGAATGCGGTGGCCATCGTGGAGAACGACTACCCGATCCGGGTCAGGCTTTTTCTTCACAACGTCACCGAGCCCTCGGTTGCCGCCCCTTCCCGGTTTCCCGCCTCGGTGGCCACCGGAGATTATCGAGGCGGTCAGGCCGACCCGGGCGCTCATGCGGTGCACGAAACCCGGGAGTACCTCAACGCGCTTCTCCAGAAGTCGGGCCTCCTGGTCTACATGTTCGACCGCCAGAGTGTCCTGGTGGACATGAACCGTCGCCTGATGGAGGTGAGCGGCTACCGGCTCGCCGATGTGCCCACCCTGTCGGACCTGCTCGAAAAACTCTATCCCGATGAAACGTTGCGCCGTCGCGTCCATGCCATGCACGCGGACATGTTCCGGGCGAAGCACGCCAAGGAAACCGTGCTCCGGATCACCAGCCGGGCCGGAGAGTACCGGGACATCGCCTGGTCGTCGGGCACGCTCCGGGACGAGGACGGCAAGCAGAAGGGGTTCGTGGTCATCGGCGTGGACGTGACCCGTCGCGTCGCGCTCGAGACCCAGGTGCGGACCCTGACCGATCTGCTGAGTCGGGTGTCCGATGCGGTGGTGGTGTTGGACCGTGCCGGCCGGATCGTGCAATGGCTGGGCGGGGCCCGCCGTCTCATGGGGTATGAGGAGCGCCAGGTGCGGGGCCGACCGTTCGTCCACCTCTTTCCCCCGGGCAAGCGGAGTGTGATCCAGCGCTCTCTCTCCGACGGCATGCGGCGGGACCGCCGGTGGTCGGCGAGCATATTGACCAAGAACGCCCAGGGTCGGCCCCTGGCGGTTCGGGTCGATGTGAGCGTGCTCGAGGCTTCTGGCAATCCGGTGGGCATGGTCGCGGTGCTCCGCGACCAGACACGGGAAAAGCAGCTCGAGGCGGCGCTGGGACGGGGGGCGGGGGCCGCGTCTTCGAATCAATCCGGGTCTGCTCCCCGGTGACCCGGCCCACGGCCTGTTTCCCCGGGCACAGCCGTTCCCTCGGCCCGCTTCGGCCCGCTCCCCACCCCTCCTGACACAGCGTCCAGGTCACAGGCCGCCGCCACCAGGGCTCGAGTGGCGCGTCGATCGCCCCGCATGCTCGCGTTCAGGGCCAGACTGCACAGGATGGTGGGCAGGCCATCCCCGCCCGCTCCGGCTTCCTGGGTCCGGAGCGCACGGTTGAGCCAGAAATCGGACCCGTTCAGATCCCCTCGAGCCCGCGCGAGCCGTCCGAGCACCAGGTAGGTAGCTGCCTGACCTGCAGTATCGCCCGCCAGGTCCCACACCTCCAGGGCCCGCATGTGATAACGCTCCGCTTCCTCCAGGTCCCCCGCGGCCCAGGCAATGTCGCCCAGCCGACTCCAGGCGCGCCCAAGACCTGCTGGATCCCCGTTGACACGGCAGTGCCGGATCCGGCCCAGTTGGCGCCTCCGGAGCGCGCCGGACCCCCAGTCGGATTCCACCCCCTTCAGCACCCGTTCGCTTCCCGCCCCGGTCAACAGAGACCAGAATCCGCCCGCAGCGGTTTCTCGAGCAGGGCTGTCGCCGTCCAGCGTGTGCACGAACGGATGGGCTCGAGTCAGCCAGGCCTGTACCTCGTCGAACAGTCGTTCCCGCTTCCAGAGCGCCACGAGCGGGGCAAGCAACAGGGTCGCTGCGTCCAGCCGGTACCGGTGAAGCGCACGGAAGGCCAGAACGTTCAGGTCGTCGTGGTGGAGAATCGCGGTCCCCGTCGCCCGGATCCTCCGCCCGTGTCGAAGACCCTGGTTCGTGTTCTCCGCCAGTGTCGAGTAGGCGTCGATGAGGGACTCGACCGCCCCGTTCCACTCCGCCAAAAACCGCGGGCCGGCAGCGATTTTCCAGGCATCCAACGCCACACGGGGCGCTCCGGCGTGCACCTGGTAGGTCATCGAACCGGTGGCTGTGAGAAGCCCGTGGCGACGGCACGCGTCCACGAACGCGCGCCACCAGGACCATGGGTGGGCCGGGAACAGGCGTGGCGGCAAACCGTGCCGAAGCAGCAGCAGAATGCGAAGGTCCACCACCCTCGAGAAAAGGGCCAGCAGGTGCAGCAAGGGCCGGAACCCGGGAAAACCCGCCACCAGCGCCTGAACACGCGCCTCGGCCTCTTCCCGTTGCCTCAATGTGCCCTCGAGACCCCGTCCGGCCGCCCGTCGACCCGGGCCCCAAAGCGCACGGGCCAGCCGCTCGCCGTCCAGTGCTTCCTCGCACAGAAGACGCCACCTCCACTGTGTCCCGCCGTGTTCCACCGGTTCCGCTCTCCGCACCACATCCTGCCATCCGCTCCTCTCGGTGATACCAGCGTCGCGGTCGAGTGTCAAGGTGGGTTCCGAACACCTTCCTGCACCAGCGAGTCGTATCGCTGATTCGCGTTGTGCTTCGGCCCGGAACCAGGGTATGCTGAACAGGTGAGCTCGGTTGGTGATTCCTCCTTCTTGGCCGTCGCTTTCTCGAGGACGACGCTGTGAACGACCATGGCCTTCCTGTCCGCCCGCCGGCCGCGCTCCTCCCTGTCGCCCTTTCCTTCTTCCTGACCGGTCCCGCCTGTGATCCCGTCCGCGACGGGGAGGTCGCAGCCGATCTCTCGGACCAGGAATGGGTCGACCTGAGCTGGAGCGGACTGTCCGTGCCCGAGGGCCGGTTCGTCAACTACGATGCGAACGCCGAGGCGCTGGGCTGCAACGACATGGAACTCACGATCATGGAGTACGACGAGCGCTTCGAGGGACTCTACTACCTCATGATGAACCTGCCGGCTCCCTTTTTCGAGGGGCGTACCTACGGGCCGGGCACGCCGGTGTTCCTGGAACTCGAGTACTGGGTCAGCGACGGCGAGATCCGCATCGAGGACGTGTTCTGGACCGAGTACGCTGCGCGCACGCTCATGAACATGACCCTGAGCTTCGACGTCAGCCTGCAAACAGGGTACTTCGACTGGTACCTGGTGGGGGAGACCTCCGGGAAGCTCTCCGGCACGGCGACCTTCTCCTATTTTTACTACGACACGGAGCGCTGCACCCCCCCGGACCTGGTCGCCGGGCCTCCGATCACCACGAGCAAGGACACAGGGGCCTCCGGACCCGGGCTCGATGAGACAGAGATCCAGGCCTACTCCTTCGCCCACCCGGGTCTCGAGGGAACGCGCTTCGACGCGACCATCACCCACCGCCGGGCCGCAGGCGCGTTCGTCAACCAGCTCGTGAGCCTGGCCGTGGAGCCCGACCCGGACACGACCGCCAACTGCCTGTGCGCGGTCGAGAACGTGACGACCTCGGTGATCGATCCGCTCTGTCCGGTGAGACCGGCCGAACGGATAGAGTTCCTCTCCGGTTCAAGCTGGGGAACCGACCCCGGGGACGTGGCGCTGACGTTCACCGATTGCTACGGCATCCACCCGACCTGGACGATCTCCCCCTTGCTCGACTTCGCCCCGGTGTTGACCGCGCCCGCGGGCGGCGGCACCTACACCGAGACCGACGCGATCCAGGTCCGCTGGACCCCCGCCCTGGAGGCCGACCGCCTGGTCACCCTCCGGCTCGAGCTCGACCAGGGGGGCGAGGTCGTCTTCGAAGACGTGGTGCCCGACACCGGCGAGGCCACCATCTCCGGGGCCGACGTGGCCGAGGCTTCGGGGGACGCCTGGGTCATCGTGGAGCGCTCGACCTCCATCGCCGACCGGGTGGACGGGTTCGACCTCGACCCGGCGTCCACGTTCACCTTTCGTGCCAGCGACCAGGTCTCGATCCATCTCCAGGTGGACGACGAGCCGGACATCCCGGACCCGGACGACCCGATCGAGGGGTGGTCCGAGCCTCAAGTCCTGGAATCCCAGGCGTCCGGGTCGGTGCATTTCGAGGAGGTGGCGGTCTCCACGGATGAGACCGGCCGGATCAGCGTCGCCTGGCGGGCCCACGCAGGCGGCGAGGTCACGGTGGACCTGCGCCGACTCGACCCGGGCGCCACCCAGTGGAGCGAACGCCGCTCCTCGCCCCCCGCGCCGTTCCGCAACCTGGCGCCGCTCGGCCTCTCCGCATCCTCGAGCCGCACGGTGGCCTGGACCTACCTCGAGCAGGAGGATGGGGTCTACCCGGTCCTGGCCGTGTTCGAGGGCGAGGACCCCCCGCGCCTCGAGTCCCCTGCCGGGTTCGACACCATGACCCGGGAGACGGGGATCGACGGCCTGGCCACGGAGCAGGGATACCTCCTGGCGATCGCCGGCCCGGACGGGACCCTCCAGGCGAGCGTGGACGGCGGCTCCTTCCAGTACCTGGCCGGGGACGGCGACGTGACCTCGAGCGTCCTGGTGTTCCCCCTGGAAGACGGAACGGTTGCCATCTTCCACTACGCGCTCGCAGGTCCCACCCTGTACCACTGGGACCCCGGTGTTGCCGGGCCGGGATTCGAGGTCCCGGTCTCGGAGGAGGTCCTGTCCGCCTGGTGCTCGCCGGAAGGGGTTGCCGGGTCGGGCGACATGGTGCATGTCCTCTGCTCCCCGCTGCGATACGGCCGCTACTCCCTGCTCACCGGGGACCTTCAAGGGGCTCCGGAGACCGTCACCGACAGCGAGCAGCTCCTGGAAAGCCTCGAGGCCTACCAACTGGCCGAGGGGCCGGACGGCGTGGTCTGGCTCCTGCTGTCCGTCGCCTGCGACTACGGGACCTGCCCGGTGCTCTTCCAGCGCACGGAGCCGAACGTGTGGCGCGGCCCGGTGTTCGCCGCTCATGCCAGGGGGATCATGCGCATGGCCGTGGACGGAGACGGCAGGGTCCACCTGGTCTACTACGAGCCACGGTTCCCGGACAGCCTGGAAGGCGAGACGCTCTACCATACCCGGATGGAACTCGAGGAGGTGGAACCATGAGGATCGCCACCCTGCACCGGGCGGCCTTGATGTGGCTCTTCGTCATCCTCCCGGGGTGCGACAGGCCCTACGACCCGGACTACACCCCTGCGATCGAGATCCTTGCGGAAGGCTCGGGCGAGGCGTTCGGCGCCGACCTGTTCCCCCTCGAGGACGGGGCGGTTCGGACCTACGTCACACCGTCGGGATATGTTCAGCAGCAGGTGGTCGGGTCCGCAACCTTCCTCGAGGCCGAGGTCCAACGGGCCAGGACCATCGACCCGGCCAAGTCCCTGGACTCCTTCTACCGCGTGGACGACGCAGGGGTGTGGGACTGCGGCTCGGACCAGTTCATCTATGCCAGCCCGGTGCCCCGCCTGCTCTTTCCCGTGAAGCTCGGCAAGCGCTGGTCCATGGAGAACGCGGACGCCCGCATCCGGATGGTGGCCGAGGTGGAGGGGCTCGAGACCATCGGGACGGCCGCGGGACTCTTCGACGCCGTCCGCGTCTCCTACACCATCCACGACACGCACCTCGAGCGGGAGGTCTCCAACGATACCATCTGGTTCGCTCCCGGCACCGGCATCGTGAAGCGAACGGGGTACGAGTCCTATCGCAATGAAAACCGGCAGTATCGATACGAGAATCAAGCGGCACAATGGTCCATGATCGCCTACGAGTGGCTCCTGCTTCACTCCTCCCGGGGCACGGAGTCCGCCAGGGGGCTCGAGGAGAGGAGGTAGCCATGGCCGGCAGACGCGTCGCACCCGCCGGGGTCCTCCTCGTCCTCGCCGTCCAGGCGGCGGTCGCGGCTGGAAGCCGGCCGGACATCTCCGTCCACCCGGCGTCCTTCACGCTCGCCGAGACCGCGGCCGACGACACCGCCTCCGTGGGTCCGCCGGTGCACCACGCCGGAGACGCCGCGCTCGAGGCGCCGTCCGCCGTCCTGGAGGCTCCATCCAAGGCGGTTGCGTTCCTGGCGGAGGCGTCGGAAGTGCAGAACACCTGGCAGCTCACCGTGAATGTCTACCCCCCCGACGGCGGGCAGGTGGCCGGGGACGGGGTCTACTGCTCGGGTCAGGGCAACCAGTACACGTTCCGGGAGGGGTATGAGCTGACGCTCGCCGCCCTGCCCTCCCTGGGCTACCGGTTCTCCGCCTGGCAGGGGTGCGACGACCTTCTGGACGACGCCTGCTGGGTCCTCATGACCGCGGACAAGGCGGTCGCCGCCACCTTCGTGGAGGACCCGGAGCGCATCCCCACCCTCTCCCTCGAGCCGGCCGCACACGACTTCGGGCCGGTGATCGTCGGGGAGTCCGCCGGTCCTGTCCAGTTCGTGGTCACCAACGAAGGCCCCCTCGACGCCCCCCTTCGCTCGGCCGCCCTGCAGAACGACGCCGGGCTCACCTTTCCGGCGTTCGCGTTGACCCACGATGGGTGCGAGGGCCGGACGCTCGAGCCGGGGGGGTCCTGCGCTTTCTCGGTGAGCTTCACGCCGGGCGACATCCTCGGCTACTCGGACCGGGTCGTGGTCGACCCGATGGACCGGACCATCGCCCAGGTCGAGGCCACGGTGTCCGGGTCCGGGACGTCACGTCCGCCCGCCCCGTCCCTCGAGGGCACCACGCGCCTCGAGGCTTCCGAGAAGAGCTGGGACTTCGGCCCGGTGCACCGGTACGAGCAGTCGGAGCCGAAGACGTTCCGGTTGACCAGCACGGGCGACCAGAACGTCCTCGTGTGGTCGGTGAGCGTCACGACCCATGGGGGGAGTTCGGCCTTTCCCGTGCTCGAGGAGGACTGCGCCGCCCGCCTCATGCCGCCGGGGGACGAGTGCGCAATCACGGTGGCCTTTGCGCCGGATGTGAACGCCGCCACGGAAGGATGGCTCACGATCGCTTCATCGACCGACGGGGGGGAGGTGACGATCTACCTCTCCGGAGAGGAGCTTCCGGCCCGGGAGACAGGGGATTCGGGAGACTCCGGCTGCTCGAGCTGCGGGGGCTCGGACGACACGGCCGGGGCGTGGCTGGTTTTCGGGGTGTTCGTGGGGGGGTGGGGGCGGAGGAAGCGGCGGGGGTGACGGGGAGCGGGGGGCGGGAAACGGGATTCGGGAGACGGGGGTCGGGAGACGGGGGTCGGGATTCGGGATTCGGGGGTCGGGATTCGGGCAACGTATTCCGGTGCCGGATTTGCGAGCCCGAGGCTCCGGGGGGGGGCTACTCTGCTGCCCGCCCCCCGATCGTGGAAGACCAGGGACGACGCCACTGCAGGACCTTGTTCTGTTCGGCGGGGTTGAGCAACTGCCAACCTGGCCCGTTCTTTATCTGCCAACCAGCGACCTCGGTAGACACGCCGTAGGTTTCGCGGATGGTCTTCACTGCAGCCATCAGGTCTGACGAGCGGGCCACGATTCGGGCGGCGGTCTCCCGCGGCAAAAGAAACTCTGCAGCAAATGCACGGGCTCTTTGCTCGACGTGGAGCGGGGTACTTCCTCCAAACACCTCCACCAGCGGGAGGTGCCGACGGCGATCGACGAGGAGGTGAGCGATCTCATGGGCCAGTGTTGCTCGACGGCCACCTGGCGACCGAGCGTGTATGCCGGAGGGGTTGATGAGGACAGCGGGCCCCTTGCCACCTCCCCAACACGCGACGGCATCCATCGCCTCGTCCAGTCCAGAAGGTAGTTCTGCGACATGCACACCCCAATCCCGAAGGAATTGTTCGGGGTCCACAGGCCCGACATTGGCTCTGAGGTGCCTGCGCAGCCACAAGGCGAGCGAGTAGCCCTGGGCGTATGGTTTCTCGTCGAACACAGCTTCCAGAACATCGCCGGCAGCAGCGGCAAGGTCGTCGATAACCTTTGTCGAGTGCGCAGAAAGGTCCTGGATAATCTGGACAATTGTCCGGCGAGTGTTTTCGGAAAGAGGAGAACTCAACCTCGCTGCTGCCATCAGCGGCGATTCCTCCTCTGACAGTGGATCTCCCCACCACTGTTCAGGGTCCTGTCCTCGCGGCGACCATTCTACGATTTCGCGCCACGACAAGCCCGTTCGGAGACACCAGGCCATGCGGGCCGTCGCCGCGCGGTTGTGCCATGCTTTCTCCGCCTGGGCGCGGCGTTCCGATGGGACGCCTGAAGCGTGCCGAAGCACTTCGTCCACGAATTGTTCCAGCACACGGAGAACGTCCGCGACAGGCAGCCAGATGTCCTCGTCGGCGGCACGCACCCGCATCACCCGCCCTTCCCGAATCAGCCATACGGGCGGCAGCCAGATTCCCTTCAGACCGGCAGCAAGGTCGTGTCGGTGTTGAAAGGCATGGACCGCGTCCTCGACTTCGACCCTGGAATGCCCTTCGACGCTCTCCAGCAATCGCTTGTCTCTGAGATTCTCTGGACCATCTGCAATCAGGCCATAGGGGGCATTCTCTTCGTACTGCAAGAACGGCCATGAGCGACCCAGGTGCTCCACGAGGTCTATCCACGTCCAGCGGACAGGGCCGCCTCGACCGTCCATCTCGTCCCCTGCGTCAGAGACCCAGAGCCGCTTCCCGGCAAACCACAGGACCAGGTCACCCCAGCCAAGACCGACCAGGTCCTCTGGAACATCGCCGGGCCAGCTCACCTCGAGACCAAGGTGGGCCGTGTCGCCGATCAGTTTTCCTCGTACTGCTTGAGCCATTTCTTGAACACCGGTAGTGTGCCTTCGTCCTCGGCACGCTGCCTCAATGCCTCGCGGATCGTGGCGCTCATCCGGCCGCGCCAAGGGTAACCGTGGTAACTGACACCCGGCCTCGTCGGCACAGCGACATACGGAACGCCCCGGTAAATGTTGTATATCTCGTGAGGCGTATCGTCCCCTCCCTGGCCAAGGTCCCCCAAGGTGTATGGATTTGGCGCCACAATGCCGCTGCGGAGCAACTGAAGAGCAACCTGCTTGGTGATCGAGTTGTGGCACTTCCCAACTGGACCACGCTCGCTGGGATGGAATCCCGCCTCGTCTCGGTTCCACTTGTGCTTGTGGCGTCCCTCGCCACGTTCGAAAACGAATCTCCCGAGCAGTTCATTCGCTGGCCAATCGCTCATTGACGTTGCGTTCTCCGCCTACTCCTGCAAGCACAGGTTCATCCTCGACGGTTGCGGGCACGAGGAGGACTGAAGAAGATCGTCGCCTGCCCATTCGCCGAGTCCGCCCTTCTTGCCTGCCCAACAGCAGGCCGTTGTTGTCAGAACGAGGATTGATGGTTGGTGCCTGAGTACCAGGGCGTTGCACCCTATCTGGACAGCACGATACTGTGGTGCATGGCTCCTGTCAAGTATCCAGTAGGCGGCCGTGTACCAGATACTGACGCGAATTGCTGAAAGAAAGTCTCGGCCAACCGGATGTGGAACGCCCGTCCCCCGCGTCCCGGGGCCCGCTTCACGTGTTCCGACACCCGATCCAAACCACCGAGGCCCGCGCTCCGCCCCCGTCGCCCCCCGGACGCGCAACAACGCGCGGTGGTCACGTCCTTCCCCGGAATGCAGCGTAACAACGCAGGAGCCTTCGCCCCTCACGGGACGTCGCAGGGCTAGCAGCCCCTGGGGCGGAGGAAGCTCTCGACCCATTCGTCCGCCTCCCGCTCCTTCTCCTCGTCCAGGACGCCGGCACCGGCCTCGAGGTGGAGAAAGGTGTTCCGCTTGCCGTGGAGCAGAACGTGTGCGGCTTCGTGGAAAAACGTCCGCAAAAACCGAGGCTCCGAGGGATCGACACACGAGAGTTGAATCAAGGCCCTCGTCGAGGAGAGCCAACGGACCGCACCGTTCACGTCCAGACCGTCGAGCCGAGGCACGAATACCACGGCCACGCCGGCCGGTGCGCACAGGGACTGGACCTCGGAAGCGGTCAGGCCCTCGGCCAGGCGCAGACGCTCCCGCACCGCCTCCAGGGCCGACCGAAACGCAGGCTTCCGGTAGTGCTCTGTGTGAATCGCGGACGCCTCCCGCTCTCCCTGCCGGAGCCAGGCTGCCAGCGCGCCGCGGTCGGGCTCGCCCCGCCCGGACCGTTCGAAGGCCGCCCTGGGAACCGCGTACTGCCGTTCCCACCCCGGTACGTCGGCCACACCGAAAAAGCGGAGAAGCGCCTCGACTTGGTCCTCGAGGCACGAGCAGGCCTCCACCCAGCCCCGCCGGACCATCTCCTCCACAGGGAGCCGATCGACCCAGTCCTTTTGTCCGGACAGACGCTTGCGCGACTGGACTCGAGCCACGTGGTCGCGGTAGTGCCGCTCCCGCCGGTTCCAGAACTCTGCCGGGATACCAAGCACACGATCCAGTTGCAAAGCGGTTTCCGGCGTCAGGGCCGCCTTGCCCTTGATGATCTCGTTGATCCGCTGGATGGGCACGCCGACGTGGCGGGCGAAGGCCACCTGCGTGAGCCCAAGATAGCGCAGGAACTCTCCGAGGAGGACTTCGCCGGGGTGGGTCGGGACGCGGTTGCCGGGCGGCACGATCATCTCCTCAATGGTCGTCCACGAGCCGCACGTCGTCGGCTCCGCCCTCGGAGCAGCGGCAGGTGACTCGCCACTGGCCGTTGACCCGGACGCTGTGC
>CAYQMG010000019.1:0-9897 GCA_964418585.1 uncultured Gammaproteobacteria bacterium | reverse complement strand
GAGGCCGTCGAGGACCACCTGGTCACCGAACCGTTTGGTGACGTTCTCGAATCGAATCATGGGGCTCGAGTCGTCCTGTGTCACCGGAAGCCTCACCACATCGCAGTTGAGAGGAAGTAATCGGAAATGAGGATCAACACGGAGGAGATGACCACGGCGTTGGTGGTGGCACGCCCCACGCCCTCGGCCCCTCCCGTCGTATAGTACCCCTTGCTGCACCCGACGACGGCGAAAATGTACCCGAACACCCCCCCCTTGATCATGCCTTTCCAGATGTCGTCCGGGTCGACGAACCAGTAGAGTTTGTTGAAAAACAGGCCCGGATCGAGGCTGAGGAGCTTCACGCCCACCAGGTAGGCGCCGACGATCCCGATTCCGTCGAAGACCAGAACCAGCAAGGGCATCATGGCCATGGCAGCCACGACTCGAGGCACCACCAGGTAGTGGCGCGGGTCCACGGCCATGGCCTCGAGCGCGTCGATCTGTTCGGTGACACGCATGGTTCCGACGGTGGCAGCCATGGCGGAGCCGACCCTTCCGGTGACCATGAGCGCGCAGAAGACCGGAGACAGCTCGCGGGCAAGGGAGATGCCTACTGTGGAACCGGTGAGTCCGCCGGCCCCGAACATGCTCAAGGCAATGTAGAGTTGGACGGCGAATACCATGCCGGTAAACAGGCCGGTGACGAGCACGATGACGAGGGAGTCGATCCCGACGAACTCCATCTGTTTGAACGTGTTCCGGATCCGGAAGGGTGGTCGGACCAGATCGAAGAAAAACCGGAATCCGGTCCCGGCGATTTCTCCGGTGGCCTCCAGGAAACGGACCACGTACCGGCCCAGCACCTCGATGCTACGATAGATCGTGTTCACACCATCCCCGGTTCGACTGGTTTTCGGGTCGACAGAGGATTCTACGGCGACGGGGGCGTCGAAGTCAATCAGGGGACGCCCGGCGGGCCAGGTCTGTTTCGAAGTCGGCGGCGTAGGCGGATGGCCGCCCCGCCGCGGGCCTGCCGCCGAGAGGCGGAGTTTGCGCGAAGCGCGGAACAGCGCCTCCTGGACCCATCGAAACAGGCGCTGGAACGGATGGAGCGGTGTCCAGCGTGACGACCTCGAACAGGTCGAGGGAGCCGCAGCCATTGAGCAATGCCCTGAAGAAGGCGGGGAACGCACCCATTTCCGTAGTGGCGTTGGATTTGTGTTTTCACTTCTGGGAAGTTGGGAGGTTCCGGCTGCACCGGACCGCGTGTGAAGCCAGGCCTCGAGAGGCGTGTGGCCCCCCAGGCGTTGGGGGTGAGCCTCGGATTGAGCGGGCTCCGGAAGGGTCGGGGGTCCGATGGCCCCTCCGGGTGTGAGGAGCGGAATGGTGCCGCCTGGAGCCGGAGGAGAACCGGTTGGCGCCTTCAGCGATGAGGTGGACCGTGGCGCCGGCGGCCCTGAGGAACTGGTCAGCAAACGAGCGGTAGCCGCGCGCAAGGCGTGACGGACGCAGAGTGATACCCGGGTCCATCCTCCCGACTGGCGTTCCCTGTTTTCCTGTGTCCCACGGAGGGTTCCTGGGCGAACCGGGCGTGACGCGATGGGGCATCCCCTCGGGGAACTGCGTGACTGCCGGGCATCGTTGCGAATTCGGGGGTCGGTTGCAGGGTTGTGTTCAGTCTCTGGACAACATCTTGCGGTACGCGCTTTGCTTGCCTGCGCGCCATTCCTCATTCTCGAGAATGAATTGGGTCAGCGCCCGGTGGGTCGAGCCGCTTTCCGTTTGCGCCGGCTGCAGATTGTGCGCTATACGATAGCGAGGTACGGCCGGGGCGGGTTCGATCGTGCCCGGGCCCGGTCGCGGACCCGGATTGTGCGAAAGAGAGGCCGACATGACCCGACCGCCGAGCAAGGAGCAGGGACGGCGCACGCTGAAACCATTGGTGAAGTCCACGGAGGCGGAAACCGGACTCGATGCCCCGGGGTTTCGCCCCGCCAGGTTGACCACGTGGCTCCGATGGCTTCCCCTGACCGCCACCCCGGTCTTGCTCTGGCTCCTCACCCAGGATCGGGTCAAAGTGGAGCCCAAGGTGTGGGTGTCCGCCGGTTTTGTGGGACTTTTCACCGTGTGGACCGCGTGGAGACCTCGGCGCATGCAGGGGCTGGACCTGGCCCTGGCTGCACTCGCCGGTCTGGCTGCCACCCATGTCCTGTTTTACCCCGGCTTCCCCCAGGGCCACGACATCATGACCCATCTGTGGGGAACCTACGCCTTTTTCATGACCGTGCGCAGCGGCGCTGTGGTCCCTATCTGGGTCCACCACATCGGCCTGGGCATGCCGTTCCCCATGTTCTATCCCCCCCTCGCCTTTTTCTTCATGCTCCCGTTCGAAGCGCTCGGACTCGCGGTCTTCGATTCCTTCAAGTACGGATTCGTCCTGTACAACATGCTCGCCGGCGCAGCCATGTACTTCGTGGTCCACCGCTGGACATCCAGCCGCACCGCAGCCCTCGTGGCCGCTGCTGCCTACTGCTTCGCTCCTTACCACCTCCTGGAAAGCCACTACCGCGTCGCAGTGGCCGAGGCCGCAGGCATGGCGGTCCTTCCCCTCTTCTTCTATACAATGCACCGGGCAATCACTTCCCCCAACAGACGCTCTTGGAGAAACGCCGCCATCTGGACCGCAGTGCTCACCGTCACGCACCCGCTCAGCCTGTCCATGGCCGGTATCGGCATGGGCCTGTGGACCCTGGCCCTCCACCGCTTCCGCCCCGGCCGTGCCCTGGCCCGCCGACTCGGTCTCCTCCTCCTCGTGGCACTCACCGGTCTTGCGGCCGCTGGATACTACACGGTTCCGGTCGCTGCAGAAGGTCGATACGCCTCCATCTCTTCCACGCTCGGCGGACGGAAACCCCTCTACGGACGCTACGGTCTCGAGCCCCGGGAACTGGTGGAACGGCGGGCCTGGAGCAAGTGGCAACGAGCCGAGCCGCACGGCTCGAAGCATGAAGACAACGAGATGCCCTTCTACTTCGGGATCTCCTTGCTCACCCTCCTCCCCCTGGCCCCCCGACGCCGGCAAGAGAAGGCGGCCGGAAAAGACCGAGGGGGCGATGGTCCAACCGGTACGGCTGCCGAACCAGGGAGCGACGCCCCCCTCCTGAACCGGCTCAGGATCCCGGCGGAGTCATACGACTCAAGCATCGTCCTCGGCCTCCTGACCATGACCCTGGGTACGCTGGCACTCACCCTCTACCCGCTGGATGTGCTGTTCGCCCGGTTCCCTCCCATGACCATCCTCCAGTTCCCCTGGCGATACCTCACCATCGCCACTTTTGGCGCCTGCGCCCTTGCCGGTTTCGCCGCTCAAAACATGGAACAGGCGGCTCGAGGCCGCACCTGGTCCCGCCTGATCCCCGGGGCACTCGTGGCGCTGATGGTCGTCGATTTCTTCCCCTACCAGGGAGCGGCTTCCTGGCGCAAACCCTACGACGGGGTATCCCGTATCGCCGAGCACCGAAAGGGGCTGGACCGCCTCCCGTTCCGGGTGGACTACTTGAGTTTCCCCCCCTCCCACACGGACATCGACCTTTCGCTCTTGCGCAGGGTCTATCCCGAATACTTCACCCCGGTCACGCGCCGCATATTCAAGAACGCCAAGAAAGACAGTGTGCTCGAGCGCGCTGCAGTGGGCCTGACGCTCAAGAAGGGGAAACGGTGGCTCCATCCAAGGCCCTATGCGGAGTTCTTTCCTGCTGACGGGGGGGAGTCCAGGGGACTGGAATTCACCCGTGCCGGAGGCACCATCGCGGTGTCGCTGCCGGGTGAGGCGGGCCGAATCGAGATCAAGGAGCAGTGGTTCCCGGGCTGGATGGTCACCCTGGGCAAACGACGGTTCGAGGTGGCTTCCACCAAGGACGGACTGATGTCCATTCCGGTCGAAGCAACGGACACCGGTTCCGTGCGGCTACACTTCTCCCGGACCCGCTGGGACCGGCTCCTGGGCCTGTTCATGTCGTTGGGCACCCTCACCGCACTCCACGTCCCGCTCAGACGGGGAGCCCGACAAGAACAGCAACGCTCGCTCCAAGGCGGAGCCGACACGTGATGCTGCTTCGAAAGCTCAGGGCAACCTTGCGAACGATTTTCCCGGTCCTGGTGGGCTCCTTGTGGGGCCTGGTACCACTGGCCGCGGCCGACCCCGCCCCGAGCACGGAAAACGCACCGGCCGACGCCGGATCGAGCCAGCAAGATGCACCGGCCGACGCCGCATCGAGCCAGCAAGATGCACCGGCCAGGGCGATCGCGGCTGCGGAGGACTGGGACTTCGACAGGGCCCGGGCCTGGGTGGAGAAGGCATTGCTCGACCACCCCGCCGACCCGGCGCCCAAAGTGCTGCGCCAGTGGATCGCCTGCGAATCCGACCCGTTCGAATGCATACTCGCCCACCGGGCGTGGACGGTCGACCCGGGCGACCCGCCCCTGGTGCGTCTCGAAGCCTGCTGGGCAGGGTGGTTGGCCCTGGTGACGGAACGGGACCGGTACCGGGGCGACCGGGACGAAGACGCAACGACCTTCATTGCGCGCCTCGAGGCTCGCGCCCACGCGATTCAGGTCGCGGTGGAAGGAATCCAGAGGAGCCCGGAACTCGGCCCGTGGCGGTCCTTCCTGGCTCGAGCGCTCCGGCGGTTCTTGCACCAACCTCCAGAGCAGGTGCCGGAGGATTTCTGGGCGAGTCTGGAAGCACCGGAGCCGTGGGCCACGTGGCTGAGGATACTGGCCGTGGACCACGGCCTGGTTCCGGATCATTTTGCGTTCACCCAGATTCTGCAGATCGAGGAACGCCTCACCCGGGCCACCGCGCCTCTCGAACTTCGACTCACCACGACGGCCCTCCTGTTGAAGGCGACCCGACTTACTGTGCCCGACACGTTGCAGCATTTCCGGGAGGTTGCCCAGTACTACCCGGACGACGACGGCTACCTGGACGATTTCCAGCTGGCCTGGGGCCGGACCCTGGCCCACGGCTACCGGGACGAATGGCGAGAGCAGGCGCTCGAGGTGCTGCGGCCGTTGCTGGAAGGTCCCTGGCGAAACACCACGTCCGGTGCAATGCAGGCGGCAGCATTCGCCCTTCGACGCCTGGAGCGATACCAGGATGCGTTGGCCCTGGTGGAGCGGTTTCGGGAACGGTTTCCGGCCGAGGCGGACCGCGCGGACCGGGAAACGGGGCGCGCGAACTACGGGCTGGGGCGCTACGAGCCGGCGGCGGAGGCGTTCCGACGTGCCGCAGAAGGCCGTTGGGGACGGGGAAAGGACTACCTGTACCTGGCGGAGGCGATGCGGTTCTTGCCGGAGACGGTGCCCGAGCGATACGACCGGGACCGTGTGCGCGCGGAAGCCCTCAAGCTGATCGACTTTGCCTCCGACGCCCGCTGTCGGGAGAAGCGGGTGAAAGGGTGGGCGGATGAAATCGCCCCACAGGTCGTGGAACTCCAGTGTCGATTCGTGGAGTTGGTGGGGTTGAGCCGCCACGCGCTCCTCTTCCCCGCCACCTTCCTGTCCATGGGGAGCCTGGGCCTGGTCGACCTGCTCGCGGTGGCACTCGGGCTGGTCGCTTTCGTCTCGTTCCCCAGATTGTCCCGCCGTTCCTGGGTCCTGGCCGCATGGCTCACCCTCGCCGGCACCGCCCTGACGATCCCCGCCCTCGGCTCGGCCGTGGCAAGCGGATCGAGCGCGGCGGCCATGGCGTCCTGGTGGGTCCAAGCCGGTGCACGGCTCTTCTTCATGCTGGCCGGCGCAGTGGTGCTCAGCCCTGCAGCCGGACTACCCGGGCTGGCGACCGTGCGCGGATTGAGACGAAGCCTGCGCCGCGGGGACCCGGGCCGCTGGTTGGTCCGAGCCTGGCCTTTGTTGGTCGGGGCGGCCCTGCTGACCCTCATCACGCTGGGCGCCGCCTGGATAGGACGAACACCCACCTCGTACCTGGCGCGCCTCCCTCACCTGGTCACCGTGGGCGAACTCGGCGCCCCCCCGGGCGGGTCCCACACCTTTCCGGACATGCTCCTCGCCCTCTTTGCGCTGGTGCGCCTCGAGGTTCTGACTCGAGGTATCGTGCTCACCATCCTGGCCTACCTGTTCCGACCCATCCGCCTGGGACACGTTTCGGCGGTTCTCGCCACCGCAGCACTCTCCGCCCTGCTCCTCTCCGGAACGATGGAACCGACCCCGGTTCACGCGGCAGCGACCTTTGCAAGCGCGCTCGTACTCGGTGCGACCCGGGTGCGCTTCGGTCTGGACGGGGCGTTGCTGGTGCACGTGTGTGCGTTCCTGATCTGCGGAGGCATGCCATGAGCGAGCGTAAGGTAGTCATCGAAACTCGAGGCCTGGCGCGTAGCTTTGGAAACCAGGAAGTGGTTCGGGGCCTGGACCTGACCGTGGAAGAAGGTGAGTGGTACATCTTCCTGGGGCACAACGGGGCGGGCAAGACGACCACGATCAAGATGCTCCTGGGCCTGCTCCGGCCCACGGGCGGCGCCGGCCGTGTCCTGGACCTCGACATCCGACGCGATCGCACGGCGATCCACGCGGTCACCGGGTACATGCCGGAAAACCTGAGTCCTTACGAATACCTGACCGGATTCGAGTACCTGGAGTTCATCGGCGACGCGCACCGGTTGCCCCGAGGCCCCTGCCTGGAGCGGATCCGCGCCTTGATCGACCTGCTCGAACTCGAAAAGGACGCACAACGCCTCATCAAGGGATATTCGCTCGGCATGAAAAAAAAGCTCGGGTTCGCCGCGGCGCTGCTCCACCGGCCTCGAGTGCTTTTTCTGGACGAACCCACAGCGGACCTGGATCCCAAGGCTGCGGGGTTGGTACGCAAGCTGATCCGAGGGCTGTGTGACCGGGGGACCACCGTGTTCATGACCACACACATCCTGAGCCAGGCGGAACGGCTGTGTGACAAGGTGGGCATCCTCCACCGGGGACGACTGATCGTCCAGGAAACCCCGGCAGCGCTGACGGCCAAGCACGGCGGCGCTGAACTCGAGCGCGTTTTCCTCCGGCTCACTGGCGAGGTGGAAGAAGATCGGGTGAGGAGGTTTCTCGACTGATGGCACCCTTTGCCCTTGTCTACGCCCGCTGGAAGGTCCGGATGGTACGCAACCTGGTGACCGAAAAGCGGGAGTACATGGCGCTCGCGGTCGGAGTCACCCTCCTCGGCCTGGTGGGCCTGTCCGCCTTGTGGATACACGGTTCCGCAGCAATGGCCGACCTGCTCCAGCACCACGCCCCTCGTGACATGTACCGCGTGCTCGGCCTCCTGGCCTTCTCCCTCTACGTGGCACTCTCGTTCATGGCGCTGGCAAACGTGGTTACCCGGTTTTTCGGACAGCAACGGATGGACGAACGGGAACACCTGCTCGGACCCGTGGGCCCAATCGCCCTGTTCGCCACCGAACTGCTCGACACGCTCAAGTTCCCTTTCCTGGTCCTCCTCGCCGGCGCTATCGGGCCGCTCGCTCTCGCGTTCCTGCTGGCAGACCTGCCCCCCTGGCTCTTCCTGCTCCTCACACTGGACCTGCTCGCACTCGCAGCCCAACCCACCCTGGTAGCCATGGCCCTTTACATCGGAGTTATCCGGTTCCTCCCGGTTCGAGCCACCAGGAGCCGGTTCCTCCTGTTCGGGTTCTTCGTGCTCCTGGCCGGACTCGGGGTAGGCGCCCTGGGTAACATCCGCGCGGCGCTCAGATCCGGTGCAGCCGTCCCCCTCACCCTCCCGCCATCCTGGGTCGCAGCCGTGGTCCCGTTCTACTCGAGCGGCGACACGCCGGCCGCCCTCGATCTCTCTGTCCGAACCGCCGCCTTGACCGTGGTCCTGGGCGCCATCGCCTTCCTGCTCTACCGGTTTTCCTTTCTTGACAACCTCGAACTCTTCGGTAGCCACTCACTTGGGTCAGGAAAGACAGGTGGACACGGCAAGGAGCAAACCAGAACCGAACGTTGGGTCCTCCGACGCCTCCCCCAGGAAATGGCCGCCATCGTGCTCAAGGATCTGCGCTCCAGCCAGCGAGACACAGCGCAGCGGGTGGCCTTCACCGCCATGGGCGCCGTGATGTTCTCCCTGGTTGCGGTGGACCTGGTTACCGGAGAGTACAACGCAGCACTCTTCATCCCGATCCTGGCCGCATACGCGCTCTTCCTGGTCAGTTGCCAGGGGCTGAGCACCTTCTCCGCTGAAGGCGGTCTGCTGGAAAACCTGGCCCAACTGCCCCTTGACGCAAACCGTATCTTCCGCGCCAAGGTAGTAGGCCACACGTTGCTCTTCACGAGGATCTTCTGGCAGACCCTGGTCCTACTCGTCATCGCGCCCTCCCCTCTCCCCTTGCCCTTCCGCCTGTTCGCTGCGATCTGCCTCCTTCCCGTACTCCTGGCGGCCAGCGCCACCCTCGGGTGGCTCACCGTGGCCCTGGGGGCCATCTTCCCCAAACCCGGCCAAGGGGGCCGACGCAAGGAAATCTCGATCGTGGCCATGGGCCTCTACCTGGAATTCGTCATCCTACTCACCCTCTCCGGCACAGGCGCCTGCGCAGCCGCTCTGGGCTTCCGCGGCGTTTTCTGGCTCCTCGTGCCTCTGGTGGCCCTGGTGTGGACCATGGTGTTCCTTTTCCTCAACCGGGTCGCACTTCGCGCAGTGGAACGCGCACTGGGCGCTGAATTCCGCGCTGGATAGGCCAATCACGGGCACTGCTCATCACCTCGTGCAGGCGTGTGCGTCAGCGATCGGCTTGTGATGACCACAGGTTGGCCGAAGGTTCTCTCCGGACCCAGGAGGGGCCAGTTGGGGAGCACTCCGGCAGCCTCCGCTCGAAACGCTTTCCCTGTCCCAACTCACATACCAGTCGCCCGGTTGGGCAGCCAGAGCACTCCTGCCTGCTCCCCTCCCCGCTCCGTCATGCCGGCAGGAACAGCCCGGCGGCCTGTCCAAGCTGAGTTTTCCCCGGGCGGACCGGCCGCCCCAAGCAATGGCAATTGTAGGTCATGGCCTTGTCCTGTCTGTTATCTGTTTCCTCGCACTCACACCACCTCTCTCATTTTCGGCCCCGAAATTCCCGATACCTTCTCCCTCAAGCTGCTCCACCAATCGCCAAAGAGGCGCTGGAGACCAGAAAAGAGCACGGGGCCATCGCCCGTTTTGCACGGGAATATCGAGTCAAGCGCATGGGGAGTTGGGATTCCCTTCGAATCCACTGCCGCTCCCCCCGGTGTGGAAATCCGCCCACGCCCCCAAACGCCGACGGTGATCCGATATTCATGGACAAGTGAAGGCTGGCAGTCAGATTCCACCTTCTATGAACATTCCGAACTTCCAGAAGAACTCTGGCCCCCCGGCGCAAGAGACCGATACGCAGTACTGTTGCATTTCGGACATTTGGTGATCAATACCCCGATTTGCCCCCCGAGCAACGGCTCCGGGGGTGGTCTGTGGAGCAGATTCGGGCCTACCTGGAAAAGTTGCAACACGAAAACGACCCCCTGAGACCTGCCTGGAATCCTCCTCGTTTCTCCCTCCTGGGACCCAGACGACGTATTGACATCCATTGGTGCGGCTGCTCTGGTACGACCGTTCACCCCTCCGAAATGGACGCAAACGTGGTCCGCGGGTTCAAGACAGCACCAACAATGCATTGACACTACGGTATATCTACAGCATTGTCTCGTTGTCAGAACGTGCAGTTCGCGACAACCTCAGTATTCCATCTTCTCGACGAGGACCTCATGATCCCATGGCACCGCCTGTTCGGGCTCGGACTCACCGACCTCTATCACGGAACCAGCTACCGGGTCGAACTCGAAAAGGACCTCTCCCTCAAGCAACAGTTCCTCGACGTGGCCATCATCGCCATCGAA
>CAYQMG010000018.1:0-3556 GCA_964418585.1 uncultured Gammaproteobacteria bacterium | reverse complement strand
TGGGTGCGAAATGAATTGCGAGGTCAAAGCGAAATGAACTGCGGCGCCGGAACTGCAACGGATTGCAGGGCGCAGAGCGAAGGGGATTGCGGTCGTGGAGGCGCAATTGGTTGCGGGGTGGGTGCGAAATGAACTGCAGGGTTCAAAGCGAAATGAATTGCGGAGCTGAAACTGCAACGGATTGCAGTCCCGTGACTGCAACGGATTTCAGAGGTAGAGGCGCAACCGACTTCGCTGCAGGAACAGCACGGCTGTGCGGACCAGGGGGCTGCACCGGGCTGCCCCGGGCCGTCGACCCCGCTCCTCCGCCTGGACAGAACGGTGGCGCTCGCTCACCGGACCTCCCGGTACTCCCCGGGACGGGCCGGCGGGAGCTTCCCGGAACGAAGCAGATTGAACGTCAGCACCAGGTTGTTCTCCAGATGCCGGTCCCGGGCCAGGTCCCCAAACCACACCACCGGGTACACCACACGGGACCGGTCCGGGGACGCAATGGCGTACAGCGGCTCCCCTTCCTCCAGCACCGCAACCCACTCCCAGCCCAGCGTCCGCACCACCTGGCTCGCCCACAACACGCTGCATTCCAGCGCAAACACCAACACGTCGTCCTCGCTCGGGTTCCGGTGCTCCTTCCGCCATCGGTCCAGGTACTGGGAGACCACGCACACGATGTCCTCGGGCGAGGCGGCCCGGCCCAGGAGACCCAGCCGCACGAGACCCTGGTGGGCAAAGTAGGCCAGCTCGTTCTTCTCCTCCTGGTCCAACGGCCGCTCCTCCCGTGCTGGGGGAAGCGCCTCCGCCGCGTCCTCCCCGCTCCGGGAGGCCTGCCCGGACCCTTCCTCCTCCACCGTCCCCGTTCCTTCCCGGTACTCGGGCCCGGTCAGACGGTCGATCATGTCGGGCTCCTTCCGAAACACGTATCGCATCGGGTCGAACGGGTCCACGAAGTAGGCCCCCTGGAGCCCCGCTTCCACCACCGCGTCGATGAAGGGCCTTCGCACGAACGTGGCTCCGCGATACTGGGGCAGCTTGAAGATCGGTACGTCCGCCACCCGCTTCGGGTCGAACGAGGCCCTGTGAAGGGACCAGATGATGTTCGGATCGTGCTCCTCGCAGAAAAACTCCGACCGGTCCCGGTCGAGGCAGTCCACCAGGGTGAGCACGTTGATGGCGTAGTACTGCTGCCGCTTGAGGACAACCAGGGGGAGGAACTCCACATGGTCCCCGATCAGCGGCTCCAGCACCTTGCGGGCACGCTCCGAGATCACCGGGGCGCACGCTTGCCAGGATACGAAGTCGCGCACGCGCTTGCGCTTTCCCTGAACATCCAGTTCCGGGACCTCCCAGGTGTCGGCCATGGGCTCGCCGACGAAATGGGTCCGGAAGTACCTCAGGTCCGTCCGGATTACCTTGTCCTTGTTGGAATCCTCCGCCAGTTTCCAAACTCTCGTGTCCATCAGAGATACCCCGCTTCCCTGGCCCGTTTGAGCAAGTCGTTCCGCATACGTTCGAGGGCTTTCACGACGTCCTCGGCAGTAGTCCACTGCTTGGACGCCTCGTTGATCGCCTTGTAGTAATCATCTGTGTGCAGGCCCTGGTGGAACTCCTTGGGCAAGGCGACGCCGTTGATGGCGTCGTCCCGGTCGATGCCGAGACGTTGGAGGGCCTCCCGGACCTGTGCTGCTTTCTTCGCTCCTTTCGGGTGAATTTGTGTTCACAGTGGTGGAGACGCCAGTCGTGGGGAGTACTGTTCATCTCCCACCGCCGCTATGTGGGTCAGAATTGAATCTGCAATGACCTGACTACAATAGGAAGTTCTCTTCGTGCCCAAGGGATACTCGTAGGTGAGGCATTCCGGCAGCGCCCGTTCAAGGTGCTTCCGCAGTCCGAATCGATACCAGTCCCGCGGCAGGACAGGCAGATCGGAACTCCCCTCGAATCCACTGCCGGCTCCGCAGCGCGGAGGTCTATCCATGCCATCAAACGTGCCAATGGCCAGCCTGGATCCCATACACACGGCAGACTCAAGGCTGCTCGCCTGACCGCACCTTCCCAGTACAGCCCAAACTTCCGTCAGAACCATGACCACTCTATTGCAATGGACAAATGTGTTACATTGTTGCAATTCAGACATTTGGTGATCAATGCCAATTCTTCGACCAAAAGATACCAGTATCACGATCGTTGCAAACCTTCACGAGACTGAAGCAAGGTCTCCAAGGTGTCATGGAGCCAAGACTTGATCTGGTGATGGTTCGCATATGGCTTTCCAGATTTCCAGATACAGAATTCGATAACATCTTCAAGTCCCGATTCACTGTAAATGTCGACGACAATTTCTGACTGATAGTACTTTCCACGATTCACGTGTCGCGTAAGCTTTGGAGATTCTGCATGGAGCCCCAAAGCCTGGAATCGAGTCAAGTAGGCGTTCAATGTTGATTCTGTTAGTTCCAGGATTTGTTTTTCAAACTGGGTTTCGGTGCTGCACATATCAGAAAATCTTATTCGAAGATATCGGGATATTGTATCCATTCAACTGGGAACTCTCGTTCGCTTCCATAACGCCCGATGTGGCGCTGGTGCTGATGGACAATCTCCCCTCCGCGTTCTACCTGGTGAGTAATCGAAACGACTTCTCCATCGACTTTCTCAATGATGTGTCGTGAAATAGCGCCGTCCGAGCCTAGCGCCTTTCTCGTTCGGTATACCACCTCCCTCCCGACATCGTCGAGTGCTCCGTATCCTCCGCCTGGTTCTATCGCTCCAAGTAGTGCGAGTCCTACCGCAATTGTTTTTTCTGTGGCGCTGACACAAGGGTCTAGCAGGGTGACACCAGCATCATAGAAATCATATAGTGCTAGCCCGACTTCCACCGCTGCCCACAGACCAATGGCAACCGGGGCCCATGCCACCAGCCCCCCCGGGTCCACCCAGTTCACCGGGTCGTTCACCACGTAGCCGTGGAGGCTGGTGTCTCCCCCGGCAAAGAGGATCGGGTCCCGGGACTGCCAGCGGCCCACCTCGGGATCATACTCACGCACGGCGAAGCGCACAAGCCCGTGGTCGAGCAACTGCCATCGACTTCAGTGTTGGGAGCGAAATCGATTGCGGGGTGGGTGCGAAATGAATTGCGGGGTTCAAAGCGAAATCGATTGCGGAGCCGGAACTGCAACGGATTGCAGGGCGCAGAGCGAAGGGGATTGCAGTCGTGGAGGTGCAATCGGGTTGCGGGGTGGGTGCGAAATGAATTGCGAGGTCAAAGCGAAATGAATTGCGGAGCTGAAACTGCACCGGATTGCAGTCCCGTGAACGCAACGGATTTCAGGGATGATGGCGCAACCGACTTCGGTGCAGCAACGGCACGACGGTGCGCACGAGGTGCCTGCACCGGGCTGCCCCGGGCCAACGGCGTTGCTCCTCCACCAGGACAGAACGGTCGCGCTCGCTCACCGGACCTCCCGGTACTCCCCGGGACGGGCCGGCGGGAGCTTCCCGGAACGAAGCAGATTGAACGTCAGCACCAGGTTGTTCTCCAGATGCCGGTCCCGGGCCA
>CAYQMG010000017.1:0-86536 GCA_964418585.1 uncultured Gammaproteobacteria bacterium | reverse complement strand
CCGTTCCCGCTGTAACCAAACGTCTCCGTCTCTTCGTACACCCCGTCGTACACGTAGCCCGTGGCTCCGCTCACCACCTGCGCCCCGACCACCTCCCGGCCGTATCCGTCCAGTCCGTCCCACTCGAAGGTGAAGGTCTGTCCCGGCTCAGGCCCAAAGATCCACGCATTGTGCCGGCCGGCCACGTCCAGTTCCACTTCCACACGCTTCAGGCTCGCCGGAACCTCGGCCTCGGTCACAGGAATCTCGAGACGATAGGCGCCACGAAACCCGGGAACCCGGTCGCTCCGGTAGTTCAGGGTGTAGCCCGTCCCGGCCACGGGCAGCACCTCGCCGAGCACCCGGTTGTGCACATCCAGAACCGAGCCGATCTCGGCACACGGGTCACACTCGGGAAACCGGGACCCCGGCCCTCCGTTCGGGGCCCGGGCGTCGGCCGGAGGGTTGCAATGGATTGCCGTGGTGGGACTGCCACAGATCTCGGGGATCGGGGCGCAACCAACTTCGGCGCCTGGATGGTGGGCTGGTGCAGGGAAGTTTCCTCGAGTTCCGTAGGCCTGGTCACAGGCCACATGAGTCCAGCACTATAAACATGACGTTGATGCCAGTTTCGCCCCCATGCCCGTTGCCACCTGTCTTCTGATGTTGTCATAATGTTTCTGACGAGCATCGAGCACCGTGTAGTTGTGAAACATTTGGCCTGGAGCAGGGCAGGAGGTGGATATGGCGGTTGGCCGTGTAGTGTGTAGTAGCAGGCGAGTGGCGGCAGCGCGTGAAACTCGAGCAGTCGTCTGGCCCGCATGGGGCATCTGGCTCCTCGCATCCTTCTTTCTGGTTATCATGCTGGGAGGTTGCCCCGACATCGAGGACGATGACGCGGTTTCGTCTCCATCACCCAATCCGTCAACGGCAACCCCCACCATTTCCGTTCCTGCCACACCGACTCCATCTGTTCCGACGCCGGCCCCGGTCACTCCCGGTCCGTCCCCGTCCCCCGTCCCAACGTCGACGCCGGTTCCTGAAATTTGCGATGGCCTCGACAACGACGGTAACGGGGTCGTGGACGACGGCTTTCCCGATACGGACTCGGACGGCATGGCCGATTGCGTGGACCCGTGTCCCCTCGACGCTGCCGACGATGTGGATCAGGATGGTGTCTGTGGCGACAAGGACAACTGCCCGGAAGCTCCCAACGCGGATCAGGCAGATGTCGATGCCGATGGACTCGGCGACGCCTGTGACCTCTGCCCTCGGGACGACATGAACGATGTAGACGGAGACGGCGTGTGTGGGGACGTGGACAACTGCCCCACGACGGCCAATCCTGACCAGACCGACGGGGACACCGATGGGATCGGAGACGAGTGTGATCGTTGTCCTCGGGACGACATGAACGATGCGGATGGGGACGGCGTGTGCGGGGACGTGGACAACTGCCCCACGACGGCCAACCCCGACCAGGCCGACATCGACAAGGACGGCATTGGGGACGCATGCAGTGACGAGGTGTGCGACGGCCTTGACAATGACGGGGACGGCGTCGTGGATAACGACTTTCCCGATCAAGATGGAGACGGGGTCGCCGACTGCGTCGATCGCTGTCCTCTTGATTCCGACAACGACCTGGACACCGACGGTATCTGTGCAGACGTGGACAACTGTCCGGAGACGACCAACCCTGACCAGGCGGATCAAGACGGAGATGGGCAGGGGGACCTGTGCGATGTCTGCCCCCTGGATCCGCTCGACGACGAGGACAGCGACGGGGTGTGCGGAGACGTGGACAACTGTCCCGGGACTGCGAACGCGGACCAGTCGGACCAGGATGGAGACGGGGCCGGGGATGCATGCGACGAGTGCCCGGGGGACCCGGCGGACGACGCGGACGGAGACGGGGTATGCGGAGACGTGGACAACTGTCCGGAGACGACCAACCCTGACCAGGCGGACACGGATCAAGATGGGGTGGGCGATGTGTGCGACGTGGAGACCTGCGATGGTGTGGACAATGACGGAGATGGCTGGATAGACGAGGGGCCGGAACCCTCGCTGACCACAACTGCGGAGGTGCACATCCTTGCTTTCGGAAACGCAGACGTGGAGGAGGGGGCCGGCTGGGATGTGGAGGATCCGCCTGGAGTCCCCACTCAGTTCACGGCCACCGGGGCGGTGACGCTCTGCATGGTGGACTGGGTCGAAGTGGTGTTCGAGGGCAATTCCCCGGTCTTCGTCGACGGCGCACAACCCTCGTTCGCTTTGGACTACTCGAGCGACGATCGCGTTGTGGGACGCCTGGCCATCCCGCCGCTGGTTTCGTTGTCTCCGGGGGGAGAGCCCTTCGGAGGAACGCCGGTGGCGCCTCGAACCGACACCGTGGTGGCCACCGCGCGACTTCTTGCTGGTGACCGGGTGGTGGCCGAGACCTCGTTCGTGGTGCACGGGTTGCCCGAGTTGGAAGTTTCCGGGAGTGCGACCTTGAGTTCGGACGGGGCGGGTGCGGACCTGGCCGCCGGCCGCTTTTCGTTCGTCCGCGTGGAAGGCAGTCTACTGACCACGGGGGACACCCCGATCAGGATCGAGTCGGTGGGTCCCATTCTGGTGCAGGGAGTGGTGGATGCCAGCGGCAACTACTGGTCTGCGGGTCCGGGAGGTGGAGACGGAGGCCGGTCGACGAGTTCTGTCGGCAATTCGGGCGCCGGGCCTGGGGCCGGGGGCGGGAGCACGCTGGACAGCGGAGGGGGAGGCGCGGGTTATGGCAACCCGGGGGGGCATGGTGGCCAGGCCGGGTTCGGAGGGACGCCCGGCGCTGGTGGTGTGGTGTATGGAAACGCCGAACTCGAGCCCTTGGTGGCCGGGAGTGGAGGGGGGAGTGGCTCGCTTTATGGACAGTGTTGTTCGGCCGGTGGGGGCGGTGGAGGGGCTGTGGCGTTGGTTTCCGATGCCTCGGTGATCGTGGACTGTGGCGGGGCGGTTTGGGCGGATGGCGGCGGGGCGTCCGGGGGAGTGGACAACGACAACTATCCTGAGACAGTAATCGGTCGTTTTGGAGGAGCAGGGGGAGGGAGTGGTGGCGCCGTGTTTTTGTCCGGGCGCCGGGTGACACTGTGTGGCGAGGTGACCGCGGCTGGAGGGGGTGGAAGCGGTGGAGGTGATGGTCCGGGGCATGGGGGCCGAGGGGGAGTCGGTTCGGAAGCGGGTCAGGACGGTTGTTGTGGAGGAGGCGGGGGAGGAGGCGGGGGCGGTGCCTGGGGGGCGGGCGGCCTGCGCAGTAGCAACTCGGCCGGCAGCAACGGGCGGTCCGGGAACGGTGGGGCGGGGGTTGCCGGGAACGGCGGCGGTGGGGGCGGAGGAGACGATGGGAACGGCGGCACCTACCAGGATGGAGGCGATGCCACGGCCGAGGCCGGCGGCGTCGGTGGGTCCTCCAACGGGACCAGTTCCGGCGGTGGCGGCGGCGGTGGGGCCGGGCGTATCCGGATCGATGCGGGCACGCTGAGCGGCGACCTCCCGGACGCGCCATCCCCCGGGTTTGGCGGGGCGAAGTTTGCCGCAGACACGCCTCGAGTCGCCTTCCAGGAAAGCTTGGACCTCACCATCGTCGGCCTGGCTGCCATGCACGTGGCCATCACGGTCAACGGCGAGACTGCCGCCATGGTGACCCTCCCCGATGATGGATCGGTCCTCGAGGTCGGCCGGGCGACGGTGGCGTTGGAACCCGGATTCAACACCCTGACTCTGCAATGCATTGCCGGGACCGGGGCTGGAGGATGGCCTTCCCAGGAACTGGTCACGGACACGTTCACCGTTCTGGTCGTGGAATGAGTTGCATTTTCGTCCCGTGCCCGTTCACGGTGCCGGGACCTCATTCCCGCAACGCCTCGCACCGGGGGCGTTCAGAGTCCCATCTCGTCGCTGATGGACTGCATGGCCTTCAGCGCAATCTCGGCGAACTCTCGAAGAGGAATCCCGATCAACTCGCACTCCCGGATGATGTCCCGGTTCACCGACCGGGCAAACGCCTTCTCCTTCATCCGCTTGACAATAGACTTGGGCTTGACGCTGGCGAGCTTTTTGTCCGGGTAGACGAGCGTCGTGGCCACAATCAGGCCGGTGATCGTCTCTCCTGCCGCCAACGCATGGTGGAACACCGTGGTGCGGGGCTCTCCAGAGGCCTGCTCGTTGTGCAGACGGATGGCCTCCACAATCTCCGGATCCACGCCCCGCTCCGCCAGCATGCGTGCGGCCTCCAGGCCGTGAACCGATAGATCGGCATGGGTGATCTCCACATCCAGATCGTGCAGCAGCCCCGCCATGGCCCACTTCTCCCGGTCGGTGCCCAGACGGTCGGCAATCGCTCCCAGGACTGCTTCAGAGGCAAGACAGTGCTTGATCATGTTCGGGTTCTCAATGTGCTCGTGCAACAGCTCGAGCGCTTCTTCTCGTGTGATTCCTGTCGACATTCCGTGGCTCTCCACTTCGTGTGAACGGCCGCCCTCCGCTGCGGGCCGGCCCGGAAAGGTCAGTCTAGCCCAGGTTCGGACCCTGGAAAAGTCCATCTTGCTCCAATTACCCACCCCGGAAAAGGGGCGCTGCGGCTCGAGTTCCCGTGGGATCGCCTCCCCCCCTTTCCGATATTCATGCCCAGGACACGTGAGGTATCCTCGGATGTCGCGTCCTCGAAAGGTGATATGTCCTCGAATGTCGAGCACCGGGTCGTCGAAGCCGGTGCCGGAGAACATCCGGGGACCTTGCTGCTCGGGCGGACATCATTCGGAATCGTTCCCGGAGACGGTTGGATCGCATGGAGCGCTTGGCACGGGCGGTGCCACCTGGAAACGGCTTCCGGACGCATGCAGAAATGGGCACCATGCGTCCGGTTGGATGGCCGGGTCCCGGCCCGTCCATTGGGCGTGAGGAACCCCCGGGGCCGGGAGGATCATCTCGGAGGATCATTCCATGTCCACCTCGAGCACCACCCAGTCCATGCCGCCACGCCGGTCGCGAACCACCACGAACAGGCTCAGTGGTGTCCCGGGCGAGGACGTGTCGGGCAAGGTCCAGTGATTGGCAGCGTCGGGGAGTTCGCCCCCCTCCCATGCGCAGCCCGGGATCGGTGCCGGCTCGGTGTACGCCTCATCGATATCACCTGCCGTGGCATACCAGGAGAAATAGGGCGCTTCACACCGGTCCTCGACCGTGCCCTCCGTCGTCGTGTAGGTATACGCTTCGATCGCACCGGCTGCAAGCACCGGGGTCAGGGTCACAATCGCACTCGAAGGCAGGACCACCCGGTCACCGCTCCGGTACAAGGTCCCATCCACCTCGAGTCCTTCCAGGGTTGGGTTCCGGTTCCGGTCCCCAGGAGCAGCAGCCGAGATTCGCGTCCGTTTCACGGCGACGAAGGACTGGTCAGGAGGGAGTACATAGGCCAGTGCTTCGGGAGAGAATCCCCCAGCCATGCCTTGCGCGCCTTCGCCCTGCGTTTCCTGGTCCATGCACACACCCGATTCGCACACCAGGACCGTCAGTTGGGCGTTCACCCCCTCTTGAGCCTCCCTCGAGGTGAGCCCGTCCAGTGCCCGGCTCGAGTAGGTCAGGGGAGGGTAATCACGCCCATCCACCTCGAGCACGCCGTCCACAGGGGTGGCCGTGCCCCCGCGCATGCAGCATGAGGCGAATTCACAGTTCACGCAGCAGGCCTGAAGGTCTTCCGGAGAACAGTCCGCGTCCCGGCAATACTGGGTGCAGGCAAATGTGCAGGTGTCATCAGAGCATTCGGAGACAGGACCCTCGCCGTACCTGGATACCACCTCGTCGTATTCCAGACACATGCCGTCCGAGGAGGGCGTGCACAGGGCGACGAACCAATCCAGTGCCCGACCTTCGCCCAGCGGGTCCGCGACCAGAAGCCGGAAGCTCGAGGTGTCACCCGGTCCGACTTCCGGCGGATCCACCGCGACGCCGAGCACCCGAAGGCCGGTCACCGCGGTCACCGGGGTGAGGTCCGCGCTGCACCCTGCGAGGAGGGCGAGCAAGAGCAGCAGGTTAGAAAACCGCCTTGACGCCCAGATTGGGGAAGATCGGGAGTCCACACACATGGGCCTCCTCCGAATAGTCGAAGTTGTAGGTAATGGCTTCCGGGTTGCACTTGTTGTATACGTTGATGACTTCCAGGTACGTGTTCAGCTTCCACTGGGGTCGCTTGAACACCTTGTCCACGCGGAGCGTGAGGTCGTCGAATGAGGGGAGTCGAGACTGGTTGACCTGGCCGTAGGCCTGAGGCAAGGGGTCGTAGTCGTTGGTATCCACATCGTATACCGCGCCGCCCACGGGAGTGTAAGGTGTGCCGGTGGAGTACCGGAAGCGGGCACCGAGCGTCCAACCTCGAGGCAGGTCGTAGCTGGCGACGACGGTGAGGATGTGCGTCTGATCGTAGTCGAAAGGATACCAGCATGGTCCCTGGAAGTCCGGGTCCGAGCATTCGGCGTCGCTGGCGGGCTCGAGGCCGTCGAGGCGTTCGGCCTTCAACAGGGTGTAGCTTATCCAGCCGAAAAAGTTGTTGGCTGGATTGTGGCGCAGCAGGAACTCCACGCCCCGGTTGCGGCCTCGTCCGTCGTTGGTGAAGTCGGGCTTGCCGTCGACCGCACCAGGGGTTGAAGGAATGATCACGAGGCGACGTAGGTCGTTGTAGAAGGCGGTGGTTTCGAGGTAGAGAAAGGAAGTGAAGTGGTGCTCCAGCCCCAGAGAGGCCTGAGTGGAGAACGGGGGCTTGAGGTCTGTCTGGCCGCCGAAATCGCTGTCGATGGCGAAGGGGGGAGGGATGTCTCCGTAGCGGCCGAGGCTGGCCTTGAAGGTGGTTTGTTTCCATGGCCGAACGGAGACGGCGAGGCGGGGGTCGAACCAGAGGGCGGTGTACTGGCCCGGAAACCAAAGCGGGTCTGCCCGGATACCTCCCACCAGCTTGAGCCATCGGGTCGGGTCATATTCGCCCTCGAGGAACAGGCCTGGGGCCAGGTACCAACCGCGGACTTCGACGGTGGTGGATTCGGTTTCGCCCAGGGGGTCCAGTTCCACCGTGGTGTAAGGGTCGAAAGGGACGTCCAGTGTCATCCGGTATTGTCCGAGGAATCCATCCAGTCCGGCGCGCAAGGTGAGTCCGGGGAAGGTGGGGAGCCGGAATCGGAGGTCCTCCCGCATGATGAAGGCCAGGTTGATACCGGTGACATCCATGCCGCCGAACGTGTACCGCTGGAGTCCCGGGCCGAAAGAGAGGGTCAACTCGTTGATGACCTCGTCGCCCGAGTGCCGCCAGCGGCCCAGGAGCTTGTAGAAGCTGTTGTCTGCTCCTGCTTCGTTTTCCCCGCGTAGGCCGGGCGGGATGGACGCTGGCGGGTCGGTGACCATGCGGACGTCGTCCTTGGCGCCGAATGCGAGCAGGTGCAGGAAGTCTCGAGGGCCGATGCGCTGGTTGTAAATGGCCTGGTAGTCGAAATACTTGGGGGCCTGGATGAATCCCATGTCCACATCTTCGCCTCGAGCACGCTGGAATCCCTGGACACCGTGTTCCAGCACGAAGTCGATGTAGCCTCGGCGAAACGAGAGGTACAGGCCGGCGCCCGGTTTCACGGGGACATCCAGCATGACCAGCGTGTTGAGCAGGTCGACTCCTACGTAACCTCCCCACTCGTAAGGAATGTTTTCCGTGGTGGTGATGTCCACCACACCGCCGTAGGTGCGACCGTACCGAACGTTGTAGTTGCCCGGGAGGAACGTCACCTGGTCCAGTACGTCGGTATTGACCACCGTGTGCAACCCCAGGAAGTGAAAGATCATCGGGACCCGGATTCCATCGATGTAGTAGCCCGTGTCCTGCGGTTCGGTCCCCCGGACGATCAGGAGACCCAGGGGATTCCTCCCCACTCCTGGAAGGTTCTGGATGGTTCGGACCGCGTCGTTGAACGAACCGGGAACATGCTCGAGTTCCTTGACCGTCAACACATGTTCGACCGGTCGAGGCGCGGTCACCGTGGTGGTCACCACCTCGATCGCCTCTTGATGAAACACCTTCTCCGAACCGCGCTTGAGCAGGATGGTCGGTCGGTGTCCCTGGCCGTACAGCGGCACTTTCAAAGCGGCCCGGGCGTATCCCTCCGCCGTGATCAACAGGAGATAGGTGCGCGGCACAAGCGGTGGAAGTACGAATTGCCCCGAGGCATCCGTTCGAACCTCGATCCCTTCTCCCTCCACCCGCACGGTCGCCCCGACCACCGGCGCCAGCGTTTTCGCGTCCCGCACAAAACCTCGAGCCGCCACGCGCTTGAATTCATCGGCCGGCGCCTCCGGAGCGCCGGGTCCGCTTGGCGCCGGTCCGGCAAGCGCAGACACGCCTTGACTCGAGATGAGAACGGCCCAGGCCAGCATCAGGTTGAGTACGGCGGTGCGGGCAGGGAACCGTGCGCTCCCCACCCCTCGGCACAGCCCGGATGGTTCGCGACATCGCGACATCGGGGAAGCCCTCTCTCGGCCGGGTCCACAGGTCGAGCGCCATGCCCGGAATTGATGAGAGATCGTCTGGATCCAGGCATGGGGCGACGAGCGTTGCATTTCCTTGTTGTAGATTCAAAAGCCGCGTCCGTCAAGTTGGGATCCCAATGCGTTCGGGGAACGTGGGCGCCTCCGGGGCGCGGGCAGCGTGGTTTAGAATGGAATTGAACAATCGGTTTTTCTCGCCTATCCTGACTGGACGGGACCTCGCCGGTCTCGGAGGGCCGGTGTCCTTACCCGGCGGTGGAGGTGTCACGCGTCATGCTGACGAGAAGACAACGGGAAGTCCTCGATTTCGTCGAGCACTACCTGAAAGAGAAAGGCTATTCCCCGTCCCTGGAGGAGATCGCCAGGGCGCTGGGTCTTCGTTCGCTGGCCACGGTGCACAGGCACGTGACCAATCTGTGCGCCAAGGGGTATCTCAAGCGGGACAGAAACCGCGGTCGCTCTCTGGAGGTTCGACACGGAGCAGGGGGCACAATAGCCGCGGTCCCGGTTCCGTTGGTGGGGCGTATTGCAGCCGGTGTTCCGATCGAGGCGGTGGAAATGGTGGATACCCTGTGGATCCCCGAGGAAATGCTCGGTGCATCCGAGACGTTCGCCCTGGTGGTCAAGGGCGATTCCATGGTCGGGGAGCACATCTGCGATGGAGACTTCGTCATCGTGGAGCGCCGATACGAAGCAGCGAACGGCGAGACCGTCGTGGCGCTCATCCGTTCGACCGAGGCGACGCTCAAGAAGTTCTATCTCGAGGGGGAGCAGGTGCGTCTGCAACCCGCCAACCCGGAACTCGAGCCCCTCCTGGTGCCGGCATCGGAGGTGACCATCCAGGGCGTGGTGGTCGGTCTCATTCGCAGATACCGCTGAGCACTCCCGGCCAGGGCCGTGTCTCGAGCCTCCTGGATGAGGACTGGAGCGCCGGGGTCGAAGCGTGGGCCGGAGAGCGGAAGCGCCGCCTGGGGGGCGTCAGCCAGCCCGTTGGACCCCGTGTGTGAGGAGGAAGCGTCGTTGGTCGGTCATCCCATCACATCGTGGTGCGGTGGACCCCGTGTGTGAGGATGGGAGGTCCAGAATGGGGTGGTAGGCGGACCGAATCGCAGATATACTCGATGCCGTTCTGCGGACGTGACGAGGACCAACGCTTGCTGGATGCCGGGCGACCCGCCGTCCAGAAACGAAACACGAAGGAGATCGACCCATGGCGTTTTTCGTCCAAGACCAGGCCGACACGCTCTGGAAACTGCACCATGCGAATCCCGACTATGAAACCTATCTCTCTTTTCTTCAGGGTCCCTTGAACGACTTCATCACTCGAGAGATCGCACCTCGAGCCGCGGCCAACGACGCGGAGGAGGTGTTCAACGAAGATATGTTCCGGATGCTGGGCGAGTTGGGATTCCTGGCATTGTCCTTTCCGGAAAAGTTCGGTGGCGCCGAGGCCTGCTTCAGTTTCTACAATGCTGGACTCGAGAGCCTGGCCAAGGCGGACGCCGGGTTTGCCTTGGGAGTGGGGATCCACGGGACCATGACCGAGGGGATCGCGCGGTACGGGAGCGACGAGTTGCGGATGCAGTACGTTCCGGACCTGATTTCCGGGAAGCGTATCGGGGCCTTTGCGCTGTCCGAGGCCGGGAGTGGGAGTGACGCCAAGGCCATGAAGACCACGTGGCGGCGGGACCCGGCCACGGGCGGCTACATCCTCAACGGGACCAAGTACTGGATCACGAACGGAATGTCCGCCGACGTGTTTTTCGTGATGGCTCGAGGGGAGGACGGGCGTATCAGCGCGTTCGTGGTGGAAAAAGGGTGGAAGGGCACATTTGAGTGCAACAAGATCCAGGACAAGATGGGGGTCCGGAGTTCGAACACGGCGGAACTGATTTTCGACAACTACCACGTCCCTGCAGGACACATGGTCGGAGAGGAGGGCCGAGGCTTCAACTACGCCATGTTGATGCTCAACAGTGGACGAATCACCATCGCCTCGTGGTCGGTGGGCATTGCGCAAGGAGCGCTCGAGAAGCTTCTCAAGTACGCACATGAGCGGGAGATGTTCGGGCGTTTGTTGAAAGACCTGGACAATGTCAAGCGGGAGTGCGCGGAGATGGCGGTGGAGATTGCCGCGAGCCGGGCGCTTGCGTACGACACGGCGTTTTTCAAGTCGCAGGGGCGGGACATCATCAAGCGGGCGGCCATGGCCAAGTTCAAGGCCAGTGAGATGTCGGTACGGGTGTGCGAGCGGGCCATTCAGCTTTCCGGGGGCTACGGATACGTGCAGGATTCCCGGATCGAGCGGCACTTGCGCGATGCCCTGCTGGCCCGAATCGGTGAGGGCGCCAACGAAGTGCTCTCGTGCGTGGTGATTCCTCGAGCGCTCTACAAGGAGTTCGAGAAGCAAGAACCGCCGCCCTTGTGGTAGTCCTTGGAGGCAAGCCTTCCGGGGCGGGCCCGGCCTTTCATGCCTGGAGCATGCATGAACTGGACAAGGATCGTGTGGCTCGAATGCCTCGTTTTCCTCTTGTTGGGCGCGGTCGCGTGCAACGAGGTGGCCATCGAGGACTACAATACCCCGGTTCCGGACAACACCGGCGCGGTGGCGGGCCGGGTCTGCTCCGCGGCCGGGGACGGTTGGGTTGAGAACGCCCACGTCTACACAAACCTCCAGGACCCCTCCGGCGTCGTGGTCGGTATTCGAGAAACCTACACCGACCGGGACGGATACTTCGTATTGACGGGGGTACCCGAGGCGCCGGCGGTCACCGTGTACGTGCAAAAAGGGACCTACCAGACCAGCCTCGAGGCCCAGGTGGTTGCGGGGAAACTGACCACCCTGCCCGACCCGCCGTGCCATGACCCGCTGTCCATCAGCACCATGGTGGTCCTGGGCGAGTACGACACCTTTTCCCGCATGCTGGATGAGGTGGGAATGACCGCCTACAGTCAGGTGGACGGCACCGAGTTCGAGCCGCTGCATGCCTTCTTCTCCGACTTGAATGCGCTCCTGGGGTTTGACCTCATCTGCGTCAACGGGGGCATCGTGGAGGAGGGCATCGTGGACGATCCGGACATCCTTTCCAACATGGCCGCCTACGTGGACGCGGGAGGGGTGCTCTTCGTGACCGACTGGGCCTACGACCTGGTGGAACAAAGTTTCCCCGACGTCATCGATTTCCTCGGAGAGGACACCACGTTGAGTGCTGCCGAACGCGGGGTGGCCGAGATCGTGTCCGACGCGCTGGTGGCCGACCAGAGCCTGGCCTCCTATCTTCAATCGAGCATGGTGGAAATCCGGTACGACCTGGCCTACTGGCCGCTGATCGAAGGGGCTGCCGGGCAGGTGGTGGTGCACATCACGGGCAACGTGCACTACACGGCGGAAGACGGGGTCACCGTTCTGGACTCGCCGGGCGCGCCCCTGCTGGTCTCGTTCGCTCAGGGATACGGCAAGGTCGTGTTCTCCACATTCCGTGAGGAAGCCAACTTGACGAGCGACATGGCCGCGGTCTTCCAGTACATGCTCTATTACCTCTGACTTCAACCCCCGTCCAATCCGGCTGCTCGGAACTTGGACGGTGACCACGTGGGCGATCGTGATGCCACAATCCAATGTCCATGACCGTTGGGGCCGAGGCAAGATCCCTCAAATCCTCGGACTGATCGCAGGCGCCATGATCCTGCTCCTGGCAGGACCCCCCTCACCTTGGGGCAAGCTCCTGGCTCGAGCCAGGGTCGAGGAGAAACCGTCCGGGCACCCGGCCCAGCACACGCCTGTCCCCCGCTCTGGCACACCGGCCCGGGACCATGCCTCGCAGGACCGGAAAACCGCTGCATACGACCTGGTATCGGCCGCACTGGTTCGGCGCACGGTGGGTCTGCTCGAGACCCTCTACTTGCACCCCGAGGACCTGGAGCCCGCCACGCTGCTCGCCGCCGGGGTGGCCGGCCTGGCCAGAAAGGCCCCGGACGCCCTCTGGGTGGAGCCTCGAGACGACCTGCCCGGGGCGTTCATGGTCGGACGCCGCACCTTGCTTCTGGACCTCGAGGCTCCCCGGAAGCTCAAGGACCTTCCCGATGTTTTTTCGGGCATTTTCGCTTTCTACCTCCAGGCCAGGGAGATCGACCTGGAGGACGTGAAGGCCGAGTACGCCGTCATCAGCGGCATGCTTGGTGCACTCGACCGCCCCACCCGTCTGCTCGTGGACAATCGCCTCGATGCCTTCAACTTGCGAAGCCGCGGCACACTGTCCGGGATCGGGTGCCGGATCGGGCGCAGGCAGGATGAGGCCACGGTCGTGGAGGTGTTGGAGGGGGGACCTGCCGCCGAGGTGGGACTTCGGGAGGGAGACCGGATTCTCCGGGTAGACGGGGAGTCCACGGTGAACATGCCCATCCGGGACCTGGTCGACCGCATCCGTGGCCCGGTTGGAACCCAGGTGACCCTGGACATTCGCCGCGGCACAAGTCCGCCTCGAGACCTGACGTTTACGCTCACGCGGAGGAAAATCCGGCTGGAGAACGTGGAGGTGCTGATGTTGCCCAACCAGGTCGGATACCTCCGGATCACCAACTTCAACGACCAGACTGTGCACAACTTCCGTGAGCGGCTCGCGAAACTCGGCGACCCGGCCGAAATGAAAGGATTGGTCATCGATCTCAGAGGAAACGGCGGGGGTAGCCTCAAACAGTCCGCGTTTATGGTAAATCAGTTCGTGCGCGAGGGCGTTATCGTGCGGACCGAAGGTAGGCCGGACCGCGAATTGCGAGGGCTGGTTCGAAAGCTCCAGGCCGACGAACGGACTGCGGTGGGCGATGTGCCGATCGCCGTGCTTGTCAACGGTCGCACAGCGTCGGGCGCGGAGATCCTTGCCGGCGCGCTCAAGTACATGGATCGGGCTGTTGTGTTGGGACAACGAACGTTTGGCAAGGGGACCGTACAAAAGGTCTATCGCCTGCGCCCGAACGCCTCTGTCAAGATGACGGTGGCCCGCTATGTACTTCCTGGACCGCACTATATCCAGTCTGTTGGAGTGGAGCCGGATATCGAGTTGGTGCCCCTGGTGGCGGACGAGGATCAAATTCGGTTTCGTGAACCCACCGAACGGGATGAGGAGAGGACTTCCAACCACGGGAACCGGGCGATGGTGGAGGGGGCGGACAGTCCGGTTCCAATGGAGGAGCAGGGACCACGCCGCAGGGTGTACTATTTCCAGCCTCCTGCCACCGAATCCTCGAGGCCGAAAGAAGAAGTGCGATGGATGGATTTCGAAATTCGGTTCGCTGCCCGTCTGGTGGCCCAGGCGGCCGGGGTTGCCCGGCGGGACACGCTGGACCGGATGGGCTCCTTCGTGGACCTCGTCTCCGCCGAGGAGGAGAAGAAAATCGTGGCGGCGCTCGCCACTCGAGGAATCGACTGGGCATTGACCTCGGCCTGCCGGGCGTGGAAGAGGGCGGGAGGCGAGGAGGAGGACACGCCGCCGGTATCCATTGGATTGCAGGCGGATGTGCCGGGGGGGGTGGCCCGTGCCGGGCAAGACGTGGATCTGGTGGTGAGCGTGACCAACACGGGTCAACGCGACCTTTGTCGGGTTCGGGTTCTGAGTGAGTGTCCGGACCAGTTGTTTGGCGGCCTCGAGTTTTTCTTCGGCCGACTCGGGCCGGGAGAGACGCGGGAATGGCGTGTGACCAAGAGTATCCCGGAGGGGGTTGCGCCGGGGCTGCGTGAGTTGACATTTCGATTTCTTTCCGAGCGGTTTGATGTGGACGACGCCGGGGAAGGGCGTGTGTTCGTGGAGGTGGGTCCTGGTCCGCGGCTGGAGGTGGAGGTGACCTATGTGGACGAGGCTCCTCCGGGGATTTCGGGGCACCGGGACCGGTACGTGGAGCCCGGGGATCGGGTGGTGTTGACCATGCGGGTTCGCAACCGGGGGGAGGGGCCGTCCGGGCAGGTGGATCTGAGCTTGAAGAATCCGCTGCGGAAGGATCTCGAACTGGTGGATGCTCGAGCCATTCTGGAGCCGCTGGCGCCTGGGGAGGAGGGGGAAGCGACGTTGACGTTTGATCTGAAGGAGGTTGCGGGAGGGGGGGATCCGGCGGCAGTGGTTCTCCGGGTACGGGATCGGACGCACCATGTGAATCTGGAGCGGGAACTGGATTTTGGGCAGCCGTGGGTGGGTGCGTTGCACGTGGTGCAGCCGTGGCTGGAACTTGAGACGGCGGTACCGACGGCCCCGTGGGATCATCCGGTGTTTCGGCTGGAGGGGGAGGCGCGGAGTCCTGCGGGACTCCAGGTGATCACGTTTTACCGGGGGAACGACAAGGTGGACCGCCTGCTTCCTGTGACGATGGGAGAAGCTCCGGTGCTTTCCAGTCGGTTCAAGGCTTCACTGGAGCTGGTACCCGGCCCCAATCGGCTCACCGTGATCTGCAAGGACGAGCGTGGGCTGTCGTCGAGGCGCCAGATTTGGGTCACGGCCGCGTCGTTGCGATGACCCGGTTGGACCGGAACGATATGCCTGGACTTTCGGACGCTGCACGGATAACATGGCCACGGTCGTCCTTCGATGTCCGGCCAGGCGGTGCCAGGCTCGTGTTGGACGGCGGCCCCTTTCAGGCGGTCGCACGGAACGGGTGTTTGGCACCCAGGGGCCCTACGGGCTCCTCCTGGCGCGTCGCTGGTGCTGTTTTGCGGGCCAAAACCCATGGGGAGCTGGTTTCGAATGGCTGAACCCCGCCTTTTTCTTCACAATCGAACCATCGGGCAGACCTTGCTGCGAGTGGTGTTGATCTGTTCGCTACTGTTGAACGCCTATTTCCTTTTTGTCCGGGATCGTCTTCAGCCCGAGGCTCCGGAAGAGGGGCCGGTCGTGGTGGAAGGCGTCACGATCGAAGAGGGGGAGCCGCTGGAAGCCGTGGAGGAGGAGGTGCCGGAGTCGGTGTCGGATCGGGGGGAGACGACCAGGACCGGCGCGGCGGGCACCGTGGCCGACACGGCAGGCCAGGTGCTTGATCCCGATTCGGGCTTGCGTTTCTTGGAACTGGATGTTCAACGGAGTATCGCTTACACGTTCAATGACGCGCTGGGAAGCGACATCGGCGATCTGGTCTCCGCTTTTTTCTCACGGGTGTTCATGTGGAAGCTGGATCTTCGGAGTGACATCCGGAAGAACGACCGGATTCAGATGGTCTACCGTGTGTTGATGGATGATCGAACGGTGGACATCCGTGCGGCCACGTACAAGAGTCGCAAGCACCGGCAGACTTTTGATGCCTACTGGTTCAAGCCGGCTGCATGGCCGTTCGGGGCGTATTTCGATGGGGACGGGGTCGAATTGGCCTTGACGCTCGAGAACGCTCCCATCCAGGGCTACGAGCAGATCACGTCGTTGCTGAATGACCGGATTCGGCACAATGGGATCGACTTCAAAGCGCCCATCGGGACCCCGGTCCTGTGTCCGTTCAAGGGCAAGGTGACCCGTATCAACTGGCGCGCCATCAACGGCAATTGCGTCGAGATCAAGTACCTCGAGTCCGGCCTGCGTGCCCGCTTCCTCCACCTCAGCCGGATCATGCCGGGCATTCGACCGGGCAAGGTGGTTCAGGCGGGAACCAAGATCGCAGAGAGCGGCAACACCGGACGAAGCACCGCGCCACACCTCCACTACGAACTGGCCAGGCCGAATGGACGGATCGTGGACCCTCTGTCATTCCACGAGACGCACCGGCGGACCGTGCCCCCGGAATCGATGCCCGAGTTCGAGCAGATTCGGGATCACTGGCGGGAAGTGTTCGCCAGCCAAACGTGAGCGGTGCTGTGAGCGGAACGAGTCGGGCCGAGCCGGGGGGAAAACGGATCGATGTCCTCCTGGTGCTTCTGCTCGCCGTAACCCCCTGGCTCGCCTATCTGGCCGGGCGGATGGTGCTCTTTTTCGGAGACACCTTCTACTACTTCTACCCTCTGCGACACACACTTGCCGTGGCGCTTCGCTCCGGATACCTTCCCGACTGGGAGAGCGCGGCGCTCAGTGGGAACCCGTTTTGCGCCAACCCGCAAACCAACTGTTTCTACCCCCTGTCCGTCTGGTACCTTCTTCCCGACTTCTTCTCCGCCTATCACTGGTCTCTGGTCTCTCACCTCGCCATCGGAGGCATCGGAACCTGGTGGTGGTGCTCGAGACGATGTGGCGGCCGCCTCGGACCGCTCCTCGCAGCGGTCGTGTTCATGACCGGAGGGGCCACCTTGTCGATGATCAATCGTCTCGACAAGCTTCAAAGTCTCTGTTGGTGGCCTTGGGTCATGTTGGCGTTGGAGGTGATCCACCATCGGCCGCGTCGAGGCGGTGCGTTGCTTGCACTCGCACTGGCGATGCAGTTCCTGGCTGGAGGGTTGGAGGTGTGGGCCATGGCTGTTGGTGGCTGCCTCGTCTGGCTTGCTCTGGCAGGTCCTCCGGTTGATTTCACGGATCGCAGGGAGGCGGCAAGCGTGGCGCACGGGTCGGCGGGAGTCCCGGCCCCCGACGGTCCCCGGCCCGGGCGATGGTGGGTCCGGTTCGGGGCGTTCGGGCTGGGCCTCGTATTGTGCGGGGCTCTCACCGCGATTCAGTGGCTCCCGTTCAGGGAATTGCTCCACTGGTCGACCCGGGCGGCCGGGGTCTCTTTTGCGCGGGCGACCGAGATGTCCATGGCCCCTGCCGACCTGCTCGGGGTGGCCTTCCCCACCCTCTTTTTCTATCCGGAGTCTCTGTCTTATCGGCCCACACCATCGGCGGGGTCGATTCCACATTATTTCTATGGGCTGTACCTGGGTTGGCTGCCGCTGTCGGCCGTGTTCGCGGCCGTTCCGGTCGCGCTGCGACGCGGTCCGGACGGGCGAACCGTTCGGGCCGCTCTGGTGTTGGTCCTGATCGGTGGTGTGCTTGCCCTGGGCGCACACACGCCTGTCTATGGGCTTCTGTTCCGAACCCTTCCCCCACTGCAAGGAATTCGATTTCCCGAGAAGTTCCTCTCACTTTCGAGCTTCTTCCTGCTTCCACTCATCGCTTGCGGGGTCAACCGATACCGGAGTGCCCTTGCTTGGGGAACGGCGGCCGCTCTGGGGGGGGGCGCGGCTTTGGGGGCTCGAGTCGTGCCGGGATACCTGGCGGCAGCCGGTGCGGTTGTCCTGGAGACCCTGGTGGGAGGCGAGGTGGGCGCGTGGCGAGTGCACCTCCTGGATATGGCTCCAGGCCTGGTCTATCAAGGCTTGCTTCTGGCCGGCGCCGGCGTGCTGGGCCTCGTGGCGATCCGCAAGCAACACACGTGGGCCCGGGTCGGGGTGGTCATTGTGGTGGCCACGGACCTCTGGCTTGGCACCGGGCCGCTCAATCCGCCCCTCTCGAGGCCCATTCTGGAACGTCCGCCCGCGCTCGCAAGCGCCTTGAGCAAGGTCTTCGAATCACCAAGGACTCATGTGGCGCCGGTGTACGACCGGGTCGACGTGACGCCGCCGCCGGGGCTTCCGGTCGAGCAGGCGTATGTCTGGTTCTGGCAATTGCTCTACCCCAACACCGGCCTCCTGTCCGGAATCTCCTACGCGGACGGTTCTCGAGCCTTGAGGCTGGCGCACAGTACCCGCTTTTTTGCGACGATGAAAGGTGCTCCTCCTGATGTTCAGCTCCGACTCGCCCGGATCGCCGGCGTTGACGCAGTGGTGGCTCGAGCACCCGCGACCGGCCCCGGGGGACCGGAGGGGGAAAGGGGCCCCTCGGCAGAGCGTCTGGCAGCAGCGGCCCGACACGGGCTGCAATTCGTGGCCGACGCACCGGGATGGGGCCTGGAGGCGTGGAAACTCGAGGGCTCGGCCCCACGAGCCTACCTTCCCGACGGTTGCGTCCGTTTCGATGACCCGAACCGAGCGCTGGCTGCAGTGGTCTCCGGCCAGGTGACACCTCCCGGGGAAGTGGCATTGCTCGCGGGTCCCGGCGGGGATGGGGACGGAGGGTGCGCCGCCTCGAGTTCTCTTCGTGCACCTGGCGCGTCGGCCATGGAGAGGGGAGCGGGAGAGGTGGACCCAGCCTCGGTCCGCGAAACTCCGGATGGGTTGGGCTCGTTCCGGCCGGTTCCGGTGCGGAGCACGGAGGGGGGCAAGCGTCGAGTCGTGGGGCCGTTCGATCTCTCGAAGCCGGGAGTGCTGGTTCTGGCCGAGGCGTGGTACCCGGGGTGGGAGGCCCGCGTGGACGGGAGACCGGTCCCGGTGTTGTTGGCCAATGGATATCAGCAAGCGGTCACCCTGGAACCTGGGCGTCATGTCGTGGTGCTCGAGTACCGGCCTCGAGGCCGTGGATGGGGCGTGGCACTGGCTGTGTTGGGAAGTGGGGGGGTGGTCTTGCTGCTGCTCGAAGGGCGATTTCGGAGAACGTTCGAGGCGTGAGCCGGCCCGGGCGGGGACACAGGTGTTGCACCCGGGGTGTGCCCGGGTCGGCAAATTGTCTGGAGGGCCGTTCAATCGAGTCAGGGGGCGCCCCGGGTTGCGGAGCGGGGCGGCACAGGGACGAGTGCGTCGATGAGGGCGGGCAGGTTGGGCACGATCAGGTCCGGGGCTTCCCGGGCCAGGGCCTCGGGATCGGCGTAACCCCCTAGGACCGCGCAGGTGAGGATCCCGGCGGCTTTCCCAGCCTGCACGTCCACGGGGGAGTCCCCGACCAGGACGGTGCGCGACGGGGTCAATCGGAACCTCCGAACGACCTCCAGGATGGGCGTCGGGTCAGGCTTTTTCCGGGGAAAGCTGTCGCCACCGAACACGGCCATGATGTGCTTGTCCATCTCGAGCGCTCGCACGATACCCTGGGCCAGGACGCGGGGCTTGTTCGAGACCACGATGCGCGGGATGGTTCGAAAATGAGCCAGAACCTCCCGGGCGCCTGCGCGTGGCCGAGTACGCTCGACCAGGTTGGCACGGTAGTGCTCCATGAACGTGGCGACCGCGCGCAGGACTCGCTCCGCCTCGAGGTCGGATTCACCCAGGGCCGGGGCCAGGATGGCTGCCGCGCCGCGTCCCAGTCTTGCGCGTACCTGGTCCATGCTCATCTCCTGGGCCCCTTGCGACCGGAGTGCCGCGTTGATGGCGTCGGTGATGTCCGGGAGGGAATGGACCAGCGTCCCGTCGAGGTCGAACAGCAGGCCCTCCACCGGGCGACGGTGAAGAGCGCCGTCTGTCCGGACCGGAGAGGGGCCTGGAACGGCGTGCGTGCTGCCGGTGTCCCGTTCGTCGTTCATGGCTCCTCGGGCCGCTGCTGGAAAAGTCGGTCGCGGAGGGGCATGATCGCGCTCATCATGGCGTCCTGTTCGTCGGGCTCGAGCACGAGGTGGATGTCCTTGATGAGGAAGTAGAAGACCTCATTCAGGCACGCATCGAACATGTTGGCTGACCGTGGCGCCGCATAGGACACCAGGTTTTGGACCATCTTGTGTGAGTCCAGGCGACCGTCCGGGCCGAATTCCACATCGATGAACAGTTCGGGATAGCTGCTGTTTCCCGGGGTGAAGAACGAGTCGAACACCTGCCGGGTTTGGGTGTCACCCAGCTTCTTCCGGTAGTGCGAAAAAATGAGCGCAAAGATGTCGCTGTAGAGGACGCCCCGGTGGATCAATCTCCGTTGCTCCTGGGCGTCCAGACTGTCGGAAGCATCGACCCGAAGCGGCTTCCCTGTGGTCGCTCGAGAGGTGAAAGCGCTCTCCGGGCCGCCCGCCAGCGCGGCCCGGGCCCCGGGCTTCTTGAAAATGTCCGTGATGCTGTTCAGTATGGCCTGCTGCTCCTCGCTGATACGGACCTGAGTCTCCTGGTCATGGCGGGAGCGGGTACCCTGGAGCACCGTGGGAGTGGTCATCAGGGGCGTGTCTTCGAGCTCGTCCAGGCCGTTCTCGATAACGATTTCGTCGTCGGAGAGGTCGTTCAGGATCGGAGGTTCCGTGAACAGAGGCTGATCGTCGGCGGAAAGCGGGAGGGCTTCCTCGAGTCGGCCGGACACCGATTCGCCCTCGTCGGGCTCGATCCGGCCCGCTGCTTCCTGCCCGATCTCCTCCACCGTGGAAGAGCCCTCGAGCGCGGTGATGTGCTCGGCGAGCAGATCGAGTTCCTCCTCATCGAACTCTTCCTCGATCGTGACCTCCGCCCCTTCCGGGTGCTCCGGGAACCCGTACCGAAGCAATGCGCGCTGGGCCTCCCCTTCTTCCCCCCGGGTTCCGCCGGTAGGTGCCTCCGGCCCGGTCGCCCCCTCGGGGAGGGGTGTATCCACCTGCGTCTCCTGAAACTCGATGTCGTCTGTGGCGATGTGCAGGAGCGCCTCCGCATCGTCCGCAGCGACCAGGCCCTCGCCCGTGTCCTCTCCGGCTTCCTCCTCGGCAAAGATCCCGCTCAGACTCGTCTCCTCGCCGTCCAGCTCGATCCCATCATCGGCGCCCCGGTTGACCTCCTGCTCCCCTTCTTCATGCGCCTCGACCGCCTCGTGAGTCTCAACCACCTCATGCGCCTCGACCGGTTCGTGCTCTTCATCGGCAGGGACGGTCTCGACCACGCCGTCGAGCGGGATGTCGTGGGCGATGGAGTACTGGTTGACATGGCTCAGGTCCACGCGGTCAAGGACGGACTGATCGGAAAAGAAGAGGCCGGCGTCTGGATCTTCGGAACCGGAGCGGCCCACGCGGACCACGGTACGCGCTCTGGAGACGCCGTCGTTTTCGGGCGGAGGTGTCGGCGGAGAAGTCGGTGGAGGGGGGGCCTGCTTCCGGGGCTTCTTTCGAGGTGCAACCGGTCGGAGTATGCCTCGAGCCAGCAACACATGGAAGAGGTGGACGGTGGTGTTGTGGTCGAAGGGGCTGATGGCCAGGATCTCGCGGGCGCTGCGGGCACCATCCACATAGCGCAGCAACTCCTGCTCGTCTCTCCGCTCGGGCAACTCACTCGACTCGGCCACCTCGTAGACCGGGTCGGCTGCCTCCAGTTCGGCGGACAGGTGGGTCACTGCCTCGAGCAAGCGGGTACCTTCCTCGATGAGTTCGTCGGTGTCGAGGAAAAGCTGAAGGTTTTCCGCGAAAATCGTTTCCTGCGGGGTAAATGTGTACTCGGCGTCGGGGAGCAGGAACACGGCCTTCAGGATTTCCTGGAATTGCGCAGTCAGAAAGTCCTGTCGCTCCTCGGCCGATAGCAGACCGCGTTCCACCAGGATCTCGCCCAGTTGTTGCTCCGCCTGCGCCGCCGCAAGAGACTCCTCGAGCTGCTCCAGCGTGATCTTGTTCAGCCGGTACAGGAACGAGCCGAGTCGAAGGTCCTCCACGTCGGTGCTCGCTGCGATGATGTCACCCTCGAGAAAGTAGACGGTGTAGTGGACCGCATTGGAACAGCGGAAGGTGAGTATGCCAGTATGCTTGCGCTCGCGATGGGCTCGGAGGAGCCGGGCGACGCCCACCTCGGCCAGTCGTCCCCGGTCGGGTGCCGACGGAGACACCTGGCTGTTGGTCACAGTGGAAGTCAGAGAGCGCAAGCGTCGTTACTCCCCACGGCCCTTCGCATGGCGTGCGAACGGCGGTTGGACACGAGACGAGCCGCTTCAGCCATGCGGGTGACACGATCGCAGCGTCTGCCCGGCTCTGTCGCTGGAGCTGGAAATCGCAGTCATTGTCAAGGGAATCGCCCCGGGGACCGCGTCGTGGGTACCGCCGGCACGCCCTTCTTGCCCCCTCGCTTCGGGCGCACACGTATGGACTATGCCATTATAGCGGCTGGCTTCTCGAATGTCCATGCTCTTTGAGGCAGCCCGGTGGTGGGTTATCCGATGGGAATGACAGCCGAATCGAGGGGGTGAAGATGGAGCGTGGGTGAGGTGTGCGGGCCGTGGTGAAGTTGGATGGATGTGGAACGGTGAGCGGGCTTGTGACTGGGATGGGGTGCGGTTCGGCGCGGCTCATTCTGACACAGGGAAGGGGTTGGGAGGTGCGGATGAGGTGTCCATCCACGGTGGGGTTGTGTTGTTGGAGTCGTGGAGTACGGTGGTGGACCAGGGGGAGCGTGGGTGGCGAAGGCCGAGCATGGTGGTTTCCGGATAGGAAGCGAAGAAGACGGCTGGGGCGGCGGAGTGGGACCTGGAGGGAGACCAGGCGAAGGTGGCGGGGAACGGTGCGGGGTGGAGGCTTGTTGACGGGGCGTCTGGTGCCCTGTCGGCCACTGGAGGCCGAGCGGGTGGATGCTCGGAAGTGATTTCAGTGGACGGTTGTGTGTCGTTCCAAAGGGGATGGATGGTGAGGGCGAGGAGGATACCGGTTGCCATGGCGCCGGCGATCAGTGCGGACATTCGTGCCCAGGGCCGCAGAGAGGGCTCGATCGGACGGAAGGGGAAGTGAGGGCGTCTGTGGATGGTGGCGTTGGCCTGGATGCGGGCGTCGAGCGAAGCCTGGAGGCGAGTGTGCATGGAGTCGTAGAGTGCGTCCGGGACGGGCGGGAGGGGGGGGAGCGGGGATGTGATCGAGTGGACCATGTGGGCGCAACGGTCGCAGGAGCGCAAATGGCGCTGCATGGCCTTCTCGTCTTTTGGCGGGAGGCGACCGTCCAGGAGCAAGGGAAGCAGGGTTCGGGCGCGGCCACAACGCATGGTCGGACTACTCCGCCTTCATGCAGGCCTGGAGCTTGTCTCTGGCTCGAGACAGCCGGGACATCACGGTTCCGAGCTTGCAGCCCAGCACCTGGGATATCTCGACGTAGCTCAGGTCGTCGTAGTACTTGAGGAGAAGGATCGAGCGGTACTTCTCCGGCACGCGGCCGAGTGCGGACTCCACGGACGCGCGGGTTTCCGCCCGGATGATCTCGTCCAGGGCCAGACTCGGTTCGCTACGGGGCCTGGCCAGCGTCCTCAGGATGCCCTTCCGGCGACGTTTGTCCCGGCTCATATTGTAGCACAGGTTGGTGATCACCCGGAACAGCCAGGGCTTGATCTTGAATGCCGGTTCGAACAGGGCCGGTTCGACGTATGCCTTCATGAGCGTGTCCTGCGTGGCCTCGAAAGCCTCTTCCGGATCCTTGAGCATGTAGAGGGCGTGGCGAAACAGACGATCCCGGTAGGTGCGGACCAGCATGTCGAAGGCGCGGCGTCGATCCTGCCTGGCAACGGATTTGATCTCCGCGTCGGTGGGGGATTCGCGCTCCACGCCCTGGCAACAGGGATCGCGTTTGGCTGGTTCGTTCATGGAGGCACCCATTGTTTCGCTCCAGGCATGAGCCGCCATGTGCACCCAGACGGCCGGTCCTTGCTCCACAGACCTCCCGGCGGCCTCGGATCGTACCACACCGGCTCGCCAATGTCTCCACCTGGTTTTGACGTACTCGAGGCGAAAACTATTCTACTTTCGGAGGAGCCGCCGGGTGACGGGCGTTCTGGTCGTGCTGGACGCGAGGCGTAACGGAAGGCGGCCGAGGGAGCCGTTACCCGTCGAAAGCGTCGGGGTAGTCGGCGCGGAATTTCTCGAGTTCCGCGTCGTCGATCCCGTCGTCCGGGTCCAGGGAGAGCGCCGGCGGGGTTCCGGATTCGGCCTCCTCTTGCTGACGCCGGGCGGCGACGGCTTTTTTCATCTCCTCCTGGGCCGCTTCCGAGGGCACCTCCTCGGGATCGCGTTCGTAGTACTTGATCTTGCCGGCGGCAATCTCCCGAAGCGCGGTCACGACTTCCTTGTTGTCGACGGAAGCGTCGAGCAGTGGCTTGGCGCCTTTCATGATCTGCTTGGTGCGCTCTGCTGCTATCAGGACGAGCGAGAAGCGGTTTTCCACATTTCTCAAGCAGTCTTCGACGGTTATGCGAGCCATTCATCCTCCGGGAAACGCTGGAGATTTCTGTCGACCCAAAGGAAAGAAGTGTATTCACTCGGAGGCGGTTGTCAAGAAAATTGCGGGGCGGTGAGGTGCGAAAGGGGAGGCAAAAAAAACGCAGGAGCGGGGGTTGACTTTCACCTGGCCGAACTTACACTTGATTCGCTTGAGGGAGGCCCGTGGCCGGCACCACCGCGTCCGGCGCGTCCCGGGCGCCTTTTGGGGGGTGACGGCGGCTCCGGGCACGTCCATCCCAACGATACGTGCACGGCTCACAGACGTTCGTGCCAGACTTGGCAATACTCGTAGCAAGGAGGTAGTCCATGAAGATTCGTCCGCTTCACGACCGGGTGCTGGTAAAGCGATCCGAGGGCGAGGAGAAGACCAAGGGCGGGTTGTACATTCCGACCACCGCCAAGGAAAAGCCGGCCCAGGGGGAAGTCGTCGCCGTGGGACCCGGGAAGCTCGACGAGAACGGTGAACGGATTCCACTCCAGATCAAGGTGGGTGACACGGTCCTCTTCGGCAAGTACGCCGGGACGGATATCAAGGTGGACGGAGTGGAGCACCTCATTCTGCGCGAGGACGACATTCTTGGCGTGGTCGAGAAGTGACCGGCCGGAGCCTCAATGCGGTGCGGGTCTGAGTCCGCGTCGCGTGGAACATCCAGATCAATAGTGGCGACACAGGTCGTTTCGAGGAGTTGGCAAAGATGGGAAAGGAGATTCTGTACAATCAGGCGGCTCGAGCCCGTATTCTGAAGGGGGTCAACCTGCTGGCCAACGCGGTCAAGGTCACCCTGGGTCCCAAGGGGCGGAACGTCCTGCTGGAGAAGTCCTGGGGCGCCCCGACCATCACGAAGGACGGGGTCACGGTGGCCAAGGAGATCGAGCTGAAGGACAAGTTCGAGAACATGGGCGCCCAGATGGTCAAGGAGGTGGCGAGCAAGACCAGTGACGTGGCCGGCGACGGAACCACGACCGCCACGGTGCTCGCGCAGGCCATCTTCCGTGAAGGCGTCAAGCTGGTGGCTGCCGGCCACAACTCCATGGAACTGAAGCGCGGCATCGACAAGGCGACCGAGATCGTCGTGGAGGACCTCCGGAATCAATCCCGTGCCATTCAGGAACAACGGGAGATTGCCCAGGTCGGCACGATCTCGGCCAACAACGACGTGACCATCGGGAACATCATCTCCGAGGCCATGGAGAAGGTGGGCAAGGAAGGCGTCATCACCGTCGAGGAGGCCAAGAGCCTCGACACCACCCTCGAGGTGGTCGAGGGGATGCAGTTCGACCGCGGCTACCTCTCAGCCTACTTCGTGACCGACTCCGACCGGATGGAAGCGGTGCTCGAGGACCCCTACATCCTGGTCCACGAAAAGAAGATCAGCAATATGCGGGACATGCTCCCACTGCTCGAGCGGGTTGCACAGGCGGGCAAGCCGTTGCTCATCATCGCCGAGGACGTGGAGGGCGAGGCCCTGGCCACGCTCGTCGTGAACAAGCTGCGGGGCACCTTGAACGTCGCTGCGGTCAAGGCCCCCGGCTTCGGCGACCGTCGCAAGGCCATGCTCGAGGACATCGCCATCCTCACCGGCGGCCGGATGATCGCCGAGGAGCTGGGGCTCAAGCTCGAGACGCTGCAGCTCAGTGACCTCGGGACGGCCAAGCGCGTGGTCGTGACCAAGGAGAACACCACGATCATCGACGGTGCGGGCACCGAGGCTGCCATCAAGGCCCGGATCCAGACCATCCGGACCCAGATCGAGGAGACGACCTCCGACTATGATCGCGAGAAGCTCCAGGAACGGCTGGCCAAGCTCGCCGGCGGTGTGGCGGTGATTCGCGTGGGCGCGGCCACCGAGGTGGAAATGAAGGAGAAGAAGGCTCGAGTGGAAGATGCCCTCAACGCGACCAAGGCGGCCGTGGAAGAGGGGATTCTCCCTGGTGGAGGCATCGCCCTCCTCCGGGCCGTCGACAAGCTCACCGACGATGTGGCCGAGGGCGTTCAGAAGTTCGGTGTGGCCATCGTTCGCCGGGCGCTCGAGGAGCCGTTGCGGCAGATTGCGGAGAATGCGGGCGAAGAGGGGACCGTGGTGGTCAACGAGGTCCGCAAGGGCGGCACCGGCGCCTACGGCTTCAACGCGGCCACTGGTGAGTACACCGACCTGTTCAAGGCCGGAATCATCGATCCGACCAAGGTCACCCGCAGCGCCCTGCAGAACGCAGCCAGCATCGCGGGCCTCATGCTCACCACCGAGGCCATGATCGCCGAAAAGCCCAAGGAAGACGAGGGCGCCGGCGGTGCGGCGGCTGCCGGAGGCATGGGAGGCATGGGTGGCATGGGCGGCATGGGCGGCATGCCCATGATGTAGTCCGTGCCCATCTCGAAGGCTGCATGACAGAGGTCCTGGACCGTTTCCGAGCGGCCAGGGCCTTTTTTTCTTTCCAACGACTACTCACCGGCGCCGTTCCGGGCGGGCTGAGCCAGAATGGCCTGGATCGATGGGTCTTGCAGCGCGGTGCGCCAACGGGGATCGGCCTGTACCCAGGCCGTCACCCCGGGGTCGCGGTCACAGGCCAGTCGAAGATGGGCTGCGGCCTTTTCGAAATCACCGCGCGACACGGCCACTGTGGCCACACCGAAGTCTGCGAGCGGATCCGCCCCGACCGCTTCCTCGTATTGCTCGAACTTCTTCTCTGCAAGGGTCAGTTTCCCCTGGTCCAGGTAGATCGCTCCCATCACCAGCAGAGCCCGGGACAGGGCCGGGTCGATTCGATAGGCGCTGGCGAGTTCGGCCAGGGCCTGGGCTTCTCGCCCGGCACGGTAGTAGGCCCACCCCAACGTGTATCGCGCCATGGCCCGGTTCGGGTCGAATCGTGTGGCAGTCTCGAGGAGCAGGATACAGGCGTCGGAAGGGCCGAAGCGGGTCAGGCAGTCCTGTCCGTGCCGTTCATACACGCGGGCCTGGTAGCTGGAGATCGGCGGCAGGTTCGTCTCGGCGGATCCCGGGTGCGGACGTGCCAGGGTCAGCAGGACCAGGCACAAGAGGGTGCGGGAAGTGGGATGCACGCTTTCTTCCTCCCATGGATCATGGCGGGGCGTGGGTCGCCGCGGCCGCGTTCGAGAGTTTACACCGGAATCGGTTTCGGCCAAACTGGAAAGGAGCACCGACCGTCTGAGGACCTCGGAGTCTTCGAGCGGGTCGTTGCGGGTGGCGGTGAACGACGGGAAGGAACGGAGAGGGATGCGACGGTTGTGGTTGCCATGGTTGGCGGGGGTCTTGTTTCTGGCGGCCGGTGCAGTGGGTGCAGGCGAATCCGGACTGCCGGCTCCGCTCACGGTGCTGTTCACGGGGGACACGGAGGGTGAGTATCAACCGTGTGGGTGTCCTGGCAGCCCTCTGGGTGGATTTGCGCGACGTGCGTCCTTGATTGACCAGGTGCAGTCCGAGGGGCACCCGGTGGTGGTGCTGGATTCCGGGAACGTGTTGCTCAGGGGTTCGCTGGTTCGTGAGGAGGTGGGTCCGGAAACGAGGCGCCACGCTCGGTTCATGGGCCGAATGCTCGCTGCGGTCGGTACGCAGGCGGTGGCGGTGGGACCGCGGGACCTGTGGGCGCTGGGGGCAGACGGTATCAAGGGCCTGGCGACTTCCACCGGCGTGGTTTGGCTGAGCGCCAACGTGGTCGGTGCCGGGGGGGCACCGGTGTTTCCGTCTCACTGGATCACCCGTGCCGGGGGGGTGACGTTGGCGGTGGTCGGCCTCACACAGCCTCAGCCTGCGGTGATTTCAGGAAGTGGGCTCAAGTTTTCCGACCCGGTCCAGGCGGCCCGGGACCTGGTGCCTGCCCTGCGGGGTCGAGCGGACCTGGTGGTTCTGCTGTGCAACGTGCCTTACGAGACGCAGGAACAGTTGCAGACCGTGCCCGGTGTGGACCTGGTGATTGCCGGGTCGCCCGAGGCGGAGGTGCCGTTGATTTCAGACGACCGGCTTCCGTGCGTGGTGCGGGTGCACGGCCTGGGGCGAACCGTGGCTCGAGTGGATTTGCGCGTGGTCCGACCGGACGGCGGCATTCCTGCCCGATCCCTGGAGTTGGAGCAGGCGTTTCGGGAAATCACCGGGTTGCGGGCGGAGTTGGACACGCTCAAGGCGCTCATCCTGGAGGAGGAGGGGCGGCCCAACCCGGAGCGGTTCGAGCGGGAGGGGGCGTTCCTGCGAGGCAAGCTGGAGGCGTTGGAGGGTCAGGTTCGAGGGGGAGGCTTGACCGGGAGTGTGTTTGCCTACCAGGAGATCGTGCTGGACGAACACGTGCCGTCCGACGCGCGTGTGGCGCGTCGCATCAATGCGTACGAGAAGGGAAGGGCAAGCGCGGAGAGCAGCCGGTGATTGGTCTGGTCAGGGGATTTCGCGCATAAACCGCTCCACTTCCTCCTTTTCGATGACCCCCATGCTCAGGTCCAGACACAGGTTGCAGATGTGAATGTCTCCCTGCGCATAGAACGTGTCCACCTCGAACACGGACCTGAGACAGAAGCTGCACTGGATGTCCCGTTCCACGGGCGCCCGCAACCGGTTGCGGTCACGCCAGATCTCCTGGACGCAGTCCGTGCAGATCATGAGCCGACTCCCGGCGAGCATGCGCCCCACCTCCCGCTGCCCTCGGCCGCAGACCGAACAATGGGTGGGGGGGGTCCTGGAAGGCTTGGGGGCCTCTCCGGCGCCGGGCACCTGGGTCCGGGCCCGCTCGTGTAGTTCGCTCAGGTGGATGATCTTGTGGAGGCTGGCATGCTTTTCCTTGCCGATCCGGATGAGTTCCTCGACCCGCTTGCGCTCCTCACCACGCAACTCCGCACATTCCCGTTCGAGCAGGTCAATCGCCCGTTCGTTTCCGTAGTTGATGAGCGCCACGGCGGCGGAAAGCCGGACCGGGCGCTCCGGCCGGTGCAGCGCCTCCAGGAGGAAGTTTTCGGCCTCGGGGTTGCCCTTGACCGCGATGGCTCGTAACAGGTACCCCTGAAACTCGCTGTACTCGGCCCGGATCTGCTCTATCGCGTGCTTGTACGCCCCGATGTCGTCTTTGACCTCGAGCCGGCTCAGGGCCGCCCGCTTGAGACGCTCGTCCTCGGCCTCGAACGCGCGCATGAGCAAGTCGTCGGGCAAGTAGCGGCTGAGGAGCAGAATGGTGCGGCCCAGTTCGCGGGAGAAATGAAGCTCCGGTTCCTGGAGTTGTCGGGTCACCTCTTCCACCTTGGCGGTACGTCCGAGGTAGACGAGTTCCTCCCAGAGTTGAAACCGGAGTGAGTCGGTCTTCACCTCCCGCAGGAGATCCAGCAGGGTGGCGAAGGCTCGAGGTCCCACTTCCCGCAACTGGGCGACCAGCACGTCGATCCGGCGGCGGTGCGCCCCTTTCTTTCCCTGGTAGTAGAATCGGCCACCGTCATACCCCTCGCATTTCTCGAACGCCTCGGTCGCGGCGCGGAGTTGCTCGAGAAGCCAGGTGTGATCGTTGCTCATGTGGTGGGCCTTGACCAGTTCCACATAGGCGGGCACATAGTCGGGGCTGATCTCGATCACACGTTCAAAGTACTCGCGAGCCTTCTGGGGATCCCGTTCGTCCAGATAGGTGCACCCAATCGTGAACAGGGCCAGGACGTTGTCGGGTTCGAGCTGGAGGGCCTGTTCGCAGGCTTCCCGGGCCTTGGCGTAGTTGCGGAGCTCGAGGTGTGCCAGCCCGATCTTGGCGTGGGCCAGGGCGCTGTTGGGCTCGTGCTTCAGGTAGTTGCGATAGTTCTGGATCGCCAGGTGGTACTTTCCAAGGGCGTAGTGGGTCAGGCCCAGATAGTAGTGGGCGAGCGGAGCGTAGCGCTCGTTGCGCGTGAGCCGGGTGAAGAACTTCCGTGCATGACCGAACTGGCGGGTGTGGAGGAACAGCTCCCCCAGGTCTTTTTGGATGTTTCCGACGAAGTTTTCGAACGGGTCGAGCCGGAGAGCCATCACGAGGTGATAGATGGCCTTTTCCAGCAGAGGTTGAGACCGGTGCAGTCCGTTGGCCTTGGCCTCGAGGTAGTAGGCGCCCCCCAGATTGTAGTGGGCCTGCCAGAGGTTCGGTTTCAGCTCCGCAGCCCGCTGAAAGCAGTCCCGGGCCTTCTGGTAGTCTCCTCGGCGCTTCTCCAGATTCCCCAAACCCACCATGGCGAGTGCGTTGCCGGGGTCCAGTTCCAGTGCGCGTCGGTAGGCTTCCCCCGCCGCTTCATACTCCTTGCGCCCGTACAACGCATTCGCAAGGAGTGTGCACGCCTCGGATGTGGCATGGCCGTTGTCAATGGCCTCCGACACCCGTTCGATCGCTCGCTCGAACCACTCCTCACCCTTGCCCAGATAATAGCCTTTCTGGAAATAGACTTCGGCGAGTCTGAGAGACAATTGGGGGTTGAGTCGATCCTTCTCGCGGGCCAGCTCGAGCTTTCGGATCTTCCAGTCGAGTCGCTGTTCCAGGTTCATCGTGAAGGCAAGTCCTCGTTCGAGTAGGTACAGTTAGCCGCAGGGAGCCCGGGGTGTCAAGTGGTTTCGCCTGACCCCGAATTCCAATTGACACGGACTCGCTGGCACGGGTACACTAACTGCGATCGTGTATGTACTGCGATCGAACCCCTACCAGGAGGCAGACATGCGGCGTGTGCCACGAACGCACAGGAGGGGCGTCTCCGGGCAAAGAGGGCAGACGACCACCGAGTACATGATGGTGATTGCTGTGCTCGTGATCGCGCTGGCCGGCGTTTCCTACAGTATCTTTTTCAACAAGCAGGGTGACATTGCCCAGGGAATCAACTCGGTGCTCGCCACGGGCGGGAGTTCCGAGTATAACATCCCGAGGCAGATCAACCGTGGGTACGTGAACAACAATCCGTAGGGACCGGGAGGACCCATGAGACGGCTGCGAAAATGGATTCGAACACTGGTGAGGAGCGAGCGCGGGCAGGCTGCAACCGAGTACGTCCTCGTCATTTCGGTCATGGTCGTGGCCGCAGTGGGCGCGACGCGGCCGTTTGTCGGCGAGCACGGGCCGTTCCAGACAGCGATGAAGCAGCTCAGCAGGAACATTGGGAGCGCCATCGCCGGGGCGGACAGCCCCTTGCTGCCAGGTCGGTAAGGACCTTCATGCTCTCTTGCCTCGTCCCATGAGCAGGCGGGTCAAACCACGCTCATCCTCCCTTCACCCTCCTTTGCACCCATCCGTTGCTCCAGGCTTGATTTTCGTCTCGAACCTGGTATGTTGTCCCGGCTGCTCGGGCGTGTCGGCACGGAAATGCCAGGCTCGGGCAGCTTCGTGACGCTCCCGACGCCGCGGCGCCGGTCGCCATTCCTCCGGCCCGGCGAGGGACATGTCATTCAGGGCTCGAGGGCCATCACTTTCTCGATGTTGCGAGGTATCCATGGGACTCCTGTCCGGAAGCCTGAGCTTCCGCCGCTTTCGAACCGTTCAGCCTCTTCCGTCTGATTTCAGGGACACTTTTGTCGACGGTGTGAACCGGTATGCCTTTCGGGAGAACCCGGGGCACCGGTCCCGGGAACCCCTCGTGGGATGGGTCAATGTGTTCGACCCCGGCGATGCGAACTTCTCACTCAACACCTTCCTGTACGACCACTACCTGGTACTTGCCATGCGGGCCGACAAGAAGGCGGTCAACAGCCGGTTCTTCCACATCCTGCTCGAGCGTCGGTATCGAGAGGTCATGAACGAGCGGCACTTGGATCGGCTGGGAAAACGGTACCGCGCCGAAATCAAGGAGGCGCTGGAGGAGGAACTGCTGGCCAAGGCACTTCCGGCGGTCAACACCTACGATGTGGCCTGGGATATCAACACGGGCGAGGTCTTTGTCTTTGCCACCAGCGACGCCGTCATCGACCAGGTACATGGGTTGCTCCACGACACGTTCGGGATCATCGTGCACCCGGAGCGCATGGTGGACTGGCTGGCGGAGCGATGGGACTGGCAGGCGGTGGAATCTCGGATCGATGCCTGGATCCCCGGCGGGGTGGCCGAGCGGCAGGTTCCGGTGGACGTGGACGGGTGGCATACGGGAAATCCGCTCAAGGGAAGAGAGGAGCGGCTCGGGTCCGAGTTCCTGACCTGGCTCTGGTATGAGAGCGAGGCGCACGACGGCTATTTCAGGCTGGACGACCCCGAGTTGGAGCCCGTGTCAGGTGCCGCGACCGGGGAGGACGGGGCTCCCAGCCCGTCTTCGTCGCACGCTGCAGGCGATGAAATCACCTTGTGGCTGGACAACAAGCTGATTTTCCGGGACATCGACAATGGGGAAGTTCCCGGGATCACCACCATGGTGGGGGAGGCTCCGTCCGCCACCCCGGAGGCCAAGCTGACGTTCCGCTCCGGGAAGTACCCGGTTGAGGCCCGCATTGCGTTTCAACGGGGGGAGGCCCAGTGGTACTTCACTCTGGGCCTCGGCGGGGTCGGGTTGGAACTGAAGAACCTGAAACTTCCAGTCGAGGTCAAGGCGGGCGACGAAGAGAAGGTTTACGAACGCATGTACCTTCTCGAGGTCCTCATGACCACGATGAAAGTGCTTTTCCGGCAGTTCTTCGCAGTGAGGACCAGCGACGCCTGGGCCGGGCTCATCCAGTCCTGGCGCGGCGCCGACAACGGACGCTGAGCAAACGGTGTCCACCCAAGGGGTCGGGGCGCGTCCTTCGGGCGGTCGGGGGCCGGTTGGACAAGACCTGTTCCCCCGGCTCGAAAGGGTGGGAGCCGGGGAAACCGGGAACGGAACGGCCAGGTCGCCACACCCAGGCTGACATCGTGGAGGGGGGCGTCTGTGACCCGGCCACGGGAATCTGGTGCCAGCGAACGCTCCCCAGGCGGTTTCGACACGGCCGTGGCGGATTGAGCGGGCGCTACGCGCGTGTTACAATGAAACGACGACCCGGTGCCACGCCTCGACCGCTGGCTCCGTGGCCTTCGAGCAGGCCGACCATTGACCCAGTCTGATCATTCTTCACCATCCATGAGGAGGGCGCTCGTGAACGATACAGGACATCGCCCCATTCAGGCAGAGATACTCCAGACCCGGCCCATGTCCGTGACCCGCAAGATGGCGGCGGATTTCCCCAGACTGCGGGCCATGGCCGAGGAGCGCGGCCTGAAGCTCCATCATCTGGGCGCCGGTTATCCCCATCCGGAAGTTTCCAGTCCGGACCGGTACATTGCTCAGAAAGAGGCCTATTTCGACCATCTGGCCCGGCAGCGGGATCCGTCCGACCCAGGTGGCGCTCGACAAAACCTCTTGATGGAACTCTACAACTACGGCGACACCCTGGGCCCCAGGTCCACGCGCGAAGCCTTTGCTCGAGTCTATGGCCACGATTTCGGGTTCGAGATGGACCCGGACCGCCTCATCCCCACCATGGGGGCCACGGGGGGAATCGCCATCACCTGTTCCCTGTTCGAGCGGTATGGTGGTCCCCTGGCGTACATCGTGGATGCCCCCACTTACACGGGCTTCGTCTCCCGCGCATCGTTGTACCAGAAAGCGCGATTCTACAGCGTCCCGATGGATGAAGAGGGACCGATCCCGGAAGCGTTTCGCGCCCAGATAGAGAAGGCCAGAGACGACGGAAACTTCGTCCCGCTCTACTACACCGTGCCTGACGGACACAACCCGGGAGGGATATCGTTCAGCCAGGCAAGGCGACTGGAGATTCTGGAGATCGTGCGGGAGGAAGGGTTGCTCATTGCCGAGGACGCGCCGTACACCTACATCAGCTACGAGGATGAAGCGTCCCGCCCGAGTCCGTTCATTGCTCTGGACCCGCACCATACCATCCACCTGTTCACCGCGTCCAAGATCGGGCTCCCCGGGCCTCGAGTCGGGTTTCTGTATACCGAGGCCGACGCGGTGGTGGCCGGGGGGAAGCGGGTTTCGTTCAAGGATCTGCTCGTGATCGAGTCTGCCGGGGATCTGCTGTTCCACAACCCGGAGGCGCTGGTCGGGTTCGAGGCCTACCTGATGGACGAGGAAATGCGCCCTCGAGACAGCCTTTGGCCGGTGGCGGCAACCAAGAACGCGGTCTACGGGGAGAATCGGCGCATCCTGTTGGAGGGTCTCCAGGCCATGCTCGGCGACTACCCGGAACTGTTCGCCTGGACCAGGCCCGGGGCCGGGTTCTTCACCGTTTTCACATTCAAGGGCGGGAAGGTCCGGACCGACGCCGCCTTCGTGGAGAAGCTCATCGCCCGGTACGGCGTCGTGACCATCCCCATGTTCGGATTCTACCCAGACGACGCCCGCGAGCGTGACCCGTCCGCTGGGTTCGACCAGCTACGACTCTCCTTCAGTTACAACGAGCAGCGGGGAGAAGGTCGACGGCGCGACATGGAGGAGGCGGTCCAGGCCTTTGCGAATGCCGTGCGTGTCGAGAGCGGGTTGGCTCCGATGGGATGATGGTTGGACTGTGCGTCTCGAGTGCTGTCGGGCCGAACACTGCCCCGGTGGAGTCCCGGCCGCCTGAGACTGTGTGCGAGGGGCTGCCCCGGGAGTGCTCGAGGATTACCAGAGGGAGTAGCCGCCGTCGGCGACGATGGTCTGACCCATGATCCAGCGCGCATCGTCGGAGCAAAGGAAGGAGACGACGCGGGCCAGGTCTTCGGGTTCGCCGAGTCGGTGGAGGGGGCAGCGGGCGATGTATTCCTCCTTCTGGCGTGCCATGGTCGGCCCGAGGTGGTCGAGTGCGCTGGTTTTGATGATGCCCCCGCAGACGCAGTTGACGAGAATGCCTCGTGGCGCCAGTTCCACGGCGAGGGAGCGGGTGAGGTTTTCCACGACGGCCTTGGATGCGCCGATGGCCACGTAGTCGGGCAGGTAACGGCGTGAGCCCAGGGAGGAGATGTTGACGATACGTCCCCACCCGGAGGTCATGAGCTTGGCCGCATGTTGTGAGCACAGGAGGACCGACCGGGCGCTCACGTTGAGGGTGCGGTCCCACTGGCGGTGAGTGATTTCCAGGGCCGACTTGGCGTCGCCCATGGCCGCGCTGTTGACCAGGATGTCCAGGCGGCCCGCTTCTGTGGCCACCTGCTCGAACATCCCCGCGATCTGTTCCGGAGAACCGATGTTGCCGCGAATGATCCAGGCGCGACGGCCCATTGCCCGGACCTCCTCTGCCACATCCTCCGGCGGCTTCTCGAACGGGGCGTGATGGATGAACATGTCCGCCCCATCCTGGGCGAGCCTGAGCGCAATGGCCTTCCCTATGTTCTTGGTGCTTCCGGTGACCAGCCCGATCTTGCCTTCCAGCGTCATGAAACCTCCTGTGCTCGCGGCCCGGCGTGTGATTCGCCCCCGGGGGATCTCGACAGTGGCTCGAGGGCGACCGGTGCACGTTGGCGTTGTCGAGACCATTGGAGGATAACATAGCGCTCCCGGCGCCGGCATTCAACCGGGGCGGCGGTGCCGGGGAAGGGGGCGGCGTGGGTCAATCGGTCACGACGAACGCCACCGCAGCCTGCTGCAAGTCCCAGGTCCCCTCGACCTGGACGATGGGGACCGGGGTGAAATCGACCGAATCGCAGGCGATGAAGTGGTAGCGGATCCCCTCGTGGAGGCCGGTCACGGCTGTGCGGAGTGCTCCTGGCCCGTGGAGGTGTCCGTAGACCACGTCCTGGATCCCGTGAGCCTCCAGCAACTGGACGAAGGCGCTCGACTCTTTGGGGTCGTTGAACGGTGGGTAGTGGAGCATGCACAGACGGACCGAAGCGTCTCCCAGTGCCGCGAGTGCCTGGCCGAGGAATCGGACCTCCTTGTCGTGGATCTTCTGGTCCGACGGCTCGAACCAGGGGTCTCCCGGCAGCTTCCACCCTCGAGTGGCTGCGATGGACACGGGACCGAACCGGAAGGCACGGCCGTGAACGAATCGCATGCTCCCCAGCCCGGGGAGCACGAAATCGCGTTTTCCGCTCGGCCACCAGTAATCGTGGTTGCCCTTGGTCACGAGCTTGAATCCCGGGAGTGCGTCCAAGGCCTCGAGGTCGGGGCGTGCCTCGTGCATCTTGGTGCCCCAGGAGATGTCTCCCGGGAGGAGCACGAGGTCATCCGGGGTCACCACGCGCCGCCAGGCATCGAAGAGCCGGTCCGGGTGGTCCGCCCACTTTGAACTGAAGATGTCCATCGGCTTGTCCACCGCGTGCGCAAGGTGGGGGTCCGACAAGGCAAAGATGATCATGAGTGCATTTTCTGGCAATTGGGGTTGTCACCGTCGCCTGGCCCATTTACACTGAAAGGTAGCCAGCGACCAGCGTCTGGGTCAAGCCCATTCGAGGACTGTAACGGCCCATTGCCTGTTCGTCCAGTCCCGGGGCCGGTTTTCTCAACATTGGGGCGGCCTGATCCATGAAGTTATTGTCCCACCAGCGATTCGGTCACTTCGTCTTGCTCGACCCGATGCACGAAGGCCCCGAGTCCGTCCTGTTTCGCGCGCAGGACCTGATGGCCTCGAGGTTGGTGGCGCTCAGGATCATCGATCTGAACCGCCTGGACCACAGCGCTCCGGAGCGGTTGGCCCGCTGCCGTCGAGACATCAACGTGGTGTCGCGCCTGGATGACCCTGGCGTGGTGCGGGTTCACGAGGTGGGGGATACCGACGGGTTTCCGTACATCTCCATGGACCTCTGCGACGGGCCGAGTCTGGCATCCACCCTGCTCAGATCCCGGCTCTCCAGTCCCGTGGCGGCCGTGAAAGTCGCAATGGGTCTGGCCCAGACCCTGGCTCGAGTGCACGAGCGCGGCGTGTTTCACGGAAATTTGAAGCCTTCCAACATCCTCTTTCACGCTGGGGGGTACCGGATCGCCGATTTCGGGACCGTCCATTTCCGATGTCCGCCCCTGGAACGGGCCGAGATGCCGGTGAGGCGTTGGGAACAGGCTCCGGAACAACAGGCCGGGAGCCCGGGAGACCCCAGGACCGACCTCTACTACCTCGCGGCTCTCCTCTATCGATTGCTCACAGGCGTGGACCCGGACCCGTTGCCCGATCGAGCCTCCAGACGTTCCGGACGAGGGCGGCTGGTGTTCGCGGGGCGAAGCGTGCCCGAATCGGTTCAGCACCTCCTTCACGCCTGTCTGGACCCGGACCCGCAGCGTCGTCCTTCTGACTGCTTCGCATTTGTGAACGCCCTCCAGCATGCCTTGAATGCGGAGTTTTCCGGGCAGACAGGCCGGCAGAATACGACGCGAACCCGCGTCGTCACCGTGCCCGGGCCCGATCGGACCGGACCGAGGCGCCCGGTGGGTGTTCCGCCCTTGCGCATGCTCGAGAACTCGGCTCCGGAGGAGGGCGAGATCGAATCGGGTCCCCCTCCTCGTCGTCATGGGGCGCCTTCGTCTTCGGAGCAGTCGGGAGGATGGCCTGTGATTCCGGGCGCCATCGGGCCACCGGCTGCCCGGGAAGCCCGCGCGGAAGAGTCACCAGATCTCGGGGCGGGCAAGCCACCTCGTGGTGAAGACCTCGAGTTTGCCGGCCCCAGGGCGGGGCCGACCGGCATGGACACAGGTCCGCAGGCGGCCCCAGGGTTGGCGCCGGTGGTGCCGCTTCGTCCGGGAACCTCTTCGGCGCCGTCCACGACGGCGTCCGGTGGGATGGGGTCCTACGTGGGGGTGGCGGCGGCCGTGTTCATTGCCTTGATCGTTTCGGGTGGCTACCTGTTCTCGATGAAGGAGCGTGCGAGCCCGCCGTCGAATTGGTCGGAGGCACAGCCCGCCGGTCAGGAGTTGTCCAGGGCGATGGCTCCCGACACTGCGCTCCCGGGCAAGCCGGGCCACGGTGAACTCGAGGCCCCGGGATCGGTGCGACCCTCGGGGGGCGCGGAGGACTCCCAGGGGGTTGGCGCGACACCGACCATTGACGATTTGCGGGTGCGGCCTCCAGCGCACGACGTGCCTGCGGTCGAGGTCATGGCCGGAGGGGACCGGGTCGGGGAATCAGGGGGAGGGGCCGCAGCGCACCTGGAGACGGACCGAGCCCGTACCGAGCCTCCTGCAGGAAGCGAGTGGAACGGGGGAGCGTACACCCCGCGGCCTCGAGGCCCTCGAGAGAGTTCGGGAGACGAGGTCACCGATGTGGTGCGGGCGCGCCCCCTGCTTCCGGAGGAGGATGGTCGGTGAGCCGGCTCCCCGGGGAATTCGGGCAGATCACTCGAACTGGAAGATGAAGGTCGTGTCTCCGATACCGATGACCTCGCCCCCCTTGAGTTCCACCCGTTGGACCTTGTGTCCGTCCACCGTGGTGCCGTTGCTGCTTCCGTTGTCCTCGATGTAGTATCGCGGCCCCTCGCGCACGATACGGCAGTGGTGGCGGGATACCCGGGCGTCGTTGACGATCTGGATGTCCGTGTCGCGTCCCCGGCCCAGGGAAACCACCTTGCTCACCAGTGGGATGTGCTCCTCCTCGCCGGTTCCATGTGCTCGCACCAGCACGGCACATCCGGGACGGCCAGGTGGGTCCTCCTCCACACTCGAGGCTGTTCCGCCCGGGTCGACGACCTGTTCCGCGACCCGGCGCACGTCGTCCTCGATACGGTCGATACAGGCGTCCACGGTGAAGTTTTCGAGGATACTCATCGCCGACGCCTCGTCCTCGTCGTCCTCGAGCCCCAGGAGGGAAGGAGTATCACCGGGGAGGACGGGGAACCAGATCAGGCCCTCTGGCTCGGCCTGGGCGACCTCGCAGGCCAGGCTGTGCTCGGACAGGACCGCTTCGTCGGGGCGTTCCCATACCAGGGAACCGAAAAATACGATGTCCAGGGCCTCGGGAACGGCCACGTGGATACCCCGTTCCTCGAAGTGGGCCACGATCTGGTCGCGATAACGCTTTTTCAGCCGCCGCCCAATGTCTCCGAGCGTCTCGTGGGGCTGGAAGGCCAGGAAGGTCTTCTTGCCGCGCTCGAAGATGTTGGTCCGGAGCAAGAGCTTGCCCGACACATCGAACATCTCCTGGACTCGCTCCTCAACCTGTTCCAACAGGCGCGCCGCTTCCACCACTTCCCGCGCGTCGGCGGCAGCCGCAAGCAGGGCGTCCAGGTCGCTCACGACCAGACCCACCTCGGCCAGTCGGTCCACCTGGGCCTGGACCTCCGCACGCCGGTCCGCGATCCACGCCCCCGCCAGCGCCAGGATCTGGTCCTGCGCCGCTTGCAGTCCTTCCACCGCCTCACGCAGGCGGCGGTCCGTCCATGCACGCTCCGCATGCTCGAGCTGTCTGCGAATCGTCTCGATCGTGCTCATGCTACCCGGTCCGACTCCCGAACTCGGTCCCTGCTGCAATGGCCCGCTGTCCACGCCCCGGGTACCTTATCACCGGAGGGGGGGCACGTCAACCGGACGCCGTGCCCGTGAAGCACGTCCCAATTCTCGTCGCCGGGAACGAAAACCTCGCACCCCCGTTCGGATCAGCCGGTCGTGGTCGCGATCTCCACCCGGTTTCTTCCCCCGGTCTTGGCGCGGTAGAGCGCCTCGTCGGCAAGTTGGATGAGTTCCCGCTCGCTGTCCACCGCGCGCTCGGGGTAGGACGCACCCCCGGCACTGACCGTCACCCGAATCGATGTGTCCCCATCTTGCACCTCGTGCCCTTCCACCGCGACCCGGATACGCTCCGCAACTTGCCGAATGTCCAGCGAGGAAGCCGCAGGAAGCACCGCAAGAAACTCCTCACCCCCGTACCGGAGCAGCACGTCCCCCTCTCGTAACGAGGCGCGCGCCAGTTGCGCAACCACTTTCAGCACCTTGTCTCCAGCAAGGTGCCCATAGGTATCGTTGACTGACTTGAAGTGATCGATGTCGAACATGAGCACCCCAAGCGGCGTGCGAGCACGGACGGCCCGCCCATATTCCTCGTGCAGCCGACCGAGACCGAACCGGCGGTTGTACACGCCGGTCAAGGGATCCAGTGCAGCCAGGCGCTCGAGGCGGTCATGGACCAGGGCGTTGTTGAAGGCGAGTCCGAGGCCGTGGAGGAAGAGATCGAGCCGGGCATGGTGGTCCTGGGAAAACGTGGTCGTGCTGGCGAGGACCACGACGCCGAGCGGAGTGCTCTTGTAGGCGATGGGAAGGATTACCACCTCCTTGGGGCGCAGGTCCGCAACGACTCCGTCCACCTTGATTTCGTCCGGGATCCGAATGACCCGTTTCTGGCCACTATTGAATCCCTCCTTGACATGGTCACTCGAGGCCACCTGCTCCGGGTTGCGGATTCCACATGAGACCGCCACCTCGAGCTGACCGCCGGCGTCGTAAAGTACAATCCCGGCTGCAGCGCCTGTGTGCTCGAAGAATTGATGAAGAGCGCTTTCCGCCAGACTGGTCATTCTCAATTCACAGGTGAGCATCTCCGAGAAAGCACGCACGGCGTCCTGGGTTCGCATCGAGTTTGCCAGGGCAGCCACGAGTCGGTTGAAAGCCGACGCACTGGCACCGATTTCGTCCTCTGAATCGACGGGGAGAGAGCAGTCCTGGGTCGTGCAGTGGGAGAAGTCCCGGCTGAAGGTGACTGCCTCGATGTTTTTCTCCACCCGCAGCATGCCGTCCGAGAGGATACGCAGGCGGCTACCCACGGTCCAACGGGTCAGGCCGTAGTTCACGAGCGCAACAAGGACCCCGGCGGCCACGCAGGCAAGGAAGAACAGGGGCTTCATCACCGCGTGCGACGGTAAGCCGAACAGCAGGACGAAGAACGGAAACGCTATGCCGGTCATCAGGCCGAACGCCACCATCCAGATGGCCAGATCGTGGAAAATCTTCTTGGTCAGGCGCATGGTTGCCTCGAGTCCTCCAGCCAGGTTTCCGCCATGGAGCCGCCGGTGGCGCAGGCGACGGGACAGGGCATGACGTGGGTTCCAGTCCTGCGCACCGCTCCAACCGCTCTCTTCAGCACACCAGATCGGGGCAAGGCTGTCAACCTCGAGGGGGCGGTTCGAGTTGGCGTGAGCGTGAGGGGGGAAGCGGACGGGGGAGTTGTTCCGACCGGGTCTCGGGGGAAGACTGGACGGGGTTGGTGATGTTGTGGCTCGCTCCTGGCACGTTGGACTCATGATCTGTACTGGATATTCCGCTTGACATTCATGGCGGGCGGTCAGAGGGTAGCAAAAAGAGGGGAAACGGAGTCCAGGCGGTTGCCGATCGAGGCGGGCTGCCGGCAGGCGAGAAAGGGAGGAGAGCAGGGTTGGTTCGACCGGTCAGATATTTCGTCCAAACGTTGAGAGAGACCCAGGCGCGTCGGCGGCTGGAGCACCGTCTGTTCGTGCACGTGGAGGTGGAGCCGACAACGGTTTGCAACCTGCGTTGTGCCACGTGTCCGAACCGCCACCACACGCGCCCTTCGGCGGTGATGCCGATGGCGCTGTGGGAGCGAATTCTGCGGGAACTGGCGTCGTTGGGATATCGGGGAACGTTCTCGCCGCATTTCTACAACGAACCCTTGCTGGACCCTGCGCTCGAGGAACGATTGAAGCTGGTTCGGCGATGGCTTCCCCGTTCCCCTGTGCTGCTGTTTACCAATTTCACCCGCATGACTCGAGAGCGTTTCTTGGCCCTCGAGCCCCTCGTGGACCGTATCGTGGTGACGCTGGACGCCCCGGAGTCGCGCCAGGCGCTCGATCGGGTGCTTCCCGACCTTCCTCCGGCTGCCTGGCACAAAGTGGAGCCTCGGTGGTTGGACGATCTGGGCGTGTTCGATCGGGCCGGAGCAGTGGAGTTGCCGGGGCGCACGGTGGTGCCTGTGGTCCGGTGCCGGCTCCCTTCCGACTACCTGGTGATCAGTGCGGATGGAGACGTGCACCTGTGCTACAACGATTTCCACTCTCGAGCGGTGATGGGCAATGTGAGGGAGCAGTCGATCGAGGAGATCTGGTTTTCCGAGCGGTTCATGGAGCGCAGGGTGAGCTGCTTTCTGGGCCGGTGCACCGCGGAGATTTGCCGATCCTGCCGGACCAACCGTGCTGCATGAGCCCGGGCGCAAATGCTGCCTGGCGGGCGGGTGGACCGTGGGAGCGTGCGCGGAGTCAGACTTCGATTGGGAGCAAGTAGCGGTAGATCGCCACGAAGTGGCACGCGCTGCCGCCCAGGACGAACAGGTGCCAGATGAGGTGGTGGTATTTCAGGCGCTCCATCTTGAAGAACACGATGCCGCCGGTGTAGAAGAAGCCGCCGCCGGCCAGCCACCCGATGACGCCCATGCCTGCGCGTTCGATCAAGGGCTTCACGATGAACACACCCAGCCAGCCCATCAACACGAAGGAGCCGATGGTGAACAGGCCGACGCCTGACTCGAATCGGTTGGGGCGCAGGAGTTTCCTCCCGATGCCCACCAGGGCCAACCCCCACTCGGTGGCAAAAAGGGCCCAGCCCACAGGACCGTTCAGTGCGATGAGCGCAAAGGGGGTGTAGGTGCCCGCGATGAGCAGGTAGATGGCCACCTGGTCGAAGTTGTGAAAAAACTCCTTGGCCTTGCCCCCCGGGAGGCCGTGGTTGAGCGCCGAAGAAAGGTAGAGCAAGGTCAGGCTGGCTCCGAAAACGGCAAAACTGGCCACGTGCCACGTGGACCCGGCTCGAGCCCCTTCCTTGACGAGCCAGATGAGGCCCAGAAGGCCCAACAGGGCGCCGACACCGTGAGAAATGGCGTTGGCCAACTCCTCTCCAATCGTGAATCGAGTCGTTCTTTCCACTGTCAACCTCTTGGTCGGGTCGCCCCGTGAAGCCTGAAACAGGGTGAGCCGCGCGACTCCGAACCACTCGACGCCGGCAGGACCCCTATCTCGAGCGACCCCCCGAACCTTCCTGGGCGTCCTTCACCATCCGGGCAAGCCCATCCAGGTAGGCCGGCGAACGGTCCAGGTACATCGCGAGCGGCCTGGAAAATCGCTTCCCGACCAGCCCGTCGATGAACATCTGGCTGATTTCCTTCTGGCGCTTGAGGATCATCTGGGAGCCGAGCAGAAGTTGACGTTCTTCCCGGCTCATTCGACGAATGATGTCCCTGAGCACGGTGCGAGCATGGGGCTGGTACATCCAGAAGTACATCATGTCGAGCGCGTTGGTGATGATCGTCTTTTCCAGGTCCCTCGCCTCGTTGCTGATGGTGCGAATGAGCTTTTTGGGCGAGGCGATCAGGTCCAGAATGTCTGTTTCCGGGAAGAGGATCTCGAGGCGTGAGTAGGCGTCGAAAAGTTGGTCGAGCTTGTTCTCGAAATCCACCTGGCGCATGCGAATGTTCTGGAACCGGTCCGCAGTGCCCTCGATCACGCCGGCCACGCAATCGGACGCGGCCTTGGAGATGACCGCAGCCCATTTCTGGAGCACGTCGTTGACGGCTGCCACGCCTGCCATGCCGAGGAGTCCTCCGATGGCCGAGTTGAAGGCGATGGCCAGTGGGATGGACAGGATACTCCGGAAGAAGTTCCCGTAGATCGCTCCTTTTGGCAGCCCGCGCAGTGCATTGTGCGACGAGAGGTATATGCCGTTGGCGATGGCCATGATGGCGTAGAGGGCATTCGGATTGGTGGTGGTGGTGATTCCGAGCCCCTGATCCAGGATGATTCGCTTCACGAGGAAGTCAAGCAGCGGCACGGAGAAACCGGTGAACAGGAGTGAATCGGTCAGGCGGTCCCAGCTTACGTAGTCGTTCCACTTCAACATGGGGGACCGCAGGATACCGCCTCCGCCGAGCACAGATTGCAGGATGTTTCGGAGCCCGGTGATGGCGAACCAGATCACCGCCCCGAAGTAAGCGAGGAACCACCAATCCTTGGTGAGGGCAAAGGTGAGGAACGCCGGGATGAACCCGATCACGACCTTGAGCAGATTCTTCAGCCTCGAGTTGAGATACCGCCAAGACAGACTGGATGCCCGAGCCTCGGAGGGAGGAGGCTCGAGATAGAGCCCATTGTGGATCTCCTCCTGCCCCTCGGCCAGGGTCACCACGTTGCCTTCCTCCACCGGACAGGCCTGGTGGTGGTCGATCAACCACCGGTCGTGCCGTCGATGGCTCAGGCGGCGCAGCAATGGATAGCGCTCGAGTCGTCGTGCGAACCGATTCAGGAGTCGACTCGAACTTTCGTGCGGTCGGTAGGTGACCTGGTAGTAGGTGGTGATGTGTACGGGGAGAATCTGCCTCGAGGGGCAAGAACGACGCTCGATCTCGCGTTGCGCGCCGGGCGGGAGGGTGTCCTTGACCGCCAGCCCCATGCCGGGCAGATGCCTCGAGCGACCTGTCGAGTCGCTGCCCATGGACACCATGAGTCGGGTGCCCTTGTAATAGGCCTTCAACGTGGGCAGGTTGCGCAGGATTCTGGTCAGCTTGGCAATGCGGTCCTCGCGATCCGGGATGTCCGAGGACTCGAGTTGCTCGATCATCCGACGCACGATCCGCTTGATCTTGACCACGTTGCCTTCGTTGATCGCCCGTTGCATCTCGAGCAATTCAGACGTGTACTGGGTCTTGCCGGCAGCGTAGTCCTTCAGGTTGAAGATCTCCACATGGGTGATCCAGCCCTGGCAATCGTAGAGGAGTTCCATCACGTCCACCGGGGTCAGATTGCTCGGGTTGAGCCCGATGTAGCACCCGGTGGGCAAGCTGTTCAGTCGGTCAATGAGTTCCCGTGGCGTCAACCGCAGCAAGGCAGGCACGTCCTCGTCCTCGGAGGGAATCTCGGGGTCGTGGGCCCGGTCCTCCGGAGACGGGTGCAGGTACCGCTCGGTGATGTACGCCGACGTGATACCGTTCATCTCGTCGACCATGGTCCGGATTTCCTGCCGGCGCTCCTCCGTCGCCTGCCGGTACTCCGCGGCGAGCACCTCCACCCGGCGGTGCATGGCATCCATCAGGTGTGAGAAGACGAACTTGGCCAGGTGGTAGATCGAGGCCTGGCCGATCCCCACGAAATTCATGAACTCGGTTTCGGACAACGGTTCCAGCTCGATCCCGTAGTGCTCGCACACCTCGGGCAGGTGGCGCGCATTGAAGTGCCTCAGCGTGCGCAGCACCGATTGCTGCTGATACTCCGAAACCGCCCGCCCCTGCTCCATGAAGGCCCGGACCTGGTCCTGCTTGAGGAAGGCGAGAAAGTCCTGCGCGTCGGCGAGGCTGGTGGGCGCCCAGATCAGCTTGGCGTACCGATCCCGGAATCGGGCCGAGTACTCCACCCCGATGGTCACCCGAATCCCCACGATCTTGGCCGCCTCGAGCAGCTCCACTGCGACCTCGGGACGCACGAAGTTGTAGTAGATCACCGTGAGCGACCGTTGCCCCTTGATCCAGGCATCCATCACCAGGTGGGTCGGTGTCTTCCGCCCCTTGGTGCTCGCATCATGTACGTGGTCGTCGAACGCGATGTGATTCCAGGCTTCGGGCATCTCCAGCAGGTCGTAGCGACGGAGTTGCTCCCGAATGACCCGCGGCTTGCCGGTCGCGGCTTGCCGGAAATCGTGCGCCAACTCGAGCTGGCGTTGCGGGTCCCCCTGAGACCGCACCAGGTTTTTCATGATCTGCAGGAGCACTCGAGCCGTGTTCTTGCGGAGCGACGAGGTGGCACTGTGCAACACCTCTTCGTACAAGGAGCGAAGCGCGGTGATTCTGTCCTGGGCCTTGCCTACCTCGAGGGAACCAAGCAGGTGAATGACCGCATAGGCGATACGCAGTTCCGTGGGCGCCGCCATCTCCTTGATCCCGTGTGGGTGCAGATAGGGATCCAGAAGTTTCTTCAGATACTTTCGAGGCTTGTTTCGATCCAGAAACTCGTTGACGATGCTTCGTAGTTCGTAGTCCTGGGGGTCGAAAAGAAATCTCGAGGGGGCGGTTGCCATCGTGTCGTCCCGTCGCGCGCCTTTCGTTCGCTCCACGCACCTGCCCGTCCCGATCCATGTGCGGCCGGGAAAGGGCGCCAGAGGTCCAAAAGAACAACATACCGCGTGGCGCCTCAAGAGGAAAGTGATTCCGAACATTCAACCCTGTCGCCCGCCGGGGGGGGAGGACGGCCCGAAGCGGGGGGCGGCGACCGATTGTTCGCTCGAGGGCAAGCGATCTTACGAGATTGGGAGGGGCCGGTCCGACAGAATCCTCGAGAACGCGCGGTGGCGTGGGCGGCAGAAGCGGACAGGGGGCGGATCAGGGCGATTGAATGCCTCCTTCGCGCGAGGCACAGAAGTAGCGGACGTTTGCCTCGAAGTCGTGGGGGCCGGGGGGGTCGTAGTCGTCAAAGGTGATGATGGCTTCGAAATCTGACGCCTCGGAAGGCTGTTGGCTCACGAAAATTGACGTGGCGGACAGGACCTCGACATCCACGAAGGTCGGGACAGCAGGCAAGGGGACGGCCAGTCGGTAGTGGTCGCTTACCTGCGGAGGTTCGTTGGAGTCCCAGGTCGGGAACCAGGAATCCCCGTTGATCACCGTGGCCGACTCGTCGCAGCTCGGGTGTTGGCCCGGCGCCTGGGCCTTGGCGTGGTACCACCAGATTTCATCCCCTTGCAGGTGCAAATAGTCCAGCCCATCGACACATACCCGGATATTGAACAGGAATACCGGCACAGAAGACCCTGGATAGACCTCGGGGTTCGTGTCGTCACAGTCGGTTCCGACGCTCGAGTAGCCCGACGGCATGGAGCAGGCCACGGTAGTCTGGGAGGCGTTGCCATAGCCATCGCCGTCCGCATCGAGGAACCAGGTTTCCGCCCCCACCGAATCCGGACCGTCCACCTGGCCGTCACAATCGTTGTCCAGGCCGTCACAGAACTCGATGGCTCCGGGGTAGACGGTTGCGTTGTTGTCGTCACAATCCTCGGGCACGGAATAGCCGTCTCCGTCGGCGTCTTGAGGGCAGGATTGCTGTGCGGTCAACAAGATCCCAAGGGTTCCCACGACGAAAAGGTGACTGAGTTTCACCACGAGACCTCCCACTGTTCAAGTTGGCAGTTTCCTTCCATTCCTTGCCCCGAAGTCTCGAGCTCTGGCACTGTCGGGACCGTGGGCCGGGAAGACGACAGACCCCTTGCTCCCCCCCCGGTAGCCAAGTCGCCCGGCCTTGACCCGACCAAAATCACGGTTCGGCCTGCTCCGGGGGTATGCGGCGCGGTGTGGCACCACGACTCGCACCCATACTTTTCGGTCCAATGGCTTTCGCAATTGAGTATTGAGTATTGTTTTTCGGTGAAGGAACCGGTCAGGCCGTTCCGGCCCGGGTGGATTCGTCCGGCCTCTGTCGCTCGTGAGTGGGGGCCAGGCGTGCGTGGGGAGGCCGCCCCTGGCGGATGAAGCGTCGGTATTCGGCCAGGAGGCCGAGCGTTCCAAGTCCGTAGCGGACTGCGCCGGGGAAGGAGATGGATGAGGTGACATGGGTGTACCGGCATCGAGCCGGCACCTCGAGGATTCGCATTCCGGCGGAAGCACCCTGGACGAGGATTTGCTGGTCGAAGAGGAACCCGTCGGAATTTCTGAGGAACCGGATGGTGGTGAGGTAGTTCCGTGCGTAGGCGCGTAACCCCGTATGGTAGTCGGAAAGGTTGAGACCCAGGGTGCGGTTTTCGCAACCGGTGAGCAGGCGATTGCCGCGATACCGCCACCAGGGCATGCCGTGGGCGCGTGGGTCGCCGGCCAGAAGTCTCGAGCCCAGGACTGCGTCGGCCCGGCCTTCGAGAATGGGGGCCACCAGGGCGGGGAGGGCGGCTGCGTCATACTGGAAGTCGGAGTGCAAGAGGACGACCAGGTCAGCGCCTCGAGCCAGGACTTCTTGAAATCCGGTCTTCTGGGCCGCTCCGTACCCCCGATTGCGTGGATGGGACACCACCTCCAGGCCCAGTGTCCGGGCCTCCGCCACGGTGCGGTCTCGAGACCCGTCGTCGACCAGCAGCACCTGGTGCCGGAACCGGGCCGGAATGTCGGCCACCGTGGCCGCCAGGGTTGCGGCGGAGTTCAGCGCGGGCATCACGATCCAGACCCCGTTCATGAGCACCTCCGGTGATACGAAAACTCGAGCCATTCCGGGTGCCGGAGATACCACTGGACGGTCTTCTCCAGGGACGCCTCCAGCGCTATGGGAGGTCGCCACCCCAGCCCCGCCAGCTTGCTCCCGTCCAGGCCGTATCGAAGGTCATGCCCCGGCCGCTCGGCGTAGGGGTTCACCAGTTCGTATCTCAGCGGCTTGCCCACGCAGCGCGCAATCAGTCGAGCCATCTCCAGGTTGTCCACCTCGCGTTCCCCCACAATGTTGAATCGTGCCGGACGGGTGGCATCGGGAAACAGGACCGGGCGAACGCGGTCCAGGATGAACAGCAGTCCATCCGCGTGATTGCGTGCGTGGAGGTAGTAACGGGAACCGATACGGTCACCAATGGCATGAATCGGCATCACCCGGCCGTCCAGCACGTGTTTGATCACCTTGGGCAGGAATTTTTCCGGGTCCTGGCGTTCTCCGATGTTGTTCATCGTGTTGGTCAGCAGGACCGGCACCCCGTAGGTGCGCCAGTAAGAGATGGCGATGGCCTCTTGCGCCGCCTTGGACGCCGAATAGGGGTTGGAGGGCAGAACCGTGTCCCATTCCTTGTGATCTTTCCCCGGTTCTGCCGGCCCGTACGACTCATCGGTCCCCACCTGCACAAACACATCAGGCTTGACCGCCCGGGAGAACTCGAGGAGCCAGAGCACCAGGTTCACGTTGTTCTGAACGAACGGAACCGGGTCCTCTATGGACCGGTCCACGTGGGATTCCGACGCAAAATTCACGATGATGTCCGGCCGGCCGATACGTCGCTCCAGGATGGGAGAGATCGGGGTTGCCAGGTCGTGCGTGTAGAGGGTGACGCGGTCCCGGTGGCGTTGGTAGTGTTCGCTGTCCAGGATACGCTCCGGCAATCCCCGGTGACGCCAACTGGCGATTCCGACGACCTCCCAGTCCGTATTCAGCAGCACGTGCTCGAGAAAATGGCTGCCGATGAATCCACCGATTCCGGTCAACAGGCAACGTCTGGGCATGTCTGCTCCACGTTTGGCTCCCGCGCGACCCCACCGGGTCGGTAGCGTCCTTTCCAGTCAGCAGGAGCGGCGCTTGCGTCCTGGTCCGATCGAGTCTAGGCGACCGGGGCCGGCTTTGCAACCCGTCTGCGCCTTTCACCGTGTTCGACCGGCCAGGTACTGTCCCGTCAGCTCCGCGAGTTGCCTCGAGGTTGCTGTCCAGCCGTCTCGAGGCGCGGACCGGATGGCCCCTGCAGCCAGGAGCGCCAACCGGGTCAAGGAAGGCACAGCCAACAGTCCGAATTCCCGCGCCAACAGGGCATGTTCCACGCGCGCGCGCAGGAGGTGGTCACGAGGCGAGCGGCGATGGGAATGCCAGACTTCCGCGGCCGGCACGTAGACGAGTGCCCGGCCGGCCCGGAGTCGGTCGCGGCCCCACAGGATGTCCTCGCCGAAAGGCACTGCTGGAAACGGGTGCTCGAGCACCTCGGAGCGTCGCACGATGCTGTTGACGTTGTCGAATGCAGCGAGGCGGATACGCTCCAGGGGGGGGAGTCGTTCGAAGGCGTCTGGAGAGTCCATGCGCTTGACCACCGGCCGGGGTCCCGGGGGAGTCCATGCCTCGGTGCGGCGTCGCAACGCAGGGTCCGCATTGGGCCACGCCCGTTGGCGGCCGTAGGCGCCGGCGGCGTCCGGGAACTGGTCCAGCGCATCCACCAGGGGTTGGAGCCAGTGGCGTCCTACCGGGGCCGCGTCGGCGACGATGAACGCCACATAGGCGCCTCGAGCCGCCTGGACGGCGATGTTGCGCGTGGTCCCGTGGCTGAAAGAGTCGGCGGGTATGATGAGCTTCCGGGCCGGTGTGCCTTCCAGGCATGTGAGCGATCCGTCAGTGGAAGAGGAGTCCACGACCAGCAATTCGAACGGGTCGGTTGTCGTCTGGGCGAGGACGCCTCGGACTGCACGGGCCAGGCGCGGCCCCTCGTTGCGCGTCAGGATCACGACCGTGGTTTTGAAAGGCAGCAGCGCCACCGGATTCCTCCTGCCAGCTCTTCTCCCACCCGCATCGGCGTGCGGATACAGGCACCGCTTCTCCCGCTGCACTACTGGTCGCAGGTCCACAGGGTGGCTGGTTCTCCGTACACAACCAACCCGTCCGTGGTGACCAGCGCTTCCGGATCCTCGAGTGAACCGTCGACAGTTTCCGTGAAGTGGAGCGTGTCGTGGCAGACCGTTCCTTCAAAAGATGCGACGAATTGGACCGGATCGCTGTCGGGATACTGGACGGCCTCGTCGGTCCGCACCATTTCGGCGGTGAAGTCCACCGAGCCGCCGGTCACATGCACCGGTGATGTGGATGTTCCGCGAGCGCAGTCCGTCTCCACGAACACGGTGCCGTCGGAGCCCACTTCGAACCGCCAGTGGTCCCCGCCCCAGGAACCGGCTTTCAGCAATCCGTCTTCTGGCGGACAGTCCCCGGATGGGCACTCCCCGGAGCCGACCAGGAACAGGATGGCGACCATGAGTCCCGACCAGACAACCCTGTTCATCCCGTCCTCCTTTCTTTTCCCACACGCCCGACGTCAGCCGATTCCGGACGCGCTTCAAGATACCCTCGCCGCACCCACCTGTCACGCTCTCGAGTCCGTTCCTACACGCCGCGTCACCTTGACCGCGTAAAGTACAGGACCTCCGAATGCTTGCTCCAGCTTCCGCTCCGCCTCGAGACCGAACGGCGCCTCGACCCGAAAACGGGCCACCTCGTACCGGTCGGATGGCAGGAGCGTCTCCAGAAACGGGAGACCCGGGGCATACAGGAACGACCCTCCAGGTCTGAGCGCTTCCAGTATGGCCATGTAGCGTGCAGCACAACGTCGGGCTTCCTCGGGGTCGTTCAGGTGGGCGTGCATGAAGTAGCTGGAAAACGCCATGTGAGACAGGATGGAACCCCACTGGCCACGGCCCAGGTCCACCAGGAACCAGTCCGCCGCCACCAGCCCCGGCAGCCGGGCCGCCTCCCGATCCAGACCCACTACCTGCCTCGCGTGCGCCCGCAACCATCGCACCAGCCCGCCCCGCCGGCCACAGCCGAGGTCGAGCACCGGATCCAAAAGGTCCTCGCACCGGGTGTGAAGGACCTCGAGTTGCGTGGTCGGGGCATACTCGGTCAAGAACAAGGTCTCACGAAGTGTCCCGCCCTCGACGAGGCCATCCTCACGCGCGCCTTTCCCCCCTTCCACTCCGCCGTTGTCGTCACCAGGTCGGACCAATAGAACGCCCCCATCGATGGTTCCGGTTGCCTGTTCCTGGAGCACTCCACCGCAGCGGCTCGCTGCGATTCGCACGCCCCACGTACGCAGCTCCAGCAACAGGGGAATCATAGCCGCATCCGTATCGAGCCGCCACCCGGTTCTGCCGGTGTACCGGGCGCTCGAGTTCCACAGGAACGGGCCGGGGAACCGCGGCAGAAAGTGATTGACAGCCCGCACCCCGCTATTTATCATATAGCGCTTCATGGCCTGTGGCGGGGCCGAGAAAGGCAGATGGGGCGTCGTCAAGTGGTTAAGACACGGGACTTTGACTCCCGCATCGGAGGTTCGAATCCTCCCGCCCCAGCCAGAGTTTTTTCGGCCGGCGATCGAGCACGTACCGGGGAACCCGGCCGTGGGCGCGTGCTCGCACCGCAGGCGTGGTCACGTGTAGCCCCCTTCGAATCAGTCCGGACGGCGCAGCGGGCCTTGCCCGATCCGGTAGAACAGGGGCGCGGTGGCACGTTGCCATCTGGGCTCGAGGTCCCGGGCGGCAACGGGGCGCATGGCAGGGCCACTCGAGACAGCCTCGTGGCCCCCCACGCCACTGCGGACGCACCTGGGTCGTCTCCCGGGTGACCCTGGCCTGGGCGGGGGTCAAGAGCTTTTCAGCAAGGAGGAGTGTCCATGGAGGCACGCGAGATAACGGTGGAAAGGCGCTCGGCGACCGGAAAGGGGGCCGCGCACAAGATTCGGGCCACAGGGCGGATCCCGGCGGTGCTCTACGGCAGGGGCCACGACCCGTTGAACATCGTCTGTGATCCCAGCGAAGTGCGTGGGATCGTGCGTTCGGAGCGGGGGCGCAACACCATCCTTTCTCTCCGCTGGGGCGAGGGCGAGGCGGCGCTGGCGATGATCAAGGAGTTGCAGATTCATCCTTTGAGTCAGCAGATCATCCACTGCGACTTCATCCGGATCAGCGACTCGGTTCCGGTGACCGTCTACGTGCCTCTGCGCTTCACCGGGAAGGCCGCCGGGGTGACTGCCGGAGGGATTCTGCAGCCGTTGCGACGGAAAGTGCAGGTTCGGTGTCTCCCTGATCGGATTCCGACGGCCCTGACGATTGATGTGACCAACCTGGAACTCGGTGCGTCCATTTCGGTGAAGGATCTGGAGGTGCCGGAGGGAATCGAGCTGGTCTACAAGTCGAACTTCCCTGTCGTGACCGTGCTGAAGTAGCCTGGAGACGGGGGCGTGTGGCTGATTTTCGGGCTTGGGAATCCCGGCGCGCGGTATGCATCCACTCGCCACAATGTGGGCGTGCGTGTACTGGAAGTGCTGGCGGGCCGAATTGGCGCAGCGTTGCGTTCCAGGCGGTTTGATGCCCTGATGGGGGAGGGGCGGATCGGCGGGGACAAGGTGCTGTTGTTGGCGCCTCAGACCTACATGAATCTGAGTGGCCGGAGCGTGTCGTTGGCTGCTCGATATTACCGGGAGGTGCCGGAGCGGATTGTGGTGGTACATGACGACGTGGATCTGGCGTTGGGTCGGATTCGGGTCAAGAACGGCGGGGGGCATGGGGGCCACAAGGGGCTTCGAAGCATAGTCGAGCACCTGGGGAGTCGGGATTTCATTCGGGTCCGGGTTGGGGTGGGGCGTCCTCCGGAGGGCGTGGACACTGCGGATCACGTGTTGTCCCCGTTTGAAGTGTCGGAACGTGCGACGCTCGAGGAGGTGCTGGCGCATGCCGCGGACGCGGTGATGATGGTGGTCGAGGAGGGTGTATCCGCGGCGATGAATCGATACAACGGGCTGTTTTTGGGGGAAGGATGATCCCGGCAGCCCGGCAGACAGGTTGAACCCGCCAGCGAGGGGCATGGTCCTGGCTGGCAATCCCGAGGGTGGGCACGCCGGTGTGCGTGTCTCCTCCAGTGAGCAGACGGAGGCGAGAGTCGAGCATGAGAGAGTATGAACTGGTGTTCATCGTGCGGACGGACCTGAGCGATGAGGCCATCACCGCGATCACGGAAAAGGTCGACCGCTGTATTGAGGAGTACAACGGCGTTCGACTGCTGAGGGAATCCTGGGGCAGGAAGAACCTTGCCTACGACATCCAGAAGCACTCGAAGGGGATCTACTTTTTCTACCGGTTCCTGGGCGACGGCGACTTGGTGAAGGAACTCGAGCGGCGACTGAAGCTGGACGAGGGGACGCTGCGGCACATGACCGTGAAGGTCGCAGACGATGTGGATCCGGAAGCGCGCCTCAAGGCGTTCCAGGATGACGTTCCGGGCGCCGGGCAGGATGGTGCGTCCTCGAGCGGGGAAGGAAAGGAACAGGTCGCCAGGAATTGATCCGTCCCGGGTCCCGTTTGGACGGATCCACCACAGATCGTCCGGGGCGGGACGGGGATGACGAGCCTTCAGGGAGCGTGGTCAGATGAAAAGAGCAGGGCAGTCGAAGAGTCGTAGGCCGTTTGGTCGCAGGAAGGTGTGCCGCTTCTGTGCGGACAAGAATTTGCGGATAGACTACAAGGAGCCGAAGACGCTCAAGTACTTCATCACCGAGCGTGGGAAGATCATCCCGCGTCGGATTTCGGGCAACTGTGCTCGGCATCAACGGAAGGTCGCCGCGGCCATCAAGCGGGCGCGGAACATCGCCCTTCTGCCTTACGTGGCACAGTCGAACTGAATCGGTCTGGGCGGATGGTGGACCACCCGCAGGGCATGTCTCCGGGTCGGGTTCGGTGGACGCATGTGGTGGCCGCCGCCCTTGTGGCTGCCGTGTCCGCTTCGTTGCCGTCGGGCATGCTGTGGCTGAGTCCTCTGCTGTTGCTCGCCTGGTGGGGTCGATCCCGGCATGTCTGGGTTGCGGTGGCACTCGCCTGGAGTTTCATCGTGGTCATGACCGTGGTCGGCGCTGGTGCGGAGGGCCAGACCCCCTGGCTGCTCGGCCTGGGTCAACCTGCGGTGATGACCGCGGTGGGCGTCGTGTTTGGTACGCTGCTCCTTCGAGGCCGAACCCTGTCAGTCGCAGGAATGGCCGCCGTGGGCGTCGGAGTGGGGTTGGTCGCATGCTCGGTCGCTGCCGTGGCGTTGGCCCACGGCCCGTCGTTCGAGGCCTCGTTGAAGGAAGCGGTGGGGGCGTCGCTGGATGGTACGCTTCAGCAAATGGAAGCGTTGGGCGGTGACGGCGGGGACCAGGAGGCCCTGGTTGCCACGATCGAATTCGTGAAGGAGCACTACCTCTGGCTGGTGTATCTGGCACCGGCGGTGAGCGGGGTGGGGCTTCTGCTCAGTCTGTGGGTGAACCTGCTGGTGGTGACCCGGCTGGCTCCCGGGTTCGCCGGGCTGGCTCCGTTGAGCACGTGGCGGCCGCCCGAGGAATGGATTTGGGGCTTGATCGTCGGCGCCGTGTTGACCCTGACCCGGGTGACACCGCTGGCCGTGGTCGGGCTGAACTTGCTGGTCGTGGGGGCTGGAGTCTACTTTCTCTCTGGCGTGGCGGTCGGCTTCTGCGCCACACGCCGGTGGGGAATCCCGGGATGGATGTATGCCGGGGGGCTTGGTCTGCTCGCGGTCACCGGCGGATTGCCCTACCTGGCGCTCGTCGGACTTCTCGACTTCTGGCTGGACTTCCGGAGTCGGTGGCGAGCGGCCGAGTAGGCACAACCTTCATGGCCCTGGGTCATGGCGAATTGCACCGTGGCGGGTGCGGGAGGATTCCAGTGAAAGTGATTCTTCAGGAGAATGTCGAGGCGCTTGGCCAGACAGGCGACATCGTGAAGGTGGCTGACGGATATGCGAGGAACTACCTGTTGCCGCGGGGGAAGGCCATCGTGGCTGACGCGCGCAACGTGAAGATGCTCAGTCATCAGAAGCTGTTGGCCGAGCACAAGCGTGCCAAGTCCATCAAGGAAGGGCGGTCGTTGGCCGAGCGGATCGAGGCCTGCACCTGCACCATCGCCAAGCAGGCCGGGGAGAATGACAAGCTCTACGGTTCTGTGACCACCATGGACATCGAGGAAGCGCTGCGTGCCGAGGGGATCGAGATCGATCGCCGGACGATCAAGCTGGACGAGCCCATCAAGAACATCGGTGTGTTCACGGTGGACGTGAAGGTGCATCCCGAGGTCGTTGCCAAGCTTAAGGTCTTTGTGGTCAAGAAAGACTGACCTTTCGGGCCCGTCGCAACGAGAGAGCCGGCCTTGGACCAAGGAACCGTCCGAACCTACCCTCAGAACCTGGATGCAGAACGGGCTGTTCTGGGGGGAATCATCATCGAGAACGAGGCGATGGGTCGTGTGCTCGAGCACATCGGCCCGGAAGACTTCTACCGGGAGGCTCATCGGCAGGTCTTCTCGGTGATGATGAGCCTGTATCAGGACAACAAGCCCATGGACCTGGTTACCCTGGTGGACGCTCTGTCCGCCCAGGGTATCCTTGACGAGGTGGGCGGGGTCGCCTTCCTTTCCTCCTTGCCCGATACCGTCCCGGTCACCACAAATCTCACAACCTACGCGCTCATCGTAAAGGAAAAGGCGGTCTTGCGGCGTCTGGTCGAGGCCTCGCAGGAGATTGCCGAGCGGGCGTTGGCCGGGGACAGCGAGTTCCAGGAGGTGCTCGATTTCGCCGAGAAGTCCATTTTCGAAATCTCGGAGTTCAAGGCGTCCCAGGCGTTCACCCACATTTCCAAGATCGTCGAGGCCACGTTCGAGCAGATCGAAAAACTTTACGAGCGCAAGGAAGCGGTCACCGGGTTGCCGACAGGCCTGGAAGGGATCGACCGGATCCTGGCCGGACTCCAGCCCTCGGATCTCATCATCGTCGCAGCCCGGCCATCCATGGGAAAGACCGCGTTCGCCCTCAACATTTGCCAGCATGCCGCGTTGCGCGCCGGTGTCCCCGTGGCCATCTTCTCCCTCGAGATGAGCAAGGAGCAACTCGTCCTTCGGATGTTGACCAGCGAGGCCAAGGTGGATGCGTCGAAGGTACGCACCGGGCAACTCGACGATGACGATTGGCAACGGCTCGTCAAGGGCGCCGAAACGCTGCTCGAGGCCCCCATCTACATCGACGACACCCCTGGGATCACCATCCATGAACTGAGGGCCAAGGTCCGGCACCTCCGCAAGGAGCACGACATCGGTCTGGTCGTCGTCGACTATCTCCAGTTGATGAGCAGCAGCAGCAAGCTCAACTCGAGAGAGCAGGAGATCGCCGAGATCTCCCGCGGTTTGAAAGCCATTGCCAAGGAACTCCGTCTCCCGGTGGTCGCACTTTCGCAGCTCAATCGGAGCCTGGAAAGCCGCACCGACAAGCGGCCGCTCATGTCTGATTTGCGGGAATCCGGCGCCATCGAGCAAGATGCCGACGTGATCATGTTCATCTATCGTGAGGTGGTGTACCGGAGAAAGGAGTCCGAGGAGGAGTTGGACGAGGACCTGAAGCGTCGTGCCGAAATCATTGTGGCCAAGCAGCGAAATGGCCCCACGGGGACGGTCAAGCTGGTTTTCCTCGGAGAGTACAGCAGCTTTGTCAATCCCGCCGCAGACTACCGGGGGGAGTTCTGAAGAGGCCGGCACCGGCGGCAAAACTTCTTGACATCAACGGGGGAGTCCAATAGAAAAGCCATATTGGCGCCCGGGACCCAGGGTCTCAACCGTACAGGACCGACCAGACACCACGAGGTAGACCGACCATGGCCAGAAGCGAATTGGTGGAGAAGTATCGGGAGCTTGTGGAGCAATACGATCTTCTGAGGCAGAGGATCGTCAAGGCCGAGGAAAACAGGGGCAAGTTCAAGAGCAGCGTCGTCGATCGGGTCGTCGCAGACTACAAGTCCCGGATGAGCGAACTCGAGGAGCAGTTGGCGCCGGCGGAGGAGGAGATGTTCAAGTCCGTGGACGAGTACGACCAAGAGCGCGCCAGGCTCGAGGCTGAAAAGGAAGAACTCGACGACGCCCAGGACGAAGTCGCGTTGCGTCACGTGCTCGGCGAGTACTCCGACGAGGTCGCCGAGGAGAAGAAGGCCGAACTCGAGACCAAGCTCAGCGATGTGAACGGCCGCCTGGCAGAAATCGAGCAGGAAGTCGGTACGCTCAAGGAGTATCTGGAGAAAGCCGGAGCCTGGGAACGGCGGGAAGCCGCCTTGCGCGCCGCAGAAGCAGAAGCCGCCCAGGAACCGGAGGCGGACGCCGTCGCCTCCAGTGCGCCTGACCAGGCAGACTCCCTCGAGTCCGCCGACCACACCCGGGAGGCTGCCGAAGCCGCTTCACCTGCTCCGGGCGACGCCGGCTTTGAAGCAGGGGCATCAACCGGGTCCGACGCAGGCGCGTTCGACATGATCCTGGACGACTTCCCCGTCTCCGGTGACGGAAGCGCAGAAGGCAACGTGGGCATGAGTTCGGGCGACGGAGACCTCAAGGGTCTCAGCGGCCTGGAAGACGACCAGTGGCAGCAGAATCTGGATGAAGAGTTCCCCCCCGCCGATGGCCTCCAGGACATGCTCGGCTCCGACAGCAAGCCGGTGGAGGACGACTTCCCCAATCTCGGGTTCGGGGACCAACTCGACGTCCTTCCCCCCCTGGGCGAGGCCGCACAACGTACCGCTCACCTGGTGCGAAACCCGGGAACCCCCACCGAGACCCGGTACGAACTTCGAGAAGATGTCACCTCGATCGGCCGCGGGCGGGACAACCAGATCCAGATCAAAGACGATACCAAGGTCTCTCGCTACCATTGCCGGGTGCTTCAAGAGCAGGGCTCCTTCTACGTGGAAGACAACAACAGCTCCAACGGAACCATGGTCAACGGTGAGTTGGTCACCCGGCGCAAGCTGGAAGGTGGAGAAGAGATTACCATCGGTGAGACCGTGTTCCGGTTCGAACTCTCCTGATCCCCTCATGCTCGCGGCTCGACCCGGTAGGGAGCGGCGTCTCCGGGCCGCCTGTGCCCGAAGTGTCAGGAGCGTGTCCAGCCGCCTGACAGGTTGAGAATTCATGGGCACCCCTCAAGATTCCTCGTCAGCCCCTCCTGGTAACCCATCGCACCGCCTAGCAAATTCCGGCCGTGGGCACGGTGCCATGCGCCTCCTTTTCGTGTGTACCGGGAACGTGTGTCGGAGTCCGTTTGCCGAGCGGAGGGCCGTGGCGCTTCTCGAGGCGAGTGGGCATGCGTGGGAGGTCCTGTCTGCAGGAACCGGCGCCTTGCCAGGGCGGCCTTGCCCCCGGGAAGCCGTGGCAGCGGCGCGTCTTCTTGGGGTGGACCTGTCCGCACACCGTTCCCGGGAATTGACTCCAGCGATGGTCGCTTGGGCGGATCGTATCTACTACATGAGTGGGGAGCATTTGGACGTGCTGGAGCGTTTCTTTCCTGGGGTTGCGGACGGCAAGCTGGCGTCCCTGGCAGGTTTCTCCCCGGGACCGGTGCGTCCGGTCGAGGTGCCCGATCCGTTCCGGTGTGAGCCCTGGGCCTATCGTTCCTGCTACACCTTCATGGATGCGTGTCTGCGACGACTGGTGCGCATGTTGGAAGGTGAAGTCGGGCGGGACCCGGTAGGTCCCGGGCCTTGAGCGTGTCGGCCGCGTGCCCGGGGAGGGTGGAAGTCGGCGCAGGATTGATCGGACGTTCCTTGTGGTCTATAGTTGTGGACGGGGGCTTGAGTCGAGGCAGGCTCTGGTGGTGGGCGTTCGTGGAGGTGGAGATGCAGCGGGTTTGGGTGGTTCTGGTGGCGTTCACAGGGTGTCTTGTGGGACTGGGCGCCAATTGTACGAGTGAGCCGGCCGAGTTCGGGGCCGGGGACGACGACGCCACGAGTTCATCTGGGGAAACGGTCATCATCACCGAAATCATGGCCAACCCCAGTCGGGTGTCCGATCAGGATGGAGAGTGGTTCGAGATCTACAATCCCGGCGCCGAGGCTGTGGACATGGTCGGATGGACCATCTCGGACGCCGGCGGAAACACGTTCACATTCGACGAGGAGGAACTCATCGTCGCTGCCCGGTCCTACGCGGTCCTGGGGGTCAACGATCGGACCGAGGAAAATGGCGGAGTCACCCTGGATTACGTCTATCCCGGCGAATTCACACTGGCCAACAGCGGAGACAGTATCATCATCGAGAACGCGGACGGCGTCCTTGTGGATGCGGTGTCCTACGACAAGGCCCCGGACGGCGCATCCCTTTCGCTTTCTCCGGACAAGTATGACACGGCTGCGAACGACAACGAGGACAACTTTTGTGCCACCCGATTCACACGTATGCCCGGCGGAGACCTGGGCACCCCCGGAGCGCTCAACGATGTGTGCGTGATCGATGCCTCTCCGGGTGACCTGGTCATCACCGAAATCATGGCCTTCCCTGCAGCCGATATCGGAGACTGGGGCAAGTATGTCGAGATCTACAACACCACCGCGGACGATATCCGGTTGGACGGCTGGGTCCTTGCCGATGGCGCAGGCGACCGGCTCACCATTTCATCCAATGGCGAGTTGACGGTACCTGCGCTCGGCTACGTCGTCATCGGGGCCCACTTCGAGTCTTCGGAGAATGGCGGTGTGAGCATCGACTACTCGTGGGGAAGTACCATTGTGCTGAACGAAACCTCTGACACGATCACCATTTCCGCCGACGGCACCACGGTGGACACCGTTACCTACGGACAGGGGGATTTTCCGACCATGACCGAGGGAGTCAGCATTCAACTCGACCCCTCCGCCTATGACGCCACCATGAACGACCTCGGGGCCAACTGGTGCCAGTCGGTGACCGAATTGACTTCGGGCGAGAAGGGGACGCCGGGAGAGAGGAACTCGAGCTGCTCCTGAATTCCAGGGCTGGCCCGGTGACCCTTCCCCTGGCGAGTCCCTCGGTGCTCAGTCCACAGCGTAGGACGCTCCGTCCTCGGCCACGTGGACTTCTCCGTGGAACACCCGCCGAACCGCTTCCTGGACATCCACTTCATCGCAGGGGGGATACAGGTGGGTCAGCACCACCGCCCGCACGCCCGCAGCCTCACACACCTCGCCCAGCGGCGTCGGCGAAAGGTGTCCAGCCACTTTCAAGTCGTCGGGCGTGGAGCATTCAGCGACGACCAGGTCCACCCCGGCCACCAGTTGTTCGAGCCCGGGACACACGTCTGTGTCACCGGTGATGGCAACAGACTGTCCAGAGGGCGCGGTGAAGCGGTAGCCGACCGACGGCTCGAGGTGAGCCATGGGGAAGGCCTGGACCCGGAGGCCACCAGGCAGTGTGAGGGGGCTCGAGTCCATTTCCACCACGTGGGTGGTGAAGTGTTTGTTGTCCGCACAATCCGGGAACACTGCGGCGAGGTGGTCGAAAAATCGACAGAATCCCGGCGGTCCGTGAACCTGAAGCGGTCGTTTGCGTGTCTGGCCGTAGGCGTTCCGGAGCGTGAACAGGATGGGGAACAGGTCGCCCACGTGGTCCACATGGATGTGGGAGTAGAACAGGGCGTCCAGGTCGACCGGGCGGACGCCGTTTTCGACCAGTCGTCGAATCGTCCCCGACCCGCTGTCCACCAGGTAGCGGTATGAGCCGAAGTGGACGAGGTTGGCGGGGTGTCCGCGTTTGGTGGACGGCGTACAGGTGCCTGAGCCGAGCACAGTGACGGAAAGGTGGGAATCGGTGCTGGTCATGGATAGCCTCCTCGTGATCAACGGGGAAGGAATGGAATGCCGGGAAGAAGATAGCGGTGCGCGGAGGAAAAGGCAAGCGTCATACCTCTTGAGGGAATCCCGGGCGTCGTCTCGACCGGACGATGACCAGCGGCGACCGGATCGGATTTCCCTGGCGTTCGATTCCGACGGAAACCCGGAGAAATTGCTTGACACACCCGAGGTGCCCCAGTTAAATATGGACCGGTTTTTCGAACCGTTGCTCCGTCCCGGGGGCATTGGAGGCACGTAGCTCAGTGGGAGAGCACTACCTTGACACGGTAGGGGTCGGCGGTTCAAACCCGCCCGTGCCTACCAGGTTCGATGGGCGGAACTCTGTTCGGAGGAGTTCCGCCTGTTTTTTGGCTCGTTGGAGGATCGCCCCATACACCTGTCGAAAAGGGAAGTCAGGGTAAACGCCAGGATACGCGCCCGTGAGGTCCGTGTCATCGGGCCGGAAGGGGCGCAACTGGGGATCTTTCGTCTAGAGGACGCCTTGGCGCTCGCCCAGGAGCGAGGGCTGGACCTGGTCGAGGTGGCACCCCAGGCGAGACCGCCGGTGTGCAAGATCATCGACTACGGGAAGTTCAAGTACGAACAGAAGAAGAAGGCCCAGCTCGCCAAGAAGAAGCAGTCCGTCGTGTCGGTAAAGGAAGTAAAGTTCCGGCCCAAGACGGACAAGCATGACTTCGAGGTCAAGGTCAACAACGCCAGGCGCTTCCTCGAGGACGGGTACAAGGTCAAGGCGACGGTCATGTTCCGCGGGCGGGAGATGGCGCACCGGGAGATCGGGTTCGACCGTCTCAAGACGTTCGCCGAATCGTTACGAGGTGTCGCCACGATCGAGCAGGCCCCGAGAATGGAAGGCCGTACCGCCACCATGCTCCTGGCCCCGGTCACCTGACGAACGTGTAGTTTTCCTGTGGCCTCCATCGGACTCGTGCTCTCGGTCTGTCAGGCATTGCCGGGCAGCGAGAAGCACGCAGGACCCGCCTGTGCCCGGAGGCGGTAGGCCCGGGTTGAATGCCGCTGTGTGCGGGCCGCACGTCGGCCTGCAAAAGGAGCTGTCGAGATGCCGAAGATCAAGACCAAGCGTGCCGCGGCGAAGCGCTTCCGGTTCACATCGTCCGGACGGATCAAGCGGAGCCAGAGCAACAAGCGCCACATTCTGACCAAGAAGAGTCCCAAAAGGATTCGCAACCTTCGCGGCATGGTCATGGTGAGCAAGGTGGACGAGCGAGCCGTGCGCCGTCTGCTGCCAAACGGATGACTCCAGGGACCCCCTGGTGAACGCAGGCGCTGGACCGGTCGGAACGCCCGGTTTCCAGGGCCGGAGGTGATCGGAGATGAGGATCAAGCGAGCGCTCATCCGGCGAACGCGCAAACGGAAGATATTCAAGCTGGCCAAGGGATTCCGGGGCCGCAAGAAGAACGTGTGGCGGACTGCCGTGGAGTCGGTACACCATGCGCTGGCCTATGCTTACAAGCACCGCCGCACGCGCAAGCGGGACTTCCGGCGCCTGTGGATCGTTCGGCTGAACGCGGCCGTCCGTGAGCACGGGATGTCCTATTCCCGTTTCATGTATGGCTTGAAAAAGGCAAACATCCAGTTGGACCGCAAGATCCTGTCTCATCTCGCGGTCTCAAATCCGGCGGATTTTGCCGAACTGGTCGGTATCGTCAAGGCAGAAGTCGTCGACGCCTGACCCTCGACGCACCGACAGGCTCGAGGACGCGGCGCGCGTGGTCCCGGCGCGTGAAGGCCGAGGCGTGAGGAGTGGCCCATGAACGGTCCGGTCGGCTGGCAATGCTCGAGTCCGTGGGGGGGTACAGCCCGAACCGCGATCAGGGTGGGCCTTCTGGCAATGCTGGTCGCCGGTGGGGGGGCGTGTGAGGAAGACGAGACCTCGGAGGTGGCGCCGCTGGTCGATGATCCGGAAGCCGCCATTCCGGTCTACGTGGTCCAGGTGCTCGATCCCGACGTGTCGTTGGGCGATGAGGACCCGGTCGATATTCACAACCAGACCGGGGAACGGGTGGTGGCGGTCGCCGACGCGCAGCCACGGATCGTCCCCATCGACTACGGCGAACCCACGGCAGACCCTGCGTCCGACTACCTGCTCGTGGTGGTTCAGGTCGAATCCGAATTCATCGATGACATCACGCAGGTGGAACTTCAGATCGACCTGGGGAGTGACGGTGAGGTCGACTGGTGTCGCCCCATGGTGGCCGATTCCATCGTGGCGGGAAGCTTCTATCTCAAGTTGCAACCTGCCTGTACCGATGACGATCGGGACCCGTTGACCGGCGAGTGTGTGGTCATGAGCACGTGTGAAGGGTATCCTTACGCGTGTAGACAAGACTTGTTGACATTTACGCTCTGGGATGATATCTCTTCAGTCTGCCACGGTGAGACCGGCACCTAGCAGGCGGAGCCTTGAAGAGGCATGGAGATCCCGGACAAGATCTTTTTCAAGATCGGTGAGGTGGCCAGGCTTCTCGAGGTCGAGCCCTATGTGATTCGGTACTGGGAGCGTGAGTTTCATCTCAGTCCCAGGCGATCCCGGTCCGGGCAGCGGCTGTACCGGCGGGACGAGGTTGAACGTCTCGCCTTGATCAAGCGGCTCGTGCATGCCGAGGGGTATACGATCGCCGGGGCGCGGAAGATCGTGTCGCGGAAGGGCCGGGCGGTGCAGGCGGGGGAAGCGCCCGGGCGGGACGCGGAGGCGCACTCTGCAGAGCCTGATAGTGCGGGTGCGGATGATGCGTGGCGAGAGGCCGTGCGAGGGGAAGTCGAGGCGTTGCGTCGATTGATCGATGAAGCGCGACGTATCGAGCCCTAGGGATGGTCGAGCAAAATGTGACGGGGCGTAGCGCAGGCTGGTAGCGCACCTGAATGGGGTTCAGGTGGTCGGAGGTTCAAATCCTCTCGCCCCGATAGGACGAAGGGAGGCCCGCTTCATGTTCATGGGGCGGGCCTTCTTGTATGTGCATGGTCTTGTGACGTCTCGCCATCCGGTGGACCCAGGGATTTGCAGCAGGGCGCTCGAGAGCCAGGAGGAGCCAGGAGGTGAGGATGGCGCGGCCCCGCGTTCTGGTCAGCAACGATGACGGCATTTCCGCCGAAGGGCTCCAGGTGTTGGCCCGGCGGCTCGAGCAAGAATTCGATGTGTGGGTCTGTGCGCCGGACCGCGAGCAGAGTGCGCGCAGTCATGCCCTCACGCTCACCCGCCCTTTGAGGGTTCACAGTCAGGAGGCCCGTTGGTTCGCCGTGGACGGCACGCCGGCGGACGCGGTCTATCTTGGGGCGAACCGAATCCTGGCACGGCGAGTGGACCTGGTTGTCTCCGGTATCAATCACGGCGCCAACCTCGGCGTCGATGTCACCTACTCCGGCACCGTCGCAGCCGCGCTGGAGGGCGCCTTGATGGGGATTCCCTCGGTCGCTGTCTCGGTATGCGGCAGTGCACCGTTTCGGTTCGAGTTCGCAGCGGAATTCGCGGTGGAATTCGCCCGCACCCTGTTGGCGGATGGGAGGGGGAGGCACCGGTTTTTCAACGTGAATGTGCCGAATTGTGACTCGGACAGGATTCGGGGAGTCCGGACCACCTGCCTGGGGTTGCGTACCTATGGCTACGGGGTCGAGGAGCGGAAGGATCCTCGAGGCAGGCCCTACTACTGGATTGGGGGCGGAGACCTGGGTTGTGAGGATCTGGAGGGATCCGATTGCAATGCAGTACAGGAAGGATACGTCTCCGTAACCCCGCTGAGAACGGACTGGACGGCCCACGAGGCTCTGGATAACCTGGATTGGGTCTCTCACATGACCTTGAAGAGGGGGCGGTGATGGCGATCTACGACTCTGCAAGAGCCCGGCAGCGCATGGTGAGCCAGCAGTTGCGTGCCCGGGGAATCAAGGACGAGCGCGTGCTCGAGGTGATGGCGACCATTCCGCGGGAGCTTTTCGTGAGCGAGGGGATGGCGTTTCAGGCCTACCAGGATTCCCCGTTGCCCATTGGTGAAGGTCAGACCATTTCGCAGCCCTACATTGTCGCCCTGATGACCGAGGCGTTGAAGCTTACCGGCACGGAGCGTGTGCTGGAGATCGGTACCGGTTCGGGCTATCAAGCAGCCATTCTCTCCAGGCTCGCAGCCCGGGTCTATACCGTGGAACGTATCGCGTCCCTGGCCCGGAGGGCTCGAGAAGTCCTGGAGAAACTCGGGTGCCACAACGTGGTGGTCCGACAGGGAGACGGGACCCTGGGATGGCGCGAATATGCTCCCTTCGACGGTATCATCGTGACCGCGTTCGGCCCGGAGGTCCCGTCCGTGCTCGTCGATCAGCTCGCACCCGGAGGGCGATTGGTGATGCCGGTGGGAGGCGAAGGAGTTCAGGACCTGGTGGTGGTCACCAGGGAACAAAGCGGGGTCAAACGTTCCTCCCTGGGAGGAGTCCGTTTCGTCCCCTTGATTGGTCGCTTCGGGTGGGGTCGTACCCGAAACGGCTGACAACGGCGTTCCAGCGTGGAGGCAGACGTGGACATCTTGAAAGAACACATCCGCGACATCCCCGATTTTCCCAAGAAAGGTATTGTGTTCAAGGACATCACCCCGGTCCTGCGCTCACCCCAGGCCTTTGCCGCGGCCGTGGACGGCCTGGTCGACGCCGTGGCAACGCATGAATTCGATCTCATCTGTGGAATCGAATCACGAGGTTTCCTGTTCGGCGCAGCCATGGCCTATCGCCTGGGCCGTGGGTTCATTCCAGTCCGAAAGCCCGGAAAGCTCCCGTACCGGACCATCCAGGAGTCCTATGCCCTCGAGTATGGAACGAACACCGTGGAAATACACGAGGACGCAGTGGACCCCGGCCAGCGCGTGCTCGTGGTGGACGACTTGCTCGCGACCGGAGGCACTGCCGAAGCCACTGGCAAGCTCATTCGTAGACTTGGTGGGGTGGTGGCTGCCTACCTGTTCGTGGTGGAACTCTCGTTCCTCAATGGACGCCCACGGTTTCAGGACGCCCCGGTGCTGTCCCTGGTCCAGTACTGAGCATTGTTCCGCCCCTCCCCAGGGAACGGCCGTTGCGCGGTCGCGCCTGCAAGAGGGTGATCCAGCCGGATGCCCGCAAGATGGCTCGTGGAGCAGGCGGGTGCGACGAATCAGGTAGCCGATTTCACCGGCAGGCCCCAGTCGGCCAGGAGCGCGCTTACCTGGGCTCGAGTCTGGTCCAGCGTGCCACGGTTGTCGATGATACGGTCGGCGCGTGCCACCTTCGTCTCGATGGGAAGCTGGGCCTGGAGTCGTTGGACAGCGTCGGTGCGGGTGAGGCCGTCCCTGGCCATGAGGCGTTGAATCTGGGTTTCCCGGTCCACATAGACCAGAACGACCTCGTCGTATGTTTCCGGATCCCCTACCTCGAACAGCAAGGGGATGTCCACGACCACAGGCCGATTCGGCCCTTGCAGCCTGGCGACCTGCGCCGCAATCTCCGCCTCGATCGCCGGGTGGGTGATGGCATTCAGGCGGGCCAGTGCGGCTCGATCCGAGAATACCAGCCGCCCGAGTCGCTCGCGGTCGATCGTTCCGTCCGGCTGGAGCACCCCCTGGCCAAAGCACGCCACGATCTCCCGGTGGGCAGGGAGGCCCGGGCGCACCACGGAACGCGCCACCTCGTCTGCATCCACCACCGGCACGCCGGCGGTCCGGAGCATCCGGCTGACCGTGCTTTTTCCGGTCGCAATGCCTCCAGTCAAACCGATCAGAGGACCGGGTCTGTTCGGTCGCTCAGCCATTGATCCGTTCCAGGTACCGGAAGATGGTGCGAGGGTCCACGCCAAGGTCTCGAGCCGTTTTGGTCTTGTTCCAATTGTTGATCTCGAGAACTTCCTTGATGTAGTTCAACGTGAACTCCGCCTGCGCGTCGGCCAGGCGCTGGATACGGCGTTGCGAGGGCTCGAGGCGGATCTCCAGGTCCTCGGCTGTGAGCAGGGTGCCTTCGGCCATGATCACCGCCTTCTTGATTTTGTTCTCCATCTCACGGACGTTCCCGGGCCAGTAGTAGCGCAGCATGGCCGTCAGTGCGTCTTTGGAGAAGCCCTTGATGCGGGTCCGGCGATACTGGCCGGCGTACTTGTCGAGCAAGTATTTCGCCAGAAGCACGATGTCGTTTCCGCGCTCGCGCAGGGGAGGCACGTCGATACGGATTCCATCGAGCCGATAGTAGAGATCCTCGCGGAATGTCCGGTCCTTGACCGCCTGCTCGAGGTCGCTGTTCGTGGCCGAGATGACTCGAAAGTCGATGGGAATCGGCTGCCCTTCCCCCACTTTCTCGATACAGCGCTCCTGCAGGACGCGCAGCAGCTTTACCTGCAACGGCATGGGCATCTCGCCGATCTCGTCCAGGAAGATGGTGCCCCCGTCCGCAGCCTCGAATTTCCCAATCCGGTTTGAAATCGCTCCGGTAAAGGCCCCGCGCACATGTCCGAACAACTCGCTTTCCAGGAGGTGCTCCGGAATCGCCCCGCAGTTGATTGACACGAACGGCTTGTCTCGCCGATCGCTCCGGGCGTGTATTTCTCGAGCGATCAGTTCCTTGCCGGTGCCGGTTTCGCCCTGGACAAGGACCGAGATGTCCGTGTTTGCGATCTTGTCTATCTTTCGAGAGATCGCACGGATCTCCGGCGAGTTGCCGATGATTCGTCCCAGGGAGGCGTTTCGAAGCTCCTCCCTCAGCGACTGATTGTCCACGATGAGTTCGTTGAGCAGTTGGGCGCTGTGCAGGAGCAAGGCGGTCTGGCCTGCATAGATCATCAGCGTATCGAGGTCCTCCGGCCGAAACAGGTTCGCCACCCGGTCGTTCCCGAGATAGAGAACCCCCAGCAACTTGTCCCGGAACTTGAGAGGCACGCACATCACCGAACTCAGTTTCAGGTCCACCACGCTCTGGGCGTTCCTGAACCGCCGGTCGTTCGACGCATCGGACACGATCAAGGGTTCCCCGGTCTCGAGCACACGCTTGATGATGGAATCGCTGACCTGGTCGAGCGAGTCGGCCAGGTCGTCCCGGTCGATGTTGCGGGCAGCGGGGACATCGAGGCCGTCGGCGGTACAGCGGAGGAGGAACCCCTTGTCCGAACCGGTGATGGCAATGAGGTGATCCAGCACCGTGCGGAACAGGTCCTCGGAGGAGATGTCCTTCATGATGGCGGCACTGAACTCGAGCAACCGTTGAAACAGCGCCGTTGGAGGGGGGTGGGTGGGTTGCGGGGGAGGTGCGTCGTCCATGCGGAAGGTAAGGACCACCGGACCGAGGGCGACCTGGTCGTCGGGTCGCAACGGCGCACTTCGCTTCGCCTTCCCGTTGATGAGCAGTGATGCTCGAGCCTCCATCGTGGAGATGGTGTATCCGTTGTTGTCGCAGAGCAGGTGCGCGTGGCTAGGGGCCACCCCTTCCTCGTCGATTACGAAGTCGTTTTCCGGCGCCCGGCCGATGGTCACGATCTTCTTCCGTCTCAAGGCGTAGGTATGCGTCTTCCCGTGGCGGTCCGTGTAGACGAGATGCGGCATGGCCACCTCTACAGCATCGGTCGTGGATCGGGTTTCGACTCCCCTACCTTATACTCGACGTTGCACCGGGCGGCAAGTCCCTGGGACGCTGCCACCGAGGTGCAAAGGGGAATCCCAAGGTCCGATGGGCCGACCTGGCGCACCTCCCTGCAACGGCACCGTACCCGTTCTCGGGGAAAGGCCTGATCCACCCGGGGCTGCCTAAAAACGGCGGCGCCAGGTGACCATCAGCAGGCCGTGACGCCCAGGGATGAACCCCACCCCAACCTCGTCCTCGGAAGGGGCGGGCGGGTACCGGTAGAGGGCGTCGCCCGCTCCGTAAAGCATGGTGATGGCCAGGAGCGAAAGTGTGGTGATGTTGGTCGCCTTGGCTGCGAGGAGGGATGGGTAGCGTTCCGGTGGCACGCCGTGTGGGTCGTTGAACACCTTGAGATAGTAGTATGAGCTTATGTTGAGTGAGAGCAGTGAAATTTCTCCGATGAGAAGGGCCAGGCCTTTCCGGGTGTCACCGGCGCGGAATTGGGGGATGCCAAGGGGCAGGAGGTTGGGCGCGTGGAATCGGAACGAGCCCGAGGGCGGGGCCTCGAGGGTTTCGCCGAGGCCGAGTACATCGGTGCGGCGGGGCGTTTGGGGGGGAGGCGGGCGGAGTTGTTCGATGAACTCGATGATCTCGGCCGGAATGTAGAGTGGGTCGGGGCGATAATCGGGGTCGAGCTTGAACACGCCTCGGAATTCCTGCTCGGCGTCGTCTTTTTTCCCCAGCACGTAGTAGCACAAACCCAGGTAGACCTTGGCCCGGACGATGTCTTCGGGTTCGGACAGTTTCAGGGGATAGAGGATTTTGTTGAGCCGGGCCGCCGCCTCCAGGTATCCGCCGTGTTCGTAGATGTCGATTGCGGTCTGGAGTTGCTCCCTGGGGGGAATCGGACGGGCGGCGAGTGGGAGACAGATGCAGCAGAGCAGGAGTGCCACGACCATGTGGGGCAGGTGGGGCGGGCTTGAATGGGGACCGGAAAAGGGAGGATGTCGTAGGCGTGGCATGGCTCAGCGCTTGTCGAAGCCTCGCTGATCCGGCTCGACCACGGCGGCAACCGGACCCAGGTTCTCCGTGATAGCATCTGGGCCGTGTTCCTGTCAACTCCTGGACGAATGCTGTCCCCTGTTCGAGCCTCCAGGCGCTCAAGGCGGGGGGAGGACGAGCCGGGCCTGGCCACGTTCGTCGGATACTGCGGTGGCCAGGAGATAGACGGGGGAATCCACGTAGGTCCCGTCCGCCATGGCTTCCCAGGCCTGGAGCACCAATCCGCTGACGGGGGTTCGGCCGGAAAGGAACGTGAGCGTCGACGAGAAACCCTGCTCGAGCCGGATATCCTCCAGACTGCTTGTCTCCGGTCCCACTGTGATCGGAGTCACCTTCCGCGCCAGGTCGGAATCCGAAGGCGGATCCACCGCCACGAGGTAACTCCCGATCCCCAGTGTCAGCACGCACACGCCCTCGTCGTCTGTGAATGCAGAAGTCCCCGGGTTGGAACGGTCGTTCGGATCCGATTGCACCGTGACCGCCGCTCCCCCCACGGGGGAACCCTCAGGACCCCGAATCGTCAATTCCAGCTCCACCCGATCCGCCAGCACGACCGAACCAAGCCATCGCTCGGATGTCTCGTTCACGTATACACCGTCCAGGCGCGCTCCGGAAAGTTCGGCAACCGTCGAAGGGCGAAACACGAATTCGTAGGTCCCTTCCGGAAGCCACAACGCAAACTCGCCGTTGGCATCGGTTTGCGCCTGGGCCTGGTACGAGCCCTCCTGCTCCTTGGCCTGCCGCGTCGCAAACACGGCCACGTCCGGCACCGGTTGCCCCACGCTGTTGACCGTCTTGCCCGATACCTCGTAGCTCATCGCCGGGTAGGCGAACTCGATCGGCGGCCACTCCGTCGTGAACTCATCCAGTTCCAACTCCGCGATCTGGGTGTTGTAGAGCGGCATGTCGCCAGACTCCGTCGGGCCAACCCACAGCGTCTGATGGCCTCGAGCCATCTGAATCCAGTAGATTCCCTCGCTTTCTGTCTCGGACGGAATGGCCACACTCGAGAGAGAACCATCCGTTGCATCCAGCGCATAGACCTGGGCGCCGGTCAGAGGGGACCCGTCCGCCCATGTCAGCACCACCTGGATGGGCACACCAGGATCCAGAGGCGGCAGCTCGAGAACACCCTGGTTCCTCGCAGAAATGGAAACGTCCGAAAAATGTTGCGGTGGAATCGCGTAGACCTCGTCGTTCGGGATCACCGTGATCTCGTAGCGATCCTGGGGAACAGTCAGTTCAAACGTCCCGTCCGTCGGATTTACCTGCGCGTCGAACCCCAGGTTGGTGCCCGCAATCGTGGCTCGAACCTCTCCTACCACCCGCTCCGTCCGCGTCTCCTCCCCATCCACCAGCAGGACCTCCAGTCGTCCGGTCACCGTGGTGCCCGAGTCCAGGTAGACCACTCCATCCGTGTTCGACTCAATGTTGGCAAGCGGTATCACCTGCGCCGGAATCCCTGTCGACGCAGGCGGGTAGAGGTAGAGGGATACTTGTCTATCCTGCGACCCGGCTTCCGGCACCGCCATGCTTTCGCCACGCCCGGAACACCCGGCCAGGCCCCACGTCGTCGAAACCGCCAGCAGCCCCAGCATGACACCGGCGGCGGGAAATGACACGCTCACTCTATTCTCCCTCCGGTATCTGCGGTTGCACTTCCAGTTTCCACAGCAGAGAGTCCTGGGCGTCATGCGGATCGGTTACGTGCGCCACCAGAACCGCCGTCCCTTCCGGCCCCAGATCCTCCATCCAGATCTTCACCTGGTTCCCGTTCCCCTGCGCACGACCGTCCAGGTACCACTGCATCTCCAACCGGTTCACGTCATCCTCGTCCGGGTCCGTGTAGTAGGCGTAAAACGTTTCCCCGGACGGCCCGATCTGGACCGTGGTCGCCGCCGGTATCCAGTTGTAGAAATAGGGTGGCCGGTTCTCCTGAATCGGCTGCCCGATTTCGTCCAGATAAAGACACCCGGGCCACCATGGCACTGCTGCCAGGATCAGGCACCGAATGCACCACTTCATGCTAACCATACAATTCCCGTGCCAAGTTGACCTGAATCCGTGTACCCATCCGAAATTATAGAACAAATAGAAATGAACATCATGCCATACCAAACCGACCGGGACTTTCGCATCCGAAAACACCCCTCCCGGAAACTCATCCCCTCTCCCCCTCGCTCAAGCTCCCATCGATCCGGTAGGACCCGTTGTGGTTCAGCTTCGGAACCCGCCACGTACGCGCCTCTCCCCCCGGAAAAACCGCTCGAACCGTGTGCTCCCGCCTCGGCTCCCGGATCAGAATGGGCTGCTCCACGTCCCGGTACCTCCCCAGCAACTTCCCGTCCAGGTACAACCGGGTCCCACCCGGAAGGTTCTGAATCGTCAGCCGGGCAGGCAGGGGCGTCAGTCGGTAGTGTTTCTCGAAAATCTGCCCCTCCTTCAGCACCAGGTCGGTCTCCAGTACCTCGCAGAGTGGGTTGACCAGGCGCAACCGGTAGGTTCCGGGGGCCAACGTAATGGATCCCTTTCGGAACATCGAGTTTCCATAGGGTTTCCCGTTGATGTATACTTCAGCGTAGGGAAACGAACTGATGTTGACAACTGCGGGACGGACCGCACGTTTGCGATCGCCCGCGGGGCCGTGGTCTGTCCCGGGCGTGGCAGCGTGCCGGCGGACAGGTCGACGGTGCGGAGTTTCGGGGAGTGGGGAGGCCTGTGGAACGGCTGCGACGTGAAGCCCTCCGGGCGGTTCCGGGGCGGGGGTCGTGTCGGGGTTGGCGGGGGTCTCGATGGGCTGGGGAGATGGGTGCGTATCGGTGTCTCGAGGCGACGCCGGAGGAGGTGGAGGGGTGCGTGGTCTGGCCAATGCATGCTCGAGTTCTGGTTCAGGGGTCGACGCTTGGCTTGAAGGGGGCGGTTCGGAGTTCCAGGTCAGGAAGAACGGGCGCCATCCGAGGACGAGGGCCAGGATGGTGCCGATGGGGACGAGGAGGACGAGGACGGTGGCGATGTAGTAACGGGTGCGCGGACGGGTGGATTTGTGGATGTGCTGGAGCAGGTCGAGGACGACCTGGTTTTCGTCGTCCAGGTAGAGGGCCCGGTTGAAGAGCTTGAGCGCCGCGACGTTGTTTCCTTCCTCGAGGAGTTGTTTGCCTCGTTCAGCGAGGACCGAGCCCAGGTGCGTTTCGAGCCACTGCTGGTACTCGGAAGGGGCGCGCATGTAGCGGCGGATTTCGTGGGCCGAGTGGTCAACCTGGGACACCTCGAGCACCTGGAGGAGGGCCTGTCGCATGTCGTTTGCGGACTGGTAGCGTTGCTCGGGGTCCACGGAGAGGGCCTTGCGGATGACATCGGCCAACCCGGGATGGATGCCGGGTTCCGGGTCCTCGGGGTCCGGGTACTCCCCATCGAGGATGTTGCGCAGGATCACGGGGGGGCTGTTGCCGGTGAAGGGGAGGCGGCCTGTGACACAGCGGTAGAGGAGGGTTCCGAGGGAGAACAGGTCGCTGCGTCCGTCGAGGGTTCCGTCGCTGGCCTGTTCCGGGGACATGTAGGCGGGGGAGCCCACCAGGCCTCCGGTGATCGTCACCGAGCTTTCATCCAGCATCCGGGCGATTCCGAAGTCCATGAGCTTGACCACGCCGTCTTCGCGAATCATCACGTTTTCGGGTTTGATGTCCCGGTGGATGAAGCCCCGTTCGTGGGCGTAGGCCAGGGCTTCGCAGAGGTGGACTGCGATCATGGCGGCCACCTCGGACGGAAGTTTGCCCCCGTCCTCGAGCTGTGATTTGAGTGTGGCGCCCCGGATGAACTCGGTCACGATGTAGCAATCCCGGGAGTCCTTGCCGGAATAGTCGAAGATCTGGACGATGTGCTCGTGGGTGAGCGACTCGATGGCCATCGCCTCGCGTTCGAAGCGGATACGGTTTCGCTCTTTCTTGGACAGGTGGGGGTGCAGGAGCTTGATGGCCACCTCTCTCCCAAGTGTCCGGTGTCGTGCCCGGTACACCACCGCCATTCCCCCCTCGCCGACGCGCTCGAGCAGTTCATACTTGTCGATACTGCGTGGGGGTTGCTCTTCCGGGATGCGTGCCATCGCTTACGGTTTACGTGCAAAGTGTGATACGATGTTCCACTCTACAATTACCGAGTCGGAGACCGTTGGCAATGGCTAAGTTGTCTCGGGCAGGGAAATGCACCGCCTCGAGTTCTGGGCCGTCCCGGCGGGTGCGCGTGGTGGGCGCGCTTGTCGAGCGTGGAGGCAAGGTATTGGTGACCAGGCGGAGGGCCGAGCAGGTTCGAGGCGGGTTGTGGGAGTTTCCCGGCGGCAAGGTGGAACCGGGCGAAACGGATCGAGAGGCCCTGGCGCGGGAACTGCGGGAGGAGCTTGGGGTGGACCCTGACGTGGGGGGGCATTTTCTCACTCACGTGCATGCCTACCCCGACTGCGTGGTGGAACTCGCCGTCTACCGGTGCACGATAGGAACGCAGCGGCCCGTGTCTCGAGATGTGGACCAGATTGCATGGGTGTCGCGTGCAGACCTTCTCGAGCGCCGGTTGACCCCGCCGGACATCGTGGTGGCGCGCGAGTGGGTCCGGGAGGCGTGCGAGGGAGTGAGGGATCATGTCCATGGAGCCGCTTGAGGGAATCAAGGTGCTGGACCTGTCCCGTCTTCTTCCGGGGCCGTTCTGCTCCTTGCTGCTCGGGGATATGGGTGCGGACGTGGTCAAGGTGGAGGCGCCGGGGAGGGGCGACTACACCCGGTGGTTGCCCCCATTGGTCGACGGGATGGGGGCGGCGTTCATCGCCCTGAATCGGGGCAAGCGGAGTATCACCCTCGATCTCGGCTCGAGCGCCGGTCAGGAAGCGCTCCGGCGTCTGGCCTCCCGGTTCGATGTGGTGCTCGAGGGGTTTCGTCCCGGGGTGATGGCCGAACTGGGGCTCGATTACGAGACCCTGTCCAGGGACCATCCGGAACTGGTCTACTGTTCGTTGACCGGCTACGGCCAGTTCGGGCCCTTGCGTGACCGGGCCGGGCACGACTTGAACTACCAGGCGTTGACCGGGATGCTGGATGCGACCCGGACCGCTGATGGGGTTCCGGCCTTGCCTGGAGTGCAGGCCGCAGATCTGGCTGGAGGGGCGTTGGCCGCTGCACTGGCCATTGTGGGCGCTCTGTTCGCACGTCATCGGACCGGGCGGGGAAGGTATCTGGACATCTCCATGGTTGACGGAGCGCTTTCCTTGATGATGATGCCCCTCGCCGTGCACCTGGCCGCCGGGTCAGGTGGGGGGCCGGGGGAATGGTTGCTCTCGGGCGGACTGGTCAACTACGGCGTCTACCCGACCCGGGATGGACGGGCGCTGGCCGTGGGCGCGATCGAACCCAAGTTCTGGACCCGTTTCCTGGAGAAGATCGAGCGACCGGACCTGGCCGACCTGGCCCTGTCGGACGGCGTGAACCGAGACCGCGCTCGAGACGCGCTGGCCGAGACGATCGCCGCCCGCACCCGGGACGAGTGGATGGCCCTGCTGGCCGGGGAAGACGTTTGCTGCGACCCTGTGCTGGACTGCGACGAAGTCGTCCACCACCCGCACCACCTGGCTCGAGGAATGATCCAGGAAGTCGAGACCGGGGAGGGGCCGCTGAGAACCGTGGTGACCCCATTGCCCTTTGGTCCCGGGCGCTGGAAAGGATGCATGGACGGCGTCCCGCTTCTCCCCCGGGCGCCCGGTCTGGGCGAGCATGGCGAAGCGGTGTTGAAGGAAAACGGATTCACGGTCGAGGAGATCGACCGATTGCGCTTGGAGGCCGGGTTGTGATCCACCTGCTCGTGTTGGCAGCACAGGCGAACGGCGGTGCGGTCGAGGCCGCACCGCTCGACCTCGGGTTCCCCGAGTGGCTGACCTTCGTGCTCACCGTGATCATCATCATTCTTTCCTACGGCATTCGGTCCGCCCGCGGTCGGGCCAAGGCCCGTGCCCAGGGGACCGGCGCCGGGACCGGCTTCATGCACCGGGCCGACAGTCCCTCCGCTTCCTCTTCACGAGGTTCCGAGGACCTGGGAGAGGGTGTCGAGCGCAAGCATGACTAGGAACAGAATGAGTTGAAGGAAGTGGGCATTCCGGACCCGGCGCCGGGTCAGTCGGAATTCGTCTGACATCGCCACGTCCGGGTCGGCGATTTGCTCCCGAAACCGGTGCAGGAGCACGATCTCCACATATCCCCAGTGGAGCCACAGGACGAAAAACACGGCATATTTCAACGCACCGGCCACCTGGGCTCCCGTGTCCAGGGGCAACGAAAATCCACCGTTCACCAGATAGTGGTTGAAGATCGTGGCGAAAATGAGCACTGTCAGCCCGATGCTCGTCGCCACGCTCAGGTCGAGGTACGCCTCTCCTGCCGCTGGAGTTCGCGCGTCGGTCTCTCGGCGGCACGACCAGGAGAGCAAGAGGGTACTCCACAGGAGGCCCCCGCCGAAGGCGACCTGCCCGGCGCGAATGCCAAATGTTGCCGCCAGCATCCAGGTGTCCATGGTCGTCCGCTGTTCGCGTTCGAGCACATCATGGCGACACCGGCGATGTCTGTCAAGCACTGTTCGCATCGACCACCGATCCGGAGTCTCCGGGGCGTGGTCGAAACGACCATCGAGAACGATGGAGAAAGGGGAACCATGAAACCGTTGGACGATGTGCTCGTACTGGACCTTTCCCGCGTACTCTCCGGACCCTACTGCACCATGGCCCTCGCCGACATGGGGGCTCGAGTCGTCAAGGTGGAACGGCCCGGCAAGGGAGACGACACCCGCTCGTTCGGTCCTCCCTTTATCGAAGGTGAGAGCGCCTACTTCATGAGCGTCAATCGAAACAAGCAGAGCGTGACGCTCAACATCAAACATCCTCGAGGCCGCGAACTGCTCTGGCGCATGGTAGAACGCGCGGACGTGTTGGTGGAGAACTTCCGGCCAGGCGTGCTCGACCGGCTCGGGTTCTCCTACAGCGCCTGTGCCGACCGCAACCCCGGACTCATCTACTGCTCCATCTCTGGCTTCGGACACCACGGACTCCTGGAGTTCGCACGGAAGCCCGGTTACGATGTGGTCATTCAGGGCCTCGGCGGCTTGCAGTCGCTCACCGGGCCCGAGGACGGCCCACCCTACAAGGTGGGGACCTCCATCGCAGACCTCATCGCCGGACTCTACGCCGTCCAGGGAATCCTGCTCGCCCTCCTGGCTCGAGCCCGAACCGGAAAAGGACAGCGGGTGGACATCTCCATGCTGGACGGGCAGGTCTCCCTTCTGACCTACCAGGCAGGGATCTACTTCGCCACCGGCCAGGTACCGGCCAGAATGGGCAACCGGCACCCCACCATCGCCCCTTACGAAACCGTGGCGGTGCGCGACGGCTACATGAATCTGGCCGTGGGAAACGATACCCTTTGGGAGGCCTTCTGCAAGGCCGCGGAAATCGCTGACCTCCGAACCGACCCAAGGTTCAGGACCAATCGAGACCGGGTCACGCATCGGACGGCCTTGTTCGAGGTCATCGGACCGGTGCTCAGGCAGCACACCCTGGCCGAGTGGGTGGAACGGCTGGACGCGGCCGGGGTTCCATGTGGTCCGGTTCTTGACCTGCACGAAGTGTTGAATCATCCCCAGATCCGGGCTCGAGACATGGTCGTCACCCAGGAACACCCGGTGGCAGGGACGATTCGGAGCACCGGGATCCCGGTCCGTCTCTCAGACACGCCGGGGGATGTGGGGGCCGCCCCGCCGGTTCTCGGCCAGCATACCAACATGGTGTTTCAGGACTTGCTCGGCCTTTCGAAGGAAGATCTCGAGCGGCTCGAGCAAGAAGGGGTGGTGTGAGTCTGTCGGGTGTGTGTGGTGGAGGAGGGGTGAGCCGGGGCGATGGTGGGGACGTGAACGTGCGAGGTCGGCCCTGTTCGGCTTGATTCGTGCGCCTGGTTGCTTATACTGTGAATGACTGGATTGCCCGTGTAGCTGGATCACTCCTGCATGAAGCAGGTGCCATTGCACCGCAATCGACGATAATGCCTTCACTTTCCAAAGTGAGACGAGACCCAAATGTCTGAGGACGACAAAACACTGGGTGGCCTGGGCGACTCGAAGATCCTCGAGTTGCCGCTGCTCGCCATTCGAGCCACAATCGTCTTCCCCGTGCTGGCGTTCCCCATCAATGTCGGCCGTCCCAAGTCCTTGCGCTCTGTCGAGGAGGTGATGGAGGGAGACAGGCTGCTCGGCATCGTCGCCCAGAAGGAAGCCAAGATTGAGGACCCCACGCCGGATGATCTGTTTCGATTTGGCACGGCGGTCAAGATCGTGAAGACGGTGAAGCTTCAGGGGAACAAGCTCAACGTCATCATCCAGGGCGTGAGCCGGATCCGTATCCTCGAGATCACCCGAACGGAGCCTTACCTGGCGGCCCGGGTCGAGGTCGTTGAGGATGTGGTGGAGGAGAGTGTCGAACTGGAGGCGCTCACCCACCACCTGCGTGAACTGGCGCAGCGGGTGATTGAACTTTCTCCGCAGACCCCGTCGGAGGCCGGGTTCCTGATCCGGTCCATCGACAACCCGAGTATTCTGTGCGACGTGATGGCCTTCAACCTGGGGATTGGCTTCAGGGAGAAGCAGGAGTTGCTTGAAACCATCGATGTCCGGCAGCGGCTTGAGCGCGTCATTGCCTTGCTTACCAAGGAGTTGCAGGTGCTCGAGCTGTCGAACAAGATCCAGACTGAGGTCAAGGGTGAGATGGAGAAGGCTCAGCGGGAGTATTTCCTGCGGGAGCAACTCAAGGCCGTGCAGAAGGAACTGGGCGAGGGGGACGAGCGCAACGAGGAAGTAGAGGAACTCAACCGGGCGATCAGCAAGGCGCGCATGCCGCCCGAGGTTGAGAAGGTGGCCCGGAAGGAACTCAAGCGCATGAGCAAGATGAGTCCGGGAGCGGCCGAGTACACGGTGAGCCGCACCTACCTGGACTGGCTCATCGAGATGCCCTGGTCGGTGTCCACGGACGACAACATCGATCTGGATGAGGCCGAGCGCATTCTGGACGAGGATCACTACGACCTCAAGAAGGTGAAGAAGCGTATCGTCGAGTATCTGGCGGTGCACAAATTGAAGCGGGACCTCAAGGGACCCATCATCTGCCTCGTGGGACCGCCCGGGGTGGGCAAGACCTCCCTGGGCAAGTCCATCGCCCGGACGCTCGGTCGCAAGTTCGTTCGAGTTTCCCTGGGGGGTGTGCGGGATGAGGCCGAGATTCGGGGTCATCGGCGGACCTACATTGGGAGTCTCCCCGGCAAGATCATCAAGGGGATCAAGAAGGCGGGGACCAATAACCCCGTGTTCATCCTCGATGAGATCGACAAGCTCGGCATGGACTATCGGGGCGACCCCTCCTCCGCTCTGCTCGAGGTGCTCGATCCAGAGCAGAACGATACCTTCGTGGACCACTACCTCGATGTCCCGTTCGACCTGTCCCGGGTGCTGTTCATCGCCACCGCCAACGTGCTGGACACCATTCCGCCCGCGCTCCAGGACCGGATGGAAGTGCTCGACATCCCCGGGTACACCGAGGACGAGAAGATCAAGATCGCCCAGAAGTTCCTGATTCCGGAGCAGCTTGAGGCGCACGGGCTGGAGGACCGGCACTGTGCCATCGGCGAGGATGCCATCCAGAAGATCATCGGCTCGTACACCCGGGAGGCGGGTGTTCGGAACCTGAAGCGGGAGATTGCCGCCCTTTGTCGTTACGTGGCCAAGGAAGTGGCGCGGGGGCGGACGGACAAGGTGTACATCGACGCGGAGAAGGTCCAGGAGATCCTTGGACCGGTCAAGTATTTCCAGGAGACGGCGGAGCGTACCGCCGTGCCTGGAGTAGCCACCGGCCTCGCGTGGACGCCCAGCGGAGGAGATATCCTGTTCGTCGAAGCCACCCGAATGAAGGGGAAAGGTCGACTCATCCTCACCGGTCAACTCGGCGACGTCATGAAGGAATCCGCTCAAGCTGCGCTTTCCTACGTCCAGTCGCGAGCCGCCGAGCTTGGCATCGACGAAAATGTGTTCGAGGAGAGCAACATTCACGTCCATGTCCCCTCCGGCTCCATCCCCAAGGATGGACCTTCCGCCGGCGTCACCATCATGGTGGCCCTTGTCAGCCTCTTCACCGGTCGACTGGTCCGTTCAAACGTCGCCATGACCGGGGAGATCACCCTGAGAGGAAACGTGCTGGCCGTGGGCGGTATCAAGGAAAAGGTACTCGCCGCAGTCAGAGCGGGAACCACCGAGATCATCTTGCCGGAAAAGAACAAAAAGGACCTCGTGGAGGTCCCGAAGGAGATCATGGACGAACTCAAGTGCCATTTCGTCGCCAGGATGGAAGAGGTGATCGACCTGGCCCTCGAGCCCGCTTCCCGGTGAGGTCCGCTCGTGAACCGTGCCTCGAGTGGAGGAGTTACTCCGGGCATGGCCGGGTTCTTTTCGGGCCGGCGCCTCGAGCCGCTGCGTGCACAAACGGGCATTCCATGGACAATCTCCTTGACACGCCGGTTTCCCGTGTGGTACTCATACGTTAGAGAAAATCTCGACTTTGTGGCAGGTTAGCGGAACCGAGAAGGGGCGCGCGCTGAATGGGGAAGCGATGATGTGCAATATCTGGCGGCTTCGGGTCGGTTGGCTCTTCCTGGCTGGGTTCGGGTTGGCTTCGAGCGCATGCAACTTCTGGCAGCCATGGAACAGCGACGAGGGTGAAAAAGAGGAAACCAATTCCAGGCCAACCGTCGTGCTCAACGTCGGCGCCGAACGGGAGCAAGACATCTCCATTGATTTCGTCGCCAACGACGACGACGGCGACCTGATGTCGGTCACCCTGCTCTTCAGCACCGACGATGGCAACTCCTTCAGTCCGTGCACGCCGGCTTCCGGCTCAAACCCTGTCGAAGGACTCAGCAATAACCAGTACACCTCTTTCGTGTGGGACTCGCTCGCCGATGTGGCCAGCGCCACCGTCATCATCCGGGCCGTTGCCAATGATGGACTCCAGGACGGCCCTCCGACCGACAGTGATCCGTTCGAGGTGGACAATCAGGTCTGGGTGACGTTGAGCCCTGTGAGTGGGGGCAGTGACCTCAACGATGTGGGCGGTGTGGAGGAGATCATCTTCGACGACGATGGGTCGGCCGAGGTGGTACTCAATGATGAGAGTGACTCTTCGCGCAAGAACCCGGAGGAGGAGTTCCTGATCATCATCACCAATACCGGGGATACCAGCAGCGGGTATCAGATCGAGGAGATGCAGGACAGCAATCAGCGGGTTCGTCCTGCAAGCACCGTCACCAAGGTCCAACCTCCCTCCCGGCGTTCTCGGCCTCTCAGGCGCCCGCTCACTCCGTATCGTAAGCGCGTGCGTGCCTGGGCCGATTATGCTCGAAAGCATCCCGAACTCCACGAAGAAGCGGCCAAGGCGGCCAAAATCACCACAGCCGATGAGGTGGGGATCAGTCGGAAATCGTTCAATGTCAAGAGTGACCTGAAGGACACCGGGACCTATGTCACCCGTACCGGTATCCTGGCTGCGGAAGGAACCAACGTCCTCTTTTATGTGGACGAGGATGTGCCGATCGACTGGGACTATGACTGCGATGGCGTCATCGACGAACCGGACAAGCAGGGCCGCAAGACTTACGGGTTCGACTCGTGCGACCTGTCCACGGTCGCAGCCGTGTTCGACCAGAACATCATCGAAAACCTGCGCGAATACTTCGGGCAGGAAAGCGACGTGGACGGCAACGGACACATCACCGTGTTCATTACCCCAATTCTCAATCTCATGACCCTCGAAACCGAGGGGAGCGGTGGCGACACCGGGGACACGGGGGACACGGGGGACACCGGCGATACCGGCGATACCGGGGACACGGGGGACACCGGCGATACCGGGGACACCGGCGATACCGGGGACACCACCGGGGAGGAAGACACCTCTGCCGGAGGGCAGGTGAAGATTTACGTGGACCCGGAGGTGGATCTGTCGCCTCCGTCGGCGGACAATCCGAACAGCAACTACCAGGAGATCCTCTTCCTTTACGCACCGGATCCGGGCGGTATCTTCAACCCGGAGACCGGCGGCGGCGGGCAGGACGCCATTGATGAGTATGTCACCGTGGACATGGCCGCGAATATCGCCATCGCCACCGAGAGCCTCATCAGTTACAACCTTCACTACATCGTCAACGGAGGGGACCCGGAGGAGGACTGGCTCAACGACGGCCTCGGAATCCTGGCCGCGGACCTCACCGGATTTGGTTCCATCGTCTACGATGACATCGTTTACTTCCTGGACGCCCCCAACATCTGGTCCTTGACCGAGGAGAACTCCATCAACTCCACAAACGATCGAGGCCTCCAGTATCTCCTCTGTCGCTACCTGGTGGACACTCGAGGCACCGGGATTCTCTCCCAGTTGCTCAACAACGTCTACACCGGCGTGGACAACATCGAGACCGTACTCCAGGAGGAGGATCCCGAGACCACCTTCGAAGATTTCTACCTCGAGTTCATGATGGCCCTCGCCGTGGGGGACATGCTGAACGAGGAGACCGGAGACCCCCTCATCGAAGGCCTCGGCGAATTTGCCCCGGCCCAGACCATTCCCTTGACCTCGACCGATTTCGAAGGCGCTCAAGGCTATCAGCAGGGAGTCAACATCTATGGCATGAACTACGCCCGGACACGCACGGGAGAAGGCACCTTCACCACCAAGGAATACCGGTTCACCCGTATCGACTGGAGTTATTTCGCTCCCGGTGTCAATTACACCGGTTATGTCGCCGGAGGGTACGGCACCCAGTTGACTCGAGTGGGCGGGTTGATCGAGGACGCCACCACCCTGGCCATCAACGGGGGAAGTTCCGACCTCACCGGCGTCGTGATCCGGCTGAACAACATCGACCCGACGGAGCCTCGAGTCGTCGTCGAGAAGGTCTGGGGAACCCTCGCAGACGACATGATCGCCATGCAGGCCTTCCCGGATGGGACCGAGTCCGTGGCCCTCGGCGAGGTGGACGACCCGCAAGATCTCCAGCTTGTCGATGGGTCCACCATCTCGGTCGCTGATACCGACCTGTACAAGATCGACCTGAGCGACCCGGTGGCATGGCCACGGGCCAAGGCCAAGTTCCTGGTCAACCTCAACCGGGGAATCACGGCCTACGACGGGTCCACCTCCCTTTCCGACGTGCTCCTCGCCGTCGCGCCGCTCGGCGATGTCCCGGTACCTTCGGAGCAGTACGGCAACTATGAGTGTGACGGCCGGGTGGTGAACGTGCGCTATCCCGATCAGTATCTCGAATATCTCTTCTATCAGTTCGTCCTTCAGCCGACCCCCGGGGTGGCCACCGGGTTCGACCCCTGGGGTGAGGCCAGCGTGGACCCCAGCACCTGCAACTTCGACAAGCGCTTCGAGGAGGAGCACGGCTATCTGGGGCAGAATGACGAGGACGAACCGGTCCCGGAGACCCTGGTGGACCAGATATGGACCTACCAGGTGCAAAGGCTTGGCGGCCAGTCTTCCGTGTCGGGATTCTACCCCTACACCACCGCATTTCTGGACATGGAATCCACGGACGGGGACGATGAGCCCATGTACGACTTTGCCGCCGGTATCGGCGGTTTCGCCGTGGAAGGCGGGGAGGAGGGGATCATGCTGATCGAGTTGCCCACCGGGCAACCCGAGGACCAGTATGTGTTCATCGTCGGAGGCGTGGAGGGGACGGGGCCTTACGAATTGGTGGTCCAGGTGTACGAGGACGCGAACTGAGCCGGCGTTGTCCCGGTGGGCCCGGCGTTGTCTACCTGGGTGCCGAGTTGAATTCCTCTTCCTCCGCGCGAGTCAGTCCTGCCAGTCGTTCGGGGTCGAGGTCCACCAGCAGACTTTTTTCCTGAGAAAACGTCACCAGCCCGGGCCGGCCGGGCACCTTGCGCACGTGTTTCACGCGCGTGTAGCAAACCTCGACCCGGTCCCCCGGTGAAATCCCGCTGTGTTTCAGGGCCAGCGTCGCCGCATCCAGGAGTGTATCCAGGTCGGGAGGGCCGGAACGCGCGGGGATGACCACGTGCGTCCCGCGGCGACCCCGTACATGCAGCCAGAAATCGTTGCCTCGAGCCTCGCGGAAGGTCAACCGATCGTTGTCCTGGCTGGTTCTGCCGACCCAGATTTCTCGCCCCGAGCGTGCCAGATAGGTGTGGTACGGCCTGCGGACCGGTTCCCCCCTTTGTCGTCCGTCTCGAGCTTTCGGGGCCGGTGAAGGGGGCACGTGGTGGCGAGCGGCAAGACGCTCCAGGGTCTCCCGGTCTGTGGCCTGATCCAGGAGCGGGCCAATGGACATCAACTCCTCCATGCGCTGCTCGGTTTGCTCCAACCGGCTCAGCACAAAGGGGATGCTGGCATCGTACTTCTTGTAGCGCCGATAGAGGCGTTTCATGTTTCCCACCGGATCCAGGCCCGGGTCGAGCGGGATTTCCAGCGGGCGGTCGTCGTCGAAAGGGTCCGGAAGCACCACATAAGATCGTCCTCGAGGCACCTCCCGCAGGTGTATCTGGAGCACGTCGCCGTATCGCCGGTACTTCTCCGCCTCCTCCGCCCGCTGCAAATCCGCCTCGAGGTCTCGCTGACGCCGCCGCAGGCGTTTCAGTTCCCGTCTCACGGACGCTTGCAGTCGTCCACGCAAGGTTTCCAGCGCCTGTTTCTCGGCCAGGTGCTCGTAGTGGAGCCGCACGGCTTCCTGGTAGGACCCGTCCACTGTCGAAAAACGGTCCAGCGCCCGCACAGGACCACTCGGCGGCGGCAGTGGCACGTAGGGGGCACCCACGGCAAGGTTCCGGCGATCATGCCGCATGGGCCGCAAGCTGCCCAGGACACGCTCTTCCCCATCCAGCAGGAACACGTTCCCGTGGCGTCCCGTCAATTCAGCCAGCAGCGTGTGGGAGGACTCCGCAGCAAACCGAAGACGGACCACCCGGTCCCCCTCCACCTGTCTCAGGTCCTCGAGTCGCCCGCGCAATACCTTGCGGCACAGCATCTGAAAAGGATGCGGTCGCGCCGGGTTGGAAGGGCGACGATTCAGCAGGTGGAGGCGGGAGAACGACGGGTGTACGGAAACAAGCAGCAACGTGTTGCCACCCGTTGCCCGCAATGAGAGAATGAGGTCGGTTCCGTTCGGCTGGTATACTTCGCGGAGCACGCTGCCTTGCAGCCAGGCGAGGTCGTGCAATATATTTTGAATTTCTAGGAATGACAGGCTCAAACCTGTTGTCTCCGTGTCTCGAAGTCCGGGTGCCCGCTCGTCGTGGCGGGTGAGAGTCGTGCCGTCTTGAAGTACTAGGATGGGGTGCAGGACGCCGGGACGCAAGGGGATTCGATCCGGTCGGGGGCTGGGGAGGAGTGATGAGAGGAGGAGTTGTGCGGACGAGCCGTGTATTGAGTCGGGTTTTGTGGAGCGTCGTATGGTTGGGGTGGGTGGGGTCGGCCCAGGCGGGGGTGTTCAACACGGCGCGCACGTTGAAGCCGACGGCGTCGAGCCTGGCGGTGGCGACTGAAGTGGGGATTGTGCAGGAGGGAGGGTCGGAAGTATCGCTTTCTCCCGACGTGAATCTCTTCTACGGTGTGGGTGTCGTGCGAGGCGTGGATTTTCAGTTGCGTGCCGGATTTCCGCTGGCAGGCCAGTGGAATGGCCCCTGTTTGGGGGGTGATGTGGAGGTGGGTCTGTTGTCGGATGGTCGGGTGCGGCCTGCGGTGTCGTTGACAGTGGGGGGCCACGTGGTGGGGTGGCAGTACGGTGGGCTGGATGGAACGCTGATGGTGAGCAAGGTGTTGGGTCGGATGGAGCCGTATGTGGCATTGGACACGGACGTGGACGTGGTGGGGGGAGCGGGCGTGGCGAAGGTGATGATGGTGGGGGGAGTGGACGTTCACCTGGCGCGGCGAGCGGAGATGTTGGTGGAGGTGGGGCGTAGGACCTCGAGGGTCTCTGGAGACGTTGGCGGCTACGTGAGTGTGGGCTTCAACTTCTATCTGGCGGCGTCTGGGTACTGAACCGGGCCGAGGAGGTTCGATGAACATGCGCCTGACTTCGATCGTGGTGGGGGTGGTCGCATTGGTGGCGTTGTTGGGAGCCATTGGTGTCGTGACCGGTGTACTGCCTTCGAAGGTAGCAGGTGTGGTGGTGGAGCGAGGTCTGGAGGGGGAACTGGTTCGTGTCGGGGATGCGGACAGTCGGCTTGCTCGAGCCATTGACGCCCAGTTGCATGGCGAACCGTCTCCGGAGCCCGAGATAGATCTGGAAAACCCGACGGAGAAGGACATACAGTTTCTGCGGGAGGTTTTTGAGACCGGGGAGCGGGCGCCGAGGATCTCGGCCGCCAAGGTTCTTGTTCAGATCCAGGAGCCTCGAGCGGTGGGCATGTTGGCTCGAGGTGGGGCGGATCCGGAGGAGCAGTCCTTTTTCTGTGCCGGAGCGCTGGACATACTGCGCGTTCAGACCCGGGCGAAGGCTGCA
>CAYQMG010000016.1:0-17833 GCA_964418585.1 uncultured Gammaproteobacteria bacterium | reverse complement strand
CGCTACCGCCAGCCGGTACTTCTCCCGATCCCCGGGCTTGTGTGCGAGGATCCCCACATCCACGTAGGTGTCGAGCCGCCTCTGGACCGTTCGCGTGTCGATGCTCCCTCCGTAGGTTTCGTTTACGTGGTCCACGATTCGGCCCAGGGACACGTATTCTTCCTTCGAGAAACGAAGGTACTGAATCACGGTGCCGTAGAAGCGCAACGGCTCGGAACTGGGCACTCCCTCATCCTCCTCTCCGGCCCGCCGCCACAGCCGCCCCCATTCGTCAATGGTCCTGGCCGAAACCGACAGTACACTGGCGATGGAATCCCGGGTCGCACCGGTTCGTTCCTTGAGCCAGGAGATCGCAGAGCGGCGGAGGAGGTTCAGTCCTTCCGTGCCGTCCCCCAGGAACACCAGGGCAGGACCGCCGATCGTGCTCAACACCATCTTGCCGTACCGCCGGAGAAAGTCGCCGCTCATCCTTACCTCTCACTCCTCACGATACACTCTCCCGATAACTGAATGGATTGCATCCAGTTGTGTCATGCCCGTCAAGCTGGAAGCCCCCAGCCATCCCCAGGCCTCGACGCTTGGTTTCGGGCGGAGCGGCGAGAAGAAACAGTGCGGGTGCCTGGAACCTTCACGGCAACAGTCGGCGCTTTCTGCGGTACAACCGAAGCCCCAACGTGCTTTCCCAGACCCAGCTCATTCACGAGATCAAGAAGGGGCGCGCAAGCGTGCAAGGCGCGCGCCGCAAGGTGTGTTCCAGAGACTGAATCCGACCCTGCAACTGCCCCCCACACACAAAGGATGGGCGCATTCCTCGCCTTCTTCAAAGCACTGCTCAATCGCCACCGCTCCCTCGACCTGTTCGAAATCGTCACTTTGGACGCCTCTCTCTCCGTTCCGGCGCCTGTTTTGATGGGTCAAAGAGGCGCCGGCTTGTCATCAGTCCCTGGAGTTGACTTTGGTCAAAATGGGCTGGGAAGCCCACGTCCCGCACCGTGTTGTCTGGTCACCACAATCGAGGTCCCAGCAGCCCCCGGAGGGTGGAAAGGCCGTCGCCTCGCCCTTTGCCATGAACCGCTGCGCCGGGAGTTCCGCGCTTCGCGCAAACACCGCCTTTTGGCGGCAAGCCTGGGGGCGGCGCGGCCATCCGCCTGCGCTGCCGAGGACGGGTCACGTGTGCAGTTGGCGGTTGTGTTCTGTGGAGGAGCATTGTAATCTTCCACCTGGGGTGTAGTGTGGTTGGTATGAAGGGAAAGTAACGAAAGCTCGCGGTGAGTTCGGTTCTTGAACCCGGGACAGCAGATCGGGGACATTCTATCTCGAGGGGAGAGCATCACAGACGGGATGTTCGACAACCAGGAAGGGACAGAATCGATCGAGCGGGCCGTGCACGGGGGGCATTGCAGGCTGTGGGAGGGCGGTATGGTCGAGACCGGGAATGAGAAGTTGGAAAACTACGTGGACCAGGTCATCGAGGCCATCAGTCGTGACGACATGGTCAAGGCGGTCGAACTTGTTCGGGGAGCGACGGGTGTATCCGAGAAGTACGCCATTGAGATGGTGCTGACCCTGGCGGAGGGGTGGCAGGACGCGGAGGAGCGGGGACTGTTGTTCTGATTTTCGAGGTCAGGGTTGGAGGGGAGTGGGAGGTGCCGCGGGGTCCTGGAGGAGGAACGGGACGAAGACCTCCTGTTCGAAGGGAGTGACTGCGGAGGGGCCGAGGACGATACGGAAAGCGAGGCCGATGGATTTGTTGGCGTGGAGTGGGTGTGCGGGGTTGCAGTTTTGGCCGAGGTAACGGCAATCCCAACCGGCGCCTGGTCCTGGGTTTGCGGGGATGGCGATTTCGAGGGTATGGATCCCTCTATGTCGACCGAAGGCGGCGCGGCCTTCTGGCAGGTTGTAGGTGTCGCGAGTGTCGTTGGGGAGTGCGGTGTGAGCGTACTGGACGCTGGGGGAGGGGCGTCGTCGGATTCGGAAGACGTGGAGGTCTCCGCCGAGCCAGGGGCCGTTTTCCGGGGAGCCGTCGAGGTTGACGATCACCTCGCGGATGGGCGTATCGGCCTCGAATGCGAAGTAGATACCCTGCTCGTTCCATGTGGCGAAGGTGCGAAGGTTGCCTCGAGCCTGACAATCGCGTGACCGGTTGTCGAGGCATTGACCGGCGGTGTCGAAGCCGGTGGTGATGAGAGGCCAGGTTTCAGTCAAGGCGCCATCGATTTGCGGGCTTGTGTGCGCGTAGGGGATGATGGGGCCTCGAGGCATTGGGAAGAGAGGCCACGGGTCTCGGCCGTCCGCGGCGCCGTCGCCGTCTGTGTCGAGAGCATTGGGGTTGGAGCCCTGGTAGATGCCGGCCTGGAACTCCTGGAAGTCGAGGAGTCCGTCGCCGTCTGTGTCGGGTAGGAAGGGGTTGGAGCCGAAGCGGCGTTCATCTGCGGGCAGCCTGGGGTCTGCGTCGGCGAGTCCGTCGCCGTCACTGTCTGCGAACAGGAGGGTTTGGTCCCAGGGAGGGGCCAGCCGGTCGTAGTCCGGGAAGGCCCGGAGTACCTTGGCTTCCCAGTCGGCGCCGCGTCCTGCCACGATGGGGAAGGTCGGCATTCCGAAGGCGCCTGGTTCCGTGTAACCGTGTCCGTAGACCATGTCTGGGAGGCCGCTTTCCTCTGTGATGACCCGGTCGAGGGCATGCTGTACCTCGTGCACGAAAAAGGTCGGCTTCAGCACGGAGCAGTGGGTTGCCGCCGCGCCGAACATGCGGCCTGATCCGTAGCAGGGGCCTTCCGACTTGCCGAGGCCCACCACGATACCGGGCGCTGCCCGGTGCAGGTCTCGTTGTTTGAGGTCTGCCGCGATCCCCTGGAAATAGCTGCCGTGCTTTTTGGGCAGTGGTCCAGAGGCGACGGTGTAGTCCAGGTCCAGGTTGAGTTGGCCGTTTGTGTTGCGGTACAGGAACAGGCGGCCCTGTCTCGCGGTTTGGCGAGCACGTTCCTCGCACGTTGCGCAGTCCTCGGTGCGGTAGATGGCCACCAGGGTGGGGATGGTGGCGATCCGTCTCAGGTAAGGCTTGCGGGCGTTGCCGGAGACCACATTGATGGCGATCCGTGCCACGAGGCCGCCGTAGCGAGCTTCGAGCACGGTTCGACCGGGCTTCCGGGCTTCAAAGATGCCGCCCTCGAGCACGGTGCCGCCGCTGCCTTTGACCACGGACCAGGCGGCGAAAGGAGCGAGGTTCAGGCGGCGGTCTCGAGTATCCCGGACATCGATGCGCAAGGGGTAGCGGCAACCGGGCATGGCGTCGAAAGGTGGCGTCATCTCGAGGGCGTCCGGGGTTGCGACCACGATGGGGAGGGGGATTCGAGCCAGGCCGGTTTCGGAATGGACCAGGAGCGCTCCGGTGTCGTATCGGCCCACGTCGTCCTGGTCCGGGGTGAGGATCAGGGTGGGAGGTCGTCCGTTTTCCAGTCGGGCGAACCGGGGTGTCCGGTCGAGAGAGATCTCGAGTTCGGGGTGCTGGTTTCTGGAGGTGTTGGGTGGGCAGTGGGCGCATGGTGACGGGATCGGGTGGGCATGGGCGCCGACATCATCGACATCATCGCCGGGACGGTTGACTCTCCGGGTTTGGGAATCGAGTGTATGGTCGGCGATCTGGATGGGGACGGTCAAGGTGCCGCCGGGCGCGACCACGAGGGGGGGCAAGGGAGAGACGATGGGCGGAATCGGGAGGGGGACCGGGACCATGCCGTCCAGGTGGAAGCCCTCTTCGTTTCCGATGCGGACCGACACGCGCCAGCGGGCGCCTCGAGCCGTCTTGATGACCAGGAGGTTGCATCCTGGCTCGAGGACGATGGGGACCGACATGCGATCCAGCTTGTGGCGTCGATACTGGCGTGTTGTGAGGATGAGCGATCCATTCAACCAGGCCTTGAGCGGTCCGTCGCTGCCCAGGAACAGCCGTGCTCGGGTTTTGGAGTCCGCATGGAGCGGTCGTGCGAGGTAGGCGACGGAACCGCGCGTTCCCAGCCACTGCTCCAGGTCGATGACATCGCGATCCGACAGGATTACCTCCCAGTTTCGACCGTGGAATCGCGCCGGGTCGTTGCCGCAGGGGTCTGGGAGGCGTGCGGGCAAGCCGCGCAACAAGGCCGCCTGGGTGCGGAGGCCTCGAGCTGGGCCGCGTGCGGTGGGTCCGAGCAGGAGGAAGCGTCGCAAAAAGGGGGATCGGGCTTCCATCTCGAGCGGGTTGTGCGTGGTGGGAGGGTTGAAGGAGTGGTCCTGGCCTGCGAGGGCCGGGTCGGGCAGGTGGGGGAGGAGGAAGAGGGCGAGCATGAACAGGTGAAGGACGGGGGGGGGCCACCGTGGGAAGCGGAGGGAAGGGGACACTGCCGGCACCCGGGAAGGGGGTGGGAAACAGGAGCCGTTGGAGGGCGTTGTCCGAAAAATGCGTCTCACGCCAGGTCCTCGATCGCCGCCCCCCTTGCCATCCGCCGGAGCGTGCCGTCGCGTTGGGTTCGTTCCTGGTAGTGGAGCGTGTTGCGACAGCGATTCCAGGCTCCGGGTCAACCGCTGCATCATGCGGGACGGTACCACGATTCGGCTGGAGTATCAACCAGACGCCGGGACGCGGGTTGGGTGATGGTCAGGTGTGTGTAACCGGGATCACGAACACCGCATTTCCTCCGGGTTGACCGTCGCCGCTCGGCAGCGAAGTCTTTCCACCCCTGGATTCCATTTCGCCGTCGAGAGGCATGCCGTTGGCGCGGATGCGGGCTGCGTCCAGGCGACACCGACAGGGGCCGGTGGTGGGCATGGGGAATCGGACCCGGGCGGTTTGCGTGCCGGCGTCGTAATGCACGGCCTGCGGTGTCAGGGGGTCGTGCCGTGGGCCGCAGGTCAGGGTCACAGCGTCCGGATCGAGGGCGCCGATGTCTTCACTGAAGACCAGGTGGAGCGAGACGGAGTGGTCGTGGGGCTGGACATGGATTTCCCGGTCGAGGAGTACGGGGGGCGCTGTCACCCGCTGGTTGGACCAGGTCACGCTTCGGCCCAGCACCCAGTTGCGGCCCGGAACGCCGTCCGCCTGGTCCAGGGCCACGTTGACGATGGGGGAACCGTCCACCGGGACCACGTAGAACTCACGCCAGTCGTCATTCCACAGCCGGACGGTGCGGGTTTCCTCGGCCGTCTCCACGTAGAGGTCGATGGGCATTACGAATAGTCCGTAGCCTCGAGCGTCCTGCTTCTGGGTGATGGAGACCAGGAGGTAGGTCCTGCCGCCTGCGCGGCGCACATCGTATCGCCAGAGGTAGTCGGGGCTACCGGGTTGCATGACCCATTCGTCGATGAACCAGGACAGATCCTGCCCGAAGCTCTCGGAGAAGGACCGGGTGAACTCCGCGGTGGTCACCGAGTCGTCGCGGTAGCTTCGTCGGTAGTCGTCCAGTGCGAGGAAGAAAGGTTTGTCGCCCATCACGTGGCGGAGCATGTGGAGGATCCATGCCCCCTTGTTGTAGACGTCGTTGGTGCTGAAGATCGCGGTGACCGTGTCGGTGGACGTGCGGTAGACCTGGGCGTCCGGGTTGACCGGGCGTCGTTCATTCATCCGGTCCCAGTAGGCCTCGATGGAGCCACCGGCCCGAAACTCCCGGTAGAGGGCCTCGGAGTAGGACGCGAACCCCTCGTTGAGCCAGATGTCCTCCCAGGTCTGGCAGGTGACCTCGTCGCCCCACCACTGATGGGCGAGTTCGTGGGCCATGATGTCGCTGTACCAGGCCACTTGCAGCATGCTCGAGATCGTCTGGTGCTCCATGCTCGCGCCGAGGCCGCCTCCGGTTTCCACGATGCCATACTTTTCATCCAGGAATGGGTAGAGTCCGAAGAGCCCGGAGAAGGTGTTCAGCATGTCGATCAATTCGTTGCAGGCGTCCCGGTACTCCTCCAGAGGGCTGCCCGTGTCGAAATTCCAGTGGTCAGGGTAGAGATAGCAAGGGACCGGCATGGGGTCCGTGGTGAGCGACTCCTGCGGTGCAAACTCGAGGTCGTAGCGCAGGTAGGGACCTGCCGCGATGGACGCCAGGTAGGTGATCATGGGATGGGTTTCCGCCCAGTTCCACCGGATACGGCCATCCGGGAGCGTTTCGAAACCCTGGTTCTCCCCGTTGGATACTGCCACCATGCCAGGAGGGACCACCACGTGCATGGCCATGGTGGCCTTGTCGTCCAACGTGTCCTTGCAGGGCCACCAGTTGCGGGCATAGTAGGGCTGAGACAGGGTGGCCACGTAGAGATCTTTCCCGCGGTACCACCAGGAGAATGCCCCATAGCCGTCGGATTCCGGGTAACCGCTGTAGGTCACCTGGACTCGAAACGTCTCGCCCGCGTCGTAGACCCGGTTCAGGCGCACCGTGACCAGATCCTCCTCGTCGCGGTTCCAGGTTTCCACCGAGCCGCTGACCTCCTCCACCATCAAGTTGCTCTTGAGGTCCACCTCAAACGTGTCCAGACCGTCCTCGACCGCCTGTACCTCCAGGGTGCTGACGCCTCGAACACGCACCGCGGTCACCAGATCTCCGTCATACTCGGGCACAATCTCGATCTCCAGGTCGTAGTGGAGTACATCTGTGGCCTCGAGCGAAACGAGGCGGGCCGGCTCGAGTATCGGAGAGCTTGGAGAGAAGCGCAGTCCACCGGCGCGACCGCAAGGAGCGGCGCCCTTTCCTTCGTCAAGCGAAGGAGGTCTGCCGGGGTCGGGGCGGTGAACGCCCGCAGTTTCCTGCGCAGACTCAGCCACGAGCAGGGGTGAATACAGGAGGAATGAGATCGCGCCGACCAGGGCGACCGTACCGAGGGTGCTACGCATGCCAGATCCTCCCAGGTGCTCTCGGCCGGTGTGAACGAGTCCCCGCGACCCGGACCGGCTCGAGGTGAGCAGCAGGCGTCGCCTTCGTGTGCGCCGGCGGCGAGCGATGGCGAGCCCGGCGCTTCGAGGGGACCTCGGCGGTCGTCATGCTGCTCAGTTGTCATATGTCAAGCATCTTGCATGGAATCGGCCATGGAGCCAACAGGGTCCCAACTCACGGGAGCGAGGGCGGGTTGCGTGGGTCGAAGATGGGTTCGTTCGCCCGGTCTGAATGTGCTATTCTTTGGCGTCGAACCGTGCACGTGCGGGAGCGGGATGGAAAGGGGAATGGAGGAGTCGTCAATGGGCCATGTGTCCAGCGAACAAATAGAGAGGCGTATCCGGCTGGAGCGACTGCGGGACCGATACCAGGCGCTGAACTTGCGGAGTCGCTCGGTGCGGCTCTACCGGACCACGTCGAGCGGTGCTCTGGACCTGTATGTTCTGCGGGCGCTTCGGCCTCGAGCCTTTGATGTGTTTGCCGCGCATCTTGGGACCGAGTACCATTCTCCCATTCCGGTCATCGAGATACTGCCCGAGGATCCGGAGCAGCGGCGGTTTGCCGACGCGCTTGGCACGATTGCGCGGACGGCCCGGGAGACGCGCATGGCCATCGGGGCGCACGACCTGGCGGTGGGATGGCCTTTTGTGGAGGGGCGGGGTTTTGATGGCACGTGGGTTCGGGGTCCGCTTTTCCTGTATCCCGTGACGTTGGCCACGACGACCCTTGGGCGGGTGCGCTGGACGGTGACGTTCGAGGGATTGCCCGATTGCAACGAGACGCTTCTACATGTTTTGGGTGCGAGCATGGGGCGGCGTCTTGGTCTGGCAGACTTCCTTGAGGCGGACGAGGACGGTCTGTTCAAGATCGACGAGGAGACCTGGCGTTCCTTTTCGGGCTTGCTTCGTCGGCACGGTCTTCCACTGGAGAATCCCGACGACGGGCTTCCGGGGCTTGAGCCGGTGGAACCGCGCAACAAGGAAGCGCGGGAAGCGGCGCCTCGAGGGCGGTTTGCCTTGAAGAATCACCTGGTGCTCGGCAGGTTTCCCAAGTGGGGGAGCACGGTGGTTCAGGACTACGAGGCCCTGCTCGAGCAGGACCTGAGCGACAGCGCCCTTGGGGTGGCGGCTCGGTTGCTGGCCGTGGATGAGCATGCAGAGTGGGAAGGGGGGCACGGCGAAGGAGGGACCTGGGAATCGGGGTCGTTCTGGGACCCTGGGGAAGAAGAGCGTTCGGACGGGTTTTTGGGCGGGGGAGGAGATACCGGTGGGCTCGATGGCTCGGGCGCAGCGGGGGACGAGGGAGGGCTGGATTCCCGAACGCAGTTTCGGCGTTGGCAGGTTCTTGCGTCGGACCCGGCGCAGGATGCGGTGTTTGCATTCCTGGATCGAAAGGACGGCACCGGGTTGGTGGTTCAGGGGCCGCCTGGGACGGGGAAGTCTCAGCTCATCACCAATCTGGTTTCAGCGGCGATCGGTTCCGGGAAAACCGTGTTGGTGGCCTGTCAGAAGCGCGCCGCCCTGGACGTGGTGGCCGATCGTCTTGCGGTTCACGGCCTTGCCGAACCGCTTGCGGTGGTGCACGACGTGGAGCGGGATCGGAATTCAGTGTGTGAGGACATCGCGCGGACCGTGGCCAGGCTGTTTGGAGCCGATGTGCGCCCGGAAGCGCTGGAAGCGTCACTGGCGGCCGGGAGGACCCGTCACGAACAGGCGCTCCACCGCCTGCACGCGCGGCTGAATCTTGCACGGGAGGCTTACCATGCGTTGGCCGTTTCTGCGGATGGGCTGCCTCCACTGGCAGAACTGCAGGAACGGGCGTTCGACGACGACGGTCGTCCACTGCCGGATCTCGGCGAGTTCGCCCGGGAGGTAACCGAGTCTCGACTCGAGGAAGTCTTGCCTCGAGTGGAAGCCCTGTGTGTCGAGTCACAGAAGGTTGCGTCACCGCATCCGCTGGCGGTCCGGGCACGGTGGCATGATGTGGGTGAAGAGGCGCTCGACACGATTTTCGACCTTCTGGATCAGGCAGCGGAACTGGCTGCCAGTCTTCAGGAATTGCCCGAAGGGATGACCCCGGCCGAGGCTCTCGAGCATGCGGAACTGTGGGACCAGGCTGCGCCATTGCTCGACCTGGTGGCCGGGGACGATCAGGAGGACCAGAATCGGTTCCGGTTTTTCTGGGTCTGGACCGAGGGGGACCTGGAGCACGGGGAGTGGCAGCGTGTGATGGACCTGCTGTCCACGGCGAGGCACCAGCTTACGGCGGTGCCTGCGGACATGGTTCGTGCGCCCCGGGACCAGATGGAAGCCCAGGCGGACGGTCTGGGCCGCTTGCAGCAGCTCGAGGCCCTGTGGTACCGGGCTTTCCTTCCGGAATGGTGGCGGTTGCGCAAGCTGCCTTCGTCCGTGGTCAGGGCATACGGTCTGGACTCGAGCAGCGATGAGGATCCGGTACGGCTCGAATCCCTTTGCCGGGAGGCGCTCCGGTGGATGGACCTGATTTGCGACCTCCCCCTCGACATGCCCTTCATGCAGATCGGGCTTCAGGGCGATCCCGACGACCTTGCGGACCTGGAGGCCAGGCTGAGGCGATGGCACGCGTTGGTCCAGGCGGTTCACCTGCTTTCCCGGTCGCTTGCGCCACGGGGAGGGGCCTATGCCGAGTGGCCTGACATGACCGAGGTGGACCGGCCCCTGAACCGCACCCCGTTGCTCGAGGCTGCCATCGCGGACAGGACCCGGGCGGACCTGTTCCGCCGGTTTGGCCGCGTGCTCGAGTCGTTGCGACCGTACTTTCAGGCGGAGATGATCGCGCAGCTCGAGCAGCAGGCCGGGGAAGGGCGGCTTGGCGCGGTGACCTCGCGCCTGGAACGGCTGCGGCAGGCTCGAGGTCAAGCGCGGGAGGTGGCCCGGGTGGATCGCCTCATGGCTGAGCTGCCGGACTGGGCCTGGGCCTTCCTCACGCGGTGGCGCAGTCGTCGCCCCGGCTCCCGGGAGGGCGTCAGCGCCGACCTTCGGACGGCACTGGAAAGGGCCTGGCGGACCATCCGGCTCGCTGGCAGGCACCCGCACGTGCTCGAGGCGCCCCTGGTGGACCCGGAGCAGCTTCAGCAGCTCGAGGGAGAACTGGACGCGATGCGCGAGGTGGCGGCCGAAGGGGTGCATGCGCGATATTTCCGCCGGCTTGTTCGGCTCACCGAGCACGCAGGGCGGCGGCGGGTTCTTCGGAAGCTGGAGGCCGAGGTCAGAAAGCGTCGGCGTCGGCTCTCGTTGCGTCAGCTTGTCGAGCGGTACTGGGATACCGGCCTGAAGCAGGTACGACCCGCCTGGTTTTGCTCTCCAGAGTCCATCGCGGCCCTGTTTCCACTTCAGCCCGGACTGTTCGACCTGGTCATTTTCGATGAGGCGTCCCAGTGCCCGGTGGAATCTGCCCTGCCGGCCCTCGTCCGTGCCCGGCGTGTGGTCATCGCCGGGGATGAGCAGCAGATGCCGCCGACCCACTTTTTCCGGGCCGCGCTGAACGAGGACATGGACGAGGACGATGACCAGGCGATCCTGGCGAGCGGGTCCATTCTCTCCCTGGCGCGCATTGCGCTCGACACGACCACCCTTCGGTGGCACTACCGGTCCCGGCACGAGGAACTGGTGGCCTTTTCCAACGCCGCGTTCTATGACGGCCGTCTCGTGACCGCACCGTGTGCCGGGGGAAAGGTTCGACCTTATGAGGGGCTGCACTGGGAGCGGGTCGAGGGCTACTGGAAGGATCAAGTCAACGAGGTGGAGGCGCACCGTGTTGTGGCGTTGATCGGGCGACTTCTCCAGGTGGAGGAGGGGGAGACGCCGCCTTCGGTGGGGGTGGTCACGTTCAATCGCAAGCAAGCAGCCCTCATCGAGCGGCTCATCGACCTCCGATCAGATCAGGATGCCGGGTTTCAGGCCGCTTTGGCCAGGGACAGGACCCGCCCGGTGGTGGAACAGCTTTTTGTCAGGAACCTGGAAAACGTGCAGGGGGACGAGCGGGACGTGATCGTGTTCTCCACTGCCTACGGGCCGTCCGGGCCGGGAAAGCGGGTGCTGGCTCGTTTCGGACCCCTGGGCCAGGAAGGAGGTGAGAAGCGGCTCAACGTGGCCATCACTCGAGCACGGAGGGGCGTGTGGGTCGTCGCCTCGTTCGACCCGGACACCCTCGACGTCTCATCGGCGAAACACCCGGGTCCTCGCCTTTTCCAACTCTACCTCCGGTTTGTCCAGCGCATGGCCCGGACCGGTCGCGTGCCGACAGACCTGTTCGACGCAGCCCGCACCCTAGGGCGGGCGCGTCCGACTCCCCTGGACGGAGGTTCCTGGGAACGCCCGGGGACCATCGGGCGCAAGGTGCTCCAGCAGTTGACCCGGACCCTCCAGCAGCAGGGATACCGCACCCGGACCGAGGTCGGCCTCGGCGGCTTGAAGCTCGATCTGGCCGTTGGACACAGGGATTCCCAGGCCTGGTGCCTCGGAATCGATTGCCGCGGATTTCTGAGCGTCCCCGATGACCTGGCACGGGATGTCTACTTCCCCGGATTCTGGCGCCGCATGGGATGGCAGGTCCGCCGCGTCTCCCCGGCCATGTGGCTGGACCGCCGCGATCGCGTGCTCCAGGAAATCGCCGCCGCTTGCAACAAGGCCGACCCCGACTGCTCCGCCGAATCGAGCCTCACGCCCAAAAACCCTTGACACCCGGCACGCCCCCCCGACCACTTGTTCCTTGCCCCGGTGAGAACGAACGGGTATCTATCGTCCTTGTGTGGCTCCGGCACCACAGACGGGGCTGCTGCCCGCCTGATCGCCAGGGGCGGAACCCACCGTGCAAGGAGAAGGGGTGAGAAATGCAATGGCTCGAGAAGTACAAGCGTTTCAACAAGGATAACGATTTCGGAATCGACAGGAAGTTCATCGAAGAGTATGGCCGGACCGTGTCGCACCTCCTGGTCGCAGCGTTCCGTCCTGTCATTCATGACGCAGACCGCATTCCCCGCAACGGAGGCGCCATCATCTACTCCAACCACAGCGGCGCGGGGCTCTGGGATGTGCTATCCATCGTCCATGCCGTCAATGACCACTTCCGACGACTGGGGAGACCCGACCGCATCCTGCGCATGGTGTCTCATCCCAACTGGTTCAACTGGCCGGTCATGGACCAGTGGTACGCCAAAATGGGCTATTTTCCGGCCTCCATCGACAATGCCAACTTCCTGGTGCGCAAGGGCGACCTGGTCTGGTGGCTTCCAGAAGGGAACGTGGGGGCATGGAAAACGTGTGACAGGAAGTATCAGTTGGAACGATTCAGCACGGGGATCGCCGTGTCCGCGTCTCAGACCGGGTGTCCGCTCATTCCAGCCGCCGTCATCGGGGGGGAGGAGCACCACAACATCATCTGGTCGTCCACCCGGTTTTCGAAGCAAGGGTTCCCTCTCATCATTGCGAACCCGATTCCCTTTCCGTTCCAGACCCATATTTTTGTCGGGGAACCGCTGGAGATTCCGGCCCACCTCCAGGGGAATGATCTGAGCAGGGAGCAGTTGAAAGAGTTGACCGAACTGGCCCGGACCCGACTTCAGGAACTCATCGATACCTCGTTGCCGAAAAGGAAGTTTCTGTTTCCACGGGCCGCGAGGCTCATTGACGCGACTTACAAGAAACTGGTGATTCGGCCTCGTTCGGGCAAAAAAAACGCGGCCTGACGGAAGGTTGAAGCTTGCCATTTTTAGCGGAATTATCCAGTATAGTTGTCATGGCGTTACCCTGTGAGTTCCTGGCTCTCCCGTGCATATGAGCGTGATTCGAGGCGTGTCTTGTGGTGAGCGGAGGGGCGGGTGTCTCTGTCCCTGGGTGCGCCGGCAAGTCGCGGCTTGAGCGCGGTCGTGCCCTGTTCGTATCTGCTCGAGTGCCTCCTGTCTGTGGTCCGTGGAATACCCTTTGAACCCGGGAAATGGGAGCGAACGGCTGCAGGAGCGTCCCTGGAGGGATGGGAGCTGTTCCGGTGTTCGCGGTCTGTTTTTGCGGGTGGATATATTCAGAATTAAAGACAGTTGCTTGCATAAGGGATCGTGTCATCCTTGGCATGATGTTTCGAAGGGCCAGGAGGTGTGTCGAGGTGTCAAAGGAGAGACGTATGGGACGGACGGAACGAGCACGGTGGAGGGGTCTGTGGGGCCTTGGGGTAGGTATCGTGGCGTTGGGGTGGGTTTCCCCGGCTCTGGGCGTGACCGTGGAGCCTCCGGATGGGATCCAGGAGGCGATCGATGCGGCGGCGCCAGGGGAGGTCATCACACTGGCGCCGGGAACGTTCGAGGAGAGTGTCACGCTGAAGTCGGGCGTGACGTTGGAAGGAGCCGGTGTTGATGAGACGGTGGTCACGGGAGTGGTCACGGTTCCGGGCGGTGCGGATTCGGTGACGTTGCAGGGATTCACCGCCGGAGGACTGACGAGCTGGGGAACGGGTCTGGTGGTGTCGGAGATGGCGTTTGGGGGGACGGCGTCGTTCGAGGGGGGGGCGGCGACCGTGGAGGGAGTTCGCTTCGACTGGTACCTGGTGGGCAAGGGTCAGGCTGATGTGACGTTTCGCAACATCACGACGAGCAACGTGCCGTACAGCCAGGAGCAGGCGGTGCTGCGGTACGAGGACAGCACGTTTACCAACCTGTACTATGCGAGTGGCTCGAGCCGGACGACCTTTGTGCGTTGTACGCTGGGGTCGGTCTATGCGAGCGGTGATGCGACGGTAGAACTTGATGACTCTGGTGCAAACTGGGAATTGAGTGCGTCTGAGCGGGCCGGGTTGGTATTGACAGGGTCGAGCGCGGGGTCGCTGACCATTGCGGGGGAGGTCGGCATCGAGGTGACCGGTTCGACGTTGGGGGATGTGCGATTCGTGATTCCGTCCGGGGTGTCGGCGACGGTGGCCGGAGTGGCACCGGGTTTGGTGTCGGCGGCGACCGGGTCGGGTTCGACGGGGGGCTTTGCCCTGGCGATGGAGGAGACCACCATCTCTGGTGTTGGGCTCGACGTGTCTGGGGACCTGACGTTTGATGACGGTGGGGTTTCTCTCTACTCCTATGTTCGGACGGGTGGCGTACTGAGCATGACGGGGGGTCGTCTCGAGCAGGTCACCTGGGTGGAAGCGGGTGGGCAGGCGTGGCTTTCGGGCACTCACGTGGCCCACAATGTGGACGTATGGGGCGAGCTGGTTCTGAGCGGGACCACCGCGGAGGGCAGCCTGGTGACGACGTGGGATCAAGGCGAGGTGCGACTGGAGGCGGGGGCCCATCATGACAGGGTGAAGCTTGCCGCCGCCGGGGCCTTGACCGTGAGTGACGCGCGTCTCGATCGACTGCTGTTGTACGCGAGTGAGGGGTACGCCGCGGTGGTGGACGGTCTTGAGCCGGGATTGGGCACGGGAACCCCCGTGACAGCCGGAGCGGATTCGGGGCCGACGTTGGTGCTGGAGCAGGGCGAGGTGGACGGTATCGAGTTGTGGATTCAGGGTGAGGCGGACGTGACCAACAGCCGCGTGAACGGCTACACGGTGGTGGAGCGTGATGGCGTGGCGCGAATTTCGGACACCACGTTCGAGGCGGACGCCTTTTTCTGGGAGAACGGCACCGTCATCTGTGATCACTGCACATCCACGGCCTTTCTCTACGCCCAGGGGAATGCGGACGTGACCCTCGAGCAAGGCACGGTGAGGAACTATGCGGCCCTGCGTGGGAACAGCGTGAACAGGTGGAACGGGGTATTGATCGATGGACTGGTGTACACGACCGAGCATGCGGTTTCCACACTCAACGACTGCTATGCGCCTTCCAACCGCGTGGAGGTGGGAGGGACCAGCACGACCGAGATTGTGGGCGGTGAACTGTCCTCGGTCAAGGCCCTCGAGACCGGCAACCTGATCCTGGACAGCGCCGTGGTCGACACGTTGATTTTCGAGGTGGGCCCGGGCCTGGACATGGTGATCGACGGATTCGTACCGGGCGACCTGACGGCCACGTTCGGTCCCGGGACCCAGGGGCCTTCTGCAACCCTCACCACCACCACGGTGCACCACACGTCGGTGCTCAACCACGGGACCGTGCACGTACTGAACTCGGTGATCGACGGCTACAACTTCGTCTACGAAGGTGCAGAATCCCACTACCAGGACTCGGCGTTTCTGGGCGACACCTATTTTCAGCCCGGAAGTGTCAACGAGGTGGTCGGCTGCACCCTGGACTGTCTGCTCAACGTGAGGGATTCCACGAACACATTCGTGGAGACCACGTTTGCCAGCGCTTCTGTGCTCATCGGGGGGGCGTCCCACAACACGTTCACCTCGTGCGTGTTCACCAACCCGTTGACCTTGCAGGACGAGAGTGTGAACAATTTCGGGGAGATCGCGGGAGACAACCCCGGGCTCAACGATTTCAGCCTGGCCGATGGGTATTTCAAACTGGCCAACCATACCCCCAATGATGTGATGGCCCAGAACTGTATCTGGGGCAGTGAGGACATCGATGAGATCTATGCCAGCTTCATCATCGACGTGGACGACGACGATCCGGACGACGAGGTGGTGTGGGGTCGGGTATACGTGGACCCGGTGGCGGTGACGAACCGATTGCCCGTGGTGGACGCGGGGGACGACCTGTTCGTGGCCAGCGACGAGCAGGAATCGTTCATCATCCCGGCCTCGGCGGTGGATCCGGACGGGGACCTGCTGACCTATCAGTGGCTCGAGGGGGACCATGTCTTGTTTGGGCCTGCACCGGTGGATCCGGAGACCGGGGACGTATCCCTGGATCTCGGGTACGTGGAGTATCTGGGCTACGGGGAGCACACGTTGACACTGGAGGTGGAGGAGGACGACACTGGCGAGGTCGTGCGGGACCAGATGGTGCTCACCATTGGAAACGCGGCCCCGGTCGCCACGGCGTCAGGGTCCGGGACCTATGCGTACGATGAGCCGGTGGCCCTTGGGGGTGAGGTTTCCGACTACGATGGGGACATCCTGACCTACACCTGGTGGTTTGGTGAGGAGCCGTTGGCTTCCGGGGAGGTGGAGACGGTGGTGGAGGGCACGCCGGTGCTCCTGCCCGAGTTCGTGGTACCCCCGGGCACGTTCCCTCTGGGTCACAACCTGGTCACCCTGGAGGTGAGCGACGGACCGGAGAATGCGTCGGTGCTCTCCACGGTGGACATTGAAATCGTGGACTACACCCCGCCGGTTCTGAGCCCGGTCGCCGAGCCGTCCATCCTGTGGCCTCCGAATGGGCGCATGCGAGAAGTGACCATCTACACCTATGCAATGGATGCTGCCGGCGGCCCGGTGACGCTCGAGGCGTCGGTGACCTCCAACGAGCCTCCATCTCGGTTCAGTGGTGGGCAGGACTGGACCGAGCCGGAAATCGATCAGGAAACCGGGGTCATCACGGTATGGCTTCGCGCGGAACGGAACAAATGGGGAATCGGGCGGATGTACAATGCCCGCCATTGCCGCCGCCGGCCTCATCCCCTGCTGTGCGGGTGGCGGAGTCGTCGAGGTGCCGAGCGGGTGTACACGATTTTGATTTCGGCCGAGGATGAATCCGGGAATCGGGCTGAATCTTCGGTGGAAGTCAAGGTGCCCGGTTGGGGTTTCTGGCACTGATCTGGACAAGTCTGAACAGGGGGGGGCCGGGCCGGCGGTGACCGGTTCGGACTCCCCCGCGCCCCGCCGCGCCCCGCCACCTCCCCCCGCGTCCTTTCGTGCCTTCCCGGGGAGCGGCGCGGGGTCAGCGTCGCACGCCCGCCTCCTCGAACGCCATCATCACTGCGCCCACGCCGTAGGGCTCATCGTCTCCCACCGGGACTCGAGCATACATCCAGAACGGACCCGGGTTGGTAGCCAGGGAAATCCCGGTGACCACGGGCAAGCCGTCCTCTCCGGGTTCGATCACGCCGACGAGCGCCTCGAGTGCGCGGTCTGCTGCGTGTCCGGCCCGGTCATCGAGCAGGCCGAGCCGGTATCCGCGGAGCAAGGCGAAAGCGAAGAGGGCGCTGGCCGATGTCTCCAGGTAGGTGTCGCCCGGGCGATTGAGCACAGTCCACCAGAGTCCGGAGGGATCCTGCCAGGCCATGACCGCCTGGGCGTGCGAGGCGAACGTGTTTTCGAGTGCGGTTCGGTCCGGGTGTGTTGGGGGCAAGTCTGTGAGCAACAGCGCGAGGCTTGCCAGTGCCCAGCCATTGCCTCGAGCCCAGAAAGTTGGGGTGGTTGGGATCTGCTGGTCGATGACCTCGTCGTACATGTGTCGGAACAGACCGAGTCTGGCGGAGAGCAAGTGTTGCTGGAACAAGGAGAACTGAAGGGCCAGCGTGTCGAACGATGCGCGATTGCCGGTGATGGCCCCATCCATGGTGTAGAAGGTGCCGAACATGAAGAGGGAATCCACCCAGATCTGGTGTGGAGTGGCCATGGTGTGGGCGATGGATCCGTCCGAGAGTTTGGGGGCTCGGTCGTCCAGGTAGGTGTGGCACTGGTCGACCACCTCCAGATACGCCTCGTCCCCGGTGACCTGGAACAGGTAGAGGGCCGAAGTGGCGGGCACCACGGTATCGCTTCGGTTGATGTGGACGCCTCGGGTCAGGTGAAAGTCCACCCAGTCCTGGAGGTACTGGAGCACAGCGGGATCATTGGTGTCCTGGTGCACGACCTGAAGGCCCAGGGCGAGGACGGCTTCCTTCCAGTTCCAGGCCATGGTTTGAGCCGGATGTCGCGTCATCCAGGCGTCGGCGAGGTCTGCGGCCAGGTCGTGAAGGGTCTGGGCGTCGGGTGTTTCCGCCCAGGCAGGGGCCGGCGTGAAGTAGAGACCGGCGAGGAGCAGTGCAGCGCAGGCTTGGAACCGTCGAGCATTCATGGTTCGGTCACGTCTCATCGTCCACCTC
>CAYQMG010000015.1:0-51900 GCA_964418585.1 uncultured Gammaproteobacteria bacterium | reverse complement strand
GTGTGGCGTGCCGGATGGGTACGCCGAGGTTGCAGGCGACTGCGACGACACGGATCCTGCGGTGAACCCCGGCGCAGCCGAAGTCTGTGACGGAGCGGACAACGACTGCGACGGAGCGACGGACGAGGATCTTCTGGGCACCTACTATGCAGACGTGGACGGCGACGGATACGGAGTGGCCGATTCGACGACCCAGGCGTGTGGCGTGCCGGATGGCTACGCCGAGGTTGCAAGCGACTGCGACGACACCGACCCGGCGATCAATCCCGCTGCGGAGGAGGTGTGCGACGAGGCGGACAACGACTGCGACGGCCAGGTGGACGAAGGGGTGGAGCCTGCCACCTGGTACCAGGACGCGGACGCGGACGCATATGGCGTCGACAATTCCACCACCGTGGCGTGTGACCAGCCTGACGGCTACGCTGCCGTGGGAGGGGATTGCGACGACACCGATCCGTGGATCAATCCGGGTGCGGAGGAAGTCTGCGATCAGGAAGACAACGACTGCGACGGTGCGGTGGACGACGGACTGCCGACCGCGACCTACTATCAGGATGCGGATGGAGACGGGTACGGATCGGGCACCACGGTGGACGACTGTGCACAGCCTGACGGGTACGTGACCCAGGGAGGCGACTGTGACGACGGCAATCCCGGCATTTATCCGGGAGCCGAGGAGACATGCGGGGACGGAGTGGATCAGGACTGCGACGGCAGCGACCTCGAGTGTCCGTGCACGGACGCGGACCAGGATGGCTACTGTGTCGAGGACGACTGTGACGATGGGAACCCCGCGATCAATCCTGGAGCCACGGAAGTCTGCGACGGCGTGGACAACAATTGTGACGGTCAGGCCGATGAGGGCCTGCTCGTGACCTACTACGCCGACGCGGATGGCGACGGGTATGGCTCGGACACGGACACGGTCACCACGTGTGATGGGCAACCTGCAGGCTACATCACGTTGGGCGGGGACTGCGACGACACCATGTGGTCCGTCAATCCGGATGGCGTGGAGCTGTGCAACGGCCTCGACGACGACTGCGACGGTCTCCTCGACTCCGAGGACACCTGGGGCGACAACACCACCGGGGATATCGCCACGGTCAATGACAACTGTGATACCTTCGACCGGTACCTGGCGGCCGAGATCGACCAGATGATCAGCCACTACTGGTCGCGGATCCAGGGGAGTGGAACCGACGTCTTCCCGACTCCGCTGTTGGTCGGTGGCCACACACCGGGGGCCACCCATGGCATGGCCGACTGGCCGGCGGACTGCTTCTACTTCGATGCCGGACAGTTCTACGGTCACCTGGAGGGCAGCGACACCTACAACACGCGCCCGATTCGCCTCTGCTTCTCCAGGGGCACGGACGTGGGTGGGGCGGACGAGGTCTATGCCGAGATGACCGCCCAGAGCACCACGGTGCCCGGCGTTCTCGACAACGAGACCGATGACGATCCCGCGGAACTGGACTTCGTCTACTACAGCGCCGAGGAGAGCAGCCCCGGTCGTGATGTTTGGTACGTGAGCGACTCCTTCACCGCTTCCGGCGGTTCCGGATTCACCGCGTGGGAGGTGACGATGGAGTTCTACAACATGCGTGTCGTGCTCACCTACTGACCCGCCTGGCCCCCTTCCTCCCGGTCCCCTTCCGCCTTCCGACTCTTCTTCCCCTTTTCTTCTGACCGAGAGATCCACTCCCAGACGGATTCCCCGGCGGCCGCACCCGGGCGCTCCGGCCCGTGCCGTCGAGCCGGTCGCCGGAAACCGGGGGCACCTCACCCCCACGATCAGACGCGGTCAGGCATGGCTTGCGGGTAGCCGCTCCAGGGCTTGATCGATGGCATTGAGCGCTTCCAGTGCGCCCATGGGAAGTCCGATGTGTCCGGGAGGGACCTGAGGCTCTCGCGTATTGATCCGGATGAGTGTGGCTCCCGAGTTCGCCGCCACACGCTGCGACATGTACCGGACAGTGGGAACGGCCGTGCCCGCACCACACTCGACCACCGCCAACCGATGGCCCTGAACCCGGGCGAGCCACTCTCGCAAGCGCGACCCCTGGGCCTCGGTACGGTATTCGACCCAGCGCCAGTCCCCAAACATGAGCACGTTCGGGCGGGCCACGCCACCGCACCTCGAGCAGGTCGGCAGGGGCTTTTTCGCACGCATGGTCTGTTCGTCCACCACCACATCCACCCCGTCCGCAGACCAGATGGCCCCATGGCAGGGAACCGCGCACTGGAGGTGATGGAGCGACCCGTGGCATTCCTCGATGGCTTTGGGGTCGAATCCAGCCTTCTGGAACTGGCCGTCCACGTTCGAGGTGAAGACGAAGTACCCCAGGGGCTTTTCCTCGCCCCATCTGCGGAGTATCTGGAAACCATCGTGAGGCGTGGTCGACCGGTAGAGATTGAGTCGGTGCCCGTAGAAACCCCAGGCCAGGTGCGGGTCCGAGTCGAACCACTCCGGATTGGCCAGGTCGACGAAACCGAGGCCGAGTCGGGCAAACGGTGGATAGGCTTTCCAGAAACCCCTGTTCCCTCGAAAGTCCGGGAGGCCGGAATCCACCCCCATTCCTGCACCCGCACAGATCAACAACGCCTCCGACAGACCCACGGCTCGAGCCGCCTTCTCCACGCGTTCGGTCATGGTGCTCCCTCGAAATTCGACCGGGTCACCCCACGCTTCCCGCGTCTCACAACCCGATCCTGTCCGGCTCAGAATTGCCATCCCAGCTCGAGTTCCAGGTCGTAGTTCCACTGGTTCTCGAGTCCAACGCTCGAATGGGGATACGCCTCGCCCCCCGGCTCATATGGACGGAGCACGCCGTCGTCTGGAAGGAAATCGACACGGAATCCCCGCTGCACCCCGGCGTTGATGGCGAACACCCAGAGGTGCATTCTTCCTCCAAAGTAGAAGATCTCGTTGTCCGAGGTAAAGGTGAACAGGCGGTTCCACTCGTCCAGATCAAAATGCCGGTAATGGTAGCTGGCGAAAAGCTGGAGGAATTTCAAACCCTGGGTCTCCACGTGAAACACGATCTCCCGGGCCTCGGGAACCGATGGATTCTCCCCCCCCATGGGCCAGGCGTCCTGGTAGACGAACGAGAGTGCGAACCAGTCGACCAGGGCATAGGTGGCCTCGAGGTAGTACCCGAGACGCCAGGGTTCCCCGGCCTGCCCGGCCAGGAACGCAACCTTGGTCGGCAAGGTGGCTCGTTGCTCCAGCGGCGTCGTGCCCAGGCCGAACTGGTATTTCTCCACCTCGTACAGGGAATCGAAGTAACTCGGCACGTACTGTGGGCCGAACGTCTTGACCTCGGCGCGCAACCGCGCCGCGTAGGCCGCCTTGGTTTCTCGAGGCGCCAGGCCGAGCCGCACAGCCTCGGTCTCCTCGTCCAGGGAACGGACCGGTCGGGTGCCCCAACTGAACCGGAACAGGCCGCCCAGTGTGGCACCGCCCCCGCCGAATGCGTCGACGCCCAGTGCGTCGATCCCCGGGAAAAAAAGGTGAGAGTAGTCCACGTAGGTCTTGATGTTGTAATGCTTGGTCTTGATCGGCTTGAACTCCGTGTCCACGCCCACCCCTTGCACCGTGTAGGCCACCACCTGGTCCCGCCCGTCGTAGATGAAACGTCCCTTGTCGATCGGATACTGGATCCGTCCGGTCTCCGGATCAACCGAGGTGGTCAGGACCGTGGGCGTGTTCAGGTCCGTCAGGTAGGTGAAACCGATACTCAACGACCTGGAACGGTAGTCCTCCCGGAACGGCCCCAGGGGTTTGATGAAGAACAGGCCGCCCACCAGCCTCGGGATCGGCAACGGGCCAGCCATGACCTCCATACCTCCAAAATCCCGGTAGGCATCCAGTTCGGCAAAGATGTTGCTCTCGTCAATGTCCACATTGGGCGCGTACCGGCGCACCAGTTGCCCGTGTCCGATGGTGATCGCGTGGACCCGGCTCACGTCCACGAACAGGTGCTCCTCCTTGCGGCCCCACGTCACATAACGGATGGGCCGGACCAGATCGGTGTAAGGGTAGTTCACGAACCGGTCCCAGTCCGCCCGGCGAAATCGGCCCGCGTTCTCAAACCCCGCCGCATAGGTGGTCGGATTGCCCATCTCCACCGCGTTCGTGTCGAAAATCTCGAATCGAAGCGGCGTGCCGAATCCAATGGAAAGCCGATTGAAATGAAGATTCACATTGGGGCGAACCTCCAGGTACCACACCTTGTCGATGTTCGCCGTGCCCAGTCCAATACCGGCCGAATTCTCCGCATTGATGAGTTGAACCTGCCCCAGCATGGACAACTCCCCTTTCCGAAACGGCGCATCGGCAAGCAAGGAGGTCTCCGCTCCTCGTACCCAGTCGATCTCAAGTCGGACCGTGGCGTCCACCGACATACCATCCACTTCCGCGGGATACCACTGGAACCGACGCGCGTCCAGAAGGGTTCGCTCCGCCAGATCAGGACTGGGCGACTCCACCACGCGAACGTCCCGGATCGAACCATCCTTCCTTACATCGAACTCCACCACCACCCGGCCTTCTATCGGTAAACCCCGCGGACCCCCTGGAGGTGCCGGCGCCCGATTGAAACCCTTCTTCAATCGTGGCGGACAGGTCAACCGATCGGCAGGAACCGGATCGAACGGCTCGAGTCCCTCCGTCAAGGCATCGGTCCCCGCGCCGGCACGTTCCTGAGATCCCGCCCGGGAAAACCCTTCCCCTGCTCCCGGTTCCTCCACCGGCATGCCTCGTTTCCCCTCGCCTGAGGGCGCGACACCCCCGCTCAGCCCAGTTCCTTCCGCGCCTGACCGGCCAGGCCCGGATGGTTCCCCCTTCCCGGTGGAGACCGGTTGCTCCACCTCACCCTGGTCGGGCGTTGGTTGGTCCCCCTCACCCTGGTCAGGCGTTGGTTGCTCCACCTCACCCTGTATCGTGCTCGGGTCTTCCGCCCGGGCCGTGCGGACCGGGGATCTCGTCAGATCGGTTCCTCGAGAAAGCAGGAAAGCCGGCCCGGTGCCTGAAAGGCCACCGGGGCCGTGCGTGTCCAGTCCGCCCGGGTCGGTTTGTGTTGCAAGGGTCAGCAGGACGGGTGCCCACAGGAAATGGATATATGTCATCGGTCCCTCCCAAGCCGTCTGCGTCCACTCCAGCGTGCCGGGCCGAGGTTCCCCGGGGGAAGTGTTCCCTCCCGGGCGGGATGGCCCGCATCCACGGTCACCGTTGCGTTGCCCGCCGTCCGTGGCGCGAGGAGCGTCCCGGCCAGCGGGTTCCGGAGGCCTGTGCTCTTGTTTTCATACCATAAACCCGGCCGGGATTGGTTGGCTAGTTCGAGGTGGAGAGCGGTGATTGCCGGCTGGAGCGGGGAGTATGGGTGGAGCAAGTGGGGAGGGGAGGGGGTCATGAAGAAAAAAGTGATGTTCGAGAACTGTGGTGATGTTTGGAAACCGCGTGTATCTACAACGAAATCTTGGTGTCGTTTCCACCGCTCGGCGGTGCTTGAAAAATTTTCGCAAAAAAACCGCTAAATCCTGGAACCTGACTGCCGTATTCATGCTCAGACCAGCGGACAGACTCGGCAGTGTCCGTCTGGTGGGACCCAGGGAACGGGCGCGGAATGGGGTCCGGAGACGCCCGGAAATCCGAGAGGAGGAACGGGAGGCCCCTGGCCGCGAGGGTGCCCGCCTTGGGTTGAGGCTACCATCCACCGGCGCCTATGGGTGCCACAACCGCGAAAGGTGAACCATGAACAAGAAACTGTTGATCGCTGTCTCTCTCGCTGCCCTTGGACTGACGGGAACTGCCTTTGGAGCGAGTTCCGCGAGCCACGATGTCACGGTGACCGTGAGCGCCATCAACGAGGTCGCGATCAGTGGCGGGAACCTGACGCTGACCATCAGCGCGGCCACTGCAGGGTCGGACCCGGATCCGGCCACGGACAGCACCACCTGTGACCTGTCGTGGACCACGAACGAGTCGACCAAGAAGATCACGGTGGCTGCGGGCGCGGCCATCTCTGGCGCCACCCTGAAGGTCACGGCCGCCAACGTGAGCGGTGGTACCGCGGCCGGGCAGGTGACCCTGAGCACCACGGCCCAGGACTTCGTGACCGGTATCTCGACGACCACCGGGACCTGCGACCTGAGCTACGAGGCCAGCGCCACCGCGGCGGACGGAACGAGCAGCAACACGCACACCATCACCTACACCATCACGGCCGCGTAGGAGCGGTCTGACGGAGAGCCCGGGACCTCCCGGGCTCTCCTGTTTTTTCCTCTGTCCACCAGGCGGTGGAGCGGTCGGTGGTGGTCGGTTTTCGGACCGGCTGCCGAAATGTAAGTCCAGGGGGGGGACGTTCGGCTTGGGAAACCCCGTGAGACCGATTGGTACCATGACCATGCCATACCATCCGTCATTCGAGCACCGGTTTTTCGGGGCGAGTCCAGGGCCGGCTTCGCAGGTGTGCCATGAAGCGACCCACAGTGTTCGCAGCAGCGCTGCTCTCGTTGTCGATGTTCTGGGCGACCCCGGCGCTCGCCGTCCTGAGCATAGCCACTTCCGGTAGCTGGTCACTCACCGTCGATGCCTCGGATCTTTCTGCAGGTGCGGGCAGCGACCTGGTGAACAGTCAGACCAGCAGCAGCACCCAGGGAAGCATCGACATCAGCGGCACGACAGGCAGTTCGGACAACTGGCGCGTCGATGTCAAGCGTGTCGACACGACCTGGGACAGTGACTTCACGATTTACGTCCGGCGAACCGGGGATGGCACAGGAGACGGGTCCATCACCGGGGGGACGACGTTCCAGGAAGTGACGACCACGGACGCGTCCTTCTTCAGCGGGTCCGGGGACCGTACCGGTATCAATGTAGAGTTCATGATTGAAGGATTTTCCGTGTCCACCATCCCAGTCGATGTATACGACACGGCCATCACCTACACGATTGTGGATACGCCATGAAAACAGCAAGCAAGTATCTGATTGGGGCGATGGTTCTGGGCATGTTGGGGGGGCACACGGCTTCTGCCGGCACCTTCTCGGTGATTGGCAAGCTGGGGCGTGACTACACGGTCAGCCCGGGTATGTCCATCGTCGGTCGCATCATCGTCAAGAACCCCTCGGTGGAGCCGGTGGAGGTGGAGGCTCGACTGGCAGACTACATTTTTCAGGCCGATGGCACCAACAACTTCGTGGAACCAGGGACCCTCCCACGTTCCAACGCTTCATGGGTCACCATCTCACCACAGCAGTTGGTGATTCCACCGAATGAGACACTCTCGTTCAGCTACCGGATCGACGTTCCAGACGACCCGGACCTGGAGGGGAGCTACTGGAGCATTGTGCTCATATCTCCGGTGGTGAAGCCCTACGCGGTGGAGTCGGAGGAGGGCAAGACCGTGGTGGGGATCCAGAGCGTGCTCCAGTACGGGGTGCAACTGGCCACCCATTTTTCCGGCACAGGGAGCCGGGAAATGAAAGTGCTGGAGAGCCACCTGGTGGAGGTGGACGGTGAACCCCAGCTCGAACTCCAGGTGGCGAGCACGGGGACGCTGATGATCCGGCCGCGCATGTGGGTGGAACTGTTCGACGAGGAGGGGGCGTCGAGCGGTCGGTTCGAGGGAACGTCCATGCGTGCGTATCCCGGGTGCTCGGTGCGCGTTCAGATCCCGCTGTCCGGTGTGAGTGCCGGGAGTTACACGGCCCTGCTGGTCGCCGACCTGGGCAACGACGACCTGGTGGGCATGCGATACCAGTTGGAGATTGATGACGGCACGGGGGGGTGATCCATCATGAGGTGGGTGTATCAGGATCGGAAAACCTCGGCCCGTCGAGAGATTCGATCGGCCACATGACCCTCTCCCGGACCGGTGTGTCGAGTAGGACCCCAGTGTTCCGGGAGACCGAGGACCAGCATGATTCCGCGAGGAAAGTTGTCAAGAAGTTGCGCAGGGGCGATAGGCGTCGTACTGCTCCTCGTGTCATGGACATCCGGCAGGGTGCGAGCAGACGACGCAGCGGGCGGCGATGGGAAGGGCCACGGAGTGGAGGTGCTGCCGGTCACGGGTTCGGAATCCCTGGTGGAGCCCGGGCGTATTCTGTCCGTGAGCTTCAGAGTGGCGAACCGAACCGGTGAGCAGGTGGAGGTCGAGGAGTCGTGGGAACTCCCGGATGGTTGGGATCTGGTGGTGCCGGCCGGGCGGATGGTTCTGGAACCCGGCGAGACGCGGGTCCAGTTGGCTGCGGTGGGAATTCCTCATGGGGCTGCTGCCGGCACCTACGAACTGACTTACCGGGTGACCGACCTGAATGACCCCACGATCCACGACTTCGAATCGTTCCAGGTGCAGGTCAAGCGCGTCACCGGGTTGCGGTTGGAGTTGGTGGAGCCGCCGGCGATGGTGGTGGCGGGTGAAACCGTGACGGCGCAGGTGGTGCTGATCAACGAGGGGAATGCCCCGCTTCGGGCACGCCTTTCCGCGGAATCTCGAGTGGGATATGCATGTGAGATCGAGCCCCGGTCCGTGGATCTTTCCCCCTATGGGCGGGAAACGTTGACCGTCCAGGTCTCCACCGACAGCACCACCCGTCGACCCGACCGGCAGATTGTCACCCTTGTGGCGGAAGAAGCCGGGCTTGGGAAAGGGGTGAGTGCTCGACTGGCCCTTCCGGTGGAGACCGTTCCTCGGGCGGACGTGCGGCCCAGTCTGTTCGAGACCATCCCAACGACCGTGACGGCTCGAGGCTTTGTCGACAACGGAACTCCGGGATACCAGCTCGAGTGGCGTGGGTCCGGGACGTTTGGTGAGCATCATGAACGGGAGGTGGACTTCCTGTTCAAGGGGCCGGCGCCCAACCTGGATACCACGTTGTTGGGGGTGCGCGACGAGTACCGGTTGACCTACCGGAGTCCGCTGGTGGACGTGATGGTCGGAGATCAGAGCTACCGCCTGTCGCGGTTGACCGAGCAGTCTCAGTACGGTCGCGGGGGAGGGGTGAACTTTCATCCTGGGCCGGTCACGGCGGGGATATTCTATGCCGAGCCTCGGTGGGGGATGGTGGATCCCTACCAGTTGGGTGCGTGGAGTGGTGTGAAGCTGGGCAAGTGGATGGAACTCAAGCTCAACGCGTTGTCTCAAGGCGACTCGTTCGAGTCGACCGTGACCTCGTTCGACCAGGGGGTGGCCAGTGTGGATGGCACGCTCTACCCGGTGGAGAACAACCGGATCGAGTTTGAGTATGCCGCGAGCGGGAATCTGGGCAAGGGGGCGTTCGATGCGAGTGCCCACCGGATCGAGGCGTTTGGGACCTACGGTGACCGGTTGGCCTACAATGCGAGCCTGATTCACGCGGAGCCGGGGTTCACGGGCTACTTCAAGGACATGAACTATTTCCTGGCCAACGTGACCTACGACTACAAGGACCGCTACCGGTTGTGGGGGTATGCGCAATCGACCCGGCGGAATCTGGACCTGGACCCGGACAAGGGACCGTCCATGGCCGAGAAGCGCGTTCAGCTCGAGGCCCGATGTATCAACCAGCAAGGGTGGTGCGTGGGTGGTGGGTACCAGTTCCTGTCGAGCGTGGACCGGGCGACCCCGTCCACGCGGGATTCCCTGCAGAATCGACTGACGGCTCGAGCCCTTCGAGCGGGCAGGGACTGGACCGTGGATGCCCGCGCAGCCATCGGCTTCCGGACCGACCGTCTCGAGCAGGAGACCGGGTTCGTCCAGGAGTACCAGGCGATCGCCCGCTACCAGTTCCGGTCGGAACGCAGCGTGGCCCTGTCGGGTCGTCTTGCCCACGATACCCTGGAAGACCGCCCGTTGCGAGATGCCACGCGCAGTCTCGGACTCCAGGTAAACTGGGCCTTCTCCGATACCTTTGGCGTGGACGCCGTGTTCCTTCGGGCGGCCGGTGTCACCGGAAGCAGTCAGGCCGACCTTCGGTTGCGATACCAATGGCCTCGAGTCGCCACGCTCGCGCTCCGGGGTACTTACAGCGGGGTGGACAACAGCAGCACGGCCCGGTACGCCGTGTTGCTCGAGGTGAGTCGGGACCTCGGAGTGCCCGTGGCGCGGAAGAAGTCCGCCGGTGCGGTTCGTGGCCGGGTGTACGACCTGGAGGCGCCCGGGAAGCCCGGAATCGAAGGCGTGGTGGTCCGCATGGCGGGCGCCGTGGCCATCACCGACCGTTCCGGGCGGTTCACGCTCCATGCAGTGTCGCCTGGGACGCACCTGCTGACCGTGGACAGTCACACCCTGGGTCTGGACCGAATCCTGGAAAACGGCTCGGAGGGTATCCAGGTGACCGTGGAGGCCGGCCGCGTGGCTCGAGTCGCCCTGGGAGTGCAGCGGGGCGCCACCTTCACGGGGTCGGTCCGCCTCTATCCTGACCCGGAAGCAGCTGGAACCACCGCCACCGTGCAGTCGTTGGATGACCTCTATGTCCTGGGCGATGGTGTCCCGGAAAAGGTGGACGCGGACGGCCGGCCGCTTCCGTCCATCGCGGTGAGGCTCCGGAACGATGACGGGGACGTGGTGGAGCGCTACACGGACGAGCGGGGGGTGTTCGTGTTCCGTGGTCTCAAGCCGGGTCTGTGGCGCGTCGAGGTGCTCGAGTACAATCTCCCTCCTCAGCACTATGTGGAGAACCCGGTCCTTTCCGTGGGACTCGAGGCCGGGAAGACGGTGGAAGTCCAGTTCAAGGTCTTCCCGAGAAAGCGGAAGATTCACATGCTGGAGTCAGCGGGCGGCAAGCTGAAGCTCGAGGCCCGGCGCTGACCGGACCATGCTCGCCTCGTTCGACCCGGTGTCCCCCTCCTTGGGATTGACAAGCCGGGGGTCCACGCCTATTGTGTCCAGGTCCATGATCGAGAAACAGGCCTGGTCTGGGAAGGATGTCGGCAGGAGACAGTGTCCGGACCAGGCCGGGAACGAGCGCCGGAAGTGGCACCGGACCGAGGAGGCACCCGATGCGTTTCATCAAGACAGCCACGGGGTATGTGGTGCGTTTGGACAGGGAAGAGGAGGTGCTGGAGGGCCTGACCACGTTCGTGGAAAAGGCAGGGTTGGTGGGAGGTGCGATTTCAGGAATCGGGGCGGTCAAGGACACCGTCCTCGGCTACCTGGATCCCGAAACCCGTACCTACCGCAAGGAGCGCTTCCCGGAAGACATGGAACTGGTCAACCTCACCGGGAACATCACCTGGGTGGATGGCCGGCCCTTTGTCCACGCCCACGCAACGATTTCCGGTGCCGACTTCGTGGCTCGAGCCGGGCACCTGTTCGAGGCACGGGTCGCCGTGACCGGCGAGTTCTATGTGCACCCATCGAACGTACGCCTGGAGCGGGTGGCGGACCCGGCCACGGGAGCAAAGCTCATCAGCGACTGACCAGGGGCTGCACGTGGGGCAGGGTCAGTTGTACTCTCGCCACGAGGAGAGAAGGGCCGGGAGGTTGAACGGTCCCACCCGGATTGCGTCCGCGGCCCAGACAATGGACCCGTTCCCACGCATGTAGAGGTAGGCTGGGTCGTCGGGCTTCCCCGCAGTGATGACGGAGCCGAAAATGTTGGCGGTCCCCCGCTGGTCGATGACACCGCCCGGGCCGACAATGATGAGGCCCGACCAGGTGAAGGTCCCGGTGATCACCAGGGAGCCCTGAACGAAAAGCACGCCTGCACCCTGGGAGGTCCCGGAAAGACGGAGACTGGTCCCCGGAGCCACCCGGAGGAGCTTGGGGTCCAGCACCGACCCGTACGTGCCGCGACCCCGGATCGGCCACTCGGCAAGCGTCTCGATTCCCACGATCCGGTGCAGATTCTTGAGCACCATGCCGACTCGAGCACACACCCCGGTCGGACCCCGAAGTTCACACACGCCCGAGACGTACGGCGGATTACCCTCGAGCGTGCGTGGAAAGTCCGCGTACGCCTCTTCTCCGGGAATCTCGAACGCCACACCGGCCACGTCCGGGCCCTCGTCCTTGCGTTCTTCGTTACAATGAGAACCCGAACACGGGCTTGGTGGCAGGTAGTGGTTCCACCCCTTGATCCGCATGTTCCCGTTGTGAGCGGCCAGCACGTCGTTGGCGCACAGGTTGACCGCTGCCACCGGCGGGATGGTGAATTGCGGCCGCCAGTAAAGCGCCTCGATACTCTTGACCTTGGTGGCGTTCAACAGTTGGGCGTGCGCCTTGATGACGAGCATGTCGTTCGCATCGAACGCCGGGTCGATGTCGTAAGCATCGTTTTGAACGTCCGCCCAGATCATGCCATGTCCGAGCAGGGTGGGAGGCACCAGGTTGTAGGCAGGGAGCGGGATGGTCGACCAGTCGGGAATACCATCCAGGTAGGCCATCGCGTACTCCGCAGACGATTCGGCCAGCATGAGCGTTTCGGTCTCCTGCTTGTAGCCGATACTGTTGATCAAGGTCTGATCCGCCGTGCCCAGAGCCAGGGCCGCTCCGGTGGCCAGAGTCACCAGAAGCATGACCGCAGTGGACGTGGTGCTGGCCCCGCGACACCGCTCACGCCGACCCTTCGGGTCCTGCACATCAGGTGCCCGGGGGATCTCGAGCGTGGACCCGGGCGCGGCGTCCCTATCGGTTTCGAATGCGAATCGTTGCATCGTAAGTCCTCGTGAAGCTGTGAGACTGGAAACACTCTCTTGGCCCGGAGGCCGAAGTCAACTCGATGTGGATACTGGCCACCCGCTCCTGGTCGGTCGTCACCTGGTCCTCGCTGTCAAGGTAGGTGATGCGGAATGAACAGATGCCGTCGAGAAACGGGCAGATGTCATAGGCCGCAGGATTTTGTTGGTGATCACCCAGTTCGGTGCCCGATTCGGCCGGCGGTACGCGCCAGGTGTGGCGCCACAGTCTCGCCATCGATGGGTCGTAGTGAATATAGACAGTCTCCAGCGTGTCCTCCGCATCCCCGTCCGGATCGCCGGAAAGCAGTCCCTTCTTGTCGGCGCGGACGAGGAGCGCGTTGGTGATGTCTCCGTCCCCGTCCGGATCGATGTCCACGGCCACATCGGTCGGCGGATCCCCGTCGAACAAGTAGGGATTGGCCGTGGCGTTGGCCCCGGCAAGCCGGAAATCCCGGGCAAGCTGAATCAACGCCAGATTGACGTTGTCCTGGTACTGCCCCACGATCACCTGCTGCCGGATGGTTTCGGTCAGCTCGAGCGCGGCCGTGAAGAAAGCCGTGGAAAGAAGTGCTCCCACGCCCATCGCGACCGAGAGTTCCGCCAGTGTGTATCCTCGTTGCGCCTGTTCCCCTATCCCCGGGACAAGGCCGCTCCGTCTCCTTGTCCTCCGCACCTTCGCAGCCCGGCTTCCTTGAGCAGAACCACCCCACCCGGCGCCCATGATTCGTTTCCAGCGTGATATCGTCATGATTGCTCCGCTGCTGCTGGTCCGTCCCGCCCCGAGCCCGGCGGCTCGGTCCCTACTTGTTCTTGCCCTTTGCCTTGCCGTTGCCGTTTGAATCCGAGGGCGGAGGAGTCTCTGGCGGGGGTGGGACCGGCGTGGGTGTGTCATCGGTGACGACTTGCCGGCAGTCGCCGTAGCTCAGCATTTCCGGCGTGTAGCCGGTCCAGGGCAGCATGACCCCCCACGGCCTGGTCCGCGGTGCCCGGACCGCGCTGATGAAGGTGAACTCGCGAGCCTTGTCGTCTCCGGTCCACCGGACCGTGATCTCCACCGTCTTGAGTCCAGACGAGGGAATGTCGTCGGTATAGTCCCACTCGACGAAATACCTGCCCGACGGAGACGGCTGTCCAGACCCGTCCAGGGGACCCATTTCGCCCCGGGGCATGCCCGTAACCAGATACTCCTCCGGATCCCGCCGCCGCAACTCCTCGAACACGTTGCGGGCCAACGTCGTCGCCACCGTCATCTCCGACCCGTCCGCATTCAGTCGGATCTGCTGGTGAATCCCGGACATCACCGCTGCAGACCCGGCCGCGAACACCAGCATGGCCATCATGTTGTCCACCATGGAGACACCTCGAGACCCGCCGCTCCGGACCAGGCGGCGCCTCCGTCTCAATCGCAAGCAACCTGTCGCGCGTATTGTCATGGCTCACCCCTCTCCTGCGTTCTCTCCGGTGCGCGTGAGGAAGAAGCGTCCCTGCCCCTCCTCCAGCACCGGAAGCCTGGTCGGCCACGCTCTGGGCACGTAGTGGACAGCCCTCCGGGTCACACCCCGGGCGTCGATCGCGCGGCAACCGGATGCGCGACAGAATTCGACAAAAAAGTCGGGCACGCCGCCGAATCGACCGGCCAGCAGCGTGAGTCGCCCCTCCAGATCCTTCGGGACCACAATGCGCAGCGTCTCCAGGCTCCCCGCATAGGCCTGGTTCATTCGGTCGTAGTCCATCTGACGTTTCCGGATGCCCAGCAGCAGCGATTGAACCTGCTGCTCCTCCACCCGTTGACCGTACCATGCGCCCAGGTTACGGCCCCCAAGCACCAGCGTGACCAACACCGTGCAGGCAAGCACCCGGTCCAGCCACGCCGACCGCCGCTCGAGACGCTCGCACGAAAGCACTCGAGCCTGACGTTCCCCCGTCGCCGCTTTCCGGGTAGCCGCATGGCGGGCTGCCGGTACCGACGACACCCCTCCGTGCCGTCTGGAACGCCCCTCGCAAGGCATGGCCCGACCCGTGGAACCTCGCGGGTCAATCGTAGATGTGGTAGGTCCGTCCATAGACTTCTGCCCACAGCTCGGAACGAGCACTCAGCACCAGAACCTCGGCCGGTTCCCCGGCCAACGCAGTCAGCGTCCTCAAGATCTCGAGGCGCCTGTCGCGGCTCATTTCCTTCCAGCCATCATCCACCACCGCCAGGGCGGTCGTACCCACCCTGGCAAACCAGGAAACCCCGGGAAGTCGATGATCGGGCAGTTCGATCCGGACATATTCCCCCGCTTCAACGTCGGGAAGAGAGAAAACAACCTCCGGCGGCTCGGGCTGCGGCGGCCCGTGAGAAGCGAAGCCGGCGCCAAGCACCGCAATCAGGCCCAGCACCACCAGCTTGACCCGTATCTCGGCCTGCAAACGCTCCGCAAGAAACCGCTGAGACCTGGACAGCGTCGCCGAAGTACCTCGAGCACGCACCCGCCGCGTCGGGCCTCCCATCGCAATGACCCGCGCTTCCCCGCCGCCTCCGGCCCGAGAACGGCTCCCCACACCGGTCGACCCATCGCCTCCTGCTCCAACTCCCTCGGTCCGCGACCGCGTCGGCCGCATCGGAAGCACCTTTCCTGGCGCCGCCAGAACCAACGTGCCGTCCGGACGCCGGATCAGCTTCATCGGCTTCGCCTGCAACGGGGGCAGTTCACCTCCTCCTCGTGAACGTTCCCGCTCCGACGTCACCCGCTCTTCGGTTCCCGCTGTCAAAGTCATATCGACATGTCCTCTATTGAAACACCGCCTCGGCGCGGTGAGTTGCCCGATACTGGAAAAGTCGACCTCCGTGATACACGTCGACCGCTGTCCACACCGCTCCACCCTGCCGGCTCCCCGGGAGGACGGCGCGTCTCGTGGCCCTACCCTCTCTACGGCCGCACCGTTCGATCGTTTGAATCCCACACACCCGGAAACGCCGCTTCGCCAAACCCTCGAATCCAGAGCCCATCGCCTTGACTCAAGAGCCTACATTCGACAAAACCGCGAATTCCGTCGAGAATCTTGCGCCCAAAACACAACGTCCCCTCGAAATCCAGGCTCGACAACCCGTTGATGCTGAGTTCGCTTATGGCTAGAACCTTGTGAAAAAACTAAACTTTTCGGAATACCGTGCCAGCGGAAGGCGTCCAGTGGGGACGGAGAACCAGGTGGGCCCCGGCAGGATGGGGATGGCTACAGCAGTTCGTTGGACGCCCCTGGGGTCAGTGCAGTCGTCACGGCCCAGTCGGCGGTATCATTTCCTGTGTCCGTGCCGTCCGGGAACCGGATCAGGGACTTGGCTGGGGAACCGTCGTCGTAGCCGGAGAACGGATCCCCGGCCACCAGGTCGAGTACGACGGTGTCGGAGCCGACGTTGATGATCGCCTCGTGGATGACGCCTTCGTAGGAGAGGGCGTCGACCAGGGTTCCATCGGAGATGTGGATGACGGCGATACCGTCTGGTGCGCCGTTCTGGATGTCGGTGGTGAGCGGCAGGACGGGGATCCCCTGTGGCACGGTCACGTCGGTGTCGGCGAGCACGAGGAAGCCGCCGGGCTCGAGCGTACCGATGGAGGCGAGTTCGAACCGTGCATATTCAGCGCCTCCATTTCCGTTGACGAGTACGACGGCGAGGTCGGTCAGGTCCACGGTGCTGGAACCGGCGTTGTAGAGTTCGATGAACTCTGCGGTGTCGGTTCCCTCCTGGTCGTAGTCCACCTCGTTGATGACGAGTTGTTCCTGCTGGGGTTCCTGGAGGTGGATGATGGCCTCGAGGGTGACGTCGCCGGCGGTTGCGGTAATGGTGGCAGTGGATGCCACGCCGGCGTCCTCGTAGAGGAACTCGGCGCTGGTCAAGCCGGCGGAGATGGTGACGGTATCGGGGATTGTGCCGGCGTCCGTGGGGGTGAGCGTGAGTGCGACATCGAACCCGGATTCGGGAGCGGGCTGGTCGAGGGTCACGGTGAAGGCCACGGTGGCCCCCGGGGCAGCGATGGTCTCGGCGGGCTCGAGGCCCACGAGTGTCGGGGTGACCTCGGTCAGGATGTTGGCCTGGCCTGGAGTGATGGTGCCGGTGAGGGTCCAGTCGGAGGCGGCGTCGTCGGTGTCGGAGCCGTCGGGGTACCGGATGAGGGAGAGCCCATCGATGTCTCCGCGGTCGCCGGCGGCCAGGGCGGACCCTTCGCACAGGGACACGTCGGCGGTGTCCCCCCCGACATTGATGACGGCCGTATCGAATGCGCCCTCGTAGCAAAGGCCGTCCATGACCTCGCCCGTGGAAGCCTGGATGATCCCGACTGCGTCCGGGGCGCCGTTTTGGATGTCGGTGGTCAAGGGGAGTGAGAGGGCGGTGTCCGGCACCGGGACCCCATCGTCCGCGATTACGAGGAATCCGCCCGGTTCGAGGGTGTCGGCTGTGGCGAGGTCGACGCGGGCGTATTCTGTGCCGTTCCCCCCGTTGACGAACACGAGGGTGAGGTCGGTGAGGTCCACGGCGGTGGGCGAGGGGTTGTAGATTTCCACGAACTCGAGGGTGTCGTCGCCTGGCTGGTCGTAGTCGATTTCGTTGATGACAAGCCATCCTTCAGGCTGGGACACGGTGACGAGTGCGGACAGGGTCTGGTCGCCGAGGGTGACGGTCACGGTGACCGTGGAAGCGACCCCGCTGTCCACGTAGTCGAAGTAGGCGGAGACGGTTCCTTCCGGGAAGGTCAAGGTTTCGGGAACGGTCCCTGCGTCTGCGGGGTCGATCTGGACCTGGGCCTCGATCGTGGTGCCTGGAGCGGGCTCGAGATCGAGGAGGACCTGGAAGGAGACCGTCTCTCCAGCCTCGATCGCAGCCTCGGTGGGAGAGATCTCGCGGAGACCGGGTTGGTATTCGATCACGTTGGGAGCCCCGGGGGTGACCACGGTGGTGAGTGCCCAGTCGGTTGCAGCGTCATTGGTGTCCTGGCCATCCGGCGACCGGCTCAGGGACACGTCGAGGTATCCGGAATCGGCCCCGGTGAACGCGCTGCCTTCCACCAGGGACTGGATGACGACCTGGTCGCCCACCACGATCTGGGCGTCGGTCACCTCGCCCTCGTACGAAAGAGCGTCGATGAGGTCTCCGGTGCCGGCCTGGACCAGCGCAAGGGCGTCCGGGGCGCCGTTCTGGATACCGGTGGTCAACTCGACCCGGCGCGCGCCGTCAGGCAGGACCACGTCCGGATCCGCCACGACGAGGTATTCGCCCGGTCCCAGCGGAGGTTCCGCGCTCAGGTCGATTCGGGCGTATTCCTCGCTGTTCTTGCCATTGACGAACACCAGGGCCACGTCGGAGAGGTCGTAGTCGGCATTGCCCGGATTGAAGAGTTCGACGAACTCGAGCAGGTCGTCACCGGGTTGATCGTAGTCCACCTCGTTGATCACCAGTCTCCCCACCGGAGCTTCCACGGTGACAAGGGCCTCGAGGGTCACGTCTCCGAGGGTGGCTGAAACCGTGACGGTGGCGGCCGTACCACCGTCCGTGTAGTCGAACGCCGCACTTGCCTGGCCTTCGGGGACCAGGACCGTGCCGGGCAGGGTGCCCGCATCGGACGGGTCCAGGGCCAGGGCGACCTCCACGCCTCCGGCCGGAGCAGGTCCATCCAGGGTCACGGTAAAGGTCACCGTGTCCCCCGGTACAATGGTCGCCTCGGCCGGACTGAGGTCCGCCAGGGTCGGCCCGGACCCGGCCATGGGCTGGTTGGGCGCACCCGGCGTGATCTGGTCGGTGAGAATCCAGTCGGTGGCATCGTTTCCACTGTGTGCACCATCAGGATACCGGGCGATGGACCACGCAGACCCGGTGTCCGCTCCGTCAATCGGGTCGCCCGAGGTCAGATCGAACACCTCCTCCCCGTAGTCCACCTGGATCAGGGCGCCGTGAATCGCTCCTTCGTAGGCCATCCCGTCGATGAGGTACCCGACCGACGGCACGATCAGGGCGAGCCCGTCCGGCGCACCATTCTGAATGTCGACATCGAGCGGCCCCGACACCGCATCCGGCGACACGTCCACCGCATCGTCGGCAAGCACCAGGAACGCTCCCGGGTCGAGCACCCCGTATTCGGTGAGGTCCACGCGATGATACTCGGTGTTCGTGCCACCATTGATCATCACCAGGAACACCCCGGCGAGGTCCGCCGGGTCAGCGGAGCAGTTGTAGAGTTCGACGAACTCGGCGGTGTCGGTGCCGTCCTGGTCATAGTCCACCTCGTTGATCACCAGGCAATCCGGAAGGCTCACCACCTCCACCAGAGCCTCGAGGGTCTGGGCTTCAAGGGTGGCGCTGACAACCACCTCGGCAGCCGTGCCGCCATCGACATAGTCGAAGGTGGCAGAGGCCTGGCCGGCGTCGACAGTGACCGTTTCCGGGATGGCGCCGGCGTCTGCCGGGTCGGTCGCGAGCGTGATCGTGGTGGGTTCGGCTGCGACCTGGTTGAGGCTGACCGTGAAGGTGACGGTCTCGCCCGGTCGGATCGCCTTGTAGTCTGGAGTCAGAGCGGCCAACTGGAGGGACGGCGCTTCATCCATGGCGTTGGGGGCACCCGGAGTGACGGTGGTGGTGAGGTGCCAGTCGGCGAGGGCGTTGTCGGTATCGAGTCCGTCGGGGTAACGGATCAAGGACGGCGACGGGTCGTCGCCCGAATCGGTTCCGGGGAAGAGGTCGCCCTCGATGAGGTCGCAAAGTTGGAACTCGGTCTCGGTGACCAGGCACTCGCTGTCCTCGGTGAGCCCGTAGGCCAGGGCATCCAGGACCTCCCCGGTCGACTGCACCACGAGGGCGATCCCATCGGGTCCGTTTTGAATGCTGAGCGTCTCCTCGAGCACGACAGCGTCTGCAGCCACCACGACGTCGGGGTCCGCGACCACCAGGAAGCCGCCCGCCGGAAGGACCGGAACCGAAGCCAGGTCGACCCGGTCGTAGGTGTCGTTGTTGCTTCCATTGACGAACACCAGTTCGATGTCGTCGAGGATCGCGTCGGTGTCGGAGCAGTTGTAGATTTCCACGAATTCCCCCGAGTCGGTCCCGGGTTGGTCATAGTCCACCTCGTTGAGGACCAGGCAATCCGGCAGGGGCGCCTGCTTGTGTACCGTGGCCTCGAGCGTGGCGTCACACAGGGTGGCACCGATGGTGGCGGGTGCAAGGGAGCCGGCGTCGACGTAGTCGAACGTGGCGGAGCGTGCGGAACCGGGCACGGTGATCGATTCCGGCAGCGTGCCCACGTCGGCCGGTTCGAGAGTCAGGGGCACCACCACGCCGCCCTCGGGCGCGGTGCGATCGAGTGTCACGGTGAAGGTGAGGGTGTCGCCCGGGTCAATGGTGGCGGTTTCCGGGGTCAAGGCATCGAGACAGGGAGGCGGGACCTCGTTTGCCGTTCCAGGGGTGAGGATCGTGGTCAGGGTCCAGTCGGTGGCATCGTCGCCGGTGTCCGTCCCGTTGGGATACCTGGCCAGGGACGCATCGCCGCTGCCGGTGTCGATCGCATCCAGCGGAGTGCCCGACGTGAGGTCGAAGGTCCCGGTGTCGGAGCATGGGAGCGTGATGTCGCGGATGGTCCCCTCGTAGGCCAGGGCGTCCAGGAGGGTACAGGAGGACCAGGCGACCAGGGCGATGCCGTCCGGAGCGCCGTTCTGGATGGCGGTGGTGAGCGGCAGTCGAACCGCGTCTGCGGCCACGGGCACGGCGTCGTCGGCCAGTACCAGGTAGCTGTCTGGCGGGATCGTGCCGGCCTCGGCCAGGTCGAGGGTGGCGTAGACATCTCCTTCGGTCCCGCTCACCAACACGATGCGCATGTCCTCGAGGGCCGCGGGTCCTGCGCCGCAGTTGTACAGCTCGAGAAATTCCGCATCGTCGGCCCCGTCCGAATCGTAGTCGACCTCATTGATGACCAGGCAGTCGGGGGGAGGAGGCACAATGTCGATGGTCACCTGCTTGGTGTCGAGGTCGCACAGGGTCGCAGACACGGTGACGCTGTCTGCGGTCCCGGCGTCCACGTAGTCGACCGTAGCCGAATTGCTGCCGACCGCGACGGAGACGGTTTCGGGGAGGGTCCCGGCGTCCGGAGGGTCGAGTGAGAGGGAGACCTCGACGGGGGCGTCGAGCGGGGCGGTGTCCAGTTGGACGGTAAGGGAGACTGTTTCCCCGGCCTGGATGGCGTCCTGGTCTGCTTCCAGGGCGACCACGCACGGGGTCACGCCCACGTTGGGAGCGCCTGGTGTGATGGTGTCCGAGAGGATGAAGTCGTGGTCGTTGTCATCGGTGTCCACGCCGTTGGGGTATCGACCGAGGGAGCCGGCCCCGGTGTCGGCAGTGGAGAGGGGTGTTCCCTCGCAGAAATCCACGGTCGAGGTCCCGCCGTCCCAGGCGACCGGCACCTCGAGGACCTCGCCCTCGTAGCACATGGCGTCGACCAGTTCCCCAGTGGAAAGGCGCAGGATACCGACTGCGTTTGTGGGACCGTTCTGGATACTCCGTGTCGTGGTGATGGTGGCCACGTCCTCGGGCACGGTCACCGCCCCCTTGTAGACGACCAGGTAGCCGCCGGGCTCGAGTCGGTCGATTCCTGCCTGGTCCAGCGGAATTCGGAGGTACTCGGTGGATTCCGAGCCCTTGATGTAGAGGAGGGCCAGGTCGGTGAGGGTGACCGGCTGGTCAGACCGATTGAACAGTTCGACGAATTCTGCATAGTCGCTGCCCGGCTGGTCGTAGTCGACCTCGTTGACCACGAGGCGGCCCACCGGGTCCGGTTCCACGCCCAGGATTGCGGTTGCAGAGAACGCGCCCAGCGTTGCGGTGATGACGACCTCCTCGGCCTCGCCGCTGGCAAGGAATTCGAACGGAGCGGAAGCTTCCCCTTCGGGAATCGTGACCGTACCGGGGAGTGACCCACCGTTTTCCGGGGTCACGGAAAGGGAGACCTCGGCGCCGCCCGGTCCTGCGTACTGGTCGAGGTGCAGCGTGAACTGGACCGGTTCCTGGGCCTGGAGGTCGGCCTGGGCCGGATCGATCCAGGGGCGCGGATCGCAGCAGTAGACCAGGTCATCGGCGCCCCGGGGTTCCAGCTTGCTGTGCGTGTCTCGAGTGGTCAGGATTCCGGTGATGCTGTCGAATCCGGTGCCCACGGTTGGGAACGGATCGATGGCGTACAGGAGGTCGTCCACACGCAATCCACCGTCCACGGCGAACTCGTGAGTCGGAGCAGTGTCCCCTCCCGCAGGGGGCGGGGCCACGTCCTCGACAGAGACCCCTTCCACGCGGACCAGGACCGACTCGTAGGGGGCGCTCAGGTCCCCGCCGGTGGCGATGGCGTCCGGGGCCACCACCTGAGGCGCCGGGGGATCCTCCGGCACATCTCCGGACACCACGGCGAGCGGGTCGGCAGTCAACTCGAACGTCCCATCCTGGTTCGTCACCACGGCGGCCTCGATGGTCACACGGTACCCCACCTCCACGTCGTTGCCCGGACAGGAGACGTGGATACCGGCGTATTCCGGACCCACCCAGTCCGGGTCCCCCTCCACGACCTGGAGGAAAAATCCATCCGCGGTCCGCCCGGTCACCAGCACCCGGTCGAGCCAGACCGATTCCTCCACGGCGTATGCGCCCTGCTTGATGTCATAGATCGACGCAGGACAGTCCTGGGGGTAGGGGTTGGGGGAACCGGGACAAGCATCGCATGCGTCGCCACGACCGTCCTCGTCGGAATCCACCTGGTCCGGGTTGATCTCGCCCGGGCAGTTGTCGCATGCGTCTCCCACCCCGTCCTCGTCCTCGTCGACCTGGTCCGGGTTGGATACGCCCGGGCAGTTGTCGCATGCGTCTCCCACCCCGTCCCCGTCGGAGTCGGTCTGGTCCGGGTCGGCCGTGTCCGGGCACACGTCACAGGGATCGCCCACGCCGTCGCCGTCGGTATCGTCGCATACGGGTTCGGCAGGAGGTTCGATTACGCAGAAACCACAGGTGTCGCATGCGTCGCCCAGGCCGTCGTCGTCCGCGTCCTCCTGCAGCGGGTTGGACACGGACGGGCAGTTGTCGATCGCGTCCGGTACCCCGTCCTGGTCCTCGTCGGGAACCGGACTGGGCGAGGGGGTCGGCGGTGGCGCAGTGGGTGTGACAGGCGCCATCGTGGGGGTCCAGGGGGTGGTGGCATCATCGTCACCTGTCACATCGTCGTCTCCGGTCATGTCGTCGTCCCCCGGGGAAGGGGAGACGCCGGTGGCGTCGTCGTCCCCGGACGGGGGGCAGCCTCCGAGAATGCCGACGCCCATTGGGCCGGCCAGGAAGAGCACGATCCACATCCAGACGATTCGATTCGTTTTGCCGGGCATCTGTCGGTCCTCCAGCAAGCGTTCTCTGGTGGGAGGTACGCATCACCGCCGCTCCTCTGCGGGCCGGGCCCTCCACTCCAGGGCGATTCCGGCTCGCTCCTTGGTCGCCATCCTACTGTGCTGTCGGCGTGATGTCAAAGCCTTCGCCGGCCTCAGCCGGCCGGACCGTGCGCAACGGTGTGGGGAGCATCCAGCGCGGACCCTGGAAGCCGGCGGTTGCCGATTCAGGCCGGGGCGCCGCGTGCAACAGGTCGAGGGGAGGGGGGATCTCGAGAGCGGCACGCACCTTGACGGCGCATGGGGAATCGTGTAGCCTCCCTGAAGTCGTGGTGGGACTGGTGAGTCCCGGGAAAGCAGCGTCGTCCTGAACAGGAAGCGAGTCATGCACAAGACATTGAAGGTGATTTCGCCCGTTGACGGGCGGGTTTACGTGGAGCGGCCCCTGGCCGGGAACGAGGAAATCGACCGGGTGATGGAGGCGGCGTCTCGAGCGCAGCAGGAGTGGAAGCGCGTGCCGCTGGCGGAGCGTGTGGCTTTGCTGCAGCGTTTCGTGGACGTGATGGTTTCGTGGAAGGCGGAACTGGCCGAGGAGTTGACCTGGCAGATGGGGCGCCCGATTGCGCACAGCCCGGGTGAGGTCGGTGGATTCGAGGAGCGTGCCCGGTACATGCTGGAGATTGCCGAGTCGGCGTTGGCGGACATCCAGGTACCGGAGAAGCCGGGGTTCGTTCGTTACATCGTGCGGGAACCGCTGGGGGTGGTCCTGGTGGTGGCCCCGTGGAACTACCCCATGCTCACCGCCGTCAACGCCGTTGTCCCTGCGCTTGCAGCAGGGAACACGGTCGTGCTGAAGCATTCAGCGCAGACCCCTCTGGTGGCCGAGCGGTTCGAGGCCGCGGGCAAGGAGGCCGGGTTGCCCGCCGGGGTGCTCCAGCATTTGCACATGAGCCATGAAGGCGTGTCCCGAGCCATTCAGCACCCGGCCACCGCCCATGTCGCCTTCACCGGGTCGGTGGAGGGCGGTCGGGACGTGCACCGCGCCGCGGCGGACAAGTTCATCGCCTGCGGGCTCGAGCTGGGAGGCAAGGACCCCGCCTATGTGCGGCCGGACGCCCCGATGAAGCACACGATTGAGATGCTGGTGGATGGGTCGTTTTTCAATGCCGGCCAGTCGTGTTGTGGGATCGAGCGGATTTACGTGCACGAGGACGTGTACGATGAGTTTGTGGACGGATTTGTGGCGCTGACCAACACCTACCGACTGGGGAACCCCACCTTGCCGGAGACGACCCTGGGACCGGTCGTCCGGAAGTCGGCGGCGGAGTTCATTCGCGGGCAGGTGGAGGAAGCGGTGGCACAGGGGGCTCGAGCGCTCATCGACGAGGCGCGTTTCCCGGAGGCCCGTCCCGGCACTCCTTACATGGCGCCGCAAGTGCTGGTGAATGTGGATCATGGCATGCGGGTGATGACCGAGGAGACCTTTGGTCCGGTGGTGGGGATCATGAAGGTCCGGTCCGACGATGAGGCGGTGGCGTTGATGAACGACAGCCCTTACGGGTTGACCGCGGTGGTCGCGACGATGGACGTGGAAGCGGCCAAGGCCATCGGGGATCGCGTGGAGACCGGCACCTGGTTCATGAACCGGTGTGACTACCTGGACCCCGCCCTCGCCTGGGTGGGGGTGAAGGACACGGGCCGAGGTTGCACCCTGTCCCGGGTGGGGTACGAGCACCTGACCCGGCCGAAGTCGTACCACTTGAGGGTGTCGGTCCTGTGAGGTGGTGGCCAGCGCAGGGTGAGTTCACGAGAAGGGGGGCCGTTCGGGCCGGATGGAGGGCATGAGATGAGAGAAAGGCTGTACCGTTACGAGGTGAACTGGAACTATCCCACCGCCATCCGGTTCGGTCTGGGGCGGATTGCGGAACTCCCCGAAGCCTGCAAGGCGCTTCGCATTTCCCGGCCCTTGATCGTTACCGACCCCGGGGTGGCAAAGACCTCGATCATTCCTTCTGCACTGGGCGCGCTGAAAAAGGGCGGGCTCTCGGCTGCGGTGTTCACCAACGTGAAGCCCAATCCCACCGGTCGGAACGTGAGCGCCGGTGTCGAGGCGTTCAAGTCGGGGGGACACGACGGCGTGGTCGCCATCGGCGGGGGGAGCGCGCTGGATGCGGGCAAGGCCATTGCACTCATGGTGGGTCAGATCCGACCTCTGTGGGACTTCGAGGACGTGGCCGACTGGTACACCCGGGTGAACGAGGACGGCATGGCCCCGGTGGTGGCCGTGCCCACCACGGCCGGCACAGGCTCCGAGGTGGGACGCGCTTCGGTCATCACCGATGAGATCATCGGCAAGAAGAAGATCATCTTCCACCCGCGCATGCTCCCCGGCCAGGTCATCTGCGACCCGGCCCTCACCGTGGAACTCCCGCCCACACTCACCGCATACACGGGCATGGACGCCCTGTCTCACAACCTCGAGGCCATGTTCAGCCCCACGTTCCATCCCATGGCCAAGGGCATTGCCGTGGAAGGTGTGAGACTCATCGACAGCGCACTCGTCCACGCTTACCACCATCCAGACGACCTGTCGGCCCGGTGCAACATGATGGCTGCTTCCACCATGGGCGCCACCGCCTTCCAGAAAGGACTCGGCGCCATGCACTCCGTGGCACACGCGGTCGGAGCCCTGTTTGATACTCAGCACGGGCTCACCAACGCCGTGGTCATGCCCTACGTGCTCCAGTTCAATCGCGACGAGATCGACCAGGACGCCGCCCGAATCACCGCCTACCTGGGCATGGACGACCCCTCGTTCGAACGACTCCTCGACTGGGTGCTCGAGCTGCGTCGGGAACTGGACATTCCGCACACCCTGAAGGAGATCGGGGTCTCCGAGGATCGGCTCGACGACCTGGTGTCGCTGGCTCATGCAGACCCCAGCGGGGCGACCAATCCGGTGCCCCTCACCGAGGAAAACGTGCGCAGCCTCATTCTGGCCGCTCTGCACGGAAACCTCTAGACCGCTGTTCACGGTGCGGCCTCGAGCCCGAACAGGACGAGACGGGACATCGGACCGGGGTTCGTCACCACGCGCCCGGCGCCGCACCGGGCCGGCGCAGAGGAGTTGCCATGTTCAAGACACGAATCACCGAATTGTTCGGGATCGAGCACCCCATCGTGGGGGGATGCATGATGCACATCTCCACACCATCGTTCGTGGCCGCGGTGTCCAACGCCGGCGGACTCGGCGTGCTCGCCTCGGCCATGTGCGCCACCCAGGACGAGTTCCGGCGGGCCATCCAGCTCGTCCGGGCGCTGACCGACCGGCCGTTCGCGGTCAACCTCTCCCTGTTCCCGGCCCTTCGGCCCATCGACAACGCCCTTTATGTGGAAGTGATCCTCGAGGAGCGGGTCCCGGTGGTCGAAACCAGTGGCCATCGCCCGCCCGAGGAGATGATCGCCACGCTCAAGGCAGCCGGAGTGAAGACCATGCACAAGTGCGTGAGTCCCAAGCACGCACGGAGCGCGGAGCGGGCCGGTGTGGACGCGGTCACGGTTTTTGGGAGCGAGGGCGGAGGGCACATTGGGGAGCTGGGCCTGACCACCATGACTTTGGTGCCGGAGACGGTGGACACGGTGGACATCCCGGTCATTGCCGCCGGTGGCATTGTGGACGGTCGGGGGTTGCTGGCCGCCCTGGCACTGGGGGCCGAGGGGGTTACCATGGGCACGCGGTTGCTCCTGTCCGAGGAGTGCCCCATTCACGACAACCTCAAGCAGGCGCTGCTGAAGGCGAGTTCTCAGGACACGCTGCCCATCCTGGGGAGCCTCCACAATACGTTGCGGGCGTGGCACAACGAAGCCGCCCGCAAGGTGGCCGAAATCGAGGCTCGAGGCGGAGACATGTGGGAGATCCTGGCCGTGGCTTCCGGCGACGCGGCCCGGCGGATGTATGACGAAGGAAACATCGACGCCGGGGTCATGGCCTGCAGCCAGGCCATCGGCCGTGTGCAGGAGATCCTGCCGGTGTCCCGGATTTTCCAGAACATGGTGAACGAAGCCGCCCGTATCCGGGATGGCCTGGGACACACCGTCTAGCCCCCATCCGACCTCGTTTCCTCGCCCAACCAGACGTCCCACCTGCTGGTCCCGACCAGTGCTCGTGAGTGGACAGGCTGCGTGCGCCTGCGCGGAGCACGCACCCGGGGAACGGAAACAGCGTCCCGGAGACGCGCTGCAACAGTATATCCGGATGGCATTTGGATGATTTTCTCGTGCCAATCCGGACACTCGTGCGTTGACAACCAGCGATCCATGCTGCATGCTTTCGTGAAGAATCCACCCGACGGGCCGCCCGGGCGGCCGTTCCCCGCGACGGAGGGCGTTGCATGAAGGATCTCGGGTCGACACGCGAGGGCAGAGCCTGTCCTTTCCCCACTCTGTGGCTGCTTCTCACCTTGCTGGCGCCGACCGGCGGTGGCCCGGGGTGTGGCTCCGACCATCCCCTGTCCGTGGACAACGACGGAGACGGCTATTGCGAACGGGTCCCGTGCGCGGACGGCAGCCAGTATGGAGATTGCGACGACTTCGACGCCGCCGTGCACCCGGGCGCGCCTGAACTCTGCAACGGCAAGGACGATGACTGCGATCACGCCCTGGGCGAAGGGGAATCAGACGCGGACATGGACGGCTACCTGGCCTGTGAGAACGACTGTGACGACTCGGACCCGGGCGTGCACCCGGGCGCCATGGAAAGCTGCTCGGGCAAGGACGACGACTGCGACGGTCGAATCGATCCGGCCGGAGCCATCGGGTGCGTCGCTTTCTACCGCGACGAGGACGGGGACGGATATGGATTGGACGAGGACTGGGCCTGCCTGTGTCAGCCGGAAGAACCGTACAGCGCGGCCCGGCGGAACGATTGCGACGATACCCACGACTCGGTCAATCCCGGCAGCGTGGAGCGTTGCAACGGGCTCGACGATGACTGTGATGGGACGGTGGACGAGGGGTTCGACAACGACCTCGACGGCGCGGTCGCATGCACCATCGGCACGGCGCCGGCCGACTGCGACGACACCGACCCCTCTCTCAACCGGGACGACCTGGATGAAGACGGTTTCTCCACCTGCGACGGGGACTGCGACGACACCGACCCCTCCCTCAGCCCTGGAGACGCCGATGGGGACGGTTTCGGCACCTGCCCGGACGGCGACTCCGCAGGCGATTGCGACGATGCCGACCCGGCCCTGTCCCCGCTCGACGCCGACGGCGATGGGTGGTCGAGCTGCGACGGGGACTGCGACGACAGCGACCCGGACCGCCACCCGGGCGCTGCCGAGCTGTGCAACGAAGGCAAGGACGACGACTGTGACCCCGCCACAGATGAAACGGCCGACCTGGATGGGGACGGATACCAGGCGGCGTGCGGGGGAGACTGCAACGACATGGACGCCACGGTGCATCCGGACGCCCAGGAAATCGCGTGCGACGGCACGGACAGCGACTGCGACGGCGTCACCGAATGGATCGTGGAGCCGGCTCCTCCCGCTGCCGGCCACCTTGGAAGCATTCAATCGGCCCTCGAGGAGGCGGCGACCGGGGACATCGTCTGCGTTCAGCCCGGGACCTATTTCGAGACCATCGACTTCCAGGGAAAGACCGTGACCGTCCGGGGAGTCGCGGGCAGTGCAGCCACCATTCTCGACGGCGGCGGCGCCGGTCCGGTCGTCACGTTCGCCGACGGGGAAGGGGCCGGCGCGGTGTTCCAGGGCTTCACCGTGCTGAACGGCCACGCCTACCAGGGGGGCGGGATCTTCGTTCGCGGCGCAGCGCCCACCCTGTCCGACCTCGTGGTCACCGGCAATCGCGCGGATCACGAAGGCGGTGGAATCTACATGGACTCGAGCGCGGCTCCCACCCTGTCCAACCTCGAGGTGCTCCAGAACGTCTCGGACGGCAAGGGAGGCGGATTGTTCCTCGAGAATGCCAATCCCACCATCGACGGCGTCACCGTGACCGCCAACGAGGCAGGCACGGACGGGGGCGGCGCCTACCTCGCCGACGTGGGCTCGGACGCACAGATCGCGCACGGCACGTTTTCCTTCAACAGCGCTCCGGCCGGGTACGGGGGCGGCCTTTACCTCTCCGCCTCCTCCCCGCGGCTCCGAGACCTGGAGATCGTCGACAACACCGCAGACTACGCCAGCGGCCTCGAGTTGGTGGGGTCGGACGCCATTCTCGAGCGCGTGGTGATCTCCGGCAATGTCTCCACCCAGAACTACGGTGGGGTGTTCGTTTACACCTCGAGCCCCACGTTCTCGGAGGTGACCATCTCCGACAATTCCGCCGTGTCTTCTCAGGCCGGGCTCACCCTGTCCAGTTCTCCGGCCAGGCTGGAGCAGGTCACGATTTCGGGCAACATCGCGGCCAGTTACGCCGGCGTCAACCTGTGGACCGGCTCGAACGCCCGGCTCGAGGAGGTTGTGATCTCGGACAACGAGGCCTCCACGAACTACTGTGGGCTGACCGTTTCCAACTCCGACCCGATCCTCCAGTTCGTCACCGTGGCGCGAAACGTGGCTCGAGGCGCTTTCGGCGGTGGGGTCCGACTCACCTCGTCCTCCGCGACGTTCACGAATGTGGTGATAACCGACAACGAATCGCCCAGAAGCGCCGGCGGGATCGCGGTGGCTGGGACCTCAAGCCCCTCGTTCGAGGCGCTGATCGTCTCCGGCAATCGGGCTGCCACCACGGGGGGCGGGATCTCGGTGTCGGACAGTGCAACGATCCATCTTGTCAACGCCACCCTGGTCGGCAATTCAGCGGGATCCTACGGGGGAGGGATCTACTTCGACAGCGTGGAAAACAGCGTGCTGACCAACGTGGTCGTGGCGTTCAATGGAGCGGGGTTGTGCGGAGGGGGGATTCAGGTGTCCGATGCCGGTGCAGCACCCGAGGTACGCTACAGCGACCTCCATGGGAACGAAGGAGGCGACACGTGTGGCTGGAGCGGCGTGCCTGATGGAGAGGGGAATCGATCGGTGGACCCGGGCTTCCAGTCCTTTGACCCGGACGCAGAACCGACCGAGTGGGACCTGGCGCTCGTGCCGGAGTCCCCACTTGTGGACGCCGGAGACCCGTCCCTCGAGGACGAGGACGGATCGAGGAGCGACATCGGGGCTTACGGGGGCCCGCACGGCGCCTGGTAAGGCGGCGAAGGCCGGAGCGACACGCCTGTGAAGAGGACGGAAGGCGATGGCGCCGCAGAAAGGGTGACGCCCGTCACACGCCGTGCCCGTGTTCGACGCTTTCCGCGCACGGGGCCGCCTCTTTCAGTTCTCCCCCAAGGAAGCGCTCGAGGGCCTCGCGAACGGTCCCACTGGCTCCGGTGGCGGCCTGGATGCCAAGTTGGCGGAAAAGCTGGATGGCGCGGCCACCCATTCCCCCGCTCAGCATGACGTTGGCGTGGTTGGAATGGATGAAATGGGGGACCTGGCCAGGCTGATGGGCGGCATAGAACGGGTTGTCCACCACGGAAACGGCCTCGACCTCGTGCCCGTTCAGGTCCACGAAGGCGAACCAGGGGCAGCGTCCGAAATGTTGTGCGACCTGGCTGTCCAGGCCGCGGTTGGTATCCACAGAAACAGCAATTCGCATGTTCAAACCTCCTGATTGATCATTTCCGTCAGTTCTTCGGCCGCAACGTATCCCAGCACCTGGATTTGCTGACTCGTGACCCCGGGGACCTCTGCCACCGCTTGCTTGATGTCTCGAGCCAGGGAGACAGCGATGGGGCACAGGGGCGAGGAAGGCCGGAAAACGTAGGACACCTTGCCATCCGGGGTCGCGTCCAGGTCCTCCACCAGGCGCATGCGGATCACGTCCGCGCCGGTTTCGGGATCGATGACCGTTGACAGTCGCTTTTTGACTGCATCGAGCAGGGAGGCGGATCGGGCTGCAGGGTCTTTTGTGTTCACGAGGACCTCCCACACAGGATGTCGGCCACGGTGTGCCACAGATCGACCAGGGACCGTGCGATGGCCGAGTCGGGTTGATAGACGGTGACCGGTTGACCGTGGACCATGGCCTCGGTAATGACCGGGTCGAACGGAAGGGAGCCTGCGACCTGGATGCCTCGAGCCTCGCAAAAACGGGTCACCTCGAGCGCGCCCTCGGGATAGAGGTCGGCCTTGTTGATACACATCAGGGGGCGGACTCCGAAGTGATCCACGGTTTCGAGAACTCGAGTCATGTCGTGCACACCGGCTCGAGTGGGTTCGGCCACGATCAGGGCCAGGTCGGCGCCGGATGCGGCGGAGATCACGGGGCAGCCGATTCCGGGCGGGCCATCCACGAGGACCAGATCGTGATTCCGGTCCATCGCGGTCAGGCGTGCCTGTTGTTTCACCAGGGTGACCAGTTTGCCGGAGTTCTCCTGGCCTGGGTGGAGGTGCGCATGGATCATGGGACCAAACGAAGTCTCCGAACGGAACCAGACGCCGGCAACCTGCTCGCGCATGGTAATGGCCTCGGTCGGACACCGGTAGAGACAGGCAGCGCAACCGTCGCACGCGATGGGATCCACCCGGTAGGTCCCGCCCGACTCGCCTGATGTCGATACCCAGGGAGCCAGGATCGCGTCGAACCGACACGCTTCCGCACAGGCCCCGCACCCCGTGCACCGGTCCGGATCGATCACCGCGACCGACCCACCCTTGAAATCCTCTTGCGCCAGTATCCGCGGGTCGAGCAGGAGACCCAGGTTGGCCGCGTCCACGTCCGCATCCGCCAGCACGGCCCGGCACCGATCGCGTTCCAGAGACGCCAGGTGGGCAAGGGCCGCTGTCACACTCGTCTTGCCTGTTCCGCCCTTGCCACTGAGCACCACAAGCTGCTTCATGCGTCACCTCCACCCACACGTCGGCGTATGGCCTCCAGAAGACGCTCGAACCGGACACGATACTCCGGCAGAATCTCCACCAGTGGAAGGCCCCGAGCAATCCCCTCGCCAATGGCACGGTCGAATGGAATCCGCATCAGGATGGGCAAGCCTTCCGCGGCACAGTAGCGGTCCACACGGTCATCCCCGATCCCGTCCCGGTTGACCACCACACCAGCAGGTACCCCGACCTCACGCACCACTTCCACCACCTGCTTCAGATCGTGCAGACCGAACGGCGTCGGCTCGGTCACCAGCAGCGCAAAGTCTGCTCCACGAATCGTTTCCACAACCGGGCAGGACGCCCCCGGAGGAGCATCCCGAACCTCGGTCACCACCACCCGGGACGGCGGCCAACGCTTCAGCGCACGGATGACAGGAACCGCCATCGGCTCCCCCACGTTCAATACCCCTCGAGAAAACGCCAGACCCGACTCGGTTTCACCTCCCTCCAGCACGCCCATCACATCCAGTCGTTCCTCAATCGCTCCTTCCGGACATGCATGGGTACAGCTCCCACACCCATGACAAAGTTGCGGAAAGACCATCGTGCGCCGCCCAAGCACCGCGATGGCGTTGTATCGGCACACCTCCGCACAGATACCACAGTGCGTGCACACCGACTCGTCCACCCGGGGAATCAGGATCCCCACATCCTGACGACGATCCAGGGCCGGGCGAAGAAATACATGCCCGTTCGGCGCCTCCACGTCACAATCCATGTACGACACCGACCGGCCCGACGCCGACAGCGCCAGACTCGTCGCCACCGTGGTCTTGCCCGTGCCTCCCTTGCCGCTGGCAACCACCACGCGCATCACGCACGACCTCCCGACCCGCCGCCCGCATGATGGTGATGCCCCCCGTGGGTCGGTTGGGTCACCTCCGGCAAACTCCCCGACCGGTACTGCTCCACCACCGCGGAACCACTCCGGCCCTCCTCGCCCACGTACATCCGAACGCCCGCCGCAGACAGCACCTCGAACGCATGCGGCCCAAACGAGCCGGCGATCACAACTTCCGCACCCGCCTTGATAACTTGTTGCGCCGCCTTCACTCCTGCTCCGCTCGGCGCCGAGGCCGCTGCATTCTCAATAACTTCCGTGCTTCCCGTCTCCAGGTCAACGACGCCAAACCACGCAGCACGCCCAAAACGGGGCTCAAACGGACCTTCCACCTCTGGCGTCGACAATGTCACCACAACCTTCATTTCCTTCCTCCCAGGTGCATGCCAGTGCTCGCACCTCGTTCGTCTATTGCGTCTCTTCCCCAGGGAACGACTCCCCCGCAGCGCGACCCGACGGCCCTCGGCCCCCTGGTTCACGAACCCTCTCGCCTCCAGAACCAAGCGCGTAGGCCGCCAACAGGGCATCAATCTCCTGTCGGGTACGTCGCAGATCTTCCATCCACTCCGCCAGATGCGCCTCCCCGCTCGTCGTGATGCGGTACACCTTCCGTTGCGGCCCAAGACTCTCCGTACCCGGCTCCGAATCCACCAAACCCGCCGCCTCCATCTCTCTCAGCGCTCGGTACACCAGGCTCGGATCCACTCGAGCAACACCAAATTCGCCAAGACCGCTCATCAGACTGTACCCGTGCGCCTTCTCTCGGTGCAGAAGCACCAACAGACAGGGCACAAGGAAGCCCATCACACGCCGGCGCCGGCGCCGGCCAGGACGACACCCCCTTTTTCCTCCCTGGTTCATTCGTCCAGGTCCCATCCTCTTTCCCCCTCGTCTTCGGCTGGGATCGATGGAAATCTACACACTATTGACTTGATGTCAATAGGTATATCATCAATAGTGTGACAGAATGGTGTGACAGGAAGGGGTGACCGGAAGGTGTGACCGCAAGATGGTGGAACCGGGGGGGGGCGAAGCGGAGCGTCCGGTGGGGGTGTGATCGAGAACGACAAAAGGGGGTAGTCTGATGGGTGAACGGCGGGATGAGCCGTGCGGCGACGAGCGAGGCGAGGGGGAATCGGCGGGGCGGCTGTCTCCGGAGCGTTTCGAGGCGATTTTGCGGAGTATTTCGGATGGAGTATTCACCATCGATCTGGATGGAACCATCACCTGTTTCAACCGTGCGGCGGAAGAGATCACGGGTTATTCGAGGGCGGAGGCGCTTGGGAAGCGGTGTCACACGATTTTGCGGTCCGACCTGTGCACGGAGGCGTGTGCGCTCCGGTACACGATCGAGCACGACACGCCCATCGTGGATCTGGTGGTGCACATTCGGAATGCGCGTGGGGAGAAGGTTCCTGTGAGTATTTCGACGGCGCTGTTTCGGAATGCGGCCGGGGAAGTGGTGGGTGGAGTGGAGACGTTTCGGGATTTGAGGCAGGTGGAAGTGTTGCGGCAGCAGGTGGAGGAGCGGTACACGGTGGGGGACATCGTGAGTCGGAGTCCGGTGATGCGGCGTATGCTCGACTTGCTTCCCACGATTGCCGCGAGTGACAGCACGGTATTGATCACGGGGGAGAGTGGGACCGGGAAGGAATTGGTGGCTCGAGCGCTGCACCAGATGAGCCACCGGGCCGAGGGGCCGTTTGTGGCGGTGAACAGTGCGGGGATCCCGGATACCCTGGTGGAGGCCGAGTTGTTCGGGTTCGAGGCAGGGGCGTTCACGGGTGCGGTGAAGTCTCGAGAAGGACGATTCGCACGGGCTCGAGGGGGCACCTTGTTTCTGGATGAAATCGGGGAGCTGCCCATGCAGACCCAGGCGAAGCTGCTGAGGGTACTTCAGGAGCGGGTGTACGAGCCGCTTGGTAGTACCGAGCCCGTGAGCGCGGACGTCAGAATCGTCGCAGCAACGAATCGGGACCTGGAGCAGATGGTGCACCAAGGCACGTTTCGGCGGGACCTCTACTACCGAATCAACGTGTTCCAGGTGGAACTCCCTCCACTGAGGGAGCGCCGGGAGGATATCCCCATCCTGGTCAACCATTTCGTCCGCCGCTTCTCCGTCGAACGGGACAAACGGATCACGGGCGTGTCTCCCCCGGCCCTCTCGGCCTTGCTCGCCTATGACTGGCCCGGCAATGTCCGGGAACTCCAGAACGCCGTCGAGCACGGATTCGTGCTTGCTCCAGGACCGCTCATCGGCATCGAACACCTCCCCGCTCACTTGAGACCGCCCGGCTGGACCCCCGCAGGGGCCGCATCCCTCGATGACCTCGAACGTGCGTTCATCGTCTCGGTCCTGGAACGCAACCACTACAACCGGGAAGCCACGGCCCGGCAGCTCGGCGTGCACAAGACCACCCTGTACCGCAAGATCCGACGACTCGGTATCACCCTGCCCACGGTCGACGGGCGAACCGCCACCTCTCGTCGGGACACCGGTGGCGATTCGTAGCGAAAACGCATCGGTCGGCGTGGTGATACCGTTGCGATTTTGCAATTCCTTCGTCGGGTACAAATTTCCAACCTGTTGAGTTTTCAGTATATTCTCTGGGTCGGCACCGGTGGCACGCTGCTTGTACTTCTGGAGGGTGAACGTACGAACCTCGAAAGGAGTCAAGCCATGATTGGACTGGATCGCCTGTTCGAACGAGAAGGCGTCATCGCCGCGGGGCAGTTTCGCGAAGATGGCACGGTGGCGCGCGCGGTGGGAGATCTGTCTCCGGAGACGTTGGAGCGGATTGCACGGCTTTGCCGGGCGCAGCAGGCCCAGGCGGAGGAAGCTGTGAAGGTTCTGGACGAAACGACGGAGATGGACTGGAGCAGTCTGAACGGTTGGATGGTGTGGGGGGGCAAGTATGTGCTGTGCGTTTCCGGGAACACGGGTGTGATCGCGGATGCGAGCAAGACGGACATCGATCAGCTCATGGTGGACCTGTTCGGGCCTCCGGCGGCGGGGCGTCCGATCTACTAGGAGATGGGCGTCGAGCCTTTGTGTGACCCCAGCGTGGTAATGCGGTTACGTTGGTTCGGCGCCAGGGAGAGAGCGACGGCGAGGATACCAGTGCGCCCGGATCGACCCCGGGGTGTGCAGCGGGTATGTCCCGGGGAGGGGTCTGGTGCGCGAAGTGTGAGGAGAGGAACATGAAGAAGAAGGATGACAGGGCAGAGGCCACGACCGACACGCACAAGCCTGCGCGACCGATGAAGTTTTTCAAGGACAAGGACGGAAACGGCTGGCTTTGTGACAAGGACATCGACTTCAACGGGGATCTCGAGGCCCAGGGTTGCTGGCGCTGCGAGGACATGGCGTTTCCAATGGGCATCTGAGTCCGCTCCGTGGACCCAGGAGCGCCGGTGAGGCGGTCTGAATCCGTTCTTGCCGGCGCATTTTTTGTTCGAACGGGGGTGAGCGGGATGGGAAGTGAAGGATCTCGAGGAGATGAGGTGAAGTCTCTGCAGGAAGCGGGCGCGGCCTGCCTGCAGGAGGGGGACTGGTCGGGGGCTCGGGAAGCGTTTGAAGCGTGCCTGGCGGCGGGCGGTGCGTCGGCGCCGGTGCTGGCGTTGTTGGCTCTGGCTCATCTGCGTCTGGGCAATCTCGAGCAGGCTTTGGACGCGATTACTCGAGCGGTGGATTTGCGACCGGAGCATGATGGCTACCGGCACAACCGAGGGGTGGTGTTGACTGCGCTGGGGCGGTACCGGGAGGCGGTGGCGGACTACGAGCGGGCGATTGCATTGAACCCGGAGAGTGGGGGGAGCCACAACAACCTGGCGTGGCTGCTGGCCACTGCGCCGGATGCCTCGATACGGGATGGATCTCGAGCGGTGGCGCATGCCCGTCGAGCGGTGGCGATGGGCGAGAACGGAGCCTGGCTGGATACATTGGCGGCGGCGCTGGCGGAGACGGGTGCGTTCGATGAAGCGGTGGAGGTGGCGCGTCGAGCCTACGATCGTTCGTCGCCCCGGAACGAGGCGTTTCGGAAGCGGATGGAGCTGTATCGTCGGGGCATCACGTGGGCCGAATGGCGATTGCGAGGCCGGCGGTGATGGGTGAGGAGCCTGGCGGTGTCCGTTGCACCGGTCCAGCCTTGTTTCCCGGGCGTGTCTGGGGCATGATGAGCGGGGCGTGGGGGGCGGGTTGGGGCGCTCGGGTCTGTCTGGAGGTGTCGCGGGGACGGGATGACCGGAACGACTGTATCGAACAGGGGCTTCATCGGAGGCCTGTGGCATGGTGCCTTCCTGGCCACGGCGATGGCATTTGCGAATGTGACCGTGGTGGTGCCGGCGTTTGTGGCGGAGTTGACCGGTTCTGCGGTCTGGGTGGGGGGGCTGGCCGCGCTCATTGCCGTGTCGTCGGCCGGTCCGCAGGTTCTGGTGGCCCGGTTCGTGGAGCCGATGGCGCGCAAACGGCCGGTTCTACTGGCCGCCATTTACCTGCGTGCGTTTGCCTGGGCGTCGTTGGCGGGTCTGGTGTTGTTGGCGGGTGACCGGTATCCGCAGGTGGTTCTGGCGGGTCTGGTGGGGTTGATCGGGCTGTTTGCCCTGGGCGGGGCGCTGGGCGGCGTACCTTACACGGACATCGTGGGCAAGGTGATCCCTTCGAACCGGCGGGGAGCCTTTTTCGCCAGTCGGCAAGCCATCGGGAGCCTTCTGGGTCTGGCTGCCGCAGGCGTTTCGCGGCTGGTGCTGGCCCGCCCGTATCCGGAGAACTTTGCAACTCTTTTCCTCCTATCTGCCATCGCCCTGGTGGTGGCGTCGCTCGGCTTTTGGGTGATCCAGGAACCGGAAAGCCCTCGTACTGGAGCGCCGCCTCCCTGGCGGGAATACCTCGCGTCGTTGAAAGAACCCTTCCTGGCGCTTCGTTCCATGGCCATGGTGAACTGGTTCACCGGGCTGGCCTGGCTGGCCGTGCCGTTCTACGTGGTGGCAGCCCGTCACGATTTCGCCATCTCGGACGAGGCCACGGCCTGGTTCGTGGGAGCCTCGGTGGCCGGTGCGCTCCTGGGCAACCTCGCCTGGGGCTGGATCGTGGACCGGCACGGAAGCCGCCAGATGGTGCTGGCCTGCGTCTTGCTCTCAGCAGCCACGCCACTCGTCGCCTTGCTGGCGTCTGCGGTCGGTTGGCAGGTCCTGGTCCTCGCCACCGGGATGGCCGGGGCGACCGCAGCCGGACGCTCGGTGGGCTACCCCGCGGCCGTGCTCGACCTGGCCCCTGCATCGAGACGCTCCAGCTATGCCGGGACCTACGCCTTTCTCTCGCTTCCGGTCGCGCTCATGCCCCTGGTGGGCGGTGGGATCGCTCGTGCCAGTTCGTACCAGACTCTGTTCGGTGTGACCGCCGCGGGACTGGCCGCCGCGGTCGGCGTCGTGGCGTGGTGGTGGCGTCGCGGCTGACCGGTCTGACCGGTCTGACCGGTCACCCGGCACCGGTCGACCGTTTCGGGTCGAGGGAGCGGCATCATCCGCGGCCGTCTTCTCGAGGATCGGACGGCGGCGTGGTGTTGCCACTGACATGCTCGAGGTCTTCTCGTGCGGCGCGGCGCCGCTCGCGTTCCGCGGCTTCGAGTCGGCCCGCCCGTTGGTACAGGTCTGCGAGCCGGAGGTGGGCCTGTGCATTGCCGGTGATGTCGAACACATGGATGCTGTAGCCCACGTTGGCCTTGAGTGGAAGGTCATCCAGCCAACGGTAGAGGTCGTGGTCGCGCTTGAGTACCGCCTGGCGGTTGACCACGCTGATGGCGAGGAACTCTCTTTTTTGGGACATGGGCATGGGGTGACCGAGGAAGATGGAATCCGGCAGGCCCTGGTACCGGATGCCGAGCGCGTCGGGGACATGTCCTCCAAAATAGGAAAGGTAGATGTGGTCGATCCGCTCTTTTTTCATGAACTGTCGCAACGCCGGGAGGGCCTGGCCCCAGTCCACGTTGGAATCGGAGAGATAGCGCCAGCCGTTGTCCGGGCCTCCAGCGAGCTGGTTGAAGTAGGGGATATAGTGAGGATGATACCGTACAGACTCCCCGGCAAGCCAGGCGAGGAGGAGCACGGTCAAGGCACGCAGGCGCGGCACGACCGGTCGTTCTGACCAGGGCGTTGTCAGGCCCACCCCGGCGAGGATGAACAGGGGAGGGAAGATCGGAAGGAGGTAGCGCACGCCGATGTCGATCCGGGCGTAGGTGACGATGGCGAAGTAGACGAGTGCAGGAACCCAGAGCCAGTGGAGACCTGGGCGGGAGATTCGAGGTGTACCACGCCGGGCGAGTGGGATACCCATGGCGAGGAGTGCGAGGGTGGGCAGCGGTGTCTTGAGCGCCGCGGCCACGAGGAAGTAGGTCCACCATCCGCCGGCCCGATACTCACCGAGGAAATAGCTCATGCGTGGGTAGTGGGTGTGTCCGATCAGGCCGAGGAGCGCGTCGAGCGCCAGGTCTGCATTGTGGAACCCGTACCCGGCCCAAGCGCCGAGGGCGGTCAAGGGGAGGAGTGCGAGGGCGGGGAGGATACCCTGTTTTCCGTGGTCGAGGATGAGGAAAGCGGCGCAAAGAGGGAGAAGGAAGATCCCGGGGTACTTGGTGGCGAACGTCATCCCGCAGAGCAGGCCCGTAAGGACGAGTCGGAAAGCCGAACGGTTCTCCCGAAGGCTCCACCCTGCGAAGAGGGTGGCCAGGGCCATCACCATGAACGGAACGTCCGACCCGGCCACCGAGGCATGCGCGATCACGGTCGGGTCCAGGGAAAAGAGAGCCAGGGCCAGCAGGCCGGCCCAATCGCCTCCGAGTCGCGTCGCCCACGCGGTGAGGAGCAGGGAGCCCAGGAGCGCCCAGAAGAGCCCTGACAGGCGGGCCAGGAAGAGAAGCACCTCCCAGCGCACCGTGTTGGCGAAAAAAAACAGACGGCCGAATGCCTGAAGGTGGCGGTCCGGTTGCGGGTCGGCGAGGAACCGGTGGAGTGCGGAGAGGTCCGGGGCCAGGTCGAGATGGAGCGGCAGGAGGGGGAGGGCGGCGAGAGCTTTTGGAAGAGGTGCGTGGTCTTTCCCAAAGGGCATCTCACCGGTTTTGAGCAGGTAGTGCCCGGTAGCCACGTCGAACAGTTCATCCGGAGTCGCCGATGACTGGCCGATGACCAGCAGAATTCGCAGGAGAAACTGAAGCACCAGGAGCAGCCCAAGGGCAAGGGGCGCTCGCTTGCTGAACCAGGAGCTTGCGTGTGACGCGGTTGCCACAGCTCCCCCCATTCAGACACGTGCGGAAGCCCCGGGGCCGACATAGGTGGCGCGCACCACCCGCGGCTGAAACACGGAAACGAAGTCGGGCTTCCCGAATTCCCACCCCGCATTGTAGCGGGCAGGCACGGTGTAGTCACCGAATGAGCGCTCTTCCTCCACCCGGGCTCCGTACAGATAGCGGCCCCACACGTCCGGAGCGTAGGGGTTGCCCCACCGGAGCAGCCGGAAGGACTCGAGCCTGCCGTCTGGACCCACGGACAGGATGAGGTTGGCCGCATCGTCCTGGACCGGGAGTCGGACAGAGACCCGGTGGTCGTCCACCGCCTCCCAGATGGCGCCGAATTGGGGCAGCAGGGTGGCCGGGCACCAAAGCGCGTCCACGAGCAAGCGGCCGGCCGCCCATTTCACGATGTCCGGGGTGGTCTCCTCGTGCAGGACCGGGAGCAGGTTGTGCAACCAGACCTGGGCGTGGGCGAAATGATCCAGGTGGCCTTCCACGCAGCGACGCCCGGCAGCAGCCGTGCCCAGCTCGGCGCGGAACACGTACCCGTGGGGGGGGACCAGCAACTCGGTGCCCACGAATGGAAACCACCGGGAACCCAGCCGGAAAGACCCTGCCAGGTCGAGGCGCACGGCGCGGGGCAGCGCTGCTCCTTCCCGAATGGCGTGGCGCAGGTACCGCTGCGCCGGATCGGGTAGGTCCCAGACCATGTCGCGATGGAACGGCCGCTCCGGCGGTTGGTTCCCGGCCCTTCTCGCCAGTTCGATCCAGCCATGGTTGACCTCGGCCTCAGCCTGGCGGCGCGTGGTTCGTAAACTCTGTCCCACCGCCACCAGGGACCCGGCGGCCAGCCACTTCAGCCAACCTGTTCCGCCCATGCCCCCTCCTCAGCCTCTTCCGGCTCATTCGGCTTCCGGTTGCCCCTCAACGAGACCTCGGTCGGTTCCATCACGCTGTCAGGCCCCGGTCACGCCTTCCCTCGTCCTCTCCCCCCGGCGTGTTGCTTCTCGATCTTGGCCCACGTGTCCCGCAAGGTCACAATACGATTGAACACCAGGTGGCCCGACCTCGAATCGTACCGGTCCGTACAGAAATAGCCCAGTCGCTCGAACTGAAAACGGGATTCCGGCGCCACCTCGGCCACCCCCGGTTCCACCTTGCTCCCGGTGAGCACTTCCAGGGAGGTCGGGTTGAGGAACGACCGGAAGTCCACCCCCTTTTGTCCCCCTGGATCGGGCACCGTGAACAAACGGTCATACAGCCGCACCTCCGCGTCCACCGCGTGCGCGGCAGAGACCCAGTGAATCACCCCCTTGACCTTGCGGCCGTCCGCCGGCATGCTCCCCAGCGTGGTCGGGTCGTGGCTGCACCGAAGTTCCACCACCTCCCCGGTCTCGGGATCCTTCACCACTTCCTCGCACTTCACAATGTAGGCGTTGCGCAGCCGCACCTCCCGGCCCGGGGCAAGCCGGAAAAACTTGCGCGGCGGTTCCTCCATGAAATCGTCCCGCTCAATGTAGAGCGTGCGCGAAAACGGGACCTTCCGCGTCCCGAACTCCGGATCCTTCGGATGGTTCGGCGCCTCGATCCACACAACCTCGTCCTCGGGAAAAGTCGTAATCACCAGCTTGAGCGGCCTCAACACCGCCATGACTCGAGGCGCACGACGATCCAGATCCTCGCGCACAGCATGCTCGAGCAGCGCAAGATCCACGCGATTGTCCGCCTTGGCCACGCCCACCCGGTCGCAGAAGTTCCGGATCGCCTCGGGCGGCACTCCCCGTCGCCGAAGTCCTTGCAACGTGGGAAGCCGCGGGTCGTCCCAGCCCTGCACGTGCCCTTCCTCCACCAGGAGCTTCAGTTTCCGTTTGCTGGTAATGGTGTACGTGAGGTCCAACCGCGCAAACTCGATCTGTTGCGGATGGCAGGGGACGGGCAATTGATCGAGCACCCAATCGTAAAGCGGTCGATGGTCCTCAAACTCGAGGGTGCAAAGCGAATGGGTGATACCCTCGAGGGCGTCGGAAATACAATGCGTGTAGTCGTACATCGGATAGATGCACCACTGGTTGCCGGTGCGAGGATGGGGCTGCTTCCGAATGCGGTAGAGGGTGGGGTCCCGCATGTTCATGTTTGGAGACTGCATGTCGATTTTGGCGCGCAGCACGTGGGCCCCTTCCTCGAACTCACCTGCTTTCATGCGAGCGAACAGGTCGAGGTTTTCTTCCACACTTCGGTTCCGGTACGGGCTCTCCTTGCCGGGCGTGTAGAAGTCTCCGCGGTAGGCCTTGATCTCTTCCGGTGACAGGCTGTCCACGTAGGCCTTGCCGTCCTTGATGAGCTGGATCGCGTATTCGTAGAGTTGTTCGAAGTAGTCAGAGGCGTGGAACAGGCGATCGCCCCAGTCGAAGCCGAGCCACCGGACATCTTCCTGGATCGCTTCCACGTACTCAATGTCCTCGGTGTCCGGGTTGGTGTCGTCGAAGCGGAGGTTGCAGGTGCCCCCGAATTCCGCGGCCATGCCGAAATTGAGGCAGATGGACTTGGCATGCCCGATGTGGAGGTAGCCGTTGGGTTCCGGAGGAAACCGTGTGGCCACCCGCCCGCCGTTCTTGCCGGCTCGCACGTCCTCCCGAATGATGTCCCGGATGAAGTGGGAGGGTCCGGTCGTTTCCGGACCGGTTCCTGTAATCCCGTTCTTGCTCATGTTCATGCTCACACAACTAGTTTTCCTTCGGAGCAGGCTCTGGTGCGCCGCCTGCCCGGTCTGGGGAAGCATTGTGCCCCAGGTGGGGACCCGGACGCAAGCACTGGTTGCGTCCGACCGCGCCTCGAGGCGTCGGAACGGCGGCGCGGGCTTTGCGCTTGCTTTTCCCCGGCCGGCGATTCAAACGTGAAAGTGAGAATGGGGTTGGCGCAGCAGAGGAGGTCCTGAAGTATGCATGTCGGCTCTCGCGCCCCTTTGAACGACTACACGGTGCGTGCGTTTCCCGGTACAACCTTGCGGGACCGTCTGGGACGGGCGGTATCGCGTGCAAACTGCCTGCCTCGAAAGGAGTTTTTCGAATCCTGGGAGTTCGCGCGTCGGATCAATCGAAAACTTCGCGGCGGCCGGGTCGTGGACCTGGCCTGTGGTCACGGCCTCCTCGCCTACTGCCTTCTGCTGCTCGACCGGACGGTCCCGGAGGCTCTGGCGGTGGACATCCGGATTCCGCCCTGTGCAACAAGGCTCTCGAGGGCCCTGGAGACTGCCTGGCCCTGGTTGCGCGGCCGGGTGACCTATCAGCAGGCCCGGATCGAGGAAGTTTCCATCGGGCCGGATGATCTGGTCGTCTCCGCCCACGCCTGCGCGGACATGACCGACCGTATCCTGGAGAAGGCCATGGCCGTGGGTGCTCGAGTCGCGGTGTTGCCCTGCTGTCAGTCCGAGTGGCGCTGTGACACGGGGAGTTTGCTCGGGTGGCTGGACGTGGGGCTCGCCGTGGACGTGACCCGCGTGGCCCGCCTTCGTGCGGCCGGGTACACGGTGCAAACCTCGAGGATCCCCGAAGAGATCACCCCCAAGAACCGGATCATCCTCGCCTATCGTGGAGCGCCCCGGCGTCCGGCCCCGTCGCTGGACGGTCCGAGCGGATCCGGACCGTCGCCGGACAGGGAGGGTGACAAGTCGTGACCTCGGGTCGATCGCGCTGTGCCCGCCTCCAGGCTCAATGGGCCGGCGCGGTGCCCGCGCGCCCGGTGCCCCTGTCCGGGTCGAGGCGTTCGATTCCAGAGAGGGCCGGGGGGGCGAGCTTCTCCATGGACGGGGTCGCTGGAAACGCACGTCTGCGTTCGGCCTGGCCTTCGGTATCGGCGGAGGAAAGCCATCGGACGGCCGAAACGTAGCCCGGCGTGTCGTCGGAGCTGCCATGGTACACCCCGAACCCGGTGTACTGAGACAAGACGAGGTGGTCCTCACCGAGCAGGTCCGCGTTGTCCGGCCAGAAGTCGGCGTCGGGAGGGAGAACCGGGAAGGCGACCGCCAGGTCCGGATCCCACAGGCGCACGGTCCAGCTCCGGTTGATCACCGTCGATCCATCGGCATTCAACGACGCTTCCGTGAAAAAGCCCCATTCGTAGTCGCTCCCCGCGTCCCCGGTGATCTCGACCCGGCTCCCGGGCACGGTACTGGATTTCAGCGACTCGGTCAGGTCCACCTCGAACAGGTCCGGCAAGTCCACCTCGAGGACACCTTGGCCCCCGGCCCAGGGCAGAAACGCGCGCTGAAAATTCAACCCGTCCTCGGTTTGCAGCACGGCCGACAGGTAGAGGTCAGCGCCGGCCAACGGGCCGTTCAGGGGAGGGGTCCGGATTTGCCAGGCATCCGTTTGCTCGAGTGACCGAAGCATGTCCTGGAACTCGAAGCGCGCAGTCGGACTGGTCCCCGCCAGGTAGATCCGCTCATAATGGTGGGTCATCACCATGGTGGGATCGATGTTGTGGAGGTCAAAGGTCACGACCTGGTCGAACTGATTCTGGAGGGAGAGGTCCTCGTATTGTGCAGGGTAGAGCACCAGGTCGAACGTGAGCGGGATTCCCTCCCATACTGCCCATCCATCGGCGTCATCCTCAACCTGGGCGGCGAACAGATAGTCCTGGTAGGGAGACCAAAACTCGTAAGGAACCGTCGAAAGATCCGCATTCAGCACCATCCAGTCTGACAGAGCCCCCATCCCGGCTCGCAGCACAACGTGGGTCGTCTCCGCCAACGATGGATTGACTCCAGCCACCTGCCCTTCCAGCCGTCGCTCGGGATCGCTCGAGTGCGTCGGCCACACGTACAGCACGGACCCGTCATCGAGGTCGAAGTCCAGGAGCGTTTGTACCTGGTAGGTCAACAACTTGTCTCCTTCGCTCGGCTCCGTCTCCTCAACCAAGCCCACGGTCACGTCCTGCCGCGGGCTGTCGAGCGCGAAGGTCACCTCGCCTTGCGCATCGGTCACTCCGTGCGGCCCTGTACCGTCCATCCCGAGCAACACCCGGACCCCCTCCATCGGACTGTAGGTGTAGGCGTCGAGCACGTACAAGGTGTAGTCCCTGGTCGGTTCGTCCACCTCCCCGTCACAATCGTTGTCGATTCCGTCCACCGGATCCCCGGCACCGGGATGAATGGTGGCGTCCTGGTCGTTGCAGTCGTCCCCCAGTTCGCAGGCATCCGCGTCCAGGTAGCCGTCCCCATCCAGGTCGAAGTCCTCATCCACCAGCCCGTCTCCATCATTGTCGATGCCGTCGCAGACTTCCTCTTGCGGGCACTGGTCAGCGCCGGACAGGAGCAGCAACAACACCAGAATCGTAGCGCCTTTCACGCCCGGGAACACTCGGTTCATCATGGGTCTCCCTCCGTGACACGGGTTGGGGCGGTCCATCCTCGTGGATAGGACCGTCGCAATGGTTGCTCGAGCAGACGTGACAGGGGTCGATACTCTGGACCGGACATCGGGGTCGGAAAGCACGTGTCACGTCCGGGGGAATGTATAGCAATTCGAGTGCCAGGGCGGTCCAGGACGGGGTCCAATGTGTGATGCGGGCTCGAGGCCTGGAGGACCGGTGGGGCGTGGTGGGATATCGAGTGTTGTCGACAGGTGTCGAAACTCGAGGACAATTCCAGGCAGGCACACGTGCGTATCCTCGAGGGGGGGAATTCAAAGGGCGTTGAGCAGGCTCTTGGTGCTGTTCGCCTGGAGGGTGACGCCGCACCGTTCGTAGATCTTGAGGGCGAGTTCTGCGGACTTGCGTGCCCGGGCGCCGGCCTCGGCGCTGCCGACCTCGGCCCAACACCGGGCTTCTTCGAAGTGGGCGTCGGCTTCCCAGAGGACGGCTTCCTGTTCCCGGGCCACCTGGCGGGCCTTTGCGAATGCAATGGTGGCGCCGGATCGGTCCTGGAGCATCCAGCGGACCTTGGCGTGGCAGATGAGCGCGTGGGCCCGGGAGCAGCGTTGGCGGTTGCGTGTGATCATGAGGCCGAACCAGACCAGGCGGCGGACGCGGCGCCAGGTGGTGCGGTCGCGGGGGTGTCCGGTGCTTTCTTGCAGGCGCATGCGTTCGATGAGCGACTGGGCGAGGAAGAGGTAGGGGGGCATGTCCCACTCGTAGAGGAAGCGTCTGTCTTGTCCGAAAGCGGCGGATTCGAAGAGTTCTGCGGCCCGGTCGTACTGACCGGTGCGGTGGAGCAGTTCGCCGGCCATCCAGACGGCCGCGGAGGCGAAGAGCATGTCGCCAGCGGCGGAGTGGCGGGGTTGGCTTTGGAGGAGGCGCTCCACGGCGTCCTCGACGGCGATCCGGCCCATCTGTGCATAGAGCCAGCAAGCGGTTGCATCGAGTCTGCGCTGGTAGGGATGGTCCTCCCCGAGGCGGCCCACCACCTCACGTCCCCGTTTGAGGAAGGAGACCGCCTCCTCGAGGTGTCCGAGTTTGGCGTGGCTGGAGAAGAGCAGAAGGTGGCAGATGCTGATCCAGAAGAAGTCCTCGCACTGCTCGAACCGGGAGAGTGCTTGCTCGAGGTAGTGGACGGATTCGCGTGTTTTTCCGATGTGGCTGGCACTCACGCCGAGTGCCCGGTAGGCGTCCGCCTGGTGCCAGATGGAGCCGAGGTTGTGGGCCATCTGGAGTGCTTTTTTTCCGTGTCGGTCGGAAGCCCAGGTGGGGAATGCCATGCGTGCGAGCAGGTGCATGGCGCTGAGGGCCTCGCATGCCTGAGTGGAAGGGCCGAGGCGGTCGGCGCAGTTGATTGCGCGGAGTGTTGCCAGTGCCGCCCGTGCCGGGTTGACCATGGCGTAGGCGATGATCATCCGGACGTAGGCAGCGACGAGTTCCTGGAAGCGCCTGATTTCCGCCGGAGAAGTGGCGCGGCGGACGGTCCACGGGAACAGTCGGTGGGCGAGGTGCCTGAGTGCGGCGAAGGCGGTGGCGACGAAATATCCCAGTGCGGTGCGGGGTTCTCGTCCGCCGAGCATGCGGACAGCTTCCCAGCCTTCCCGCGCGGCCGCCCGCCACTCGTCGCGGGTCATCAGCACCAGGCCTTCCTTGGAGCGGATTCGGGCGACCTCGAGCGACTCCTGGTCCCGTTCGGCCTCGACGCGGCGAGCGCGGCGATACCAGGCGAGGGATTCCTGGTCGTGGCCCTGAATGGCGTGGCAGTCTCCGAGGCGTTCCTCCAGTTCCGCGAGCAGGGGCGAATCGGGGTCTCGAGCCTGGAGGAGCGTTCTGGCCTGGGTGAGCAGGTCGATGGCCAGGTCGTGCAGGAATTCCTCCATCGCCTTGCGGCCCCCCTCGATGCTGTAGCGCAGGGCCTTGTCTTCCTGGCCGGCTGCCAGAAAATGGCGGGCGAGATCATACGTGGGCTGCGCCGTCTTCGACGCGGTTGCTTCCAGGGCTTCTGCAATGGTCCGGTGCCACCGTTTGCGTTCGTCCGGGTCGAGTTGTTCGTAAATGAAGGCCCGCATGCGGTCGTGGCTGACGCGGTGGAGTAGCTTCGAGCCACCGACCTGGACGGCCAGACGCCGGCGAAGGAGTTCCCCCAGGGCGTCGTGCAGGGCGGAAGGTTCCTGGTCGACCACGCGCCGGAGCACCGCCATGGGCATGGGGCTGTCGTGAACGGCGAGGGCGGTGAGCACACGGTGCGCCCCTTCGTCGAGGAAGGAGAGACGCCGGGCCATCACCTCGGCCATCCCGGCCGGGATCTCGAGCGCGCCGATCTCCGCGCCGGCTGCCCAACGGCCGCCCTGAACGCGCACCGTCCCGGATTCGACCAGAACCCGCATGATCTCCTCGACAAAAAACGGGGTTCCGTCAGTCTCCTTGTACACCCGTTCCACGAACGGCGGAGGCAGTGTATCCACGCCGAGCATGGATTTGATGACCGATTCCACCTGGCCATGGTCGAGTGGGGCGAGTTGAACCGTCTCGAGCGTCCTGCGGCGCTGAAGATCCTCGAGGAGTCGACCGGCGGGGCGGTCTTCCACTTCCTCGTCCCTGCTGGCACCGACGAGCGCCATGCGGGGCGCGATTCCTTCAGGAGGTTGTTCCATGCCCTGGACGAGCCGGGCGACCAGGCGGGCAAGGGGTTTCCTGGCCCACTGGAAGTCGTCGAGGCAGAGGACGTAGGGCACCGTATGGGAAAGCTGGAGCATGAAGTCGGCGATGCGGGCGACCAGGTGGTCCAGATCACCGGCCGGGGCGGCTCTCGAACGGAGGTCGTCCGCCAGGACCGGGCGTTCTGCGGCTGCTTTCGCGCCCAGGATACCAGGGTGCACAGCATCCAGGTCTTGCGCATAGGTCTCCAGCAGATCGCGACGGCCGTGGGCCCGTGCGAAACCGGTGAGTACGGTGAGGATGGACTGGATCGGGTCGAACCCGGCCAGGCCGCCCTCGTAACAGCGGGATTCGACGAACAGGATGTGCGATAGCTGGGCGAAGTGCCGGGCCTCGAGCAGCAGGCGTGACTTGCCGACCCCGCCTGGTCCCAGGACGAACAGGGCCGCAGGCGTGCCAGACTCGCCGCGGGTCCGGGAGAGAATGAACGACTTGAGCCGCCGCAGTTCCTGGGTGCGGCCCACGAAGCGGCTCGAAAAAACGTAGCTTTCCCGCGTCTCCTGGGTTTCGATCTCGTAGTCCAGTCCTCCCTGCCGGTTGATGGCCTCGATGATGGCGTTCGCGGTGGGAAAACGGTCGGCCGGGTCCTTGGCGCACATGCGGCGTACGATTTCCCGGAGCCATTCAGGTACCCGGTCGCAGGCCCGGAAATCAATCGTCTGGACCTGGTGTTGAAAAAAGAGATCGGTCACCGAGTCGGCCACGAACGGCAGGCGCTCGCACAGGAGTTCATAGCTCATGATCCCCAGAGAGTAGATGTCCACGCGGTGATCGATGCGCCAGTCCCCCCGCACCAGTTCCGGGGCCATGTAGAGCGGGGTGCCCCGCATGGGCACCGGGCAGTTGCTCGCACGCACCAGCGCCACTCCGAAGTCGACCACCTTTACCTTGCCCGTCGCGGTCACCAGCACGTTCGCAGGCTTCAGATCGAAGTGAATGAGACGCCGACTGTGCACATAGCTCAGCGCCCGACACACCTGCACGAGCATCTCCAGCACTTCCTCCCACGACCGACCTCGAGCCGCCTCGGCTATCCCCGCACCGTCCACGTACTCCATGGTAAACAGGTGGTCGTCGGTCCCGGCCACAGGTTCGAAATCGTACACCCGCGCCACGTTGGGGTGCCGTAGCCGACTCATCATCCGGAATTCCGCCTTGAACTGCTCTTGCTGGTCCGCTTCCACTACCGGACCCAGCAGGATCTTGAGGGCCAGGGGACGGTCCGGGTTGGCTGCGTCCGTGACCTGGTAGACCACACCCATCCCTCCCTGACCCAGAACCCGCTGCACCGCGTAGCGCCCGTTGATCGTCGCTCCCTTGTGCAACAACACCCGGTGGCCGCCTCGCGGCGACTCGAGCGTGGGGAGATCGCGGGTTGCACCGCCGGCCACGGTGCCCCAGACGTCCCCGCAGGGCCAGGTCTTCTCCGGATCCTCCACCAGTGCCTCCTCGGTCACCGCCTGTTCCAGTCCCCGCTTGAACGGTACTTGGTTCCTCATCGCGTGCACCCATTCCGGTCTCGCACCCAGACTGCGCAGGCCAGGGGCCTCCCCTCCCACGCTCCACGGCAGCCACGATCGAGAAGCAGTTGGCCGGCGCCGTGTGTCTGTCTTATCAAACTCGACATTGTCGAGCAAGTTTGGTGCCTGCTGAACAATTTCCTGGCGATACGGGAATGGACGCTTCCCTACATCCACGAGAGATATGGCAACGCTGGCCTCCACGGCCGGGACCACGGGAACTTGTGACGCCCGGTCAGATCGAAATGGAGCGCCTCCATTTCCGCGACCGCGAGCACCGCGCTGGTCAGGTCGTGGGTGTCGGTGTACGCATGCATCAACCGCTCCGGGTCGGCAAGATACGCCACGGAAGCCTTGGCGAAACGGTCCACCGCCGCAAGGATCCGTGTCTCGAGTCGGGCGCGCTGGTCGCGATCGAGCTGGTGAATGGCATGGCGAAGGCCGTTGAGCGCGGCCGCGTCGGCCACACCGGGCGCGGATTCCATGCTCCACCTCGAGGACCACGTGCCATTCGCCCCTTGCAAACTCAGGACCTGCTCCACGACTCGAGCCGGCTCCGGCAAGGGTTCCCCGCGGGTTTCCAGAAACCACCAGAACCGGGAAGCCCCCACCAGGTCAGCCGGAGTGGGGACGCCCAGCACCTTGCCCACCAGGGACGGGCGCCACAATCCGCTCGAGGGATCACAACGGCGCACCAGCGCCTCGCTCAGCCACACGTGCCAGGCGGTCGGGACCGTGGGCTGAGGAAACAAGGTGAGCGCCGCCGCCAACCCCATCTCACGAGAACCCGAGGCAACGTCCGACCAGTCGAACCCCTCCACCCACGCCGTCACTGCAGCCTGGTCGGCAAATCGACCTCGAGCCCACCGAAACGGGTAGCGTGGCGTCTTGCCGAGCAGCTTCAAGGCCACCGATGCGCGCGCGGTCAGTTCGGCTTCTGGAAGTCTCCTGCGGTTGCCCCGGGTGAACAAACCCGTCTTCGGATCCTGGAACGAACGAATCAGGCGCGCCCAGGCCTCCCGTCCATGCGGCGTGGTCCGCCCGTCCAGTTCTCCCACGGACCACAGCAAGACCACCATGTCGGTCGTGCCCGGCAGGTCGTAGGTGTAGCCCGGCTCGGATGTGAAGTGGCCCTTGAGATCCCAGGGCTCGAGCACGTGGTTCGAGTCGTAGAACCGCCAGAGAAGGATGTTCAGGTGGTCGAAAAACCTGGAGAACGGAGTTCCCCGCCCGGGAGGTGCCTGCCCGGCTCCTCGATCCTCCAGCGCCATCCCTGCCACCAACGGCGACGCCGACACGAACAACAACAGGCCCACCATCGGGCAGAGGAGCCTGCAAGAGAACCTCCCCGTCCTCGCCTCCATGCCGCCCTCCCTGCTGGATACGCCCGGCTCTCGGGACCCTGCCCGCGAGTCCGGCATGTGCTGCAAACAAGATAATGGCATGCGAACAAAGCAAGAAAGCAATGCCGCACATGACATCCCTGGTTGGATCATACGAGATCGGGCCGGGAGGGGCAAGTGACAATGCCTGGGTTCCGCCTTTCGAGCGGCGGTCCCCCGCCCGGGTACACCTCGCGCGCTTGCGCGACCCCCATTCGGTCTCGAGATTGAATCGGGTCGGTTGAACGGCAGACCTAATTCATTCTCGAGACTTGGGAATGGCACGCAGGCGCGCAAAGCGCCCGCGCCACAACGGGTATTCCAGAACATGAACCGTCCGTAACGCCTTGCGCGAATACCGCTCGTTGGTGTCCAGTTCCTCAGGGCCGCAGACGCCGCGGTCCTCTTCATCTCTGAAGGCGCCAACCGGTTCTCCTCCGGCTCCAAACGGCACCATTCCGCTCCTCCCTCCTGGAGGGGGCCATCGGAACCCCGGCCCCCTCCGTGGCCCACTCAATCCGAGTCCCCCACCGCCTGGGGGCCACACGCCTCTCGAAGCGGAACTTCGCACGGGGTCCAAGGCTCCCTCGACCTGTTCGAGATCGTCACTTTGGTTGCATCCCTATCCGTTCCGGCGCCTGTTTCGATGGGTCAAAGAGGCGCTGTCTCACGCTTCGCGCAAACACCGCCTCTCGGCAGCAGGCCTGCGCCGGGGCGGCCATCCGCCTACGCCGCCGAAAACGGCTCACGCCTGC